>NZ_LMUW01000188.1:91984-106112 GCF_009765735.1 Xenophilus sp. L33
CACCTCGAGCGGCAAGCTGCAGCGGCAGCTGAGCCGCAAGGCGTGGCTGGCCGGCGAACTGCCGGTGCTGGCCGAGACCCGCTTCGACGGCGGAGCGTCCGAACCATTCGAAGCAGGCCCGACGCCCGGCACCGAAGCCGCCTCCACCGGCCGGGCCGCCCGGGTCATGCCGGGCAACGCGCTCGAGCAGGCCACCTGGGACATCTGGAGCGAGCTGCTGGGCACCCGCGCCTTCGGCATCCACGAAAGCTTCTTCGACCTCGGCGGCAATTCGCTGCGCATGACGCAGGTGCTGTCGCGCCTGAATGCCCGCTTCGACATCGAGATGCCGCTGGTCGACATGTTCGAGTACGCCAGCGTGTCCGCGCTCGCCGCCCAGGTCGGCCAGCAGGTGGCCGCGGCGGAGGCCGCCGGGAGCGGCGCGCGGCCGCCGGTCGTCCAGCGGGTGGCGCGCGGCGTCGCACTCCCGGCCTCGCTGTCGCAGCGGCGCATGTGGGTCATCCAGCATTTCGATCCGGCCTCGACCGCCTACAACGTGCCGCTGGCGATCCACCTGCGCGGCGACTTCGACCCCGCGTTGTGCCAGCGGGCCTTCGATGCGATGGTGGCGCGCCACGAAGGCCTGCGCACCCGCTTCGTCATGGGTGACAACGAGCCGATGCAGTGGATCGAGCCCGAACTCACGGTCCCGATCGAGCAGATCGACCTGCGCACGCTGCCCGAATCGAAACGCCACGATGCGGCCCGCACGCTGCTCGCGCAGCGCCTGGCCGAGCCCTTCGACCTGGCGAAGGCGCCGCTTCACCGGCCGCTGCTGCTGCGCCTGGGCGACCGCGAATACGTGGTCTTCTGGCTGCTCCACCACGTGATCACCGACAACTGGGCCGGCGTGCTGCTGATGCGCGAAGCGCTGCAGGCCTACGTGCTGCTGGCCGCCGGCGGCACGCCGGACGCGACGCCGCCGGCGATCGAATACGCCGACTACGCCGCCTGGGAGCGCCGGCCCGAGTCGGTGCTGGCGCGCGCACCGCACATGGCCTATTGGCGCGAACGCCTGCGTGGCCTGCCCGACCTCGACCTGCCGACCGATTTCCCGCGGCCGCCGCATCCGAGCTTCAAGGGCGCGCGCACGTCGGCCGAGCTGTCGGTACGGTTGCGCGACGCGATGCGGGAATTCGCGGTGCGCGAGTCGGTCACGCCCTTCGTGATCTTCCTGTCGGCCTTCGCGCTGATGCTCTCGCGCCAGGCCGGCAGCGAGGACGTCGGCATCGGCACGCCGATCGCCAACCGCCATCGCTTCGCCGCCGAGCACCTGGTCGGCACGCTGGTGAACACGCTGGTCATGCGCACCGACCTGTCCGGCGACCCGAGCTTCACCGAGCTGGTCCAGCGCGTGCGCCGGGGCGCGCTCGAAGGCTTCGCACACCAGGACGCGCCCTTCGACGAGCTGATCGACGCGCTCGGTCACGACCGCACGCTGCGCCCGCAAGGACCGGTGCGGGTGCTCTTCAACGTGCTGAACGCGCCGGTCGGCCAGCTCGACTTCAAGGGCCTGGAGATCGACGAATTCGATTTCGCGCGGACCGCGGCGCAGTTCGACCTCTCGATGCACATCGACACCGAGTTCGCGCGGCGCATCCACCTCGAATACGCGAGCGACCTCTACACGCCGATCACCGCCGAGCGCATGCTCGAGAACTACCTGGCGCTGGTCGAGCGGCTGCTCGCGCAGCCCGGGCGCAGGCTGTCGGAATTCGAGATGCTCTCGCCCGGCCAGATGGACCTGCTGCGCCACGGCTGGAACGGCGCCAAGGCGCCCGCGGCGCCGGTGCGGCTGGTGCATGCCCATGTCGACCTGGGCGATGCGTCGGTCGCGGACCGCATCGCGGTGATCGATGCCGAGGACCGCGCGATCAGCTACGGCCAGCTCGACGCGGCGTCGAACCGGCTCGCCCACGCCCTGCGCGCGCGCGGCGTCGCCCGCGGCCAGCGGGTCGGGCTGTGCATCCAACGCAGTCCCGACATGCTCATCGCCCAGCTGGGCGTGATGAAGGCGGGCGCCGCCTACGTGCCGCTGGACCCGGCTTATCCGGTCGAACGGCTGCGCTTCATGGCCGCGGATGCCGAGCTGTCGGCGGTGCTGACCCAGGAGGGCGAGGCCACGATCCTCGAAGACCTCGGGCTCACGCTGCTGGCGATCGAGGACCCGGCACTGACGAAGGGCCAGCCGGCCACCGCGCTCGCGCCGGACCCGCGGCTGGACGCCACGCCGGACGACGAGGCCTACGTGATCTACACCTCGGGCTCCACCGGACAGCCCAAGGGCGTGCGGGTGCCGCATCGCGGCGTGGTCAATTTCCTGGACGGCATGGTCGACATGCTCAGGCCGGGCGCCGACGAATGCTTCGTGGCGATCACCAGCCCGTCCTTCGACCCTTCGGTGCTCGACCTGATGTTGCCGCTCCTGGTGCGCGCCCGCGTGGTGATCGCGTCGCATGCGCAGATGGTCGACCCCGCGGTCCTGCGCGGCCTGCTGGAGCGGCATCGCGCGACGCTGCTGCAGGCGACGCCCTCGGCCTGGCGCATGCTCATCGAGGCCGGCTGGATGGGCGGGCCGCGCTTCCGGGCGCTGATCGGCGGCGAGCCACTGCCGGCGGCGCTCGCCGAACGGCTGCTGGAGCGCACCGGCGAGCTCTGGAACATCTACGGCCCGACCGAGACCACGGTCTGGACCACCGGCTGGAAGGTGCATTCGCCGCGCGCGGGCATCGCCATCGGCCGGCCGATCCCGAACACCACCGTCTGGCCGCTCGATGCCCACGGGCACGTCTGCCCGATCGGCGTGCCGGGCGAGCTCTACATCGGCGGCGCCGGCGTGGCGCCCGGCTACTTCCATCGCGACGAACTGACGATCGAGCGCTTCCTGCCCGACCCCTTCTCCGACGATCCGCAGGGCCGCTGCTACCGAACCGGCGACCTCGGCCGCTGGCGCCACGACGGCCAGCTGGAGCACCTCGGCCGGGCCGACCACCAGGTCAAGCTGCGCGGCCATCGCATCGAGATGGGCGAGATCGAATCCGCGCTGCTCGACCATCCCGAAGTCGCGCATTGCGTCGCCGTCACCCACGCCCGCAGCGAGGAAGACGTGCGGCTGGTCGCCTACCTGGTGCCGCGCGGCGAGATCGCACCGACGCCCTCGGCGCTGCGCGAGCACCTGCGCGCCCGCCTGCCGCAATACATGATCCCGCAGCATTTCGTGGCGCTGTGGGAGATGCCGCAGCTGCCCAACGGCAAGGTCGACCGCAGCGCGCTGCCGGCGCCGGCCATGGACGTGGTGCTGGCCGAGGCCCGCAGCCATGTGGCGCCCGAGACGCACAGCGAGAAGGTGATCGCCGCCATCTGGTCGCAGTTGCTCGAGATCGACGAAGTGAGCTGCACCGACAACTTCTTCGACCTCGGCGGCCATTCGCTGCTGGCGATGCGCTGCGTGACCGCGATCCAGGCCGAGCTCGGCCTGAAGGTTCCGCCCAACCGCCTCATCTTCGAGACCCTGCGCCAGATCGCGGTGGTCGAGAACGCGCGGGACTAGCACCTGCCCGTGACGGATCCGGCGGCGTCCGCGCCGCCGGGGCGTCACGCTTCGCCTGCCTGTCGAGTGGCCATCCGACGCTTGTTCAAGCGTCATTAAGAGTATTTAAGAGTCGTATCAAGCGGATTCCGGCCAAGCAATTCCGCAGTGAAGCGCCATGTCTCGCGCTCCAATCGACGCTTAATCAAGCACTTCAATTGACTCGAAAGAGATCTAATTAAGCGCAATTCAAGCTGTCGTATATCGACAACGAGTTAGTTGTCTCCACAAATAATTTCAAGGCAATTCCCCATCGAATCGAGCCGATTCTGGTGCAATAGCGACAACTTCCCGGACGGGGGTTGGCCCGGGTTTCGCATGAAGACGGTGAAAGATTTCGGCGGGATCCTTTGTTCATATTTGGAGAAACTTGCAATGAAAAAATCTCTGGTCGCCCTGGCTGCCCTGGCTGTCGCCGGTGTCGCATCGGCTCAGTCTTCCGTCACCTTGTTCGGTGTGGTCGACGCTTCCATCACGGGCTTCCGGGCTCAATCGGAAACGCCTTTCGGCGTGACCGTGACCAAGAACCAGAACACGCTGTCGAACTCCGGCCAAAACTCCAGCCGCCTCGGTTTCCGCGGCACTGAAGACCTCGGTGGCGGCCTCGCTGCCAGCTTCTGGCTCGAAGCCGGCCTGAACAACAACAACGGCACGGGCGCGGCCACCGGCGGCGGCCTGAACTTCAACCGTCGTTCGACGGTCAGCCTGTCGGGCAACTTCGGTGAAGTCCGCCTCGGCAAGGACTACACCCCGACCTTCTGGTCCGACACCGTGTTCGATCCGTTCGGCACCAACGGCGTCGGCACCAACATCATGGCCAATGCAGGCGGCTTCTCGAGCGCCGGCCAGATCACCACCGGCTTCCAGGCCAACCCGAGCTACGTGCGCGCCATCAACTCGGTCGGCTACTTCCTGCCGCCGAACCTGGGCGGCTTCTACGGCCAGCTCATGTATGCGTTCAACAACAACACGTCGTACGACCCGGGCACGCTGACCCCGCTGCCGGCCACCAACACCCGCGCCGGCAAGTACATCGGCGGCCGCGTCGGCTACACCAGCGGCCCGCTGGACGTTGCCCTGGCCTACGCGCAAAGCACGATCGCGTCGAACTACTTCGCCGGCAGCACGACCAACCTGGACATCTGGAACATCGGCAGTTCGTATGACTTCGGCGTCGCCAAGCTGTGGGCCGAATACTCGAACAACAAGGAAAAGACCGATCTGGCGACCAACGCCCTCAACCCCTTCGGCATCGCCCATCCGGGTGCCAACGGTGGCCTGGTCGGTGTGACGGTTCCTGTCGGTGTCGGCCTGATCCGCGCTTCGTACGGCGTGATCAAGTACAACAACATCAACAACCTGAACTTCACCAACCTGAACCCGAACCCGAGCGCCGACAAGTTCTCGGTGGGCTACATCTACAACCTGTCCAAGCGGACCTCGCTGTACGCCACCTTCGCCTACCTGAAGAACAAGCACGGCGCCGACCTGACGGTCAACGGCGGCCCGACCTTCTACACGGGCACGATCCCCGGCGGCGTCGGCGCAGCGGTGCCGAACAAGTCGATGGGCTACGACCTGGGTATCAGCCACGCCTTCTGATCGGGCGCTGGCGCGAGCCAGCACTTGAAGAAGACTTGAAAGCCACCCGACGAAAGCCGGGTGGCTTTTTGATTTGGGAAAGACCGAAGTGGGAACACATGCACCGATTCCAGACGACTCCGAAGGTCGGCTAGCCATGCTCGATCTCAACGACCTTCGGGTCTTCGCCTACGTGGCGTCGCTCAAGAGCTTCTCGCTGGCCGCCGACGAGCTGGAGATCAACAAGTCGAGCGTCAGCCGGAGCATCAGCCGCCTGGAGCGGATGCTCAATGCGCCGCTGCTGCAGCGCACCACGCGCAAGGTCCACCTCACCCATTACGGCACCGCGTTGCAGCAGCGCTGCGACGAGATGCTCACCCGCGTCGGCGAGCCGCTCAGCTTCGCGGCGATCGCGGCCATCCAGCCGCAGGACCGGCTCACGGTCTGCGTCGACAGCGGTCTCGGCCTCGCAGCCGAATTGCAGAACCGGCTGCTGCCGCGCTTCGCCGAAGGCTTCCTGGAAGTGCGCCCCTCGGTGCGCTACACCAGCAGCAAGGCGGCGCTGCGCGCCAACGACGTCGACATCGCCGTCTTCCTCGACTCGCCTTCCGCGGTCGGCCATTGCGCCACCGTGTCGCGGCACCTCTATGCCGCTCCCGACTACCTCCTGCGCCGCGGCGTGCCGGCCAGCTCGGCCGACCTGCAGGACCACGACCTGATCGCCAGCGACGACGCCGACGAAGGCGACCGCCCCGCCGGCATGGCGCACAAAGGCACGATCACCGAGAGCCGCTTCAAGGTCGACTCGCGCACCAGCATCATTTCCAACGAGCCCTTGGCGATGCACGGGCTGGTCAGCGCCGGCGTCGGCATCGGCTGCCTGCTCGACCACCTGTGCCAGGAAGACGTCAAGAGCGGGCGCCTGGTGCGCCTCCTGCCCGACCTCCGCTTTCCGCCGCTGCGGGTCAACCTGGCTTTTCCGAGCAACCGCGCGGCCGAGCCGGCGGTCGAGGCCTTCGCCGCCCTGCTGAGGACGGAGCTCAAGCAGCGCCAGGCCTGAAGCGGTCCCAAGCGGACCGAAGCGCGCCGCCGATAATCGCGGCATGAGCGCCTCCACCCTGCCCCGCCTGGGCATCGACGACCTGCGGCGCCTCGGAGCGGACCGCAACACTCCTGCTTCCGCTTCACGCTGCACCGTCTGCGCCTCGCTGGCATGCCCGGGCTGGGAGTCGCTGTCGGCGACCTTCGACCGCGCGGGCCTGCGCCGCATCGGCACCTTGCGAGACCCGGAGATCGACGATCCGAGCGTGCGCGAGCACCATCCGCGCGGCACCCATGCCTGGTCGCCCGACGCGCCGATCGCCCTGGCCTTCTTCCCGTACAACCGCTGCGAGGTCTGGCAGTGCGCGGCCTGCGCGCGGCCCTTCCTGCGCTACACCGAATACGGCGGCTACTACGAGGACGAGCGCATCCGCGAGCTGGATCCCGGGTTGCTCGACGACGCGCCGCTCGACGCCTGAGGCGTCGATTCAGGGCGCGACCAGCCGATCGATCAGCGGCGCGCTCGGGTAGCCGTCGGCCGGCAGCCCGACGCTGCGCTGCCAGCGGCGCAGGCCGTCGCGGGTGGCCGGGCCCATCACGCCGTCGGGCGTGCCGGTGTCGAATCCCAGTTGGTTGAGCGCGGTCTGCATGTCCATCACCTGGCTGCGGCTGAGCGGCGGCAGGTCGCGCGGCCAGGTCGCCTGCACCGCCGGACCGCCGCCGATCCGCTGCGCCAGCAGGCCGACGGCCAGCGCGTAGCTGGTGGAGTTGTTGTAGCGAAGGATGACCCGGAAGTTCGGCCCGACCAGGAAGGCCGGTCCGCGCGCACCGGCAGGCAGCAGGACCTCGGCGTCGTCGAAGGCCGGCAGCGGCCGGCCGCTCGCCGCCTGCACGCCTTCGGCCGCCCACTGGGCGCTGGACTGGCGCAGCTTCGGGTCGGCGCGGCCGTAGTCGAAGCCCGCCGGCAGGCGCACCTCGACGCCCCAGGGCTGGTTGGGCTGCCAGCCCACGCTCGACAGGAAATTGGCCGTCGAGGCGGCGACGTCGGTCATGCTGCCCCAGATGTCGCGCCGGCCGTCGCCGTCGGCGTCGACCGCGTAGGCCAGGAAGTTGGACGGCAGGAACTGGGTCTGGCCCATCGCGCCGGCCCAGGAACCGATCATGTGGTCGCGGTCGATGTCGCCCTGGTCGAGGATCTTCAGCGCCGCCATCAGCTCGCGTTTGGCCCAGTCCTCGCGCCGGCCGTCGAAGCCGAGCGTCGCCAGCGCGTCGATCGTCGGCGTGCTGCCGTAGTTGCTGCCGAAGTTGCTTTCCATGCCCCAGATCGCCACCACGATCGCCAGCGGCACGCCGTAGCGCGCGGTCGCCGCGCCGGCCGGGCCGGCCTGCAACTGCTGCAGCTTGTCGCGGCCCTGCGCCACGCGCTGTGCGGTCACGGTGTTGTCGAGGTAGCTCCAGACGGTGCGGGTGAACTCGGGCTGCGCCCGGTCCAGGTCGATCACCTGCGGCAGGTACTGCACGTTGTCGAAGGCCAGCCGCACGGTGGCCTCGCTGACGCCGGCCGCGCGCGCGCCGGCACTGAAGTCGGCGACCCAGCGCTGGAAGGCCTGCTGCGTGGCGGCATCGTCGGCGCCCGAAGTGGGCGGCAGGTTCGGCCGCGTGACGGGCGGCGGCGCGGGCGGCGCCGTCGGTGGCGAGAGAGGTGGCACAGGTGCGACCGGTGAGACGGGCGCAAGCGGCGGAGCAGGCGCCTTCGGCGGCGCCGATGCGCAGCCCGCGAGCACGGCGGCCGCCAGCGCGAGGCTCGCCGCGCCCGATCGGCGCCATGGCGTTTCGATTCGATGCATCCGCGGGATTGTCGCTTCCCGCGCGGGCGCGCAGGCGTCAGGCCCGGCGCAGTTGCGGCGGCGGCCCGAGCGCCGCCATCAGGCGGTCCTGGGTGCGGGCGCTGCCCGCCAGGGTCTCGTCCAGCCGCGCGGCCAGGCCGTCGATGTGGGCGCGCATCAGCTGCTCGGCCAGGACCATGTCGCCCGCGGCCAGCGCGTCGACGATCGCGGCGTGGTCCTCGTTCGAATGCAGCGCCTCGGTCTGCGACTGGTAGAGCGCCGAGACCAGCGTGGTGCGCGCCGACAGCTCTTCCATCATCCGGCTGATGAAGCGGTTGCCCAGCGCCTCGGCCAGGCAGACGTGGAATTCGGCCAGCAGCACGCTGCGGGTGCCGGCACCGGCGCCGGCGATCGCCTCGCGCTCCTGCGCCACGTGCCGGCGCAACGACCGGATGACGGTCTGCAGCGGCACGCCGGCGTCGCGCAGCATGCCGGGCTCGATGATCCGGCGCGCCGCGTAGGTCTCCTGGGCTTCCTCGAAGGACGGCTCGACCACGTACCAGCCCAGCCGCGGCCGCACCTCGACGAAGCCGCGCGCCTGCAGTTGCATCAGCGCCTCGCGCACCAGGGTGCGGCTGACGCCGAAGACGTCGGCCATCTCCTTCTCGCCGAGCCGCTCGCCGGGCCTGAGCTTGCGGTCGAGGATGGAACGCACCACCCGCTCGGCGATGCTCTCCTTGGCTGCCGGAGCGCTCAAGCGCGCGCCGCCATCGCCACCGTGCGCGGCCGCAGGTTCGACATCACCAGGTAGGTGCCGCCGGCGATGATGACGCCGAAGAACCAGCCGTAGGTGCCCCACCAGGACGGCAGCAGGTTGGTGAAGTTGGGCAGGAAGGTCGAGAAGATGCTGCCGATCGCGGCGGCCACCAGCGCGTTGATGTTCCAGCCGCCTTCGTAGCGGTATTCGCCATGCTCCTGGTAGAGCGCCGCGACGTTGATGTTGCCCTTGGCGACCAGGTAGTAGTCGACCAGGATGATGCCCAGCAGCGGGCCCATCGTGGCGCCGATCGCGTTCACGAAGTGGGCGGCGTTGCCTTCCCAGGGCGCGAACGGATAGAGGATCAGCGCGATCGCCGCGGCGATGAAGCCGCCCTTCTTGAAGTTGATCTGCTTGGGGAAGGTGTTGGAGATGTCGAAGGCGGCCGACACGAAGTTCGCGACCACGTTGATGCCCAGCGTGGCCACCGCGAAGGTCAGCGCCGCGATCAGCGCCAGCACCCAGCTGTCGAACTTGGCCGAGATCTGCTCCGGATGCAGCAGCACCTCGCCGTAGACCTTGAAGGCCGCGATGGTCGTGATGCCGGCGACGAACGAGAAGGCGATCAGGTTGATCGGCAGGCCCCAGAGATTGCCCTTCTTCACGGCGTCCTTGTTCTTGGCGTAGCGCGAGAAGTCACAGAAGTTCAGGTAGAGCGCCGCGAAGTAGGTGATCCAGGTCGCGGCCACCGCCATCAGCGCCCAGAAGGAGCCCGGCTCGCCGTCGACGCCGGCGTCCTTGGTCTTCTCGAGCAGCACGTTCATCGGGATGCCGTGGTCGAAGGAAAAGCCGCCGGCCTTCACGCACAGGCCGATCGCCAGGATCAGCATCGCCACCCAGACCGCCGGGCCGGCCCAGTCCTGGAACTTGCGCACCGTCTCCATGCCCTTCTGGATGATGAGCAGCTGCAGCGCCCAGATCACCACGTAGCAGATCACCTCCAGCCCGGAGTGGCCGAGGAAGTGGGTGTTCTGGTGGAACTGCAGCATCGCGTCGCTGCGGATCAGGAGCGCGACCATCGCGCCGGACGCCGCCGCGGTCTGCGCGCCGTACCAGAAGCAGGCCACGATCGCCCGCACCATCGCCGCCAGGTTGGCGCCCCAGACCCCGAAAGAGGCCCGCGCCAGCACCGGATAGGGCACGCCGGTCTTCTCGCCGGCATAGCCGATCAGGTTCATCAACGCGAAGATCACCAGCGAGCCGAGGCCGATGGCGATCACGAAGTTGACGAAGCTGCCGCACAGCAGGAAGAGACTGGCGGCCAGGTAGTAGCCCCAGAGGCTGTGCACGTCCGAGGTCCAGACGTTGAAGATGCTGAAAGCGCCCCAGTGACGTTCCTTGGCGGGCGCCAGGTCTTCGTTGTAGAGGCCGGGGGAAGGATTTCGGATTTCCATCTGCGTCTCCTGCGGGTGAGGGAATCAACTCAGGCACCCAGCCCCGCAAGCGCTCGATGGGCGCTGATACGCAGGCTGGTATGCAAAAATTGTATGCAGAATGTCAGTTCGTGGTCCGCGGGTTTTCCCGCCTCCGGCGAGGACTCAGCCTTCGGTCGGCGGCTTCTCGGGCAGCGAAGAAAAGTGGTGCTGCAGGATCTTCCAGCGGCCCTGGCGGCGCATCAGCACGAGCGAGGTGCGCATGGTCGTGCCGGTGACGCGCCCGTCGGCCAGCGTGAAGCTGAATTCGCAGAAGCCCTGCGCCAGCACCATGTCGGGCGCCGGCTCGACCAGCACCTGGTCGCGCAGTGCCAGCCCAACCACCTTCAGCTGGTCGGCATAGGAGGCGAAATAGTCGCGGATGCCCTCGGGCCCGGCCGACAGGTATGGCCGTCCGCCGAAGAGCGTCGCCTCGTCCCAGTACATCGCGGCCAGCGCGTCGCAGTTCCAGGTGGCCGAGGCGCGGTTCCAGCCGGCCGCCACGTCCTCGAGGGCGGCCACGGCGCCGGCCGATGCGGGGTGAGCGGAGTCGATCAGTGGGCTCATTTCGTGTCCGGTGATCCGGCCTTGGAGGAAGTGGATTGGGCTTGGCGCGCCACCAGCGGCCCCTGCGCATAGAGCCGCATCGGCGCGCCCAGGCCGCTGTTGCGGTCGCCCTGCGCCAGCGCCAGCTTGAAGAGCGAGGCCACCAGGCCGGTCACCGGCAGCGGGCTGCCGGTGCTGCGGCCGAGGTCGGTGGCGATGTCCATGTCCTTGACCGCGGTCACCGTGCTGCCGGTGGCCGTGCCGTCGACCAGCCGCTGGCCGTAGTGGCGCATGAAACTGGAGTCGGCGAAGCCGCCGACGATCGCCTCCGGCACCAGCGCCGGGTCGATGCCGAAGCGCGCCGCCATGTGGAGCATCTCGGCCGCCACCGCGGCATTGGTGAAGCTCAGGATCTGGTTGCAGGCCTTCATCGCCATGCCGCAGCCATTGGCGCCCATGTGGGTGACCCGGCCGGCGAAGCTCATCAGCAGCGGGCGCACCCGTTCGACATCGGCCGTCTCGCCGCCGGCGAACACCGCCAGCGTGCCGGCCCGGGCACCGGCCGGGCCGCCGGAGACCGGCGCATCGACCCAGCGCATGCGGTGGGCCTCGGCCAGCCGAGTCGCCATCTCCTGGGTGCGCACCGGATGGGTGGTCGACAGGTCGAGCACCACCAGTCCTTCGCGGCCGCTCGCGGCGACGCCGCCGGGGCCGAAAACCACTTCCTGCACCGCCTCGGTGTTGCTGACGCACAGGCAGACGACGTCGCAGGAGGCGGCGAGATCGGCCGCCGATGCCGCCACCGGCACGCCGCGGGCCGCGAATGCGTCGCTGCGCCCCGGGCCCCGGTTCCAGACCCGCAGCGCATGGCCGGCCTCGAGGATGCGAAACGCCATAGGCGCGCCGATGTCGCCGAGGCCGATGAAACCGATCGAATCGGCGGAGGATTTAGTAAGCATGCGTACGATATTGCGTGACAAGGTACGCCCGCGCACGGGTATTTTCCCGACCTCGGAGGCTTCAGGCCAGCCGCGCGCGCACGTCCTTCAGCCGCGCCAGGTTGTTGACCAGCGTCGGCACGTGATTGAGGCCTTCGAGGTAGTCGTAGACATAGGCCAGCACCGCGTAGATGGCCCCCGCGGTGAAGTCCGGCGAACGGGTAAAGTCGATCAGGATGAAGACCAGCGCCGCCACGGTGCACAGTTCGACCAGCGCCCAGGTCCAGGATTCGGCGTCGGACATCATCACCTTCCAGCGCCGCAGCAGCCAGAAGTGGCGCCGGATGCGAAAGGGCCGGCCCGAGACGATGTCGTCGACCTCGCGCTCCATCTGGTTGTTGATGCCGCGGTTCAGGCGCACCGCCTTCTGCCAGTACCAGGCGTTCACCAGCGCCATCGGCAGCAGCACCGCCAGCGCGATCAGCCCGGCGTCGACGTCGTAGGTGAAGAGCATCGCCAGCGAGCCGACCACCGCGATCGCGTGGTGGACCATGTCCGGCACTTCCTTCTCGAAGAAGCCGACGATATCGCGCACCATCTCGACCCGGGCCGAGACCGCGCTGGTGCCGTGGCCCTTGTCGCTCTGCTCGCCGATCATGTGCGAGGCGATGCGGGCATTCAGCCCCATGAAGACGCGGGTGTCGTAGCGCTGCCGCGCGAAGGAGATCGCCAGGTGCAGCAGCCAGACCGCGACCAGCGTGGCGAGGCCGCCGTAGCGGCGCTTGAGCAGGGCATCGACGGCCAGCCCGGTCAGCGCCGGGTAGGCCAGCATGCAGGCGTTCTCGACCAGCGTCAGGCCGTAGGTGAGCGCGACCGCGCCGCGCTCGGCCCGCAGGATGGCGGCGATGCCGGCTTCGCTCATCGCTTGCCGACGTCCGCCGCCACCACCGCGCTCAGAGCCGCTCGAAGACCGCGGCGATGCCCTGCCCGCCGCCGATGCACATCGTGACCAGCGCGTAGCGGCCGCCGCTGCGATGCAGCTCGTAGATGGCCTTGGTGGCCAGGAAGGCGCCCGAGCAGCCGATCGGATGGCCCAGCGCGATCGCGCCGCCGTTGACGTTGACCTTCGTCATGTCCAGCTCCAGGCCGCGGGCCACCGCGATCGCCTGCGAGGCGAAGGCCTCGTTGCTCTCGATGACGTCGATCTGGTCGAGCGTCAGGCCGCCCTTCTTGAGCGCCAGCTTGGTCGCCGGGATCGGGCCTTCGCCCATGATCTCGTTCGGCACGCCGGCCACCGCGTACGACACCAGCCGCGCCATCGGCTTGTGGCCGCCGGCGGCCGCGACCGCGGCGTCGGCCAGCACGAAGAAGGCGGCGCCGTCGTTGATGCCCGAGGCGTTGCCGGCGGTGACCGAGCCGTCCTTCTTGAAGGCCGGCTTCATCTTGGCCAGCGTCTCCAGGCTGGTGGCGGGCTTGACGTGCTCGTCGGTGTCGAAGGTGACCTCGCCCTTGCGGGTCTGGCGCACGATCGGGACGATCTGCGACTTGAAGCGGCCTTCGGCGATCGCGGCGGCCGCCTTGCGATGCGAGTCGACCGCCAACTGGTCCTGCTGCTCGCGGGTGATGCCCCACTTGGCGACCAGGTTCTCGGCGGTGATGCCCATGTGGCCGACGCCGAAGGGATCGGTCAGGGTGGCGACCATCATGTCGATCATCTGGGTGTTGCCCATGCGCGCGCCGGTGCGCATCGCGGTCGACAGGTAGCCGCCGCGGCTCATCACCTCGACGCCGCCGCCGACGCCGTAGTCGCAATCGCCCAGCAGGATGTTCTGGGCCGTCGTCACGATCGCCTGCAGGCCGGACGAGCACAGCCGGTTGACCGACATCGCCACCGAATCCATCGGCAGGCCGGCCTGGATGGAGGCCACGCGCGCCACGTAGGCGAAGCGCGATTCGGTCGGGATGGTGTTGCCGACGGTCACGTAGTTGATCGCCTTCGGGTCGACGCCGGAGCGGCCGACCGCTTCCTTCATCACGGTGCCGGCCAGTTCGGCCGGCTCGATGTCGGCGAGGGAACCGCCGAAGGTACCGATCGCCGAGCGCGCCGCGCCCAGCACCACGACATCACGCTTGCTCATGTTGCTGCTCCTTGGAATAAAGCGAAAAGTCTATCGCTTCGGCCACCAGGTGGGTTCGAAGGGCCTTGGTCGCGCAGAATCGGCGGCCTGTGACGGGGAACAGCACATGACTTCGAGGCTCCTGATTTCGCTTCTCGCCGCCGGCCTCGTCGGCGGCGCTGCCGGCGCGTGGGCGCAGGCCGACGCCGGCGGCGTGCCCAG
>NZ_LMUW01000189.1 GCF_009765735.1 Xenophilus sp. L33
GGCCCGGGCGGCGGTGGCGGCTTCGGCGGCCCGGCCGGCCAGGGCGGCGGCCGACGTCGCGGACGCTGAAGCGAACCAATTCGCCCGGTTAAAATCAGAGGCTTTGTCAAGGCTCGCAATCCCTGCGCGGATTTGCATCAGGGCTTCGGCAGAACTCATCAAGATCCAAGTTCTCAGGAAAACACAATGGCCATCGAACGCACCCTCTCCATCATCAAGCCCGACGCCGTCGCCAAGAACGTCATCGGCAAGATCGTTTCCCGCTTCGAGGCCGCCGGCCTCAAGATCGTGGCCGCCAAGCTGATCCACCTGTCGCGCAGCGAAGCCGAGCAGTTCTACGCGGTGCACAAGGCACGCCCGTTCTTCAAGGACCTGGTCGAGTTCATGATTTCCGGCCCGGTGTTCGTGCAGGCGCTCGAAGGCGAGAACGCGATCGCCAAGAACCGTGACCTGATGGGCGCCACCGACCCCAAGAAGGCTGCCGCCGGCACCATCCGCGCCGACTTCGCCGACAGCATCGACGCCAACGCGGTGCACGGCTCGGACGCGCCCGAGACCGCCCAGGTCGAGATCGCCTTCTTCTTCGCCGGCCTGAACGTCTACGCCCGCTGAGGACCGGCGCAGCTGACGCGATGACCACGGCCAACCTGCTCGACTTCGATCTCGAGGGACTGGCCGCGTTCTGCGAACGGCTGGGCGAAAAGCGTTTCCGCGCGACCCAGCTGTTCCGCTGGATCCACCAGCGCGGCGCCAGCGATTTCACGCTGATGACCGACCTGGCCAAGTCGCTGCGCGAGAAGCTCGCCGGCACCGCGCGGGTCGAGGCCCTGCCGGTGCTGACGCAGCACGAATCCGCCGACGGCACCATCAAGTGGCTG
Organism: Xenophilus sp. L33; assembly: GCF_009765735.1. Lineage (GTDB taxonomy): Bacteria > Pseudomonadota > Gammaproteobacteria > Burkholderiales > Burkholderiaceae_C > Variovorax. Next base: position 879 of record NZ_LMUW01000189.1, read on the forward strand.
TTCGACGTCGGCGACGGCAACGCGGTCGAGGCCGTGTTCATCCCCGAGGACGACCGCGGCACGCTGTGCGTGTCGTCGCAGGCCGGCTGCGCGGTCGGCTGCCGCTTCTGCTCCACCGGCCACCAGGGCTTCAGCCGCAACCTCAGCACCGCCGAGATCACGGCCCAGCTGTGGTTCGCCGAGCATTTCCTGCGCCGCCACCTCAAGCGCGACGAACGGGTCATCTCGAACGTCGTGATGATGGGCATGGGCGAGCCGCTGCAGAACTATTCGGCGCTGGTGCCGGCCCTGCGCACCATGCTCGACGACAACGGCTATGGCCTGTCGCGGCGGCGCGTGACCGTGTCGACCTCCGGCGTGGTGCCGATGATCGACCGCCTCGGCGCCGACTGCCCGGTGGCGCTGGCGGTGTCGCTGCATGCGCCGGTCGACGGGCTGCGCGACGACCTGGTGCCGCTGAACCGCAAATACCCGATCGACGAGCTGCTCGAGGCCTGCAAGCGCTACCTGGCGCACGCCCCGCGCGACTTCATCACCTTCGAATACTGCATGCTGGACGGCGTCAACGACCAGCCCGAGCATGCGCGCCAGCTGGTCGAGCTGGTGCGCCGGCACGGCATCTCGTGCAAGTTCAACCTGATCCCGTTCAACCCGTTCCCGGCGTCCGGCCTCTTGCGCTCGCCGCAGCCGCGCGTGCTGGCTTTCGCCCGGGCGCTGAGCGAAGCCGGCATCGTGACCACCGTGCGCAAGACCCGCGGCGACGACATCGACGCCGCCTGCGGCCAGCTGGCCGGCGACGTCAAGGACCGCACCCATGCCGCCGAGCGCATGGCGCAGCGGCGGGTGGTCATGCTGCATCCCGCGCCATGAGCGTCGCGCCGCGCGGCATCCGCCGACCTATCCATTGCGAGGAGCACTGACCCGATGAGCAAGGCCTTCCCGTCCGCACGCAGGTTGCCGACGCAACTGCTTTGCGGCGCTGTCGCCGCCGTCCTGCTGCTGAGCGGCTGCATCAACACCCGCAACGGCGTGGTCCAGACCAAGCCCAAGGAAGCCCCGGCCGCTGCCGACCCCGACGAGAACACCGGCCGCCAGCGCGCCAAGCTGCGCACCGAGCTGGCGATCGCCTATTTCGAGCAGAACCAGACTACCGTGGCGCTCGAGGAAGTCCGGCAGGCGCTGATCTCCGATCCGACCTTCGCCGACGCCTACAACCTGCGCGGCCTGATCTACATGCGGCTGGACAACCCCGCCCAGGCCGAGGACAGCTTCCGCCGCGCGATCGCGCTCGACCCGAAGAACCCGGACGTGCTGCACAACTACGGCTGGCTCCTGTGCCAGCAGGGCCGCTATGCCGACGGCCAGCAGCAGTTCGTGGCGGCGCTCGCGATCCCGACCTACGCCGGGCGCTCCAAGACCCTGATGACCGAAGGCGTCTGCCAGATCAAGGCCGGCCAGAACCAGGAAGCCGAGCGGACCCTCACCCAGGCCTACGAGCTGGACGCCGGCAATCCGATCATCGGCTACAACCTGGCCTCGCTGAATGCGCAGCGCCAGAACTGGTCGCGGGCCCAGTTCTACATCCGCCGCATCAACAACGGCTCCCAGTCGAGCGCCGAGACCCTGTGGCTCGGCATCAAGGTCGAACGCCAGCTCGGCAACAAGGAAGCGATGGACCAGCTGGGCGACCAGCTGACGCGGCGCTTCCCCGATTCCAAGGAGGCAGCGGCGTTCGGGCGCGGGAATTTCAATGATTGAGAAAGCGAGCGAGTTCGGCGCCTCGTCGGCGGCAGCGCCGCTGATGCCCGGCGACAAGACCCACATGAGCGCCGGCGACATGCTGCGCGAGGCGCGCGAGGCGCACGGCCTGCACCTGGAGGTGGTCGCGGCCGCGCTCAAGGTGACGCCGCAGAAGCTGGCCGCGCTGGAGGACGACGACATCGATGCATTGCCCGACGCGGTCTTCGCCCGCGCCCTGGCGGCCAGCGTCTGCCGGGCGCTGCGCATCGATCCGGCGCCGGTGCTGGCCAAGCTGCCGGGCGCGCTGCGGCCGGGCCTGGCCGACGCCGACCGCACGATCAGCAAGAACCTGCGCTCGGCGGCGCCGCGCTCGGGCAACGGCTCGACCGGGCTGCCGTCGCGCGCGCTGCTGGCGGTGGTGGTGCTGCTCCTGATCGGCGCCGCGGTGCTCTACTGGATGCCGCAGTCGGCCTTCGACCGCATCGGTGCCAGCTTCGGCCCTTGGGGCAGCCACGGCGACGCCGGGACGCAGCAGGCCAATGCGTCGGCCGAGGCCCCGGCGCCGG
>NZ_LMUW01000191.1 GCF_009765735.1 Xenophilus sp. L33
GCCTTCGGCCGCGCCGCGCGCTCGCAGGCGACCCGCACCGTGCTGCGCGCCGGTGGCGTCGCCCTCGGCGATCGCGGAGGACGCGGCGCCGCGCCGATCGACAGCCAGGCGGTGGTGCGCGCGGTGCAGGACGAGGTCTTTCCCTACGAGCGCAACTGGTTCCGCGAAGGCGATGCGCTGCGCGACTCGCTCGGCCGGCTCGACGCGCTCTGGGCACGGTTGCGCGCCAGTGCACCGGCCGCCAGCGCGACCGAGGCGGTGCGCGCTCGCGAAGCGGCAGCGATGCTCGCCACCTCGCGCTGGATGTACCGCAGCGCGCTGCAGCGCACCGAGACCCGCGGCATGCACCGGCGCCGCGAGCACGGCGCGCTCGACCCGTCGCAGCGGCACCGCCTGCTCAGCGGCGGCCTGGACGAGGTCTGGGTCGGCCGCCACGCCGTGACCGCGGAGGTGACGCCATGATCGAGATCATCGACAGCGCGGCCTGCACCGGCTGCAACATCTGCGTTGCCGCCTGCCCGACCAACGTCTTCGAGGCGGTGCCCGGCGGCGCGCCGCGCATCGCCCGCCAGGACGATTGCCAGACCTGCTTCATGTGCGAGCTGTACTGCCCGGAGGACGCGCTCTACGTGGCGCCGATCGCCGACCGCCGCGCCAGTCCCGCCGAACGCGACGAGGCCGCGCAGGCGCTCATGGGCAGCTACCGCAGCGCGGTCGGCTGGGGCCGCGGCCGCGCATCGACCGCTTCGCTCGACGCCAGCTTCGAGCTGCTGGTGCGGGCGCATTGAGCGGGCGGCGCATGGATCGAACTTCCGCACACGAGACCGAAGGCGCGGCATCGCGGATCACCCGGCGGCGCCTGCTCGGCGGCGCGCTCGCGGGCATCGGCCTGGGCGCCGCGCTCGGCACCGCACCGG
>NZ_LMUW01000192.1 GCF_009765735.1 Xenophilus sp. L33
CCGGCGGCGTCACCGGCAGCCGGCCGCTGGCGATCGCGGCGCGCACCGAGACCGTCGCCGACACGCCGGCAGGGAGCGCGCGATGAATGCGCTGTCCGCGGCGAGCGCCGCCGGCGGCCCGCCGCCCAGCGACCTGGCGCTGTTCTGGGCCGCGGTGATCGGCTTCTCGATCCTGCTGTACGTGGTGCTGGACGGCTTCGACCTGGGCGTGGGCATCCTGTTCGGCAGCACCAGCAAGGAGAGCCACCGGCTGCAGATGATGAACGCGATCGCGCCCTTCTGGGACGGCAACGAGACCTGGCTGGTGGTCGTCGGCGCTGGCCTGTTCGCGACCTTCCCGGTGGTGTATGCGGTCTTCATGGGCGCCTTCTACCTGCCGGTGCTGCTGCTTCTCGTCGGGCTGATCTTTCGCGGCATCGCCTTCGAGTTCCGCTTCCGGGCGGTGCGCATGCGCTGGCTGTGGGACTGGGGCTTCTTCATCGGCTCGATCGTGGTCGCCTTTGTGCAGGGCGCGGCAGTGGGTGCGCTGATGCGCGGGCTGCCGGTGAGCGACGGCCAGTTCGCCGGCGGCTCGCTCGACTGGCTGCACCCGTTTCCGGTGCTGACCGGCATCGGGCTGGTCTTCGGCTACGCGCTGCTGGGGGCGGGCTGGGTCGTGCTCAAGAGCGAAGGCGAACTGCGTGCCTGGGCGCGGCGGCGCGTGCCCTGGCTGGCACTGGCGGTGTTCATCGTGCTGGGGCTGGCCTTCACCGTCTCGGTGACCGTGGACGCTGGCGCGGTGGCGCAGAGCAACCTGCGCGCGCGTCCCTGGGGCCTGGTTTTCCCGGTGGTCGCGGTGGCGGCGCTCCTGGGCGTGGTGATGAGCGCGCGCCGCGGCATGCGCGACGGCATGCCCTTCCTGCTCACGGTGCTGTTCATCGTCGCGGCCTACCTGACGCTCGGAGTGATGTTCTGGCCCTTCATGGTTCCGTACGCGGTCACGATGGGCAACGCGGCCGCGCCGGAAGCGTCGCTGCGCTTCCTGTTCTACGGCGCGGTGGTGGTGCTGCCGGTGATTCTGGTCTACACCTGCGGGATCTACTGGGTGTTCCGGGGCAAGGTGCGGGGCGGATACGGTTGATGCAAGGAAATGGCATGGCTCTCACACCACCGTCGCCGTCCGTAATGTCGTCCAGCGAGATGGCGCAGTTTAACACCCGTCTGGCCGTCGAACGCACCGCGATGGCGGCCGATCGCTCGCTGATGGCCTGGGTTCGTACGGCGCTGTCGATGATCAGCTTCGGCTTCACGATCTACAAGCTGCTCGAAGGCTTCGCGCAGGCCGGAGACCATCTGCGCCGGGCCAGCACGCCGCGCGACATGGGCTTGTTCCTCACCGGCCTGGGCACGGTCGCCATGGTCATGGGCACGATCGAGTACTGGGCCCGCATGCGTGCCTTGCTGCCCACCCGGCCGCTGCGCCAGCCGTCGTTCGTGATGGCCCTAATCATGTCGGCGGCCGGGCTTTTCATCTTCGGCGGCATCCTGCTCAGGGCCCTCTGAGCGTCTTAAAAAAGGAAAAACATGAAATCGGCAATGAAACTCCTGTCCTGTCGCGCGGCGATCGCGGGCCTTGTGCTGTCCGTTGCAGCCTGCGCAAGCACTTCGCTGAGCAATGACAATCTGGCCATTGCGGCGGGCTTCAAGGTCATTACGCCCAGCAAGCCTGGCCAGCAGGCGATTCTCGCCAAGCTGCCAAAGAACCAGGTCTCGCCGGTCGTCTATGACGGCACCCGCTACTACGTGATTCCCGACTCGCTCGACAACCTGGCCTATGTGGGCGGGCCGACCCAGTACGAGGCCTACCAGAAGTTGCGAGTCGCCAAGCAATTGAGCAATGACAACCTCGAGGCGGCGCAGATGAACGAGATGCAAGATGCTGATTGGGGCGCCTGGGGCGGTGGTGTGGCCTTTGTGGGCTTGCGCCGCTAGGGCTCGCTGCATCGGCCCCCCTCAGGAAGATCGATGTCTACCCAAACCCCTCAAGAGTTAACGGCAACGGCCGCGCTGGTATCCCCGTTGCAGGCGCGGCCGCACTCCGCTACCTTGCTCGCGACACACGCGGCCGCGAAGCAGAACAAGAAGACGGACCGACTGGTGCTGAGCCTGCTCAAGCCCTACCGCGCCTGGCTGGTGATCGTGCTGGTGGCGATGCTGGTGGAGGTGCTGATGAGCCTGGCGGCACCCTGGCCGCTCAAGCTGGTGCTGGACGATGCGCTGGGGGCCCATCACCTGCCGGCCTGGCTCGACTGGGCGCACCAGATGGGCATCGGGCGCCATACGCTGGGCGTGGCCTTGTTCGCCGGCATCGCCACGCTGGTGATTGCCGTGATCGGCGGCATCGCCACCTACATCGACAACTACTACACCACCAGCATCGGCCAATGGGTCGCCAACGACCTGCGCCTGCGCATCTACGAGCACCTGCACCGTCTGTCGCTGGCCTTCTACGACGGCGCCAAGACCGGCACCCTGATGTCGACCATCACCAGCGACGTGGCCACGGTGCAGAACTTTGCTTCGTCGTCGACCCTGGGGATCATGGTGGACATCGTCACCATCGTCTTCATGCTCGGCCTGATGATCTGGCTCGACTGGGACTTCACCCTGATCGCCGTGGCGGTGATGCCGTTCCTGATCCTGTTCGTCTTCCGCTTCAAGAAGGCGGTCAAGGACGTGACCCGCGACGTGCGCATCAAGCAGAGCGAGATCGTCGCGGTGGTGCAGGAGGGCCTGGGCTCGGTGCGCGCGATCAAGGCCTTCGGCCGCCAGGATCTGGAGGTGGCCCACATGACCGCCGCCAGCCATGCCAGCACCGAGGCGGCGCTGAGGGCGCGTAAGATCAAGTCGCTGCTGTCGCCGGTGGTGGCGATCGTGGTCGCCCTGTGCACCGGCATCGTGCTGTGGAAGGGCACCGCGCTGATCGTCGCCGGCACGATGACCGCCGGTGCGCTGACCGTCTACCTGGCCTACCTGAACAAGTTCTTCAAGCCGGTGAAAGACCTGGCCAGCATGGCCAGCACCATCGCCCAGACCACGGTCGCGCTGGAGCGCATCCAGAAGATCCTGGGCGCCGACGAGATCATCCGCGAGGTGCCCGACGCCGTCGACCCCGGGCGCGCCCGGGGCGAGATCAGGTTCGAGCACGTGGCCTTCGGCTATGGCGCCGACGAGCCGCAGGTGCTGCGCGACGTGTCCTTCACCATCGAGCCCGGGCAGGTGGTCGGCATCGTCGGGCCGACCGGCAGCGGCAAGTCGACCGTGGTCAGCCTGATGCCGCGCTTCTACGACCCGAGCGCAGGCCGGGTGCTGATCGACGGCCAGGACATCAGCAAGGTGAAGCTGACCGCGCTGCGCTCGCAGATCGGCTTCGTGCTGCAGGAGACGGTGCTGTTTCGCGGCTCCATTGCCGAGAACATCGCCTACGGCAAGCCGGGTGCCACGCAGGAAGAGATCGTCGCGGCCGCCAAGCTGGCCAACGCGGACGAATTCATCAGCAAGATGCAGCACGGCTACGAATCGATGGTCGGCGAGCGCGGCGACACGCTCTCGGGCGGCCAGCGCCAGCGCATCGGCATCGCCCGGGCGGTGATCCGCAACAGCCCGATCATGATCCTGGACGAGCCGACCGCGGCGCTCGACACCGAATCGGAGCGGCTGGTAATCGAGGGCCTGACGCAGCTCATGAAGGGCCGCACCGTGATCATGATCGCGCACCGCCTGAGCACCATTCGCGATGCCGACAAGATCATCGTGCTGGCCGACGGCGTGGTGGTCGAGGAGGGCACCAACGACGCCCTGATCGCGCAGGGCGGCGTGTATGCCGAGCTGCATCGCATCCAGTACGACACGCAGGGCGACAACCACGCGTGCGCGGCGTCGATCGTCGCGCACGCCACACCGACATAAGGCGGCCATCCATGTCCCATCAGCTCATCGTCCTCCCGGACGACACCGCCAAGCCGCTCATCGACGCGATCAACGGCGCCGAGGTGGCGCTGAACATCCGCATGTTCCTGTTCACCGACGAGACGCTGCTGGG
>NZ_LMUW01000193.1 GCF_009765735.1 Xenophilus sp. L33
CCATGGACGAGCACACGGGCCACGCGCATCGCAGTGTTCACTCGAAGAGCTTTGGTCAGTTGCGCGGCACCATCGAGGTGCTCCCTGGGCTGCCGCCGGAGCTGGCGCAAGGCCTCTTTGCCAAGCCTGGCAGCTACGACCTGGTCATTCGCTTCTCGTCGCCTCCCTCCGAGCAGCTGGATGATCGCGTGTCGTTGCCACGTGCCGTTGCGCTCAAGTCATTGGGGTCGAGGGCGCCCGACTGCCAGGGTCCGAATCCGACACCACCCAGGACTTCCTGATGGTCGACGGCCCGGTCTTCAATGCGCCCGACGCCAAGGGCTTCTTGCGCAGCGTGAAGGCGTTGTCTGCGACGACCGACAAGGCGGAAGGCGGCAAGCGCGTTCTTTCGGTGCTGCTGCGCG
>NZ_LMUW01000023.1 GCF_009765735.1 Xenophilus sp. L33
CCATGACCGCCTCGATCGCCCACTTCATCGCCGGCCGCCCCGCGTCCGGCAGCGCCGACCGGGCGCAGGACGTCTTCAACCCGGCCACCGGCCGGGTCAGCGGCCGCGTCGCGCTCGCCAACCGCGCCGACGTCGACGCCGCGGTCGCCGCGGCCAAGGCGGCCTTCCCGGCCTGGGCCGACACGCCGCCGATCCGCCGCGCGCGGGTGATGTTCAAGTTCCTCGAACTGCTCAACCGGCACCGCGACGAACTGGCGCACCTCATCACCGCCGAGCACGGCAAGGTCTTCACCGACGCGCAGGGCGAGGTCACGCGCGGTATCGACATCGTCGAATTCGCCTGCGGCATCCCGCAGCTGCTCAAGGGCGACTTCACCGAGCAGGTGTCCACCGGCATCGACAACTGGACCTTGCGCCAGCCGCTCGGCGTGGTCGCCGGCATCACGCCCTTCAACTTCCCGGTGATGGTGCCGATGTGGATGTTCCCGGTGGCGATCGCGGCCGGCAACAGCTTCGTGCTCAAGCCCAGCCCGACCGACCCGAGCGCGTCGCTGCGCATGGCCGAGTTGCTCAAGGAAGCCGGGCTGCCCGACGGCGTCTTCAACGTCGTGCAGGGCGACAAGGAAGCGGTCGACGCGCTGCTGGAGCATCCGGACGTGAAGGCGATCAGCTTCGTCGGCTCGACGCCGATCGCCAATTACATCTACGAGACCGGCGCGCGCAATGGAAAGCGGGTGCAGGCGCTCGGCGGCGCCAAGAACCACATGGTGGTGATGCCCGACGCCGACATCGAGCAGACCGTCGACGCGCTGATCGGCGCCGGCTACGGCTCGGCCGGCGAGCGCTGCATGGCGATCTCGGTGGCGGTGCTGGTCGGCGATGTGGCCGGGAAGATCATGCCGCTGCTCACCGAGCGCGCGAAGACGCTCAAGGTGCGCAACGGCACCGACCTCGCCGCCGAGATGGGCCCGATCGTCACCCGCGCGGCGCACGAGCGCATCACGGGCTACATCGCGCAAGGCGTCAAGGAAGGCGCGCAGCTGGTGGTCGACGGCCGCGACTTCGACGCCGCGCAAACGGGCGAAGGCTGCGGCGACGGCTTCTGGATGGGCGGCACGCTGTTCGATCACGTCACGCCCGACATGCGCATCTACAAGGAAGAGATCTTCGGCCCGGTGCTGTCCTGCGTGCGCGTGGCCGACCTGAAGGAGGCGGTCGACCTGGTCAACGCGCACGAGTTCGGCAACGGCGTGAGCTGCTTCACCCGCGACGGCAACGTGGCGCGCGAATTCGGCCGCCGCATCGAGGTGGGCATGGTCGGCATCAACGTGCCGATCCCGGTGCCGATGGCCTGGCATGGCTTCGGCGGCTGGAAGCGCTCGCTGTTCGGCGACATGCATGCCTACGGCGAGGAAGGCGTGCGCTTCTACACGCGGCAGAAGTCGATCATGCAGCGCTGGCCCGAGAGCATCGGCAAGGGCGCCGAGTTCGTGATGCCGACCGCCAAGTAAGCCACGCAGGCTGTCTCCCAAGCGATCCGGGGCCGGGTAAGTCCGCAGCGAGCGGCGCCCGGCCCACCTTTACGCTCCGGGCGCGGCTCGTCAGAAGCCTAGCCGGAGACAGATCCATGCCCTCTCGCCGTGTTCTCGTGCTGGCGCTCGCCGCCGCCGTGGGCCTCGTCGCCTGCAGCGCGATGGCGCCATGGCGTCCGGAAGACAAGCGGCCGCAGGACGCCCGCACTTCCTTCAAGCCGGCGGCGCCGGGCGACACCACCTTCTCCGCGCTGGCGCCCGCGCCCGGCGACACGATCGACGTCGCCACCACCAGCCGCTGGGCCGGCGTGCTCGGCGGCGCCGCCTACCGCGTCGAGGTGCCGGCCGACTGGAACGGCAAGCTGGTGATGTACGCGCACGGCTATGCCGGCGAAGGCAACGCGCTGGTGGTGCAGAACCCGGCCATCCGCCGCTACCTGGTGCAGCACGGCTACGCCTGGGCGGCTTCCAGCTACAGCAGGAACTTCTACGACGTGCGCGCCGGCGTCGAGGACACCAACGCGCTGGCGCTCGAATTCAACCGGATCGCCGCCGCCGCCGGCCGCAACCTGCCGGCGCCGGGCAAGGTCTACATCACCGGTGTCTCGATGGGCGGCCACATCACGGCCGCGGCGATCGAGGACGAGGCCTACGCCACCGAGAAGCACAAGGTCCGCTACAACGGCGCAGTGCCGATGTGCGGCGTGGTCGGCGACACCGCGCTCTTCGACTACTTCGCCGGCGCGCAGTTGGCGGCGCAGGCGATCGCCGGCGTGCCGCGCTATCCCTTCGGCGACTGGGCCGACATCTCGGCACAGGTGACGAGCGCGCTCTTCACCACCATGAAGCCGACCGTCACGCTGACGCCGGCGGGCGTGAAGTTCGCTTCGGTGCTGCAGAACCTCACCGGCGGCCCGCGGCCGATGTTCGACATCGGGCTGGAGGTCGGCGGCTCCTTCCCGATCGTCTGGGGCACCTTCGGCAGCGACGGCACGGTGAGCGGCATCGTCAACAAGAACATCGCCGACACCCAGCGCTTCACCTACACGATCGACGGCGACCCGGCCGGGAGCGCGGCGCTCAATGCCAAGGTGCTCCAGCTGAGCGCGATGCCCGACGCCAACCGGCTACGTAGCGACGGTCTGCGCTGGATCCCGAAGGTCAACGGCGACATCCACGTGCCGGTGATCAGCCTGCACACGCTGGGCGACCTCTACGTGCCCTTCGGCATGGAGCAGGTCTACCGCCAGCGCGTGAGCGCCAAGGGCAACGACCGCTGGCTGGTGCAGCGGGCGATCCGCGGCGCGACGCATTGCGACTTCACGGTCGCCGAGGAGGCCACCGCCTTCGAGGACATGGTGAAGTGGGAGCGCGACGGCGTCGTGCCGCGCGGCGACGACGTGCTGACGCCGGCGACGGTCGCGGCGGCCGGCTACGGCTGCAGCCACACCCAGGACACGATCGGCCCCGACGACCGACCCGAGGTCGCCAAGCTGCGCGGATACATCGCCCAGCACAGCCCGGCCTGCCCGCGCTGACCGGCTTGCCTACTTGCTCGGATTGAGCAGGTACTTCTCGCCGGTCGCCTGGCGCGAGTAGACCGAGATTTCCGCCAGCGACAGCGCCTCGGCCAGCGAGATCTCCTTGGTGTAGCGGCTCGCGAAGGTGGTCTTGAGTTCGGCCGCCACCCGCGCCTTGAGCTTCTGCGCGCCCTCGGCGCCGACCTTCTGCAGGAAGTTGAACAGCAGCCAGCCGCCCATGCCCCAGGCCATGCCGAAGCCCCGGGTGAATTCGGTCGGCGTGCGGTCGAGGCCACCGTAGATGTAGACCTGCTTGTGCACGCTCGAGCCGTAGCGGCTGTATTCGCCCGCGGCGTTGCGGGCGATCGCCGCTTCCATCGCGTTGAGGATCTGCCCGGCCAGCTTGCCGCCGCCGGTGGCGTCGAAGGCCAGGGTGGCGCCGGTCTCCGCCAGCGCGTCGGTGAGCGACGCCATGAAGTCCGGCGCGGTCGCGTTGCAGACGTACTTCGCGCCGATGCCGCGCAGCAGGTCTTCCTGCTCCCTCTTGCGCACGATGTTCACCAGCGCGATGCCGTCCTGCCGGCAGATGCGGTTGAGCATCTGGCCGAGGTTCGAGGCGGCGGCGGTATGCACCAGCGCCTTGTGGCCCTCGCGCCGCATCGTGTCGACCATGCCGAGCGCCGTGAGCGGATTGACGAAGCACGAGGCGCCATCGGCCGCGCTCGCGTCAGCGGGCAGCGGCATGCACTGCGCCACCGGCACCGCGCGGTACTGGGTGTACATCGCGCCGCCGAGCACCGCGACCTTGCGGCCCATCAGGGCCTGCGCCTCGGGCGAGGCACCGGCCGCGACCACCACGCCCGCGCCTTCGTTGCCGACCGGCATCGACTGGTCGACGCGGCCGGCCATGCCCTTCATCGCCGCTTCCGGCACCGTGGCGGTGACCACCGGCTGGCCCGGCGTGCCGCCGACCTTGGCGGTCTTCAGGTCGGCCGCGCCGAACAGCAGGCCAAGGTCGGACGGGTTCATCGGCGAGGCCTCGATCCGCACCAGCACCTCGTGGGCGGCCGGCTGCGGCATCGGCTCGTCGACCAGCGAAAGGGTCAGCTCGCCCTGGCTGCTGACGAGGGAACGAAGGGTGCGCGTGGTGGCGGGCAGGGTCATGGGGGTCTCCGGTCTCCGTGGGGGGCGGCCAGTATAGGAGCGGCCGCTGGAGCGCGTCGGCGCCGGACGCTTCAGGCCCTGGCGGCGTTGTCGGCCAACAGTTGCGCATTGGCTTGCGCCACCGACCGGAAGCCGGCACTGATGCGCCGCTCGCCCGTGACCCGGGTCCAGAAGGCGATCGCCGCCCGGCACGCCGTGGCCCAGATTTCGCGCTGGTCCGGCAGCGGGAGCGCCGGCTGGAAGGGGCGCACGGGCACCTCGCCGCCTGGCAATGGCGCGTAGAGCATCGGCAGCATGTCGTAGGTCGGCGCCAGCTGGAGCATGCCTTCGGGCCTGAAGCTGAGGTTGCCCAGGTGCATGTCGGTGTTGGCGATCAGGCGGCCGAACCACCACAGGTGCCGAACGCGAGTCTCGTCCTCCGCCGACAGCCAGCCGGCCTGTGCCAGCCGCGAGGCAAGCCTCGGCCAGTCCATCGTGCCCTCGCCGATGAGCGCGGCGTTGAGGGTGTCGAGGCCGCACAGGCGGCTGCGGCCGAACAGGCCGACGCGGTCGAAACGCTCGACCTCGAGAAAGCTGCGCCCCTTGTGCACGATCAGCCGGCTGCGCGCGCTGCGCACACCCGGCAAAGTGGCGGCGCATTCCAGCGCCAGGTGTTCGGCGGCCAGCAGGTCGGCCCAGCGCCGTACCGCGGCCGAATCGTCGGCGCCGGAGAACTTGACCAGCACATGCGGCGTGACCGCGCCCGGCAGGTCGCGCATCGCGCCGAACTTCGGGAATTCGCCGCCGACGCTCGAGCCCGGCACGCCGGCCGCGATCGCCTGCTCGGCCAGTCGCGCGTAGGCCGGCCCGACCTGCATGCCCGCGAGCGGATCGGCCACCGACGACTTCGATTCCAGCCAGAGCTCGCAGGCCGCGTCGCCCAGGATCAGGTTGCCGCTGGTGTCCCAGCCGCTGCGCGAGAGCACGAAGAGCACGTCGTCGTCCGACCATTCCTCGGGATCCGGCGCGACCGCCAGCACGCGGTGCTCCGCGCGCGCCAACTGGCGCCCCAGGTAGCCTTGCGGCCGCATGTCGTGGAGCGGGTACGGCAGGCCCGGCCACCAGCCGTCGCGCGCTTCCTCGATCAGCGGCCAGCCGGCGCCTTCGAACGGCATCCAGGTCCCGGCGGGCGCGGTCAGCGCCAGGCGGCTGCGCAAGGTCGCGCGGCCCGCTTCATCGACCTCGTAGAGCGGCAGGTCCGCCGCATCGCCGCGCAGGGCGCGCCGGAGCGCATAGCGCGCGCGCCGTGCCTTGCCGCCGGCGACGACGCGATCGCCCAGTTCATCGAGCCACCGGTGCACCGTGGGCACGCTCGTGCCCACGGCGGCGGCCAGTTCGGCCGCGCTCGACATGGGGCGGCGGCCAAGCAGCGTCGCCAGCGATTCGCGTGCGGCCATGCTCCGGTTTTGCATGAGAAAATGAGAAGATTTTTGAGAAGATTCTTTCATTCTCCCACAGAGGCAAAGTGAGCCGGTTCCGGAGCCTCGGACGAGAAGATCCTCGAGACCTTCAGCCCCAGCCTCTCAAGGCGCCAGGTCCACCGCCTGCGCATCCGGGAATGCCAGCACCCGGTCGATCCGCCGCCCTTCCAGCGCGTTCACCTCGAAGCACCAGCCGGCGCAGTCGATGCGCTCGCCGACCGCCGGCAGATGGCCGGAGACGAACATCAGGAGCCCCGCCACCGTGTTGTAGCGGCCGCGGTCCTCTTCGGGCAGCTCGCGGATGGCGAGCCGGGCGCGCAGTTCGGACACCGGCATCAGGCCGTCGAGCTCCCAGGTGCCGTCCGGCCGTTCGCGGGCCCAGGCGTCGTCGTGCGTGGCCACCTGCAGTTCGCCGGTGATCGCCTCCAGCAGGTCGCGCGGCGTCATCAGGCCTTGCACCACGCCGTATTCGTCGACCACGAAGACCAGGCGGCCGGCGTGCGAGCGGAACTGCTCCAGCAGTTCCATGCCGGTCAGCGTCTCCGGCACGAAAACCGCCGGCTGCGCCGCCGCCTCGACTGGCCCGGCGTGCCCCGCCCCCAGCCGCAGCAGCGACGCCACGCTGATCACGCCGACCACGTCGTCCAGCGAGCCGCGGCAAACCGGATACCAGGAATGGATCAGGTTCAACGCGCCGGCCGCCGACACCGTCTGCAGGCTCTGCGCCACGGTGTCGGAGGCTTCCAGCCATTCGATGTCGGCGCGCGGCACCATCAGCGAGGACAGCCGGCGGTCGTCGAGGTGGAACACGTTGCGCACCATCTGGTGCTCGTGCATCTCGATCACACCGGCGTCGACGCCCTCTTCGAGGCTGGCGGAGATCTCTTCCTCGGTGACCACGCGGGCGGCGTTCGAATCGATGCGTAGCAGCCGCAAGGTGGCGGCGGTCACGCTCGACAGCAGCAGCACGAAGGGCTTGGCGGCGGTCGCCAGGCCGCGCATCGGCCGGGCCACGAAACGCGCCACCGGCTCGGGGTAGAGCTGGCCGATGCGCTTGGGCACCAGCTCGCCGAAGATGATCGTGAAGAAGGTGATGCAGCCCACCACCACCGCGGTCGACACGATGCCCGCGGTGCCGGCGCCCATGCCCAGGTGCACCATCCAGACCGCCAGCGGCGCGGCGAAGGCGGCCTCGCCGACGATGCCGCTCAGCATGCCGATCGAGGTGATGCCGATCTGAACCGTCGAGAGGAACTGGGTCGGCTGCTCCATCAGCTTGAGCGCCGCGATGGCGCCCAGGTCCCCGGTTTCGGCCAGTGCCGCCAGGCGCGCACGCCGGCTGGTGGCCAAGGCCATTTCGGACATTGCGAACGCCGCGTTGAGCGTCGTCAGCAAGGCCAGGAGCAGAACATCCATGGACGCGGGAGAGAATGGGGACCATGGCACTCTACCTGATCGGTGATGTGCAGGGCTGCGACGAACCGCTGCAGCGCCTGCTGGACCACATCGACTTTTCCCCGAGCCGAGACACGCTGGTGCTGCTCGGCGACCTGGTCAATCGCGGGCCGGCGTCGGCCGACGTGCTGCGCCGGATGCAGCGCTACGGCGCCGCGGCGCGAAGCCTGCTGGGCAACCACGACCTGCATCTGCTCGGCGTCGCGCACGGCGCGCGCAAGGCCGGCCGCAGGGACACGCTCGACGACATCCTGGGCGCACCCGACCGCGAGGCGATGCTCGACTGGCTGCGCCACCAGCACATGGCCCTGCACCAGCCGCTGGCCGGCGGCGACCTGCTGATGGTGCATGCCGGCGTCCTGCCGCAATGGAGCGTGGCCGACACGATGGCTCACGCGGCCGAACTGGAAGCGGTGCTGCGCGGTCCGTCGCTCGGCGAATTCCTGCGCGGCATGTACGGCGACGAACCGGCGCAATGGAACGACGCGCTCACCGGCCCCGCGCGGCTGCGGGTGATCGTCAACGCGCTGACCCGGCTGCGCTTCTGCAGCGCCGACGGCGTGATGGAGTTCGAGACCAAGGACGGCTCGGCGGCGCCGCCGGCCGGCTTCATGCCCTGGTTCGACGTCCCGGGACGGCGCACCGCGCGGGCGACCGTGGCCTTCGGGCATTGGTCGACGCTGGGATGGGTGTCTCGTCCCGACCTGCTATCCACCGACACCGGCTGCGTCTGGGGCGGCTGCCTGAGCGCGGTGCGGATCGGCCCGGGGCTGCAGCAACGGGACCTGCTCCAGGTGCGCTGCCCGCAGGCGCGCAAGCCCGGCTGAGCCGCCAGGTCAGGCCTTCTCTGCCTGCTCCGGCTTGAACAAGGCCGCGACCTTGCGCTTGCTCTTGATGTTGCTCGAGATGCCGCGCGACGGCGCGGCCTTGGCGGCTGCTTCCCAGGCCGGCGCGGACTCGCGCTCGGCCGGTGCCTCGTAGGGCTGTTCGAAGAAGGGATCGCGCGGCTGCGCCGGCGCACGGTGCGGCCGGGTGCTGCGAACCGGGCGGCTGTCGGCCCGCTCGCGCGGACGGTCTAGCGTGTCGAGGACGTCGCGGGCGTCGCCGGCCTCGCCCTCTTCGCGCCAGTGGCGGCGGCCGTCGTTGATGCGGCCGCGCGGGCGGTCTTCCTCGAATTCGACCGGTTCCAGCTCGATCTTCTTCTTGATCAGCTTCTCGATGTCGGCCACCAGCCGCGCGTCGTTGCCGCCGCTGGCGAAGCTCACCGCCAGGCCGGACGCGCCGGCACGACCGGTGCGACCGATGCGGTGCACGTAGTCTTCGGCGTTGAACGGGATGTCGAAGTTGAAGACCGCCGGCACGTCCTTGATGTCGAGGCCGCGGGCGGCGACGTCGGTCGCCACCAGCAGGTCGACCTCGCCGGCCTTGAAGGCGGCCAGCGCCTTCAGCCGCTCGTCCTGGCTCTTGTCGCCGTGCAGGGCGGTGGTCTTGAGGCCTTCGCGCTCCAGCGACCGCGCCAGCCGGGCACAGCCCAGCTTGCTGTTGACGAAGACGAAAGCCTGCGTCAGGCCGCGCTGGCGAATGATCTGCTTGAGCGCGCGGCGCTTGTCGTCGTCGCTGACGCTGTAGAAGCGCTGCTCGACGGTGGATGCGGTCTCGTTCGGCCGGGCCACCTCGATGGTCACCGGGTTCTGCAGGTAGCTGCCGGCCAGGCGCTTGATCTCGGGCGAGAAGGTGGCCGAGAACAGCAAGGTGGTGCGCTGCTTGGGCAGGTACGACAGGATGCGCTGCAGGTCGGGCAGGAAGCCGATGTCGAGCATGCGGTCGGCCTCGTCGAGCACCACGTACTCGACCTGGTTGAGCACCGCGTTCTTGGCCTCGATGTGATCGAGCAGCCGGCCGGGCGTGGCGACCAGCACCTCGACGCCCTTCTTCAGCTCGAGGGTCTGCGGCTTCATGTCGATGCCGCCGAACACGACCGTGCTGCGCAGGTTGGTGTACTTGGCGTACATCTTGACCTGCTGGGCCACCTGGTCGGCCAGTTCGCGCGTGGGCAGCAGCACCAGCGCCCGCACCGGGTGGCGCGCGGGCGAGGTCGAGCTGTTCTCGTGCTTGAGCATGCGCTGCAGCAGCGGCAGCGAGAAGGCGGCCGTCTTGCCGGTGCCGGTCTGTGCCGCGCCCATCACGTCCTGACCCGAAAGGACCACCGGAATGGCCTGTTCCTGGATCGGCGTCATCGTCTCGTAGCCCATTTCGGCGACGGCGCGGGCCAGGGGTTCGGACAGGGAAAGGTTGGAAAAGGAGCTTGTCATGAAGCCCTCGATTGTCGCACCGCCGCAAAAAACCCGTGTTACAGGCCCATGACGTGCCCCGGGGCGGCCCTTTCAGGCCTCAGAGGTAGCGGGCGGAAAACGTGTCGCAGTCCTGCACGCTGCCGTTCTTGTAGCCGGCGCCGAACCAGTGCTGGCGCTGGGCGCTGGTGCCGTGCGTGAAGCTGTCGGGCACGACTGCGCGGCCGGCGGAGCGCTCCAGCGTGTCGTCGCCGATCTTTTGCGCGGCGTTCATGGCCGACTCGATGTCGCCCGGGTCGAGCCAGTGCTTGGACTGCTCCGAATGCTGGGCCCAGACGCCGGCGAAGCAGTCGGCCTGCAGTTCGACCCGCACGCTCAGCGCGTTGGCCTGCGCCGGGCTCAGCTTGCCGCGCATCTGGTCGACCTTGGCGGTGATGCCCAGTTCGTCCTGCACGTGGTGGCCGACCTCGTGGGCGATCACGTAGGCCTGGGCGAAGACGCCCGGCGCGCCGAGCTGGTTCTTGAGGGTGTCGAAGAAGCCGAGGTCGATGTAGACCTTCTGGTCGGCCGGGCAGTAGAAGGGCCCCATCGCCGATTGGCCGGTGCCGCAGCCGGTCTGGGTGGCGCCGCGGAACAGCACCATCTTGGGCGGCGTGTAGGTCTTGCCGTTCTTCTGGAAGATGTCGGTCCAGACCACCTCGGTGTTGCGCAGCACGGTCGAGGCGAAGGCGGCCTGCTGGTCGTTGGCGGGCGGCTTGGGCGCCGGCCCCTGCTGAGTCATCGGCGCGGACTGCCCGCCGCCGCTCAGGAGGCCGAGCACCGTCAGCGGATTGATGCCGAAGACCCAGCCGGCGATCAGGGCCACCGCGATGGTGCCGATGCCGATGCCGCGTCCGCCGATCGGGAAACCGCCGCCACCGCCGCCGTCGCCTCGGCGATCTTCGACGTTGTCCGACTGTTCGTTGCCTTCCCACCTCATGTGTGTCTCCTCGTCGCCGCCTGGCTCGGGGCGCTCGGCGGATGGTACGCGTTTGGTGGCAAGGCGAGAACCTTGCGGCTACGAGGCGTCGTTCGACGCCGTGGTGACGGCGCTGCGCTCGACACCGGCCGCCGACGCCGCAGTCGCAGCGGATGCGGCCCGGTCCGCCGCCGCGTCCCGCGCCTCGCGCTGCTGCGCGTAGTAGGCGTCGGCCTTGCGCACCTGCGAGCGGGTCACCTCGACCATCGCGATCGCCTGGGCCACCAGGACGACGCCCAGCACCACGACCAGCAGCAGCCGGTAGGGGCTGGTTTCATACAGGGTGTCGATGATCCGCATGCCTTGCTCCTTGGGCCATGCGGTTGTCGCACGGCATGGACCGGATGGTGGCGGCTCGGCGTCTCGGTGGACCGCCGCGCGCGACGCGTGCGGATGTAGGACCGCGCCGAAGGAAGGCCTCAGGCCTTCGGCAGCGTGACGCCGCTCTGGCCCTGGTACTTGCCGCCGCGGTCCTTGTAGCTGGTCTCGCAGACCTCGTCGCTCTCGAAGAACAGCACCTGGGCGCAGCCCTCGCCGGCGTAGATCTTGGCCGGCAGCGGCGTGGTGTTGCTGAACTCGAGCGTCACGTAGCCTTCCCATTCGGGCTCGAAGGGCGTGACGTTGACGATGATCCCGCAGCGCGCGTAAGTGCTCTTGCCCAGGCAGATGGTCAGCACGTTGCGCGGGATGCGGAAGTATTCGAGCGTGCGCGCCAGCGCGAAGCTGTTGGGCGGGATGATGCAGCTGTCGCCGTGGAAGTCGACGAAGCTCTTCTCGTCGAAGTTCTTCGGGTCGACCACGGTACTGTGGATGTTGGTGAAGACCTTGAACTCGGGCGCGCAGCGGATGTCGTAGCCGTAGCTCGACGTGCCGTAGCTGATGATGCGGCTGCCGTCGCGCTCGCGGATCTGGCCCGGTTCGAAGGGCTCGATCATGCCGGTCTGCTCGGCCATGCGGCGGATCCACTTGTCGCTCTTGATGGTCATCTGGTGTTTTCCTCGGCCGCCATTCTAGGAGCGGCGAAGGTTCAGACGGCCTGGGAAACGACGGTGCGCTCGACCAGCCGGTCGTCGCCCAGCACGATCATCGCGAACAGCAGTTCCTCCAGGTTGCCGGCCAGCGCGGTCTTGCGCGCCAGCAGCGGCGTGGCCTTCGGGTTCAGCACCAGGAAGTCGGCCTCGCAGCCGGGCTGCAGGTTGCCGATGACGCCTTCGAGGCCCAGCGCGTGCGCCGCGCCGCCGGTGTGCTGCCACCACAGCTGCGACGGCGCGATGCTGACGCCAGGCTTGGTCTGGCCCTCGCGGCCGACGTAGTAGGCGGCCAGCATGGTCGAGAAGGGGCTGAAGCTGGTGCCGCCGCCGACGTCGCTGGCCAGGCCGTGGCGGTAGCCGATGCGCTCGGCGCCCTCGAAGTCGAAGAAGCCGCTGCCCAGGAACAGGTTGCTGGTCGGGCTCACCGCGGTGGCGGCGCCGGTGTCGCGCATCAGGCGCCGGTCGTCGTCGTCGAAGTGGATGCAGTGGGCGTAGACCGCGCGCTCGCGCATCAGGCCGAAGCCGAGGTAGACGTCGAGGTAGGAGCGGGCCTTCGGGAAAAGTTCGCGGGCCCACTTCACCTCGTCCTTGTTCTCGGCGACGTGCGAATGGATCCAGGTGTCGGGGTAGGCGGCCGCCAGTTCGCCGGCGCCGCGCAGCTGGGCGTCGGTGCTGGTCGGCGCGAAGCGCGGGGTGATCGCGTAGCCGAGGCGGTCGACGCCGTGCCAGCGGCGGATCAGCGCCTCGGTGTCCGTCAGGCTCTGCTCAGTCCGGTCGCGTACACCGTCCGGCGAATGCCTGTCCTGCAACACCTTGCCCGTGATCATGCGCAGCTGCCGCCGCTTGGACGCCTCGAAGAAGGCCTCGACCGACTGCGGGTGCGAGGTCGCGAAGGTCAGCGCCGTGGTGACGCCGTTGCGCATCAGCTCGTCGAGGAAGAACTCCGCCACCTCGGCGGAATGGGCCGGGTCGGCGAAGCGGGCCTCGGCCGGGAAGGTGTAGTTCTCGAGCCAGGGCAGGAGGCCTTCGGAAGGCGCGCCGATGATGTCGGTCTGCGGGTAGTGGATGTGCATGTCGACGAAGCCGGGCGCCAGGACGCGGCCCGGCCAGTGCGTCACCGCCAGGCCCGGATGGCGCGCCGACACCGTGCCGAAGTCGCCGGCGTCCAGCACCCGCTGGCGGCCCGCCGCGTCGGGGCCGACGACCAGCAGGCCGTCGGTGTCGAAAACCGGCTGGCCGGCGGCGTCGAAACGCAAAAGAGAGGCACGGTACGCTTGCATGGCACGGAGGTTAAGGCAGCAAGAGCGTGACGCAATCCGCGTGCCCGTATGCAGCGTATATGAAGGCGGCCCTGCCACGGGCGGAACCCTTCCTGCTCTCGAACATAATTCAGCCCACCAATTTCCCGGGAACAGAAATGAATCGAAGTGAAGCCAGCAGGAGCGTGCGCCACCGATGAAAGTGCTCCTGATCGGAAACTACGTGGCCGACGGCCAGACCAGCATGCTGGCCTTCAGGCGGATCCTGGAACGTGAACTCCCGAAAGCCGGCTGCGACGTCCGTGTCATCGCCCCCGCGAAGCACCTGACCCGCATCTCGCCCAATTCGCGGTTGTGGAAGTGGCTCGGCTACATCGACAAGTTCATCCTGTTCCTGCCGACCCTGCGCAGTCATCTGCGCTGGGCCGACGTGGTGCATATCGGCGACCATTCCAATTCCATGTACGTGCGCTGGGTCAAGAGCCGGCCCAGCGTCGTCACCTGCCACGACGTGATCGCGATCCAGGCCGGCCTCGGCCAGGGCTACCAGGTGAGCTGGACCGGCCGGCTGTTCCAGCGGCTGATCTCCGAAGGCCTCGGCCGCGCCGACCTCGTGGCCTGCGTGTCGGACATGACCAAGCGCGAGCTGCTGCGCATGGGCCTCGCGACCGAGGACAAGGTCACGGTCGTCACCAACGGCCTGAACGACGACTTCGCGCCGGTGCCGCGCGAAGAAGCGGCCCGCCTGATCGCCCGCTTCGGCCTCACGCCCGACAGCCGCTACCTGATGCACATCGGCTGGGAGATCGCGCGCAAGAACCGTCCGGGCGTGGTCAACACCTTCATCGAACTGCAGGAACGCGCCAAGCGGGACGGCCGCCAGCCGGTGGTCGACCGGCTGCTCTTCGTCGGCCCCTTCCTGGAGCCGCAGCTGGCCGAGCCGCTGGCCGCCCACGGCCTGACCGACCGGGCGCAGAACGTCCGCGGCATCTCGCACGAGGAGCTGCGGGCGCTCTACAGCTGCGCGACCGCCCTGCTCTTCCCGTCGTTCCAGGAAGGCTTCGGCTGGCCGATCATCGAGGCCCAGGCCTGCGGCTGTCCGGTGTTCACCACCAACCTGCCGCCGATGAACGAGATCGGCGGCCCGGGCGCGGTCTACGTCGACCCGAACGATCCGGTCGCCATGGCCGCCGCGATCGAGGAAGCCGCGCCGCGGCTGGGCGAGATGCGCCGCCTCGGCCTGGAGAACGCGGTGCACTACAGCGCCGCGCAGATGACCGCCAACTACATCGCCGCCTACCAGCGGGCCATCGACGCGCGCAAGGCCGGCAAGTGAAGCGCCTCCTGGCACTGGGCATCGTCTTCCTGCCCTGGAAGATCAAGCGCTGGGCGCTGCGGCGCTTCTGGGGCTACCAGATCGCGGACAGCGCCCGCATCGGGCTGTCGTACATCTTCCCGGGCGAGCTGGTGATGGGCGAAGGCGCGTCCATCGGCCACCTGAACGTCGCGATCCACCTGCGGCGCCTGGACTGCGGCGCCCATTCGATCATCGACCGCTCCAACTGGATCACCGGCCATCCGCCGAGCGGCCGGCACTTCAGGCACCGCACCGGGCGCGACCCGTCGCTGCTGCTCGGCGCGCACGCGGCGATCACCAAGTCGCACATCATCGACTGCACCGACAAGATCGAGATCGGCGCGTTCACGACGGTCGCCGGCTATGCCTCGCAGTTCATCACGCACGGCATCGACGTCGTCACCAACCGGCAGGACTGCAAGCCGATCCGCATCGGCGCCTACTGCATCGTGGGCACCCGGGTCACGGTGCTGGGCGGGGCGACCCTGCCCGACCGCTCGATCCTGGGTGCCGCGTCGACGCTGAACAAGGCCCACGTCGAGGACTGCGCGGTCTACGCCGGCTCGCCGGCGGTGCAGGTCAAGCGGCTGGATCCGGAGGCCGCGTACTTCCACCGGCCCACGGGCTTCGTCGACTGAGACCGCGCGCTCAGTCCTTCAGTCCCTCGCGCACCGCCTCGCGCATCAACTCGGCCAGCCGCGCCACAGCCGGCTCCGGCTCCGCCTGAGCGCGGTACATGGCCAGGGTCATCGGCGGGAGCGCCGGCAGGCCGAGCAGCTCGCGATCGAGCGGACGCACGTGCGGCGGCAGGCCGAACGCGGTCAGCGCCGACAGGCCGAGCCCGACCGACGACGCCGCCCACAGGGCCGACAGGCTGGTGCTGGTGAAGGCGTGCCGCCATGCCACGCCGGCCCGGTCGAGCGTGGTGGTGACGGTCTCGCGCAACGGGCAGGAGGCATCGAGCAGCACCAGCGGCAGCGGCTCGGCCGCCTGGCCGGCGCGCCGTTGCGACCACCAGGGCGCGTCGAGCGAATCCGGATCGGCCGGACCCAGCCAGTGCAGCGGCAGTCGCACCAGCCGCTCGCCGTTCGGCAGCGCGGCGGCGCCGGGCGCGCCCTTGATCTCCCAGACCAGCATCAGGTCGAGCTGGCCCAGCTGCATGCGCCCGCGCAGCTCGGCGCTGCGCGCCATGCAGGCCTCGATGCGGACCTTCGGATGGGCGCGCGAGAAGCGGCCGAGCACCGCGGGCAGCAGCGATTCGCCGACGTTCTCCTGCATGCCGATGCGGATCCAGCCCTGGAGGTCGGCGCCGCGCATCGCCGCGGCGGCCTCGTCGTTGATGTCGAGCAGCCGGTGCGCATAGGCCAGCAGCGTGTGGCCGGCATCGGTCAGCTCGAGGCCGCGCCCGGCCTTGCGAAAGAGCGGCGTGCCGGCCTGCTGCTCGAGCTTCTTGAGTTGCGCGCTCACGGCGGAAGTGGAGCGGCCGAGCCGGTCGGCCGCCCGCGCGAAGCTGCCGAGCGAGACGCCGGTGGAAAAACTGCGCATCACGTCGAGGTCGAACATCACCTGGGTCATCGGGACCATCCTGTAATTCGGGACGAAGCGTCGATTATTTTCTGATTTTCAAAATGATTCCAGCGGCCGACACTGCCGCGCATGTCCACATCCACAACCGATCTCCCGCGCCATCGCTGGAAGGTCCTCGCCGCCGGCGTCATCGCCAACGCCGCTTTCTCGGTCGCCTTCAGCGGCATCCCGATGACCGCGGTCGTCATGCGCGCCGGCTACCGCCTCGACAACGCCACGCTGGGCCTGGTGCTGGGCCTGATGGGCCTGGGCATCGCCGTCAGCGAACTGCCGTGGGGCCTGCTGACCGACCGCTGGGGCGACCGGCCGGTGCTCCTCACCGGCCTCGGCGGCACCGCGCTGGCGCTGCTGGCGATGGCCGTGTTCGCCGCGCCGTCGGCCGGCCACGTTCCCGGCCTGGGCTGGCTCGGCGCCGGCCTGCTCGGCGTCGGCCTGCTGGGCGGGAGCGTCAACGGCGCCAGCGGCCGGGCGGTGATGAGCTGGTTCGGCGAAGGCGAACGCGGCCTGGCGATGAGCGTGCGCCAGACCGCGGTGCCACTCGGCGGCGGCATCGGCGCCCTGCTGCTGCCGGCGGTCGCGCTGCATGCCGGCTTCGGCGCGCTCTACGGCCTGCTTTCGGCGCTCTGCCTGGTCGGTGCGGTGCTGGCCGGCTGCTGGGTGCGCGAGCCGCAGCCCGGCGAGCGAGGCAGCGGCCGAGACACGCCGGCATCACGCCACCTGGCGCCCGGCGCGACCGCGGGCGGGCCGTTGCGCGATGCGCGCATCTGGCGGATGGTGGCCGGCATCGGCATCCTGGCCGCGCCGCAGTTCGCGGTGCTGTCCTTCGGCACCGTCTTCCTGCACGACTTCGGGCAGGCCGGCTTCGCGGCGATCACGGCGGCGATGGTCGGGGTGCAGGTCGGCGCGATCGGCCTGCGGATCTGGAGCGGTCGCTGGACCGACCTTCGGCGCAACCGCCCCGCCTACCTGCGCGCCTGCAGCGGGCTGAGCGCGGCGCTGTTCGCCGGTCTCGCACTGGCGGCATGGGCGATGCCGGCGGCGGGCGGCATGGGCACGCTCGCACCGGGCCTGCTGGTCGTGCTGCTGGTGGCCTGCGGCGTCTGCGTGTCGGCCTGGCACGGCGTCGCCTACACCGAGCTGGCGACGCTCTCGGGCGCGGCCCGTGCCGGCACCGCGCTGGGCATGGCCAACACCAGCGTCTTCGGGGTTTGCTTCTTCACGCCGTTGTCGATCCCGCACCTGCAGGCGGCCGCGGGCTGGCCGCTGGTGTGGTGGGCTGCCGCGCTCTGCGCGCTGCTGGCGCGGCCGCTCCTGGCGCCGCCGGCGCGAGCCGCCGCCGATCAGGCGAAGGTGTCGAACACCGCGTTGAGGCGGTCGACGTAGGCGCGCTTGGCGGCCTCTTCCACGAAGCTGCCCTCGAAGCTGTTGGCCGCCAGCTGCCAGGCATGCTGCGCGGTCAGGCCGGTGGCGGCGAAGGTCTCGGTGAAGTTCTGGTTCATGTAGCCGCCGAAGTAGGCCGGGTCGTCGGAGTTGACCGTGGCCACCAGGCCGGCGTCGAGCAGGGTGCGCAGGTTGTGCTGGCCGAGGTCCGGGAAGACGCACAGCTTGAGGTTCGACAGCGGGCAGACGGTGAGCGGGATGCGGTCCTCGGCCAGCCGGCGCATCAGCGCCGGGTCCTTGGCGCTCTGCACGCCGTGGTCGATGCGTTCGACCTTGAGCACGTCGAGCGCGCTCCAGACGTAGGCCGGCGGGCCTTCCTCGCCCGCATGCGCGACCAGGTGCAGGCCCAGTTCGCGGCAGCGCGCGAAGACGCGGGCGAACTTCTCCGGCGGATGGCCGAGCTCGCTCGAATCGAGGCCGACGCCGATGATCCGGTCGAGGTGCGGCATGGCCTGCTCGAGGGTGGCGAAGGCGTCTTCCTCGCTCAGGTGGCGCAGGAAGCACAGGATCAGCTCGGCATCGATGCCGAGCTTGGCCTTCGCGTCGACGCAGGCCCGGTGCAGGCCGTCGACCACCGTCTTCATCGGCACGCCGCGCTCGGTGTGGGTCTGCGGGTCGAAGAAAATCTCGGTGCGCAGCACGTTGTCGGCGGCGGCGCGTTCGAGGTAGGCCCAGGCCATGTCGTGGAAGTCCTGCTCCTTGAGCAGCACGCTGGCACCGGCGTAGTAGATGTCGAGGAAGCTCTGCAGGTTGCTGAAGGCATAGGCCGCGCGCAGCTCTTCGACGCTGGCGTAGGGGATGGTCACGCCGTTGCGCCGCGCCAGCGCGAAGATCAGCTCAGGCTCGAGCGAGCCTTCGATGTGGATGTGCAGCTCGGCCTTGGGCATGGCGCGCAGCAGCGCCGGCAGGCGGTCGGCGGCGACCTCGCGGACTTTTCGTGGGGTGATGATCATCAGCAGACTCCGAAGGTGATGCCCTGCATTTTCAGCTGGCGGCGGTAGAGCGAGGAAGCCTTGTCGGCGGCGGTGTGCAGCTCGGCCCGCAGGTCGAGCGGCATGCGTCTGGGGCTTTGCGATTCGAGGACCGGCTGGTCCTGCAGGAAGATCGTGTCCTGGAAGGCGCGCAGCGCGGCGTCGTCGCGTTCGTGGTCGGCGGTCGCGAGCCGGAACCAGACCCGGCTGGTCTCCGGCTCGACCGGGCAGATGTAGAGCGCGATCGATTCGCGGTAGCCGGCGATGCCGACGCTGGCCGCGTCCGGCACCTTGGTCAGCAGCGCGGCATAGGGCGCGGTCACCTCGTAGACGTATTCGACCTGCGCCGGCGCCGTGGAGTTGACCGTCGAGCGCGGCTGCCAGGCCTTGCAGCCGGTGGCGCGCAGCCCGCGCGGCGTGGCCTCGACCTGGTAGTCGTCGATGGCCGCCAGCTCGCGGGCACCCAGCCAGCCTTCGTGGACGAAGCCGAAGTGCGCCATGTCCAGGAAGTTCTCGACCAGCCGAGGCGCGCTGGTCTGCACCTCGTAGGGGCCGCAGTTGAGCTTGCGCAGCCGGACGTCGTCTTCCGCCTCGAAGGCCGGAAGGCCGTGGTCCTCGCCGCCGTCGGCGAGCCGCACCCAGAGCATGCCGTGCGCCTCGCGCGCCGCATGGGTCGCGGCGCGGTGCGTCGCGGGCGGCACGAAGGCGGGCAGCGCCGGCACCTCGACGCAATGCCCGTCGGCCTCGAAGCGCCAGCCGTGGTACGGGCATTCGAGTGCCGGCGCGCCCCGGCAATCGACGACGCGGCCGAGCGACAGCCGGGCGCCGCGGTGCGGGCAGCGGTCGGCCCAGGCATGGACCTCGCCGGCCTCGCCGCGCCACAGCACGAGGTCTTCGCCGAGCAGGCGGACCGCCAGCGGCGCCGCCGAGAGGTCGGCGGCCAGCGCCACCGGATGCCACAGGCTTCGTTCGATCATTCGTGGGTCCTGAAACGAAAAAGGGTTGCCCGAGGACAACCCTTCGTTGCTGCGCGGAAGCCCGCGCCGCCTTACTTCTTGTCGCCGCCCGGCACCTGGCCTTCGACGCCCTTGACGTAGAAGTTGATGCCGGTCAGGAACTTGTCGTCGGCGACCGTGCCGGCGGCGACCACTTCCTTGCCGTCCTGGCCGAGGATCGGGCCCTTCCAGATCGAGAAGCTGCCGTCCTTCAGGCCCTTCTTGACTTCGTCGATCTTGGCCTTCGTCTCGGCCGGCACGTCGTCGGCGATGGACACCAGGTCGATCGCGCCTTCCTTCACGCCCCACCAGCTCTGCGTGGCGGTCCACTTGTTGTCCAGCACGTCCTGGGTGGTCTTGATGTAGTACGGGGCCCAGTTGATGACGGCCGACGCCAGGTGGGCCTTCGGGCCGTAGGCGGTCATGTCGGAATCCCAGCCGAAGGCGCGCTTGCCCTTTTCCTGCGCGGTCTTGAGCACGGCCGGCGAATCGGTGTTCTGGAACAGCACGTCGGCACCGCCGTTGATCAGCGCGGTCGCGGCCTCGGTTTCCTTCGGCGGGCTGAACCATTCGTTGACCCACACCACCTTGGTGGTGATCTTCGGGTTCACCGATTGCGCGCCCAGCGTGAAGCTGTTGATGTTGCGCAGCACCTCGGGGATCGGCACCGAGCCGACCACGCCCAGCACGTTCGACTTGGTCATCGCGCCGGCGACCACGCCGGCCATGTAGGCGCCTTCGTAGGTGCGGCTGTCGTAGGTGCCCATGTTGGGCGCGGTCTTGTAGCCGGTGGCGTGCTCGAACTTGACGTCGGGGCTGTCGTTGGCGACCTTGAGCATCGGCTCCATGTAGCCGAAGGTGGTGCCGAAGATCAGCTTGTTGCCCTGGCTCACCATGTCGCGGAAGACGCGTTCGGCGTCGGTGCCCTCGGGCACGCTCTCGACGAAGGTGGTCTTGATCTTGTCGCCGAATTCCTTCTCGAGGGCCTTGCGGGCGTTGTCGTGGGCGTACGACCAGCCGCCGTCGCCGACCGGGCCGACGTAGGCGAAGGCGATCGGCAGCGGCGTGCCGGCGGCGGGCGCCGGGGCCGGCGCGGCGGCGGCCGCGGGCGCGGGCGCGGGTGCCGGGGCGGCGGCCGGGGCCGGCGTTTCTTCCTTGCTGCAGCCCATCAGGGCGGCCGAAGCGACCGCCGTGGCGGCAGCCAGCTTGAGCAGGGAACGCTTGTTCAGATCAGTCATTGTTGGAATCCTCGAAGGACGGTTGGCGAAGAAAAGCGAGATTATGAGCCGGGGTAGAACGGTTTCCCGATCGAGGCCGGCATGTTGATCTTGATGAACGCCGGGTTGCGCGAGATCAGCGCCAGCACCACGATCGGCGCCAGGTAGGTGAGCATGCTGAGGAACTGGCTGGGCACGTTCACGCCGGTGCTCTGCAGGTAGAAGCCGAGCATCGAGACGCCGCCGAAGAGGTAGGCGCCCAGCAGCACCCGCACCGGCCGCCAGGTGGCGAAGGTGGTGAGCGCCAGCGCGATCCAGCCGCGGCCGGCGACCATGCCCTCGACCCACAGCGGCGTGTACACCGTCGACAGGTAGGCACCCGCCAGCCCGCACAGCGCGCCGCCCGCCAGCACCGCCAGGAAGCGGATGCGCCGCACCGGATAGCCCAGCGCATGCGCCGATTCCGGCGACTCGCCGACCGAGCGCAGCACCAGGCCGGCGCGGGTGCGGTAGAGGAACCAGATCAGACCCGCGGTCAGCAGCATCGCCAGGTAGACCATCGGATGCTGGCGGAACAGCGCCGGGCCCAGCAGCGGAATGTCGGCCAGCACCGGGATCGAATAGCTGGTGCTTTCCGGCAGCTTGGCCTGCACGAAGTTGATGCCGGCGAACGCCGAGAAGCCCACGCCGAAGAGGCTCAGCGCCAGCCCGGTCGCGTACTGGTTGGTGTTGAGCCAGATCACCAGCACGCCGAAGAAACCCGAGAGCAGCGCGCCGGCGGCCATGCCGGCCAGGAAGCCGAGCCAGGTGCTGCCGGTGGTCGCCACGGTGGCGAAGCCGGCGATCGCGGCGCACAGCATGATGCCCTCGGCGCCGAGGTTGACGATGCCGGCCTTCTCGTTGATGAGCAGGCCGAGCGCTGCGATCGCGAGGACGGTGCCGGCGCTCAGGGCCGAGCCGATGAGGAGTGCGTACGAGTCCATCATGCGGCTCCTTCAGTCGGCGTTGCGACCGTCGCTGTCAGCGGCGTGCTGGCTTGCAATGACGAAGTGCCCACGGCCGGCGGCGCCACCGTCTTCGGCGCCGACCGCGGCTTGAGCCGATACGCGATCAACGTGTCGCAGGCCAGCAGCGTGAACAGCAGCAGCCCCTGGAACACGCCGGTGAGCGACTTCGGCAGGCCCAGGCGCGACTGCGCCAGTTCGCCGCCGATGTAGAACATGCTCATCAGGATCGACGAGAAGATCATGCCGACCGGATGCAATCGCCCGACGAAGGCCACGATGATCGCGGCGAAGCCGTAGCCGGCCGGCACGTAGGGCGTGAGCTGGCCGATCGGGCCCGCCACCTCGAGCGCGCCGGCCAGGCCGGCCGCGCCGCCGGAGGTGAGCAAGGCGATCCAGACCGCGCGCCGCGACGAGAAGCCGGCATAGCGCGCCGCCGCCGGCGCCAGGCCGCCGACCTGCTGGGCGAAGCCGGCGCGGGTGCGGAACAGGAAGACCCACAGCGCGGCCGAGCCGGCCAGCGCGATCAGGAGGCCGATGCTCACGCGCGAACCCTTCATCAGCCGCGGGATCTGGGTCACCGCCTCGAAGGTCTTGCTCTGCGGGAAGTTGTAGCCGTGCGGGTCCTTCCAGGGCCCGTAGACCATGTAGCTCAGCAGCAGCACCGCGACATAGACCAGCATCAGGCTGACCAGGATCTCGTTGGCGTTGAACTTGTCGCGCAGGAAGGCCACGATGCCGGCCCACACCATGCCGCCGATCACCCCGGCGACCAGGATGGCCGCGATGATCCACGGCCCGGTGTTCTTCTCGGCGGTCAGCGCGACGCCGCCGGCGACGATCGCGCCGAAGACGAACTGCCCTTCGGCGCCGATGTTCCAGACGTTGGCTCGGAAGCACACCGCCAGGCCGAGCGCGATGATGAGCAGCGGCGTCGCCTTCACCATCAGCTCGCCGAGCGCGTAGCTGCTCTTGATCGGCTCCCAGAAGAACACCGCCAGCCCCTTGAACGGGTCCTTGCCGAGGGCGGCGAACAGCGCCATGCCGATCAGCACCGTGATCAGCAGCGCCAGGATCGGCGAGGCGTAGCTCCAGAACCGCGACAGCTGCGGACGGGCTTCAAGCTTGAACATGGGCGCTCTCCGATGCTTGCGTGACTTTCGACGGCGCCTGGGAGGGATCCCACAGCCCGCTCATCCATTCGCCGATCTGCGGCACGGTGGCCGCGGCCCGGTCGATCGACGGCGACAGCCGCCCCTTGGCGATCACGTACAGCCGGTCGCTGATCTCGAACAGCTCGTCGAGCTCCTCGCTCACCACGAGCACCGCGCAGCCGGCGTCGCGCAGCGCCAGGATCTCGCCGCGGATCAGCGCCGCTGCGCCGACGTCCACGCCCCAGGTCGGCTGCGAGACGATGAAGATCTTCGGGTTGGCGTCGATCTCGCGGCCGACGATGAACTTCTGCAGGTTGCCGCCCGACAGCGAGCGCGCCGCCGCGTTCGGGCCGCCCGCCTTGACGTTGAAGCGCCGGATGATGTCGGCCGCCTGCTTCTGCAGCAGCCCGGTGCGGATCCAGCCGCCCGAGCCGACCGCCTCGCCGCGCGTGAGCAGCAGGTTGTGCGCGAGGCCCAGCGTCGGCACCGCGCCGCGGCCGAGCCGCTCCTCCGGCACGAAGTGCAGCCCGAGCGCCCGGCGTCGTCGCGGCCTGAGCCGCGCCGCCGGTTCGCCGAAGACCTGGATCATCCCGGCCTCGGCCCGCACGTCCTCGCCCGAGAGCGTGTAGAGCAGTTCCTTCTGGCCGTTGCCGGAGACGCCGGCGATGCCCACCACCTCGCCGGCGCGCACGTCGAGCGAGATGCCGTCGAGGTCGACCCCGAACTGGTCCTCGCGCGCCAGGCGCAGGTCGCGCACCTGCAGCGCGACCGCGCCGGCATGCACCGGGCGGTGCTGCAGCGGCGGCGGCTCGGCGCCGATCATCAGCCGCGACAGCGACTCGTTGCTCTCCTCCTGCGGGTTGCAAACGCCGGTCACCTTGCCGCCGCGCAGCACGGTGCAGGCGGTGCACAGCTCGCGGATCTCGTGCAGCTTGTGCGAGATGTAGAGGATGCTGCAGCCCTCCGACGAGAGCTTGCGCAGCACCACGAACAGCTTCTGCACCGCCTGCGGCGTCAGCACCGAGGTCGGCTCGTCGAGGATCAGCAGCTTGGGGTCGGTCAGCAGCGCGCGGATGATCTCGACCCGCTGCATCTCGCCCACCGACAGCGTGTGGACCGGCCGCTTCGGGTCGATGTCCAGGCCGTATTCGCCCGCCTTGGCCTCGACCCGCCGCACCACCTCGGCCAGCGCCAGGCTCTTGTCGAGGCCGAGCCAGACGTTCTCGGCCACGGTCAGCGTGTCGAAGAGGCTGAAGTGCTGGAACACCATGCTGATGCCCAGCGCCCTCGCCTCCTGCGGGTTGCGCAGGTTCACCACCTGGCCGTTGAAGGTCACCACGCCCTCGTCGGGCTTGACCGACCCGTAGATGATCTTCATCAGGGTCGATTTGCCGGCGCCGTTCTCGCCGAGCACCGCGTGGGTCTCGCCCGGCGCGACGGTGAGCGAGACGTCGCTGTTGGCCACCACCGCCGGATAGCGCTTGGTGATGTGGGCGAGCTGGAGTCTTTGGATGGTCATGCCTATGCCTGGCTGTTGGAATCGCCTTGTGGCGACTCGCCGTTTTTAAATCAATGTCCGCCGATATAGATGAACTTGAAGAGGAACACACCACCGATCAGCCACACCATCCAGTGCACCTTGGCCGCCTGGCCGGTGAACAGCTTCAGCACCGCGTAGGTGATGAAGCCGAAGGCCAGGCCGTTGGCGATGGAATAGGTGAAGGGCATGACCAGCGCCGTGACGGCGGCCGGAATGACCTCGGTGGTGTCGTCCCAATCCAGTTCGGTCAATTCCCTAAGCATCAAACAGGCCACGAAGAAGAGCGCGGGTGCCGTGGCATAGGCCGGCACCGCGCCGGCCAGCGGCGAGATCACCAGCGCCGCCAGGAACAGCACGGCCACGGTGAGCGCGGTCAGGCCGGTGCGGCCGCCGGCCTGCACCCCGGCCGCGCTCTCGACATAGGCGGTGGTGCTGGAGGTGCCGAGCAGCGAGCCGGCGAAGATCGCGCCGCTGTCGGCCAGGAGCGCCTTGTTGAGCCGCTCCATGCGGCCCGGCACCAGGAGGCCGGCGCGCCGCGCCACGCCCATCAGGGTGCCGGTGGCGTCGAACAGCTCGACCAGGAAGAACACCAGAATCACGTTCAGGATGCCGCCCGAGAGCGCCGCCTTGATGTCCAGCTGCAGGAAGGTCGGCGCGATCGACGGCGGTGCCGCGAAGACGCCGTGGAACACGTTGCCGCCGAAGAAGAAGGAGGCGATGGTCACCGCCACGATGCCGATCAGGATCGCCCCCGGCACCTTCAGCCGGTCGAGCACCACGATCAGGAAGAAGCCGATCGTCGCCAGCACCGCCTCGGGCGTGTGCAGGTCGCCGAGCGTGACGTAGGTGGCCTTCGACGCGGCCACGATGCCGGCGCTCTTCAACGCGATGATCGCCAGGAAGAGCCCGATGCCCACCGTGATCGCGACCCGGATCGAATGCGGGATGCCGCGGATGATCAGCTCGCGCAGGCGGAACACGGTCACCAGCAGGAAGAGGCAACCCGAGACGAACACCGCGCCCAGCGCCGCCTGCCAGGTGAAGCCCATCTGGCCGACCACCACGTAGGCGAAGTAGGCGTTCAGGCCCATGCCCGGCGCCAGCGCGATCGGGTAGTTGGCGTAGAGCGCCATGATCGCGCTGCCGAGCGCCGCGATCAGGCAGGTGGCGACGAACACCGCCTCCTTCGGCATGCCGGCGTCGCCGAGGATCGCGGGGTTGACGAAGATGATGTAGGCCATCGTCAGGAAGGTCGTGAGGCCCGCGACCAGCTCGGTGCGCACGGTGGTGCCGTGCTCGCCGAGCTTGAAGAAGCGTTCGGCCCAGCCGCTGCCCGTGCTGGGTGTGATGGCGCGTCGATCGAGGTCGAGCGCTTGGTTTGTCCGGTTCATCGCTTGTCTGTCTCCGTCTCTTTGTGGGTGGCGTTCTTTTCGGGGTCGCGGCGCCGTTGCGACTTCATGGGTTCGGTCAGGGCGTCGCGGCCACCGGCCGCAGCGAGGCGGCCACCGACTTGATGCGTTCGCGCAGCCAGCGCGCCGAACTCGACGAATGGGAGCGCTCGTGCCACAGCTGGTAGTACATGAGGCGCGGCAGCGCCAGCGGGCAAGGCAGGATCGCGACCGGCAGCCGGTCGAGGAAGCGCTCGCAATACTGGCGGCCGCTGGTCAGCACCAGGAGGCTGGAGGCGACCATGTCCGGGATCAGCCCGAAGTGCGCGCAGCGCGCCATGATGTTGCGCTGCCGGCCGAGCTCGTCGAGCATCTGGTCGATGATGCCGCGGGCGCCCGGATGCAGCGGCGTCGGCGCGATGTGCTCGGCGGCCAGCCAGCTGTCGAGGTCCCAGCCGCGGCGCACCGCCGGATGGTCCTTGCTCACCATCGACACCACCTCGTCGCCGAAGAGCCGGGCCATGTGCAGGTCTTCCGGCGGCTTGAGCCAGTTGCCGATGACCACGTCGACCTGGCCGAGCGACAGGTGGTTGTGATAGTCCGAGTCGGGGCTGAGCGGGTGGATCTCGATGTGGCAGAGCGGCGCCTGGCTCTTGATCTGCGCCACCAGCAGCGGCAGGAACTGCGGGTCGAGGTAGTCGCTCGCGGCGATGCGGAAGGTGGTCGCCGCGCTCTGCGGGTCGAAGCCGCGCGCATCGCTGAACAACACCTCGGCCGCGCGCAGGATCTCCGCGGCCGGCTCGATCATCCGGAGCCCGGCATCGGTCGGCACCATGCCCGAGCCGGAGCGCACCAGCAGCGGGTCGCCCGACAGGTCGCGCAGCCGCTTCAGCGCGGCCGAGACGGCCGGCTGGTACATGCCCAGGCGGATGGCGGCGCGCGAGACGCTGCGGTCGGTCAACACGGTATGAAGCACTCGGATGAGATGAAGATCGATCTTGTCGAGAAGCGCCTGGTCTCTCATGACTGCCCGCCGTGGTCTGTGTTTTGCGGGCAGTTATACAGCGCTGCAATCACATGGGGCTGCCCTCAGGCGGCGGCGTCCTGCACCGCGGTGATGGCCCGCAGGATCGACTCGCTGGTGGCCGGCGCGCGCAGCGGCGGGTCGGCGCGATGGCCGCCCACCGACGACACCGCGTCGCGGATCGCGAAGAAGACCGAGAAGGGCAGCAGGAGCGGCGGCTCGCCGACCGCCTTGCTGCGGTGGATCGAGTCTTCGAAGTTGCGGCCCTCGAAGAGGCGCGCGTTGAACACCGGCGGGCAGTCGTTGGCCGTCGGGATCTTGTAGGTGCTCGGCGCGTGGGTGCTGAGCATGCCGGTCTTCGGATGCCAGACCAGCTCCTCGGTGGTGAGCCAGCCCATGCCCTGGATGAAGGCACCCTCGACCTGGCCGATGTCCAGCGCCGGGTTCAGCGACTTGCCGGCGTCGTGCAGGATGTCGGCGCGCAGCAGCTTCCATTCGCCGGTGAGGGTGTCGACCACCACCTCGCTCACCGCCGCGCCGTAGGCGTAGTAGAAGAAGGGCCGGCCGAACATCTTGTCCTTGTCCCAGCTGAGGCCCGGCGTGGCGTAGAAGCCGTCCGACCACAGCTGCACCCGGTCGAGGTAGGCCTCGCCGACCACCGTGCTGAACTGCAGCACGCGGCCGTTGACGGTCACCTTGTCGTTGGCGAAGCGCACGTCGGCCGCCTCGCCGCCGTGGCGCGCCGCGGCGCACGCCGCCAGCCGCTCGCGGATCTGCCGCGCGGCGTCCTGCGCGGCCTTGCCGTTCAGGTCGGCGCCGGTGGAGGCGGCCGTCGCCGAGGTGTTGGCGACCTTCTGGGTGTCGGTGGCGGTGACCCGCACGCTCTCGAAGCTCACGCCCAGTTCGTGCGCGACCACCTGGGCGACCTTGGTGTTGAGGCCCTGGCCCATCTCGGTGCCGCCGTGGTTCACCAGGATCGAGCCGTCGGTGTAGACGTGCACCAGCGCGCCGGCCTGGTTGAAATGCTTGACGTTGAAGGAGATGCCGAACTTCAGCGGCGCCAGCGCGATGCCGCGCTTGAGCACCGGGCTCCTGGCGTTGAAGGCGGCGATCTCGTCGCGCCGCGCGCGGTAGCCGCTGGTCTCCTCCAGCTCGGCGACCAGCTCGTGGATGATGTTGTCGCTGACCGTCTGGCCGTAGGGCGTGACGTTGTTCTCGCCCTTGCCGTAGAAGTTGACCCGGCGCACGTCGAGCGGATCGCGGCCCAGCTGCCGCGCCACGCTGTCCATGATGTTCTCGATCGCGATCGCGCCCTGCGGGCCGCCGAAGCCGCGGAAGGCGGTGTTGCTCTGCGTGTTGGTCTTGCCCGAGAAGCCGTGCATCGAGACGTCGGGCAGCCAGTAGGCGTTGTCGAAGTGGCAGAGCGCCCGGGTCATCACCGGGCCCGACAGGTCGGCCGAGTGGCCGGCGCGCGAGACCATCGTGATCTCGGCGCCGAGGATGCGGCCCTCGTCGTCGAAGCCGACTTCGTATTCGTACCAGAAGCAGTGGCGCCGGCCGGTGATCATGAAGTCGTCGTCGCGGTCCAGCCGCAGCTTGACCGGCCGCTGCAGGTGGTTCGCCGCCACCGCGGCGACGCAGGCGAAGAGGCCCGACTGCGATTCCTTGCCGCCGAAGCCGCCACCCATGCGCCGGCATTCGACGTGCACCTCGTTCGCGTGCAGGTGCAGCGCATGCGCGACCAGGTGCTGCATCTCGCTCGGATGCTGGGTCGAGCAGTGCACGTGCATCGTGCCGCCCTCCTTCGGGATCGCGTAGCTGATCTGGCCCTCGAGGTAGAACTGCTCCTGGCCGCCGACGTCCAGCTCGGCCTTCAGCCGGTGCGGTGCGCGGGCGATCGCGGCCTGCGCGCCGCCCTCGCTGGTGCTGCGCACCAGGTGCATCGGCGGCACCACGTACTGGCCCTTGGCGTGGGCGTCGCGCGGGGTGAGCACCGGCGGCTCGGCGTCCACCACGATGGCGTTGCGAGCGCGCGCGGCGGCTCGGCGGGCGGCATCGCGGGTCTCGGCGATCACCGCGAAGACCGGCTGGCCCAGGTAGCGGATCTCGCCGTCGCACAGGATCGGGTCGTCGTGGATGATCGAGCCGCAGTCGTTGCTGCCCGGGATGTCGGCGGCGCTCAGCACCGCGACCACGCCCGGCTGCGCCCGGATGAGTTCGAGGTCGACGCTCTTCAGCCGGCCGGCGGCCACCGGCGACAGGCCGAGCGCGCAATGCAGCGTGCCGGCCAGTTCCGGGATGTCGTCGATGTAGGTCGCCTCGCCGGCCACGTGCAGCCCGGCCGATTCGTGCGGCCGGCTGATGCCCACGCGGGCACCGTCGTCGTGCGCCTTGGCCTCGGCGCCGACGTCGATGCGGGCCTTGGCGTTGGCGAGGTAGTCGGCGAAGGCCTCGGCCGACTGGAAGAGGCCCGGGTCGATCGGTTTGTTCATGTCAGGCTCCTTCGCCCACGAGGTGAGGCATCACGCT
Organism: Xenophilus sp. L33; assembly: GCF_009765735.1. Classification (GTDB taxonomy): domain Bacteria; phylum Pseudomonadota; class Gammaproteobacteria; order Burkholderiales; family Burkholderiaceae_C; genus Variovorax. Next base: position 28,937 of record NZ_LMUW01000023.1, read on the forward strand.
CCAGACGCTGGTCGCCTCCACCGGCAAGGGGTCGACGGTGCGCGTTTCCAGCCACAGCCGCTGCAGCAGGTTCTGCGCCACCTGGAGCCGGTAGTCGGCGCTGGCGCGCATGTCCGACAAGGGCTTGAAGTCTTCCGCCAGCGCCAGCTTGGCCGCGTTGACATTGGCCTGGGTCCAGGGCTTGCCGGTCAGCGCCGCCTCGGCGCGGCCGCCGCGGCGCACGGTCGCGGCCATGCCGCCGTAGGCCAGCCGGATTTCCTTGACCACGTCGCCGTCGAGCGAGATCGCAAAGCCGGCGCACAGGGCCGAGATGTCGCAGTCGAAGCGCTTGCTGATCTTGTAGACCCGCACCTGGCGTTGCAGCGCCGCCAGCGGCACCGCCAGGCCCTGCACGAATTCGCCCGGCTCCATGTGGTTCTTCATGTAGTCGATGTAGAAGTCCGCGAGCGGCATGCGGCGCACCCGGTCGCCTTTGCGCAATTCGATCTCGGCGTCGAGCGCCATCAGCACCGGCGGCGAGTCGCCGATCGGCGAGCCGTTGGCGACGTTGCCGCCCATGGTGCCGGCGTGCCGGATCGGCGGCGAGGCGAAGCGCAGCCAGACGTCGGTGAGGCTCGGCACCCGGCGCGTCAGCGCCTGGTAGGCCGCTTCGAGCGAGGCGCCGGCGCCGATGTAGAGCTCGGCCGTGTCACCCGCGCCCTGCTCCTCGATGCGCTTCATCTCGGCGACGTCGCCGACCGAAATGATGTCGCCGAGGTCGCGGAACTGCTTGTTGACCCAGAGGCCGACGTCGGTCGAGCCGGCCAGCAGCTGCGCCGTCGGCTTGGCCAGGCGGAGGGCGGCCAGCTCGGCCAGCGTGCTCGGGGCGTGGAAATGGTCCATCCGCTGGCCCAGCGGCGCGGCGTAGTCGAAGGTGTCGCCGCGTTCGAGCGTCGAGAGCGCCTGCAGCACCGGCTCGGTGTCCAGCCGCACGCCGGGCAGGTCGAACATGCGCTGGCCGGCGTCGAGGATCGGGCGGTAGCCGGTGCAGCGGCAGAGGTTGCCGGCCAGGTCGTCGGCCAGCTGCTGGCGCGTCGGCCGGGTCTCGCCCTCGCAGTGGTGCTCGTAGGTCGACCAGAGCGACATCACGAAGCCCGGCGTGCAGAAGCCGCACTGCGAGCCATGACAGTCGACCATCGCCTGCTGCACCGGATGCAGGCGCGTCACCGGGTGCTTCTCGCCCAGGCTCGGATCGGGACCGCGGCCGCACTGGGCCTTCAGGTCCTCCACGGTGAAGAGCGCCTTGCCGTGCAGGGTCGGCAGGAACTGGATGCAGGCGTTGACCGTCGACAGTCGCAAGCCGCCGACGCTGCCCGCATCGCCCGGCCGCGCCTTCTCGCCGATCACCACGGTGCATGCACCGCAATCGCCCTCGTTGCAGCCCTCTTTGGTGCCGGTGCAGCGCGCGTCCTCGCGCAGCCAGTCCAGCACCGAGCGGGTCGGATGCACGCCGCTGACTGCGACGATCCGGCCGCGGTGATAGAAGCGAATGGGTTGGCTGCTCGGGGTCATGCGGTTTCGTGGGTGGCGGGACGACTCGGGGTGACGTTCAAAAAACGGGCCAACCGGACATTAGGGCTTCGGCGCGTCGCTGGCATACGGTCGGCGCCATAGCGCCTATGGGACGATCGATATGCGACGGCCGGGAAAACCCTGGAAACGTCCACATTGTGGCGCCGACCGCACGGACTTCGTCCCTCCGGCGGACCATGCTTGCGCAATGGTGTCCCGAATGCAATATTCCAAATCATGAAAAAAGTGATTTCGGCCTCCCTCCTGGCGCTCGCCGGCCTGGTCAGCGCCATGCCCGCCTCGGCCCAGTGGCACAACAGCTCCGCCTTCGACCGCGACAGCCGCGACTGCAACCGGCGCGGCGTGAACTTCGACCAGTGCATGTGGCAGCGCGGCTGGTCGCGTGGCAACGGCCATCGCTGGAACCACAACAACAACTGGAACAACAACGGTTGGCACAACCCGCCGAACAACGGCTGGAACAACAACAACAACTGGAACAACTCGCGCAACCAGCCGCGCCTGAGCGACATGCAGCAGCGTGCGCTCAACAACTGCGCCCTGCTGCAGCCGTCGGAGCAGCCGCGCTGCCGTGCGACGGTGATGTCGACGGTGCGCTGAAGGCGCTCAGGGCGCGGCCCAGCAGGCGGAGCGACGCCAGCATCAATCAGAAAGTCGGTCAGCGCTTCTCCGCCGATCGCGGGTTGGGCCGCTCGCGCGCAGCGGCCCGATCCGTCCAGCCAGAGTGCGCCACAGACCGGGACCGAGGCGATACCGCTGCGTCCGTGCCCCGGCCCAGGCAGCACCGGAACGCTACAGGTAAACGCCAATGGTCCTCCGTCGATTCTTATAAAGAATAACGATATTCGGCCATCGGCCGCCCAGGAACCTCGAGGAGACCGCCCATGCAAGCCACCCGTTTCACATCGGCCACCCTGCGCATTGCCACCGCCGTGTCGGCGCTGTCGGCCGCCCTCGCGCTGGTCGCCTGGCCGGCCCAGGCGCAGGACAAGCCGGTCAACCTCAAGATGTCGAGCTGGGTGCCGGCGCAGCATCCGCTGAACCCGTCGCTGCAGGCCTGGGCCGACGACATCAAGAAGGCCTCGAACGGCACGATCACCGCCACCCTGTTCCCGTCGGAGCAGCTGGGCAAGGCCTTCGACCACTACGACATGGCCCGCGACGGCATCGCCGACTTCGCCTACATCAACCCCGGCTACCAACCCGGCCGCTTCCCGATCATGGCCGGCGCGTCGCTGCCCTTCCTGTTCGCCAACGGCAAGAGCGGCTCCAAGGCGATCGACGAGTGGTACCGGCCCTATGCCGCCAAGGAAATGAAGGACGTGCACTTCTGCTTCGCCTTCGTGCACGACCCCGGCACCTTCCATGCGCGCAAGAAGATCCTGCTGCCGACCGACATCAAGGGCATGAAGATCCGCCCGGCCACCAGCACCATCGGCCAGATGGTCACCACGCTCGGCGGCACCAACGTGCAGGCCTCGGCGCCGGAGTCGCGCGACATGCTCGAGCGCGGCGTCGCCGACGCGATCACCTTCCCCTGGGGCTCGGTCGGCCTCTTCGGCATCGACAAGGTGGTGAGCTTCCACATGGACGCGCCGCTCTACGTCACGCCCTTCGTCTGGGCGATGAACAAGGACGTCTACGACGGCATGTCGGCGGCCCAGAAGAAGGTGATCGACGACCACTGCACCAGCGAGTGGGCCGAGCGCGTGGCCGCACCCTGGGCCGATTTCGAATACGCCGGCCGGGCCAAGATCGCCGCCGAGCCGGGCCACGAGATCTACAAGCTGACGCCCGAGCAGCTCGACGCGTGGCGCAAGGCGGTCGCGCCGGTCGACGCCCAATGGGCCGACAGCGTGAAGAAGGTCGGCCAGGATCCGAAGGCGGTCATGGACGGCCTGAAGGCCAGCCTCGCGAAGAACAACGCCGCCCTCTGACGTGGACGCACCCGCGGGAGCCGCCATGACGAAACGCGCCACCGGCGTCATGGACCGGATGATCAACACGATCGAGTGGCTGGCGGCGCTGTTCGTCGGCATCGTGGCGCTGAACATCTTCATCGGCGTGGTGCTGCGCAAGTTCTTCGACACCTCGATCCCCGACGGCTACGACTTCGGCCGCATGCTGCTGGGCATCCTGATCTTCTGGGGCATCGCCGCCACAAGCTACCGCGGCGGCCACATCACGGTCGACCTGGTCTGGAGCGCGGCCAGCCCGAAGATGAAGCGCTGGATCGACATCTTCGCCACGCTGGTGCTGCTCTTCGTGGTCGCGGTGCAGACCGCCATGCTGTTCGACAAGGTGCGCGGCACCTACGTCGACCACGTGCTGACCTACGACATGAACATCCCCACCTGGCCGTTCTACGCGATCGCCTGGTGCGGCGACGTCTCGGCCGTGGTGCTGATCGCGATCCGGACCTACCGGCTGATCTTCCAGCCCGAGCTGCTGCACGACGAAGCGCCCGAACAGAAGGCGGATGAATGAGCCGCCCGGCCGCTCCGAAGGCGATTGCCGCAGCGCTGCTGCGCGGAGGCTCTCCATGAGCACCGACCTGATTGCGGTTCTGGGCTTCGTGGTGCTCTTCGCCCTGATGCTGCTGCGCGTGCCCGTCGGCATGGCGATGGGCCTGGTCGGCGTCGGCGGCTATGCCTGGATCGTCGGGCCCGGACCGGCGCTCAAGCTGGTCGGCCAGACCTCGATGCGCACCGTCACCGACTACACCTTCGGCGTCATCCCGATGTTCATGCTGATGGGCGCGCTGGTGTCGGTGTCGGGCGTGAGCCGTGAACTCTTCAAGGCCGCCAACTCGCTGATCGGCCACTTGCGCGGCGGCCTCGGCGTGGCCACGGTGCTGGCCTGCGGCGGCTTCGCGGCCATCTGCGGCTCGTCGGTGGCGACCGCGGCGACCTTCTCGGCGGTGGCCTATCCGGAGATGCGGCGCTTCGCCTACCCGCAGTCCTTCTCGACCGGCGTGATCGCCGCCGGCGGCACGCTGGGTGCGATCCTGCCGCCGTCGACCGTGCTGGCGGTCTACGCGATCCTCACGCAGCAGGACATCGGCAAGCTCTTCATGGCGGGCATCGTCCCCGGCATCCTGGCGATGGCCATGTACGTGCTGACGATCGCGATCATCGTGCGGGTGCGCCCGAACTGGCTGCCGGCCGGCGAGATCAAGAGCTGGCCCGAGCGCATGAGCGACCTGAAGAACGTCTGGGCGCCGCTGGTGCTCTTCGTCTTCGTGATCGGCGGGCTCTACGGCGGCTTCTTCACGCCGACCGAGGCCGGCGGCGTCGGCGCCAGCGGCGCCTTCATCCTCGGGCTGGTGCGGCGCAAGCTCGACGGCCCGAAGATCCGCGAGGCGCTGCTGTCGGCCACCCGCACCGCGGCGGCGGTGTTCACGGTGCTGATCGGCGCCCTGCTCTTCGGCTACTTCCTGACGATCACGCAGAGCCCGCAGAAGCTCACCGGATTCCTCACCGGCCTGGGCATCGGCCGCTACGGCGTGCTGGCGCTGATCATGCTGATGTACCTGGTGCTCGGCTGCCTGATGGACGCGATGGCGATGATCATCCTCACGGTGCCGATCATCTATCCGGTGATCGTGCACCTGGGCTTCGACCCGATCTGGTTCGGCGTGATCATCGTGATGACGGTCGAGCTGGGCCTGATCCATCCGCCGGTGGGCATGAACGTCTTCGTCATCAAGAGCGTGGTGAAGGAAGTGAGCTTCACCACGATCTTCAAGGGCGTACTGCCCTTCATCCTGACCGACATCCTGCGGCTGGTGATCCTGATCGCGTTCCCGGTCATCGCGCTCTGGCTGCCGACGAGAATGGGCTGATGAAAGAAATCGTCTACACCGTCAAGGTCGAGTTCGGCGACTGCGACCCGGCCGGCATCGTCTGGTTCCCGAACTTCTTCCGCTGGATCGACGCCGCCTCGCGCCACTTCTTCGCCGAAAGCGGCGTGCCGCGCTGGGAAGAGACCGCGCGCACGATCGGCGTCATCGGCACGCCGCTGGTCGACACGCACACCCGCTTCGTCAAGAGCGCCAGCTACGGCGACACCCTGCAGGTCGCGACGACCATCCCCGAGTGGCGCGAGAAGAGCTTCGTGCAGAAGTACCGCGTGCTGCGCGGCGCCGACCTGATCCTCGAATGCGAGGAGGTGCGCATCTTCGCGGCCCAGCGCGAAGGCGGCGGAATCCGTGCGGTACCGATCCCGCCGTCGATCCGCGCGCTCTGCGAGTAGCGCGAAGCGAATCGGCGCGGGCCGCTCATGCCAGCGCCAGCAGGTCCGCCACCTGCAGCGGCTTGATCAGGTGGTGGTCGAAGCCGGCCGCCGCGATCCGCTCCTTGTCGCCTTGCTGGCCCCAGCCGGTGAGCGCCACCAGCCGGATGCCCTTTCCCGCGGGCAGCGCCCGCAACTGCCGCGCCAGTTCGCAGCCGTCCATGCCGGGCATGCCGATGTCCAGCACCGCGAGGTCGGGCGCCTGGGCGCGCGCCAGCTCGAGCGCTTCCTCGCCGCCATAGGCGACCCACGCGGTCGCGCCCAGCGAGCGCAGCAGCTCGGCCAGGCTGTCGGCGGCGTCCCGGTTGTCGTCGACCACCAGCACGGTGCCGGCGATCGCCACGTTCGCCTGCGCATCGGCGGCGGCCGAGAGCCGCACGCCCGCGCTGCGCGCCAGCGGCAGCCGGACGCTGAAGGTCGCGCCCTGGCCCAACCCGTCGCTGCGCGCCTCGACGTTGCCGCCGTGCAGCCCGACCAAATTCTTCACCAGCGTCAGGCCGATGCCGAGCCCGCCCTGCGCCGCCTTCGAAGTGCCGCTCACCTGCACGAACATGTCGAAGATCGATTCGAGCATCTCCTGCGCCAGGCCGACGCCGGTGTCGCTCACCTCGACCAGTGCCTGGCCGCCCTGCTCGCGGGCGCTCACGCGCACCTGGCCGCCGGCCGGCGTGTACTTGGCGGCGTTGTTCAGGAGGTTGGCGAAGACCTGGGTCAGCCGCACGCCGTCGCCGGGCACCACCAGCGGCTCGGACGGCAGGTCGATCGCCAGCGTGTGGCCGGCGCCTTCGACCAGCGGCCGGCTGACCTCGATCGCATCGCCCAGCACCTCGTCCAGGCGCACCGGCGCGACCCTGAGGTCGATCTTGCCGCGCGTGATGCGCGACACCTCCATCAGGTCGTTGACCAGCCGCACCATGTGGTCGACCTGGCGGCCCATCAGTTCGTAGTAGCGCTCGGCCTCCTCGGGCGCCGGCTTCTTGCGCGCGAGCAGCGACAGCGCGGTGCTGATCGGCGCCAGCGGATTGCGAAGCTCGTGCGCCAGCGTGGCCAGGAATTCGGTCTTGCGCTGGTCCGCCTCGCGCAGCCCGTCGAGCAGGCCGCGCAGCTCGTACTGGCGGCGGCGCGCGCGCAGCGCGGTGCGCACCGCGCTGACCAGCGAGGCGACCCGCATCGGTCGCTCGATCACGGTCACGTTCACGAAGGCGTCCATGACATGGACGATGGCGCGCGAATCCGCGCCCTGGCGGGCCAGCACCACCAGCGGCACGTCGGACCACGGCGGCTGGGCCGCCAGCGCCTCGGTCAACTGGCCGAGCGCCGGCTCGACCAGCACTTCCTCGGCCACCAGGATCGCGCCGGCGCCGCGCCGCAGCTCGGTCAGGAGGTCGGCCATGTCGCTGCAGGGATGTGGCACGAACGAAGCCCGCTCCAGCACCGCGCTGGCCATCAGGGCGTCCTTGGAGGTCGCCGTGCGCAACAGGATGCGATGCTCGAGATGCGCGGGCGTTTCGTTCACGATGACCGCGGCCCGGCCACGGTGGCTTCGGATTCGTCGATGGGCACCGGGATGCCGGTGAGGATGCCGCGGAAGTTGCGCAGCGGTTCGCCGACATGGATGCCGTCCGGACCCAGGCTGAAGTCGCGGATCGTGCGCTCGTGCGCACCGCCGCGCTTCTTCAGCACCGAGATGGCCTGGCGGACCTCGCCCTGGGCCTCGAAGTAGCGCAGCAGCACCACCGCATCGGCCAGGTAGCTGGCATCGACCGGCGTCTGCATCTGCATGCCGATCAGCCCGTGCTGCGCACCGATCAGCAGGGTGGCGACGCCGGCCTGGCCGAGGAAGGTGAGCAGCTCGTGCAGCTGGACGATCAGGAAGCGCTCGTCCGGCATCGCGTTGAGGTAGCCGTTCAGGCTGTCGATCACGATCACCTTGGCCTGGCGCTGGCCGACCGCCTCTCGGATCTCCTGGACCAGCTCGCCCGGCGACAGCTCGGCCGGGTCGACCTGCCGCACCGTGATCGTGCCGTCGTCGAGGTATGGCCCCAGCTCCATGCCCAGGCCGGCGCAGCGGGTGCGCAGGGTGCTGATGCTCTCGTCGAAGATGAAGAGCGACGCCCGCTCCCCGCGCTGCGCCGCCGACAGCGCGAACTGCACCGCGAGCGTCGACTTGCCGGTGCCCGGCGCGCCCAGGAACAGGGTGCTGGTGCCCTTCTCGATGCCGCCACCGAGCAGCTCGTCCATCGTGGCGAGGCCGCTCGGGATGCGGGTCTGGGTCAGGGGCGGCACATGCTCGGCCGCCACCAGGCGCGGAAACACCTGCAGCCCGCCGCGGGTGATCTTGTAGTCATGGAAGCCGCCGCGGAAGGACTTGCCGCGGTACTTGCTGACGATCAGCCGCCGGCGCGAGGCGCCGTAGTCCGAATTCAGCTGCTCCAGGCGGATCACCGCGTGGGCGATGCTCTGCACCTGCAGGTCGTGCTGCGTGGCCGTCATGTCGTCCAGCAGCAGCACGGTGCATCGCCGGCCGGCGAAGAACTGCTTGAGGGCCAGGATCTGCCGGCGGTAGCGCAGGGAGCTGGCGGCCAGCAGCCGCAATTCCGACAGCGAATCGAAGACAACACGGGTCGGCTTGATGACGTCGACGTCGGCCAGGATCTTGAGCGTGGTCTCGCTCAGCTCGACCTCCGACGGGTGGAACATGGTGTATTGCTCGTCCGGCTCCAGGGCGTCCAGCGCCGGCAGCATCTCGCGCACGTGGATGCCGTCCAGCGTCCAGCCGTGCGAGCGGGCCACGCCCTCCAGCTCGATCAGGTTCTCCGACAGCGTCACGTACAGCACCGACTCGCCGCGCGCCGCGCCCTCGCGCAGGAACTGCATGGCGACCGTGGTCTTGCCGGTGCCCGGGGCGCCCTCCAGCAGGTAGAGGCGGTTGGCCGTCAGGCCGCCGCCCAGCACGTCGTCGAGCCCGGGAACGCCGACCTGCAGCAGCTCGGTTTCGTCGCCCGCGGGCGGATCGCTCGTCTTCATCCCACGCTCCGTCACATTGCAAAGGTTCAGAATTTAAAACAATCCGGCACCTTGTTCCTGTCAGCGCAGGCCGCGACGGCGCCTACTCCTTGACCGACCCGGTCAGGCCCGACACGTAGTATTCGACGAAGAAGGAATAGATGAAGGCCACCGGCAGCGAGCCCAGCAAGGCGCCGGCCATCAGCGGCCCCCACTGGTAGACGTCGCCCTGCACCAGTTCGGTCACCACGCCCACCGGCAGCGTCTTGATCTCCGACGAGGAGATGAAGGTCAGCGCGTAGATGAACTCGTTCCACGACAGCGTGAACGCGAAGATGCCGGCCGAGATCAGCCCCGGCACCGCCAGCGGCAGCACGATCTTCACCAGGATCTGCCAGCGGTTGGCGCCGTCGATCAGCGCGCATTCCTCCAGCTCGGCCGGGATCGACCGGAAGTAGCCCATCAGGAGCCAGGTGCAGAACGGGATCAGGAAGGTCGGGTAGGTCAGCACCAGCGCCCAGCGCGAATCGAAGAGGCCCAGCTTGAACACCACGTTGGCCAGCGGAATGAACAGGATCGACGGCGGCACCAGGTAGGCCAGGAAGATGGCCAGCCCGGTCTGGCGCGAACCCTTGAAGCGCAGCCGCTCGATCGCATAGGCGGCGAAGACCGACACCATCAGCGAGAAGAAGGTCGACACCACCGACACCAGCACCGTGTTCCAGAGCCACTGCGGATACTCGGTCGCGAACAGCAGCTTGTGGAAATGCCCGAGCGTCGGCGCGATGACCCAGAACGGATTGCCCTCGCGCGAGAGCAGTTCCGCGTCCGGCTTCACCGAGGTGATCGCCATCCAGTAGAACGGGAAGAGCAGCACCACGAGGAAGACCAGCAGCGGCAGGTAGACCGTGACCGCCTTGCGCGGCAAGGTGTCCAGGTAGCCCATGCCCGCGACGTCGACTTGTCCTGCCTTGCCGCTCATTTTTGCCACGCCCTGCGTTGGAGACCGAAGAAGCTGAACATGATGCAGGCCAGGAGGAAGGGCACCATCGCGATCGCGATCGCCGCGCCCTCGCCCAGCGCGCCGCCGGAGATCGCGCGCTGGAACGACAGCGTGGCCATCAGGTGCGTCGCGTTGAGCGGGCCGCCGCGGGTGATCACGTAGATCAGCTGGAAGTCGGTGAAGGTGAACAGCACCGAGAAGGTCATCACCACCGCGATGATCGGCGTCAGCAGCGGCAGGGTGACGTGGCGGAACTGCTGCCACGAGGTGGCGCCGTCGATCGCCGAGGCCTCGTAGTAGCTCGGCGAGATGGTCTGCAGCCCGGCCAGCAGCGTGATCGCCACGAAGGGCACCCCGCGCCAGACGTTGGCGGCGATGACCGCGAAGCGCGCGTTCCACGGGTCGCCGAGGAAGTCGATGTAGTGGTCGATGAGCCCCATCTTCACCAGCGCCCAGCTCAGAATCGAGAACTGCGAGTCGTAGATCCACCAGAAGGCGATCGCCGACAGCGCGGTCGGCACGATGTAGGGCAGCAGGATGACGGCGCGGAAGAAGGTCTTGAACCGGATGTTCTTGTTCAGCAGCACCGCCAGCCAGAGCCCGAGCAGGAACTTGAAGACGCTCGCCACCACCGTGTAGAAGAGCGTGTTGAAGAGCGCCAGCCGGGTGACCGCATCGCCCCACAGGAACTCGTAGTTCTCCAGGCCGATCCAGACGCCCGGCCGGCCCACCTTGGTGTCGGTGAAGCCAAGCCAGGTGCCCAGGCCGAGGGGATAGGTCAGGAACAGCAGCAGCAGCACCGCCGCCGGCAGCATGAACAGGAAACCGAGGGCGTTGCGGCTGTTCTGCAGCCTGGCGAGGGTGGCGGCCATCCAGTGCGCTTCAGACCTTGTAGTAGCGCTCGGCGCGCTTCTGGGCCCGCTCCGCGGCCTCCTGCGGCGTCTTCGACCCGCTGGCCGCCTCGGCCACCATGTTCGGGATGATGAAGTCGGCGGCGACGCCGGCCGAGGCGTAGCCCAGCTTGCCTTCGTAGCCGGCCGGCCGCAGGTTCTTGACCGAGTCGCGGTAGGGCGTGTTCTTCGGGTCGGAGGTCCAGACCGGATTCGCCTCGTAGGCCCGCAGCGGCTGCGCGACGTAGCCGCCGCAGCCCACCAGCCAGTCGTCGAACTGCGGCCGCTCCATCATGAAGCGCAGGAACTCGCGCGCCGCGTTCGGGTACTTGGTGTACTTCATGATCATCTGGTTGAAGAACAGGTGCGACTCGGTCGGCACGCCGACCGGGCCGACCGGGAACACCGCGTGGTTGATGTCCGCGGCCATTTCCTTCAACTTCGGATCCGGCGAATTCTTGGCGGCGTAGTAGATCGAGATGCCGTTGTTCGTGACGCTCAGTTGCCCGTCCAGGAAGGCCTTGTTGTTGTTCGGATCGAGCCACGACAAGGTGCCCGGGATGAAGGTCGGATACAGCTCCTTGGCGTATTCGAGCGCCTTGAGCGTCTCCGGGCTGTTCAGCACCACCTGGTTGTTCTTGTCGGCCAGCTTGCCGCCGAAGGCCCAGATCAGCCAGTTGGTCCAGGTGCTGTCGCCGGTGGCGTTGCCGAGCGCCATGCCGCCGGGCGTGCCGTTGGCCTTGAGCGCCTTGAAGAGCTTGAGGAAGTCGTCGGTGTTCTTCGGGAAGGCGTCGAAGCCGGCCGCCTTGACCTGGCTGATGCGGTAGACGATGAGCGAGCCCGAGGCGCCCAGCGGCAGCCCCAGCCAGTGCTTGCCGTCGGGCCGCATGAACTGCTCGCCGGCCGAATACCAGCCGCCGTATTTCTGGCCCAGGTACTCGGCCAGCTCGGTGCAGTCGAGCACCTTCTCGGGATAGAGGTTGGCGTCGTCGTTGGTCGAAAGGATGATGTCCGGGCCGGCGCCGGTGTTGGCCGCCACCGCCGCCTTCGGGCGCACGTCCTCCCAGCCTTCGTTGTCCACGCGCACCTCGACGCCGGTCGCGTCGCTGAACTTCTTGACGTTGGCCATGTAGGCGTCGATGTCGCCCTGCACGAAGCGGCTCCAGCGCAGCACCCGCAGCTTGGCGCCGGGCTCGGGCTTGTAGCTCAGCGTCTGCGCGTTGGCCAGCGACGGGAAGATCGCGCTGCCGACGCCGAGCGATGCGGCGGCGGCGATGCCGGCCGAGCCCTTGAGGATCTCGCGGCGGTTGAAGTCACTCATGCATGTCTCCTGTTGTTGAAGTGGGGGCAGTCACACCAGCCGCTGCCCGGTGCCGGCATCGAACAGATGGGCCCGCTCCAGGTCCGGCTGCAGCCGGATGGTGCTGCCCGGCGCGAAGTCGTGGCGCTCGCGGAACACGGCCGACAACTCGGCGCCTTCGTGCCGGCAGGCGACGAAGGTGTCCATGCCGGTCGGCTCCATCACCACCACGCGCGACGGGATGCCGCCGCTCTCGGCCAGCATCAGGTGCTCGGGGCGGGTGCCGTAGACCACCGCCTGGCCGTCGCTGCCGCCGGCGTGCAGCGGCGCCGCCAACTGGGTGCCGTCGGCCAGCTCGACCCGCGCCTCGCCGCCTTGTCGGCGCAGGGTGCCGGGCAGGAAGTTCATGGAGGGCGAGCCGATGAAGCCGGCCACGAACTGGTTGGCCGGATGGTCGTACAGCTCCAGCGGGCTGCCGGTCTGCTCGATGCGGCCATCGCGCATGACCACGATCTTGTCGCCCATGGTCATCGCCTCGATCTGGTCGTGGGTGACGTAGATCGAGGTGGTGCCCAGCCGCTGGTGCAGCTCCTTGATCTCGCTGCGCATCGCCACCCGCAGCTTGGCGTCGAGGTTCGAGAGCGGCTCGTCGAAGAGGAACACCTGCGGGTCGCGCACGATGGCGCGGCCCATCGCCACGCGCTGCCGCTGGCCGCCCGAGAGCTGGCGCGGATAGCGCTCCAGGAGCGGCGCCAGCGCCAGGATCTCGGCGGCGCGGCCGACCTTGGCGTCGATGGTCTTCTTGTCCATCCTGGCCAGCGCCAGCGCGAAGGCCATGTTGTCGCGCACCGTCATGTGCGGATAGAGCGCGTAGTTCTGGAACACCATCGCGATGTCCCGTTCCTTCGGCGGCAGGTCGTTGACCCGGCGCTCGCCGATCCTGATCTCGCCGCCGTTGATTTCCTCCAGCCCGGCGATCATGCGCAGCAGCGTCGACTTGCCGCAGCCCGACGGCCCGACCAGCACCGTGAAGGAGCCGTCGCGGATGTCGATGTCCACGCCATGCAGGATGGAGACGTCGCCGAAGTTCTTCTTCACTGCCCGGATCGTGACACTGGCCATGCAAGTCCTGTTGTAACCAGCGCGCAGTATTGGTAGCGCGACCCCATGGCGCATCGGGACAAACCGCTAGCTGCAGGTCAGGGAAGATTTGTATGATCACCTGATAACCGTCCTGACTGCACCCTCGGCCTCCGCCCGACCGCCGGCCCTTTCCCAACCCCAGTTGCTGATCGTCGATCGGCTGTCGGACCGGTTGGCGGCCTTGCTGGGCGCGCAGATCGAAGCCGGCACCCTGGCCGCCGGCGACCGGCTGCCGACCGAGCAGCAGCTGGCCACCACCCACGGCGTCTCGCGCACCGTGGTGCGCGAGGCGGTGCACCAGTTGAAGTCGCGCGCGCTGGTGGTCTCACGCCAGGGCTCGGGCAACTTCGTGGCGCCGCGGCCGCTCAACCAGCCGCTGGCCTTCGACCCCTCGGTGCTGCGCTCGGTCGAGGCGGTGGTCCACGTGATCGAGGTCCGCCGGGTGCTCGAAGGCGAGATCGCCGCGCTGGCCGCCGAGCGTGCCACCCGCGCCCAGGTGGCGGCCCTGCGGCGCTCGCTCAAGTCGATCGACGCGGCGGTGGCCGACGGCCGCGACGGCGTCGCCGAAGACCTCGCCTTCCACCGGATCATCGGCGAGTCGACCGGCAATCCGCAGTTCCGGCTGCTGCTCGGCTTCCTCGAGCAATACCTGCGCGAGAACATGCGCATCACCCGCGGCAACGAGTCGCGCCGCGCCGACTTCATGAGCGCGGTGCAGTCGGAGCACCGCGCCATCTTCGACGCCATCGCCGCGCGCGATCCGGTGGCCGCGCGGCTGAAGGCCACCGAGCACCTGATCCGCGGCGAGCAGCGCCTGGTCACCGGCGGCATCATTGCCGGCCGGCGGCGCCAGGCCGCGGCCCGGGTCGCCCGCAGCGCCGGCCGCTCCATCGTTCCCAGAGACAAACCCCAGAAGGAGACCCCATGAAACTCTTGATCACCGGCGGCGGCGGCTTCGTCGGCGCCCGTCTGGCGCGCCGCCTGCTGAAGCACGGCACCCTCGCCGGCCAGCGCATCGAACGGCTGGTGCTGACCGACATCGCGCCGCCACCGGCCGACCTGCTCGCCGACGCGCGGGTCGAGGCCCGCACCGGCGCGCTGCTGGCGCAGACCGAGGCGCTGCGCGACGAGCCCTTCGACGGCATCTTCCACCTGGCCTCGGCGGTGTCGGGCGAATGCGAGCTCGACTTCGACCTCGGCCTGCGCTCCAACCTGGACAGCACGCGGGCGCTGCTCGACGCGGTGCGCGCCAACGTCAATGCCGGCGGCAAGGCGCCGCGCCTGGTGTTCTCGAGCTCGGTCGCGGTCTTCGGGCCGGACCCGGCGGTGCCGCTGCCGGCGCTGGTGGCCGACGACACGCTGCCCGCGCCGCAGACCTCCTACGGCACCCAGAAGGTGATCTGCGAGCACCTGATCGCCGACTACACGCGCAAGGGCTATGTCGACGGCCGCGCCGCCCGCCTGATGACGGTCACGGTGCGCCCCGGCAAGCCGAACGGCGCGGCCTCGTCCTTCTTCAGCGGGATCATCCGCGAGCCGCTGGCGGGCATCGAGGCCATCTGCCCGGTGTCGCCCGAGGTGTCGCATCCGATGAGCTCGCCCACGCGCACGGTCGACGGCCTCGTCGCGGTCTACGAAGCCAGCCGCGAATCCTTCGGCGGGCGCCTGGCGCTCAACCTGCCGGGCCTCAACGTGCGGGTGGCCGACATGCTCGACGCGCTCGAGCAGGTCGCCGGCAAGGCGGTGCGGGACCGGGTGCGCTTCGAGCGCGACGAGCGCATCGCCGGCATCGTCGCCAACTGGCCGAGCGGCGCGACCGCTGCCCGCGCCGCGAAGCTCGGCCTGCACCCGCACGAGAATTTCGCCGAGATCATCCAGCAGTACATCGACGACTGCGCCGCGCTGCCGGATGCCGCCCAGACCCTGAAGGGAATGTCCTGATGAAAGCCACGAAGAAAACCTCCACCAAGACCACCAAGTCCGCCAAAACCGCGAAGCCGGGCAAGCTGCGCTCGCAAGCCTGGTTCGACAACCCCGACAACGCCGACATGACCGCGCTCTACCTGGAGCGCATGATGAATTTCGGCCTCGGCCTCGACGAGCTGCAAGGCGGCCGGCCGATGATCGGCATCGCCCAGACCGGCTCCGACATCGCGCCCTGCAACCGCCATCACCTGGACCTCGCGCACCGGGTGCGCGAGGGCATCCGCGATGCCGGCGGCGTCGCCTTCGAGTTCCCGATCCATCCGATCCAGGAAACCTGCAAGCGCCCGACCGCCTCGCTCGACCGCAACCTGCAGTACCTGTCGCTGGTCGAGGTGCTGTACGGCTACCCGATCGACGGCGTGGTGCTGACCACCGGCTGCGACAAGACCACGCCGGCGCAGATCATGGCGGCCGCCACGGTCGACATCCCGGCGATCGCGCTCAACTCCGGCCCGATGCTCAACGGCTGGCACGAGGGCGAGCGCACCGGTTCCGGCACCATCGTCTGGAAGGCGCGCGAGCTGATGGCCGCCGGCGAGATCGGCTACCAGGAGTTCCTGAAGCTGGTGGCGTCCTCGGCGCCGTCGACCGGCCACTGCAACACCATGGGCACCGCCTCGACCATGAACTCGCTGGCCGAGGCGCTCGGCATGACCCTGCCCGGCAGCGCCGCCATTCCGGCGCCCTACCGCGACCGGCAGGAGATGGCCTATCACACCGGCCGGCGCATCGTCGAGATGGTGCGCGAGAACCTGAAGCCCTCCGACATCCTCACGCGCGCGGCCTTCGAGAACGCGATCGTGGTCAACTCCGCGCTCGGCGGCTCGACCAACGCACCGATCCACCTGAACGCGATCGCCCGCCACATCGGCGTCGAACTCGACAACGACGACTGGGAAAAGATCGGCTACAAGATCCCGTTGCTGGTCAACCTTCAGCCGGCCGGCGAATACCTCGGCGAGGACTACTACCATGCCGGCGGGGTGCCCGCGGTGGTGGCCGAGCTGATCGCCAAGGGCAAGATCCAGCCAGCGATCACGGCCAACGGCAAGACGCTGACCGAGAACTGCGAAGGCAGGTTCAGCGCCGACCGCAAGGTCATCCTGCCCTACGCCAAGCCGATGAAGAAGAACGCCGGCTTCCTCAACCTCAAGGGCAACCTCTTCGATTCCGCGATCATGAAGACCAGCGTGATCACGCCCGAATTCCACCAGCGCTACCTCGAGGACCCGAAGGACCCGATGGCCTTCGAAGGCACCGCGATCGTCTTCGACGGCCCCGAGGACTACCACCATCGCATCGACGATCCGAAGATGAAGATCGGCCCGCACAGCGTGCTGATCATGCGCGGCGTCGGGCCGGTCGGCTATCCCGGCGCGGCCGAGGTGGTGAACATGCGCGCGCCTTCCTACCTGCTGAAGAAGGGCATCACTGCCCTGCCCTGCATCGGCGACGGCCGGCAGTCGGGCACCTCGGGTTCGCCCTCGATCCTCAACGCGTCGCCCGAAGCCGCGACCGGCGGCAACCTGGCGCTGGTGAAGACCGGCGACCGGGTGCGCATCGACCTCAACAAGCGCAGCGCCGACATGCTGGTCTCCGACGAGGAACTGGCGCGGCGCCGGGCCGAGCTGGTCGCCGCCGGCGGCTACAAGTACCCGGCCAGCCAGACGCCCTGGCAGGAGATCCAGCGCGGCATCGTCGACGAATTGGCAGAGGGCATGGTGCTGAAGCCCGCGGTCAAGTACCAGAAGGTGCACGCGACCTTCGGCATTCCGCGCGACAACCACTGAGCGCGCGGCGACGGCGGGCGGCCGCGCGCCGCCCCGCCGTCACTTGCCCGGCGGGAAGCCCGTGAACATGCGGTCGAGCGCCGCCTGCAGCGTGGCGTTCATGCGGGCCGGGTCCGGGTTGACCACGCTGCTGGCGGTGCCGCGCCACATCTCGCGGCGGGTCGTGCCGTTGAACATGTCGACCACCAGCGTGCCGACGTCGACGGTTTCGTCCGGCGGCGGCGGCGAATTGGGCGGCGGCGGCCCGAAGCCACCCCATCCGAGGTAGCCCGGCCGCGAGGTGCGGCCGTTGTTGAAGCGCTCGCGCTCGGTGGTGCTCACGTGGGCGTCGACGTGCACGTCGCCGTTGGCGGCGACCAGCCGCCAGCCGCGCGCCTGCAAGCGGGTGTCGATGCCCTGCACGATCGCCTGCTGCATCTCGGGGCTGGCGCCGTCCGGCTTGCCGAGCCAGCTGTAGCTGTGGACCTGCGAGAAGTCGGCGCCGGGATCGGCCGCGCTGCGCACCCGCGGGGCGTTCGGGCTGGCGCAGGCCGCCAGCAGCAGCGCGAGGCCCAAGGCTGCGATTCGTCTCTTCATCTTCTTTCCGTTCCTGTGGTGGAGATGGGGTTCAAGCCCGCGTGAACAGCAGCACCGAATTCGTGCCGCCGAACGCGAAGGAGTTGCTGAGCGCGGCCTCGAGCGCCGGCGCGGCCTCGCCCCCGGCCGCGACCAGGTTCAGTTGGCAAGCCGGATCGACCTGCGTGCAATTGGCGTTGGGCAGCAGCCGGCCTCGCTGCAGCGCCAGCACCGTGATCACCGCCTCCAGCGCGCCGGCGGCGCCCAGCAGGTGGCCGTGCAGCGCCTTGGTCGAGCTGACCCGCAGTCGATCGAGGTCGTCGCCCCAGACCTGCGCCAGCGCGTCGCGCTCGATCGGGTCGCCGACCTTGGTGGCGGTGCCGTGCGCGTTGCAGTAGCCGATGTCCGCCGGCTGCAGCCCTGCCTCGCGCAGCGCCTGCCGCAGGGCGCGCGCCTGGCCGGCGGCGTCCGGCTTGGTGAGGTGCACCGCGTCGCAGCCGAGGCCCCAGCCGGCCAGGGTGGCATGGCTGCGGGCGCCGCGGGCACGGGCCCGTTCGGCCGATTCGAGCACCATGAAGGCCGCGCCTTCGCCCAGCGCGAAGCCATTGCGGTCGCTGGCGAAGGGCCGCACCGCCGTGGCCGCGTGCTGCGGATCGACGCTGGCCAGCGTCTGCATCGCCTGCCAGGCCAGCACCACGCCGGGCACGATCAGCGCTTCGCTACCGCCGGCGATCGCCAGGTCGACGTCGCCCCGGCGCACCGCCTTGGCGGCCTCCGCGATGGCCACCGCCGACGAGGCGCAGGCCACCGAATAGGTCAGCACCGGGCCTTGCACGCCCTGGCGCATCGCCACGTGGGCGGCCGGCGCGTTGGGCATGAAGGCCGGGATGGTCAGCGGCGGCACCCGGCCACCGCCGCGGTAGGCGGCCTCCAGCGCCGCCGCGCCGCCCATGCCGCAGCCGGCGAAGACGCCGATGCGTTCGGGGTCGGCACTGCCGGCGGCCTCGGCGTCGCGCATCGCGAGGTCGGCGGCCGCGACAGCCAGTTGGCTCACCCGGTCGACGCCGGCCAGTTGCAGCTTGGTGAACCAGCGCGCGGCGTCGAAGGCCACGGTGGCCGCGATCGCCGGCTTGGGCAGTTCGGGAAAGATCGGCGCCAGGGCCGAGTCGCCGCGCATCAGCGCATCGAACAGGGCAGCCGGCGAGTCGCCGTGCGGCGCCATCACGCCCAGCCCGGTGACGACGACCTCGCTCACGTGGTCTGCGCCGCCCGGACCTTGTCGACCACCGCGGCGAGCTCGGCCAGCGTGTCGATGTTCGGGTCGTCGTCCGGCATGACGATCTTGAAATGGTCCTCGATCGCGAAGACGAATTCGACCAGGGCCAGCGAATCGAAGCCCTTCTCGCGCATCGACGCATGGGGATCGAGCGCCGAGGCCTCGATGCCGTACTTCTCGTGGATCAGGTCCTGCAATTCCTTCAGCGAACTCATCGTGCGATGTCCGTCGTCTTGTTTCTCTGCCCCGACCGATCCCCGCCGAAGGCACTGTGGTGAATGGCGCCCGGTCTCTCAACCCCTCCTGGCTGGGCCGCCGAATCGGCCTGCGGGCACGGTCGCTTCATGATATCCGCTCTGCTCGCGCCCTCGCGGCCGGCGCCCCGGGCGCCAGTGCAGCGAAGGCCATGCAAAGGCGATGCCGAGCGCCGCGCCGGCGACCACGTCCAGCGCCACGTGCTGCTTGACCGCCAGCGTCGACCAGGCGATGGCCGCGAACCAGACCGCGTTGACGATCCGCAGCCAGGCCGGCGCGCCGGCCTCGCGCAGGATGTGCTCGACCCAGAGCGCGGTGAACATCGCGATCGCCACGTGCATCGACGGGCAGGCATTGCCGGCCGCGTCGACGCCCTGCAGGATCGCGAAGCCGGGGAAGTCGGTGGGCTCCAGCGCCATCGGCGGCGCCTGCGTCGGCCAGGCGTAGAACAGGGCCAGCCCGGTGATGCACAGGGCACCGGCCCAGAGGCCGTAGACCAGCAGTTCGCGAAAACGCAGCTGCAGCCCGGGCGCCACGCCGACGTAGACCCAGAGCGAGAAGTAAGGCACCAGCGCCCAGGGATGGAAGCCGACCAGCCGATCGACCGCGGTCAGCGGCATGACCGTGACCGGATGCACCGGCTGGCGCAGCAGGTGGAAGTAGCCGATGAAGAAGAGCCAGGTGAAGGCAGTGGTGCCGACCACCTTGAGCGCCAGGTGGCGCCGGATCCGCAGCCAGATGTCGAACTGCCAGCCTGGCGGGGAAACGGGCGCCAGGCGCAGGTCGGTGGATGGATTCATGGGCTGGAACGGGACATCGGGCACCGAGCATGCCTGCTGCACGCCCAATCCGCAAACCCCCGAGCCTACAGAATCAAGATGGCACGGAAGTCGTTGACGTTGGTGTGCGTCGGCCCGGTCACCAGCAAGTCGCCGATGGCCTCGAAGTAGCCGTAGGCGTCGTTGCGGTCGAGGTGGTCCGCGAGCTTCCGGCCGGCGGCCTCGGCCCGGCGCAGCGTGTCGGGCGTGACCAGCGCGCCGGCGTTGTCCTCGACGCCGTCGATGCCGTCGGTGTCGGCGGCCAGCGCCCAGATGCCCGCGCGGCCGGCCAGCGCGCCGGCCAGGCCGAGGCAGAACTCGCCGGCCCGGCCGCCGCGTCCGCGTGCCTGGCCGGGCTTGCGCTGCCGGATCGTCACCGTGGTCTCGCCGCCCGAGAGGATCACGCAGGGCCGCGCGAAGGGTTCGCCGCGCAGCGACACCGCGCGCGCCAGCGCCGCGTGCACCTTGCCGACCTCGCGCGATTCGCCCTCGATCTCGTCGCTCAGGACGTGCGCCGGCAGGCCCGCGGCGCGCGCAGCAGCCGCGGCCGCTTCGAGCGACTGCAACGGCGTGGCGATCAAGTGGGTGACGTGACCGGCGAAGACCGCGTCGCCCGGCTTGGGCGTCTCGAGCGCGCCGCTTTCGAGCCGGGCGCGCACCGGCGGCGGCACCTCGATGCCGTAGCGGTCGAGGATCGCCAGCGCCTCGGCGCAGGTGCTGGCGTCGGGCACGGTGGGCCCGCTGGCGATGACGGCCGGGTCGTCGCCCGGCACGTCGCTGATGGTCAGGGTGACGACCCGCGCCGGCGCGCAGGCGGCCGCCAGCCGGCCCCCCTTGATGCGCGACAGGTGCTTGCGCACGCAGTTCATCTCGCCGATGTGGGCGCCCGATTCGAGCAGTTGCGTGTTGATGCGCTGCTTGTCGGCCAGGGTGAGGCCTTCGGCCGGCAGGGTGAGCAAGGCGGAGCCGCCGCCCGAGATCAGGCACAGCACCAGGTCGTCGGCCGTCAGGCCTTCGGTCAGCGCCAGGATGCGCTCGGCCGCCTTCAGGCCGGCTTCATCGGGCACCGGATGCGCGGCCTCGACCACCTCGATGCGCTCGGCCAGGCCTTCGGGGCGCGGCGGGATGTGGCCGTAGCGGGTGACCACCAGGCCCGAGAGCGGCGCCTCGGCCGGCCACAGCGCCTCCAGCGCCTGGGCCATCGAGGCACCGGCCTTGCCAGCGCCGAGCACCAGCGTGCGGCCCTTCGGCGGCGGCGGCAGGCAGGGGCCCATGCTGGCCAGCGGCAGCGCGCGCTCGACCGCCACGCGGTAGAGGTGTTCGAGGAATTCGCGCGGCGCATGCCGCGGGTCGGGCGTCGATGTCGATGAATCCATGAATGTCTCCAGCCCTCGAATCTACCTCGCCGGAAGCCCGGATCGCGCCAGCGAGTCGGCCCCGGCAGGGGGCGGGCGCCCGCACGCGGTGCGGGCAAGGGGGCGTGCCTATTTCGTCGGCGCGCCGCCCTCGAACCACTTGCCGATCAGCGCACGCTCGGCATCGGTGATCCCGGTGGCGTTGTTCATCGGCATGATCTTGGTCACCACCGCCTGCTGGTAGACCATCTGCGCATGCGCGGCCACCTGCTCCGGCGAGTCGAGCCGCACGTTCTTCATCTGCATGGTGGCGCCGTGGCACATGTAGCAGCGCTGCTCGAGCACCTTCTGCACCTCGCCGTACGACACCTTCTGCGCGACCGAACCGGGCGCCGGCGGCGCTTCGGGCGCCGGCTTGAGCCAGATGATGGTCAGGCCCAGCACCACGACGCCGAACAGCGCGTAGGGCAGCGGATTGCGCGCGTTGCCGAGCTTGAAGCGGTGCCGCACCACGAAGAACTGCCGGATCGCCGCGCCGCCCAGCATGATGAGCAGCAGCACGATCCAGTTGTACTGGTTGCTGTAGGTGAAGCTGTAGTGGTTGCTCAGCATCGCGAACAGCACCGGCAGCGTGAAGTAGGTGTTGTGCACGCTGCGCTGCTTGCCGCGCTGGCCGTGGACCGGGTCCACCGGCTTGCCCTCGCGCAGCGCCTGCACGTTCTTGCGCTGGCCCGGGATGATCCAGAAGAAGACGTTGCCGCTCATGGTCGTGGCCATCATGGCGCCGACCAGCAGGAAGGCCGCGCGGCCGGCGAACCAGTGGCAGGCCAGCCAGGCCGCGAAGGCGATGAAGATCGCGATCAGCACGCCGACCACGGTGTCGCCGTTCTTGCCCTTGCCGAAGATCTGGCAGATGCCGTCGTAGACCATCCAGAAGACCACGAAGAAGGCCAGCGCGACCGCGATCGCTGCGCCGGGCTGCCAGTCCATCTTCGACTTGTCGATCAGGTAGGTGCTGGCGTTCCAGAGGTAGGAGACGGTGAACAGCGAGAAGCCGGTGATCCAGGTGCTGTAGCTTTCCCAGTAGGACCAGTGCAGGTGGTCCGGCAGCTTCTTGGGCGACAGCGTGTACTTCTGCATGTTGTAGAAGCCGCCGCCGTGCACCGCCCACTGCTCGCCGCCGACGCCCTTGTCGAGCGACTCGGGGTCCTGCGGCTTCTCGAGGCTGTTGTCCAGCATCACGAAGTAGAAGGAGGCCCCGATCCAGGCCATGGCGGTGACGACGTGGACCCAGCGAAGCAGCAGGTTGGCCCAGTCGAGGTAGTAACTTTCCATTCGCGCTCAACCTTGTCGGCGCGCGGTCGCGCCGTGGTGATGTCCAGGCCTGCTCACCACTGCGGGCGCTGTAAGCAGAGAAAGTACCGCGAACGCAGACCCCGGGGAAGGTCTCGCTCCGCTGCGGCTTGTTGTGGACGCGAGTGTATACACTTTTGGGGCCTAGACGGTGCTTTTCGTGTCAATCGGGCTGGTGGAAAACCCTGATCAGCCTCTTGCAGCCGAAAGCGATTGCAACAACTGTGCCGCCACCGCGACCGCGATCACCTCCGGTTCCTTGCCGCCGATGCCGGGCACACCGATCGGGCAGGTGATGCGCGCCATCTCGTCGGCCGTGAAGCCGCGCGCCTCGAGCCGATGACGGAAGGTCGCCCACTTGGTCTTGCTGCCGATGAGGCCGACGTAAGGCAGGTCGTCGCGCTCGCGGATGCGCTTCAGGCAGGCGATCACGATGTCGAGGTCCTCGGCATGGCTGAAGCTCATGATCAGCACGCGCGAGCGGGGCGCGAGCTCGGCCACCGCGTCCTGTACCGGATCCGAATGCTCGGTGTGGACCTGCGCCGGCAAGGCGTCCGGGAAGACGCCGTCGCGGCTGTCGATCCAGCGCACGCCGAAGGGCAGGCCCGCCAGCAGCCGCGCCAGCGCCGCGCCGACGTGGCCGCCGCCGAAGAGCGCGACCGGATCGAGCCGCGCCACCAGTTCGCTCTGCAGCAGCCGGGCGTCCTCGGCGGTGATCCGCTGGTAGCTGAGGAAGACCACGCCGCCGCAGCACTGGCCGAGGCTGGGCCCGAGCGGATAGCGCCGCACGCCGTCGATCGGCTTGCCGCCGGCCAGCCATTCGCGCGCCTCGTCGCTGGCCTGGAATTCGAGCTGGCCGCCGCCGATGGTGCCGGTCAGGCCGTCGGCCCAGACCGCCATCCAGGTGCCGGCCTCGCGCGGCGCCGAGCCCTGGGTCGAGACGATCCGCACCAAGACGCCGTCCTCGCGCGCCAGCCGGGCCAGCAGTTCGTCGACAGCGCCGGTCATGCGCGCGGCTCCGAAGGTGCGCGAGCCTGCCACCGTCGCAGGGTATAAACCCGCCGATGCACGTTTCCCAGACCCTGCGTCGCCTCGCCCAAGCGGCGATGCTCCTGTCCGCGCTCTGCCTGGCCGCCTGCGGCAGCCGCCCGGCCTTCGACCGCTCGGTGCCAGGCCAGCTCAGCAGCGCCACCGGCGGACCGTCGGCCGGCCGCAACCCTGCCCCACCGCCCTCGAACGCCACCACGCCGCGCGCCTACCGGGTCGACGCCGCGAAGCATCTCTACGCGCTCAACCGCGACCGCATCTACGCCGGCAAGCTGCCGCCGCTGCTCTACGCGGTCGGCACGCTGCAGGTGCGGCTGGATGCGAAGGGCCAGGTGCTGTCGATGCACTGGGCCCGTGCGCCGAGCCACGCGCCCGAGGTCATCGCCGAGATCGAGCGCACCGTGCTCGCCGCCGCGCCCTACCCGGCCCCGACGCAGATGGGCGGCGTCACCTGGACCGACACCTGGCTGTGGGACGAAGGCGGGCATTTCCAGCTCGATACCTTGAGCGAAGGACAGCTGCAGGAATAGCGTCAGGAGCCGCGGTAGGTCGCGTACGACCACGGGCTCACCAGCAGCGGCACGTGGTAGTGCTGGTCGGCATGCGCGACGCCGAAGTCCAGCGCCACCCGGTTCAGGAAGTTCGGCTCCGGCAAGCTCACGCCGCGGGCCTTGAAGTAGCCGGCGACATCGAACACCAGCCGGTAGGTGCCGGTTCTGAGCGACTGGTTGTCGTAGAGCGGCCCGTCGCTGCGGCCGTCGGCATTCAGATGGAAGCGCCGCACCAGCGTGGCGCGCGCGTCCTCGCCGGTACCGTCGGTGGTGAACAGCGCCACCTCCATGCCGGCCGCCGGGCCGCCGTGCATGGTGTCCAGGACGTGTGTGCTCAATCCCATCGGAAAGCTCCTTGATGCATTGGGGAAATTACGGTCGACAAAAGTGTATACAGTTATCGGCTTTGGGTCTATCATGAAAAACATGGACTCGACCACCACCCGCGGCATCGTCGACGCGCTGACAAAAGCCATTGTCGAACACCGGCTGCAGCCCGGAAGCAAGCTGGCCGAGCAGAAGCTGGCCGACCACTTCGGCGTCTCCCGCACGCTGGTGAGGCAAGCCTTGTTCCAGCTTTCGCAGAACCGCCTGATCCGCCTCGAGCCGGCACGCGGCGCCTTCGTCGCGGCACCCGCGGTCGACGAGGCGCGCCAGGTCTTCGCGGTGCGCCGCATGCTCGAGGCCGAGATGACCCGCGCCTTCGTCCGCACCGTGACGCCAGCCAAGATCAAGGCGCTGCGCGAGCACGTCGCGCTCGAGAAGTCGGCGGTCGCCGGTGAAGACGTCCCCGGCCGCACCGAGCTGCTCGGCGACTTCCACGTGCGCATGGCCGAGCTCATGGGCAACACGGTGCTGGCGCAGATCCTCGGCGAGCTGATCTCGCGCTGCGCCCTCATCACGCTGATGTACCAGACGGCCAGCGCCGCCGAGCATTCCAACGACGAGCACGCCGACATCGTCAAGGCGCTGGCGGCCCGCGACGAGGAGCGTGCGGTGCGCCTCATGAACGAACACCTCGAGCACGTCGAAGCCAACCTCACCTTCGACCGCAAGATTCCCACCAACGACATCTCACTGGCACTGTCATGACCGATCAAGCCCAAGACCTCGACCGCCAACCGGCCGTCTACCCGCGCGACATGGTCGGCTACGGCCGCAACGTGCCGCATGCCCAATGGCCGAACCAGGCCAGGGTCGCGCTGCAGTTCGTCCTCAACTACGAGGAAGGCGGCGAGAACAATCCGCTGCACGGCGACCCGACGTCCGAGACCTTCCTGTCGGAACTGGTCACGGCGCAGGCCTACGAGAACCGCCACATGACGATGGAGTCGATGTACGAATACGGCTCCCGCGCCGGCGTCTGGCGCATCCTTCGCGAGTTCGAGTCGCGCGGCCTGTCGATGACGATCTTCGGCGTCGGCATGGCGCTGCAGCGCTACCCCGAGCTGCTCGAGACCTTCATGAAGAACGGCTACGAGATCGCCAACCACGGCCTGCGCTGGATCCACTACCAGAACCTGCCGATCGCCACCGAGAAGCGCCACATCGACCTCGGCACCCACGTGCTGCGCGACATGACCGGCGGCCAGTGGCCGCTCGGCTGGTACACCGGCCGCGACAGCCCCAACACGCGCCGCCTGGTGGTCGACCAGGGCAGCTACGAATACGACAGCGACTACTACGGCGACGACCTGCCCTTCTGGATGCAGGTCGCTAAAACCGACGGCACGGTGGTGCCGCATCTGGTGGTGCCCTACTCGCTCGACACCAACGACATGCGCTTCGTGCAGGCCCAGGGATTCAACACCGGCGACCACTTCTTCAACTACCTGAAGGACAGCTTCGACGCCCTCTACGCCGAAGGCGAGACCGCGCCGAAGATGATGAGCATCGGCATGCACTGCCGCCTGCTCGGCAAGCCGGGCCGCATCGGCTCGCTCATGCGCTTCCTCGACTACGTGCAGGGCCACGAGCGGGTCTGGATCTGCCGCCGCATCGACATCGCCCGGCACTGGAAGGCGGTGCATCCGTTCACGCCCACCGGAGCCTGACATGCCGCTCACCATCGACCAGCTCAATGCGGCCTCGCCGGCCGAGGCCGTGGCCCTGCTCGACGGCATCTACGAGCATTCGCCCTGGGTCGCCGAAACCGCGCTGGCCTCGCGGCCCTTCCGATCGCTGCAGCACCTGAAGCACGCGATGGCGCGCGCCGTCGCCGACGCCACGCCCGAGCGGCAGCTGGGCCTCATCCGCGCCCACCCCGAGCTGGCCGGCAAGGCGATGGAGAGCAAGTCGCTCACTGCCGAATCCACCCACGAGCAGAGCAAGGCCGGCCTCACCAGTTGCACGCCCGAAGAACTGGCGCGCATCCGCGAGCTGAACGCGGCTTACGGCGCGAAGTTCGGCTTCCCGTTCATCCTGGCGGTGCGCGGACCGCGCGGCCAGGGCCTCGCCAAGGCCGAGATCCTCGCCACCTTCGAGCGCCGGCTGCACCACCATCCGGACTTCGAGCGCGGCGAGGCGCTGCGCAACATCCATCGCATCGCCGAGATCCGCCTGGACGACAAGTTCGACCAGCCGCCGACGCTCGGCAACGAGGTCTGGGACTGGCAGGAACAGCTGGCGGTCCACACCGATCCCGGCTACGCCGAACTGGGCCAGCTCACGGTCACCTACCTCACCGACGCCCACCGCGCCTGCGCCGCGCAGATCGCGCAGCAGATGCGCGAGGCCGGCTTCGACACCGTGAACATCGACGCGGTCGGCAACGTGGTCGGCCGCTACGAAGGCGCCACGCCGGACGCCCGCACCCTCCTCACCGGCTCGCACTACGACACGGTGCGCAACGGCGGCAAGTACGACGGCCGGCTCGGCATCTTCGTGCCGCTGGCCTGCGTGCGCGAACTGGCGCTCCAGAAGCGCCGCCTGCCCTTCGCCTTCGAGGTGGTCGGCTTCGCGGAAGAAGAAGGCCAGCGCTACAAGGCGACCTTCCTCGGCTCCGGCGCGCTCATCGGCCACTTCGACACCACCTGGCTCGACCAGAAGGACGCCGACGGCATCACCATGCGCGAAGCGCGCCAGCATGCCGGGTTGCTCGACGCCGATATCCCCAAGCTGCAGCGCGATCCGTCGAAGTACCTCGGCTTCGTCGAGGTCCACATCGAGCAGGGCCCGGTGCTGACCGAACTCGACCTGCCGCTCGGCATCGTGACCTCGATCAACGGCAGCGTGCGCTACGTCGGCGAAGTGATCGGCATGGCCAGCCATGCCGGCACGACGCCGATGGACCGGCGCCGCGACGCCGCCGCCGCGGTGGCCGAGCTGATCCTGTTCGCCGAACAGCGCGCTGCGAAAGACGGCGACTCGGTCGCCACCGTCGGCATGCTCGAAGTGCCCAACGGCTCGATCAACGTGGTGCCCGGACGCTGCAAGTTCAGCCTCGACCTGCGCGCGCCCGACAACGAACAGCGCGACGCCATGGCCACCGACGTGCTGGCCGCGCTGAAGGACATCTGCGAGCGCCGCAGCGTGCGCTACACGCTCGAGGAAACCATGCGCGCCGCCGCCGCGCCGAGCGCGCCCGAATGGCAGCGGCGCTGGGAAAAGGCGGTCGACACGCTCGGCGTGCCGCTCTTCCGCATGCCCAGCGGCGCCGGCCACGACGCCATGAAGCTGCACGAGGTGATGCCGCAGGCCATGCTCTTCGTGCGCGGCATCAACTCCGGCATCAGCCACAACCCGCTCGAATCGAGCACCAACGACGACATGCAGCTGGCCGTGCAGGCCTTCCAGCTGCTGCTGGACAACCTGGCCGCCGAAACCGCAACACCATGACCGACTACGCCCGACTCGACGCCTGGATCGACGCCCACTTCGACGAGGAAGTCCGCTTCCTCCAGGAACTGGTGCGCGTGCCGACCGACACGCCGCCCGGCAACAACGCGCCGCATGCCGAGCGCACCGCCGAGCTGCTGCAGGGCTTCGGCCTCGAAGCCGAAAAGCACCCGGTGCCGGCCCAGGAGGTCAAGGACTACGGCCTCGAGTCGATCACCAACCTGATCGTGCGCCGCCGCTACGGCGACGGCGGCCGCACCGTGGCGCTGAACGCCCACGGCGACGTCGTGCCGCCCGGCGAAGGCTGGAGCCACGACCCCTACGGCGGCGAGATCGACGGCGGCAGCCTCTACGGCCGCGCCGCCGCGGTCAGCAAGAGCGACTTCGCCAGCTTCACCTTCGCGCTGCGGGCCCTCGAAGCGGTGGCGCGCCCCACGCACGGCAGCATCGAGCTGCACTTCACCTACGACGAGGAATTCGGCGGCCTGCTCGGCCCCGGATGGCTGCTCTCGCAAGGCCTCACCAAGCCCGACCTGATGATCGCGGCCGGCTTCAGCTACGAGGTCGTGACCGCCCACAACGGCTGCCTGCAGATGGAAGTGACGGTGCACGGCAAGATGGCGCACGCCGCCATCCCGGCGACCGGCATCGACGCGCTGCAGGGCGCGGTCCACATCCTGAACGCCCTCTACGCGCAGAACACGCTCTACCAGCAGGTGACGTCGCAGGTCGAGGGCATCACCCACCCGTACCTCAACGTCGGCCGCATCGAAGGCGGCACCAACACCAACGTCGTGCCCGGCAAGGTGGTGCTCAAGCTCGACCGCCGCATGATCCCGGAAGAAGACCCGGTCGACGTCGAAGCCACGATCCGCCAGGTGATCGCCCGCGCCGCGGCCGAGATGCCCGGCATCACGGTCGACATCAAGCGCATGCTGCTGGCCAACTCGATGCGCCCGCTGGCCGGCAACAAGCCGCTGGTCGAGGCGATCCAGAAGCACGGCCAGGCCGTCTTCGGCGAGCCGATCAAGGCCATGGGCACGCCGCTCTACACCGACGTCCGCCTCTACGCCGAAGCCGGCATTCCGGGCGTCATCTACGGCGCCGGCCCGCGCACGGTGCTCGAGTCGCATGCCAAGCGCAACGACGAACGCGTGCTGCTCGAAGACCTGCGGCGCGCCACCAAGGTGATCGCACGGAGCCTGAGCGACCTGCTGGCCTGAGCCCCGCACGGTTAGACTTCGCCGCCATGCCCGCCCGCGCCCTGCTCCCGAACCACGCTGCACACGCAGTCCTGCCCCGCGTGGCAGAGGCTGCGCTGGCGTCGTTCCTGGCGCGCGCGGCCGACCGGTCGCTGATGCCCACACTTGTCCCGGCCCGGCGATCCGCTTCCTTCTCCTGACAGCGCACCCCATCGACCGCCGGGCCTGCCCACCGCGCCAACGCGGCCGTCCGGCACACCGGGCGTGCCGCTTTCATCGAATGGAAAGCGTTTCATGCAAGCAACCCATCCCGGCGAGCGGACCCTCACCGAACTCGACCACCGGCGCCTCTCCAAGCTGCCCGGGGACACCCTGCCCGCCGCGCTGGCGGACATCCTCGACCTCGCCGACGTCATCCGCTCACGCGAGATGCCGGCGGACATCGTCACCATGTATTCGCAGGTCGAACTGATCGACGTCGCGACCCGGCGGCCCCAGAAGCTGACGCTCTGCTTTCCGCGCGACTCGGCACCGGCAGCCGGCCTGGTCTCGGTGCTGTCGCCGGTCGGCAGCGCGCTGCTCGGGCTCAAGGTCGGTGCCATCGCGCGCTGGCGGATGCCGGGCGGCGAAGAAGCGGCCTCGGAGGTGGTGGCCGTCGTCTACCAGCCGGAGGCCAGCGGCGACTACCTGACCTGAGCGCGCGACGATGCCGCGGCTAGAGCGGCGCCACGGATCCGTCCGCCATGCCCGCCAGCCGCGCGCGGATCGCCGAATCGAGCGCGCCCACGCTGGCCACGAGGTCGGCGAGCCGCGCCTTCACCTCGGCCGCGTCCGGTGCCTTGCACGCACGTTCGAGACGCTCGCAATCGCGGTCGACCTCGGCGGCGGCCACCAGGCGCGCCACGCCCTTGATGCGGTGCGCGCGGTCGGCCGCCTGCAGCCAATCGCCGGCCTCGACGGAGGCGACGAGTTCCTGCAGGTCGGCCTCGTTGGTGTCGAGCAGCACCTCCAGGAAGTGCACCTCGGTATCGATGTCGCCGCCCGAGAAGCTGCGCATCGACAGCGCCGGCGTCTCGCCCGCCGCCGCAGGACCGTCACCGTCGGCCGCCAGGTGCCGCTGCAGCGCCGCCGACAAGGCGTCGACGCTGAGCGGCTTCATCAGGCACTCGTCCATGCCGGCGGCCAGCGCGTGGCGCCGGTCTTCTTCCTGCACGTGCGCGGTGCAGCCGAGCACCGGGCTGCGCGGCAGTCCCCGTTCGTGCTCGACGGCGCGGATCGCCTCCGCCAGCGCATAGCCGTCCATGGGCTGCATCGAGCAGTCGGTCAGCACCAGGTCGAAGCCGCCGTCGCGCCACAGCGCCAGCGCGCTCTCGCCGTCCTCGGCCAGTTCGCATTCCAGGCCCAGGTGCGCCAACTGGCGCTGCATCAGGAGCCGGTTGGCCGGATGGTCGTCGACCGCGAGCACCCTGAAGCCGCTCGCGTCCCACGCAGGCGCTGCCGGCCGGTCGCGCCCGTCGATCACCGGCTGGACCGCGTCGGGCGCCGGTGCCAGGGCCAGCCGGAAGCTGACCCGGACGCAGGTGCCCAGCCCGCGCTGGCTGCTCACCTCGACCTCGCCGCCCATGCGCGCGCTGAGCCGCTGCACGATCGGCAGGCCCAGGCCGGTGCCGCGGATCGCCCGCGGCCCCGCCGATTCGGCCTGGAAGAAGGGGCGGAACAGGTTCTCGACGTCTTCCGGCGCGATCCCGATGCCGGTGTCCTCGACCTCGAGCAACAGGAATTCGTCGTCGCCGACCCGCGCCACGCGCCGCAGCCAGATCGTCACCGTGCCGGCGTCGGTGTACTTGATCGCGTTGCTCACCAGGTTGTTGGCGATCTGCTTGAAGCGGGCCGCGTCGACCCGATGCCATTCGCCGATCGACGGATCGAACTCGACCTGCATCGCCAGCCCGCGCTGCCGCGCCAGGCCCTGGAAGACCTGCGCGACCTCGCTGACCAGCGGCCGCAGCCGGGCCGTTGCCAGCACGATCTCCAAGCCGCCAGCCTCGATCTTCGAGATGTCGAGGATGTCGTCGATCAGCCCCAGCAGGGCCTCGGCGGAGTCGCGCGCCAGCTCGGCCGAGTCGCGGTCGGCGGCGTTCAGCCGGCCTTCGCGCACCAGCAGGTCGAGCATGCCCATGACCGCGTTCATCGGCGTGCGGATCTCGTGGCTCATGGTGGCCAGGAAGTTCGATTTGGCGCGGCTCGCGGCTTCGGCGCCGGTGCGTGCACTCTCGAGCTGCTCGATCAGGTGGTGCCGCTCGTTGACGTCGATCGCGCCGCTGACCAGCGCCACCGGCGCTTCGCCCTCGCACAGCGAGATCGGCGCGGCCCAGTGGAAGATCTTGTGCGTCCGGCCCTGGATCAGGACGTCGACGTCCTCGCTGATGGTGCCGCGCTCGGCCAGCAGCGCCAGGTAGCGCCTGTGCAGCACCTCCCGTTGCTCGCGGCCGACGTAGCCGAAGCTGGGCTCGACCACGGTCTTGCCGGTGACCTCCTGGCGCGTGGTCTCGAACAGCTGCTCGAAGGCCACGTTGCAGAACAGCAGGCGCGCCTCGAGGTCGCGCACGCAGATGGCATGTGGAATGGCGTCCAGCATGGCGCGTTGGAAGGCCAGCTGGTCGCGCAGCTCGGCCTTGACCGCGACGCGGCTGCGCGCCTCGGCGCGCAACACCCGGTTGCGCCAGCCGAACAGCAGCGCGCTCAGCAGCGCGCCGGCGGCGAAACACGCCGCCTGGACATGCCAGTCAGACAAGCGAGCCTCAGGCGATGAGCTGATGCGCGCGGGTGAAATCGACCAGCTCGACCACGGTGCTGATGCCCAGCTTCTCGAAGATGCGGGTCTTGTAGCTGCTGATGGTCTTGTTGCTGATCAGGAGCGTCTCGGCGATCTCCTTGTTGCTCATGCCGCGGGCCAGGTATTGCAGCACCGTCAGCTCGCGGTCGGACAGCGAGGTCAGCAGCGCCTCCGGCTGGCTCGAGCCGCTCGGCCGGCCGTGCGCGGCCAGGGCCGAGGTCGGGAACATGTTGTAGCCCGCCAGGATGGTCTGGGCCGCCAGCACCACCGCCTGCATGTCCTCGTGCTTGCTCATGAAGCCGTTGGCGCCGGCCTGCACGGTGCGCACCGCGAAGATCGATTCCTGCTGCGCCGAGAGCACCAGGAGCTTGGTGGTCGGCTGCGAGCGCTTGACCCGCTCGATCAGGTCGAGGCCGCTCAGGCGCGGCAGGTCGAGGTCGAGGATGACCAGCGCCGGGCGGTGTTCGCGGATCAGGGCGAGCGCCGAAGGACCGTCCGCCGCCTCCGCGACGATCTCGAAGTCGTTGGTGGCCGCCAGGGCGGACCGGACCGCGAGCCGGATGGCCGGATGGTCGTCGACGATGATCACTGAATTCATTTGGTGTTCCCCTGTTATTGGCTGATTGATGCCAGGCAAGCGCCGGAATTTTCATCATGGCGCGCTGCGTCCGAGCAATTCAACTTGAATATGCGTCGCTTCTGTGCAAATGAAGGAGACATCTTGCACGGAAAAGTTTCTCGATTGCCAGTGCCAACAAGAAATCACTTGTAAAACACAAAGATTGACATGCGAACTGAGAATTTTCTTATTTAAACGGTACCGTATTTTTGTATGACGAGAATCAAATGGAACCGCTTTGAGAATATTCTTATTGTCTTGAGCGCTCAATTCAAGTCCGCATCAACAAGCTTCGTCCGCGGCATCCATCGGGGAGGACCATGCGTTTGCCAGGGATTTGGACGCCGCATTGTGTGCCGACTGCAATTCCCGATGGCCTTGGCGAATTAAGGGTAAACACCGCCTGATCAATTCAATTCGGCACTGCATTGCGCGCTAATCTTGCCCGCCACACGCAAAGACGCGATCCAGCGCCGCCTTCGAATTGCTCAGGGAGAACCATGAACGCCAGCATCGGCCAAAGCGCCATCGACGCCCCGATTTCCGGGCCGCCCCTTCATCCGGAATCACCGGGCCTGATCAAGCCCGGCTATCACCCGCGATTGACCAATGAGGACCTGGCGCCATTGCGACGGCAAACCTGGAGCCGCTACAACATCTTCGCGTTCTGGATGTCCGACGTGCACAGCGTCGGCGGCTACATCACGGCCGGCAGCCTGTTCGCGCTCGGCCTGTCCAGCTGGCAGGTCCTGGTGTCGCTGCTGGCCGGCATCCTGATCGTGCAGTTCTTCTGCAACCTGGTGGCCAAGCCGAGCCAGGTGACCGGAACGCCCTACCCGGTCATCTGCCGCGCCTCCTTCGGCGTGCTCGGCGCCAACATCCCCGCGGTCATCCGCGGGCTGATCGCGGTGGCGTGGTACGGCATCCAGACCTACCTCGCGTCCGGCGCCGTCCTGCTGCTGGCCTTGCATTTCCTGCCGGCGCTGGCGCCGTATGCCGACGTGAACCTGCACGGCTTCGCCGGCCTCTCGGCACTGGGCTGGATCGCCTTCGCGGTCATGTGGGTGCTGCAGGCGTTGCTGTTCTGGCACGGCATGGAAGCCATCCGGCGCTTCATCGACTGGGCCGGCCCGGCGGTCTACGTGGTGATGGCGGCGCTGTGCGGCTGGCTGGTCTGGAAGGCCGGCTGGGAGAACATCGACCTGCGCCTGGGCGGCGTCAGATTCGAAGGCTGGGACGCGCTGCCGGTGATGCTGAGCGCGATGGCGCTCGTGGTGAGCTACTTCAGCGGGCCGATGCTCAACTTCGGCGACTTCTCGCGCTACGGCCGCAGCTTCGAGGCGGTGCGCAAGGGCAACTTCTGGGGCCTGCCGGTCAACTTTCTCTTCTTCTCGCTGCTGGCGGTGCTGACCTCGGCGGCCACCTTGCCGGTCTTCGGCGAACTCATCACCGACCCGGTCCACACGGTGGCCCGCATCGACAACACCACCGCGGTGGTGATCGGCGCGCTGACCTTCATGATCGCGACGGTCGGCATCAACATCGTCGCCAACTTCGTGTCGCCGGCCTTCGACTTCTCCAACGTCGCGCCGCAGCACATCAGCTGGCGTGCCGGCGGCATGCTGGCCGCGGTCGGCTCGGTCTTCATCACGCCCTGGAACCTCTACAACAACCCCGAGGTGATCCACTACACACTGGACGTGCTGGGCGCCTTCATCGGGCCGCTGTTCGGCATCCTCATCGCCGACTACTACGTGGTGCGCAAGCAGCGCGTCGACGTCGACGCGCTCTACTCGATGAACCCGCGGGACGAATACTGGTACAGCCAGGGCTACAACCCGCGCGCCATGTGGGCGCTGGTGCCGGCGGCGTTGCTGCCGATGCTGTGCGTGGTCGTGCCGGACCTGCGGGTCGCGGCCAGCTACGCCTGGTTCATCGGCACCGCGGTCGGCTTCATTGCCTACCTGCTGCTCAACGCCCGCCGGAAGTGACCGCCATGCGCATCAAGATCATCAATCCCAACACCACCGCCAGCATGACCGCCAAGATCGGCGCCTGCGCGCGCTCGGTGGCCGCTGTCAGCACCGAGGTCGTGGCGGTCAGTCCCGGCATGGGGCCGGTCTCGATCGAGAGCCACTACGACGAGGCGCTGGCGGTGCCCGGCCTCTTGCAGGAAATAGCGACCGGCGAGCTTCAAGGCTTCGACGGCTACCTGATCGCCTGCTTCGGCGACCCGGGCCTGAAGGCCGCGCGCGAACTGGCGCGCGGGCCGGTGGTCGGCTGCGCCGAAGCGGCGATGCACCTGGCGAGCCTGGTCGCCGGCCGCTTCAGCGTCGTCACGACGCTCGGCCGCACCATGGGGCAGGCCTGGCACCTGGCCGAGGCCTATGGCATGAAGCGCTTCTGCGCCAATGTCCGCGCCTGCGAACTGGCGGTGCTGGAACTGGAAGAGCCCGGCTCGCGGGGCCGCCTGCGCATCGTGGACGAATGCCGGTGCGCCCTCGACGAGGACGGCGCCGAGGCGATCGTGCTCGGCTGCGCCGGCATGGCCGACCTCTGCGACCACATCGCCGACGCGCTCGGCGTGCCGGTGGTCGATGGCGTGGCCGCCGGCGTGAAGCTGCTCGAATCGCTTGTCGGGCTGCGGCTGGCCACCAGCAAGCGCGGCGAACTGGCGCGGCCGCTGCCGAAGGCGATGACCGGCGGGCTGGCCGACTTCAGCCTGCCTGCGGTCGAAGCGGACTGACGAGGCCGGAGGGAAGCCCCGGGGCGGCCGGGTGACTTCAAGGCGTCCGGCCAATGCAGGGCCGGGCGCGCGACTTGCTACATCTCCTGCACCACGGGTTTTCCGCCATACGCGGGCGCTTATGTTTTGTATACAGTTTTAGCGTACAAAACGGTAGACCGTTAACGGCTTTCCGTGTCCCGTGGCGCCCCAGGAGATCCATGCAAATGCCGGCTGATTCAGAGTCCCTTCCGTCCATCCATCCCGTCGACGAGCGCCTCCCGGCCGGCCGGCTGGCCGCACTTGGCCTGCAGCATGTGCTCGTGATGTACGCCGGCGCGGTGGCGGTGCCGCTGATCGTCGGACGGGCACTCGCGCTGGCGCCGCACGAGGTGGCGCTGCTGATCTCGGCGGACCTGTTCGTCTGCGGCCTGGCAACCTTGATCCAGGCGATGGGCGTGACCCAGTATTTCGGCATCCGGCTGCCGGTGATGATGGGCGTGACCTTCGCGTCGGTGTCGCCGATGGTGTCGATCGCCAATGCGAATCCGGGGCTCGCGGGCGCGCAGCTGCTGTTCGGCTCGATCATCGGCGCGGGTGTCGTGTCGATCCTGATCGCGCCGCTGGTCTCGCGCATGCTGCGCTTCTTCCCGCCGGTGGTGACCGGCACGATCATCGCGGTGATCGGCGTCAGCCTGATGCGGGTGGGCATCAACTGGATCTTCGGCAATCCGGTCGGACCGACCGCGCCGGCGCTGGTCGATCCGGTCTACGCCAAGTGGCTGGCCGACGTGACCTCGCCCGGTTCGGCGGTGCCGCCGATCCCGAAGGGCTTGTCGATCGTGCCGTCGGTGCCGAACCCGCGCTACGCCGACCTCGGCGGGCTGGCGATCGCGGCGCTGGTGCTGGTGACCATCCTCCTGATCGTCAAGTACGCCAAGGGCTTCATCGCCAACATCTCGGTGCTGCTGGGCATCGTGGTCGGCGCGGTGGTGGCGACCGTGTTCGGCTTCATGACCTTCGAGAAGGTCGGCAGCGCGGACTGGTTCGGCGTGGTGCTGCCCTTCCACTTTGGCATGCCGCGCTTCGACCCGCTGCTGATCCTGACGATGTCGCTGATCATGATCGTGGTGATGATCGAGTCGACCGGCATGTTCCTCGCGCTGGGCGAGATGACCGACCGCAAGATCGGCCCCGCCGAGCTGGCGCGAGGCCTGCGCACCGACGGCCTGGGCACGCTGATCGGCGGCATCTTCAACACCTTCCCATACACCAGCTTCTCGCAGAACGTCGGCCTGGTGGCCGTGACCGGCATCAAGAGCCGCTACGTCTGCGTCGCCGGCGGTCTCATCCTGATCGTGCTGGGCCTGCTGCCGAAGATGGCGGCGCTGGTGGAATCGCTGCCGACCGTGGTGCTGGGCGGCGCCGGGCTGGTGATGTTCGGCATGGTGGCCGCGACCGGCATCCGGATCCTCTCGGGCGTGGACTTCAAGAACAACCGCCACAACGCGATGATCGTCGCGGTGTCGATCGGCGTCGGCATGATCCCGCTGCTCGCGCCGAGCTTCAAGCAATGGATGCCGCATCCGATCCAGCTGCTGGTGGACTCGGGCATCCTCTTGGCGTCGATCTGCGCGGTGCTGCTGAACCTGTTCCTCAACGGCGCCAGGCACGACGAGGCCGCGATCGTCGCGGCGGCCCGGCAGGCCGAGGCGCACTGACCGCGCACTGAAACTTCAGATCATCGCCAGCGGCGTCTTGCGGCGCGGCGGCGGGTGCAGGCGGTCGATGGCCGCCATCGTTTCTTCATCCAGCTGGACCTGCGCGGCCTCCAGGTTGGCGCGCAGATGGTCCTCGCGCGCCGCCTTCGGGATCGCGACCACGCCGGGCTGCTGCAGCACCCAGGCCAGGGCCAGTTGCGCCGCGCCGATGCCGCGCGCCTCGGCCAGCTTCTGCAGACCCTTGTCCCCGGCCAGCGCCCCCTGGTCGATCGGGCTGTAGGCCATGAGCGGCATGCGGCGCGCGCGCTGCCAGGGCAGGAGGCTGAATTCCGGGCCGCGCTCGCCGACCGAGTAGTAGACCTGGTTGGCGGCGCAGTCCCCGGGCAGGCCGGCCATGTCGTCGGTGTCGAAATTGCTCACGCCCCAGCGGCGGACGAGGCCGGCGTCGACCAGTTCGCGCATCGCGTCGACGGTGTCCTCGATCGGATGGCTGCCGCGCCAGTGCAGCAGATAGAGGTCGAGCCGCTCGAGGCCCAGCCGCGCGAGGCTGCGCTCGCAGGCCTCGCGCGTGCCGCGGCGGCTGGCGTTGTGCGGATAGACCTTGCTGACGATGAAGAGCGCATCGCGCTGCACCTCGCCGGCACGCAGGGCCCCGGCGACCGCTTCGCCGACCACCTCCTCGGCGCCGCCTTCGCCGTACATCTCCGCCGTGTCGATCAGGCGATAGCCCATGGCGATGGCGCTGCGCAAGGCGGCCACTTCGGCGGGCCGCTCCCGGGACGATTCGCCGAGGCGCCAGGTGCCCAGGCCGAGTGCGGGGATGGCCATGTCCGGGGCCATGGGAACTTCTCGCATCGCGCATTCCTTTCGTCGTGGCGTTCTTCGTGGCTGCGGCTCGGGCTGCATCGGCAGCGATTGTCGACCTGCCGCGACGCATGCGCTCAGCGCACCGCGACCACGCTGTAGCTGACACCGGACGGCCCGTAGACCGGGCGGAACACGGTGGCGCCGTACTGGTAGAACGCGACGCCGTTGCGCATCACCAGCATCGAACCCGCCGGCAGCGCCGCGTAGCTGGCGCCGGCCACGTAGCCGCTGGCCGAGACGACGACCGGTGCCGGCACCACCACCGGCGTGGCGACAGGCACCGCCACGGGCGCCGGCGCCGCCGGATGGGCCGCGGTGGCGACCACCGCACCGGCGGCCACGCCGACCGCCACCGCGCCGGCGCAGTTGTAGCAGCCGCTCGCGTAGTACGGAACCGGCGGGTGGTAGTAGGCGGCCGATGCGTAAGGCACCGGATGGTAGGGGCCGTAGCCCGGGTAGGTGCCGGTCGGCGGCCGGTAGGCGACGGCGCCGTTCGGCGTGGTGTGCACCGCGCCGTAGCCGGGCACCGCAGTGGTATGGCCGCCGTCGACGTTGGTGTGGGTGGTGGTGGCGCCGTCCCAGTTGTGCGTGGTCGTGCCGCCCCAGGCATTGGTGTGGGTGGCGCCGCCCCAGCCGCCGGTGGTGTGGCCGCCGTAGCGGTTCGACGTGGTCCAGGCGGCCGCGGGGGCCTGGAAGCCGACCGCGCCGAGCAGCGCGATCAGCAGGAGGACGAGGGTCTTGCGGGCGATGGTCTTGCGCATTGGGAGGCTCCTTCAGGTCTATGTTTCGGTTGGGAGCCCTCACTGTGGTCGCGGCCGGTTGCGAGCCGGTTGCGGCGCATCGCCGCCCATGTTTCAGTTGAAATATTCAGCGTCCGAGGGCGGCCGCCAGGGCACGGGCCAGTTCGCGCGCGCCCAGCGGCTTGCGCAGCACGGCGGCCACGCCCAGCGCGCGTGCGCGCTGCTCGACGGCTGCGTCGAGCTTGCCGCTCGCCAGGACCACCGGCAGGCCGGGACGCAACGCGAGCATGCGTGCGGCCAGGTCGCAGCCCGACAGGCCGGGCAGGTTCTGGTCGGTCAGCAGGGCATCGAAGCGCGCCGGGTCGCGCTCGAAGGCGGCCAGCGCGGCCGCGCCCGAATCGAATCCGACCGGCTCGTAGCCCAGCGCGGCGAGCAGTTCCTCGGCCAGCTCCACCAGCGGGCGCTCGTCGTCGACCACCATCACCACCTGGCCCTCGCCCTGCGGCCATTCGTGCCCGCCCGCCGCCTCGGCGCCCGCGACGTCGGGCACGGCAAGCTCGACCGCCTCGATGTCCCCCGAGCAAGGCAGCCACACGGCAATCCGCGTGCCCCGGCCGGGCTGGCTCGCGATGTCGATCGCGCCGCCGAGGCCGGCCACGATGCCGTGCACCATCGCCAGGCCGAGGCCGGTGCCCTCGCCCTGCTTCTTCGTCGTGAAGAAGGGCTCGAAGACCCGCTGCAGCACCTCGGGCGGCATGCCGTGGCCGCTGTCCGTGACGGTGAGCCGCAGGTAGGGTCCGACCTCCAGCTCGCCGTCGAGCAAGGCCCGCGGCGCTTCGGATCGCAGCCTGTCCAGCTGCACCGAGACGACGCCCGCGGCACCGACCGCGTGGATCGCATTGCTGCACAGGTTCATCGCGACCTGGTGCAGCTGGGTGCTGTCGCCCAGGACGGCCGCGCCGGCGGCGGCCAGTTGCGCATCGAGCCGCACCGTCGCCGCAAGGCCCGGGCGCAGCAGCGCGAGCACCTCCTCGACGACCACCTGCAGGTGCACCGGGACCCGCTCGATGCCACCGCCGCGGCTGAAGTCGAGGATGCGCCGCACCAGCGCGCGGGCGCGCGCGCCGCCTTCCATGATGCGGTCCAGGTGGCGCCGCATGTCGCTGCCGGCCGGCGCGCGCTGCTGCGCCATCTCGCCGAAGCCGAGGATCGCGCCGAGGATGTTGTTGAAGTCGTGCGCGATGCCGCCCGCCAGCGTGCCGAGCGACTCCAGCCGCGCGGCGGACGCCAGGCGCTCCTGCAGTGCCGCCTGGCGCTCCGCGCTCGCATCGAGCCGGCGCAACTGGCGCAGCAAGCTCGCGACCGTGACGGCCACCAGCAGCGCGAAGAGCAGCAGCCGCAGCAGCGCGCTGCGCAGTTCGTCGCGCCACGGGCGCAAGGCATCGGACCGGCTGCGCATCAGTACCAGCGTCAGCGGCTCCTGCCCGACGCCGACGGCGGCGACCAGCTGCGTGCTGCCGTCGAAGGGGCTGAGCAGGCGGTCGATCAGCGGCGGCGACTTGGCGGCGACCAGGTCGGCGTAGCGCCGCTCGCGATCCGCGGCGGTGGCCTCGGGCTGGCGCACCACCAGCGTGCCGTCGTCCAGGAGCAGCAGGAGGCTGCTGCCGCTGCCGAGCGAGATTTCCGAATAGGCGGCCCGCAGCTGCTGCAGGGTGACGATGGCGGTCACGACGCCGTCGAAGCTGCCGTCGGGCCGGCTCAGCCGACGCGCGACCACCAGCGAGGGCAGGCCTTCGGTGCGCGTCAGCAGCGGGTCGCCGATGTACATGCGCCCTGCATCGTGCTCCCGCAGTTGCAGGAAGTACGGCCGGTCGGCGACATCGGCCAGCGGCCGACCGGTGTCGCGCGAGCGGAAGCGCTGCCGGCCCTCGGCGTCGACCAAGCTCAGCACGCTCACCTGCGGCACGCTGGCCGCGCGCGCCGCCAGCGCGGCGGCGACCGCATCGGGCGCCAGGCCCGGGCTCGCCGATTCGTACCAGTCGGCGCTCTCGCGCAGCAGCAGGTCGACCGCCTGCAGGTTGCGCACGCCCTGCCCGGCCAAGGCCTTGGCCAGGTTGCCCAACTCGCGTTCGGCGGCGAACACGACCTGCTGGTGCAACCGCCAGCTGTCGTAGCCGACCGCACCGGCCAGCGCCACGACCAGCCCCACGCCGGCGGCGACGATGCGGCGTCCGAGGCGCTGGCTGCTGCTGTTCATGCGCGCGATCTTCTCCGACTTTGCCGCCGGTTTTCAGTTGTAATCCGCGAGCGATGCCCCTGAACGCGCCCACCCACATCCTTGTCGTCGACGACGATCCGGCGCTGCGCGAGCTGCTGACCGAGTACCTCGGCGAGAACGACTGCCGGGTCAGCGCGGTGGCCGACGGTGCCGGCATGAAGGCGGCGTTGCGCGACCAGGTGATCGACCTCGTGCTGCTCGACCTGCGCCTGGCCGGCGAGGACGGCATGAGGCTGGCGCGCGAACTGCGCGAATCGAGCAACGTGCCGCTGATCATCATGACCGGCAAGCACGACGAGGCCGACCGCGTGATGGGCCTCGAACTGGCGGCCGACGACTACGTCACCAAGCCCTTCAGCAACCGCGAGATGCTGGCCCGCATCCGCGCCGTGATGCGCCGCTATGCCGCGCCGGCCGAAACCTCGGCATCGACAGCGGCGCGGAGCAGCGAACGGCGCGCCTACCGCTTCGAGGGCTGGGAGCTGAACCTGCTGGCGCGCCGGCTGACCTCGCCCGACGGCCGGCGGGTCGAGCTCAGCAACGGCGAATTCAACCTGCTGCAGGCGCTGTGCGAGGCACCGCAGCGCGTGCTGTCGCGCGACCGGCTGCTCGAACTGTCGCGGCTGCACGGCGCCGAGGTGTACGACCGCTCGATCGATGTGCAGATCCTC
This sequence comes from Xenophilus sp. L33, assembly GCF_009765735.1. GTDB lineage: Bacteria > Pseudomonadota > Gammaproteobacteria > Burkholderiales > Burkholderiaceae_C > Variovorax. The sequence goes on from NZ_LMUW01000023.1 coordinate 70,626, forward strand.
CGGCTGCGGCGAAAGATCGAAGTCGACGCGTCGGCGCCGAAGATGATCCGCACCGAGCGCGGTGCCGGCTATGTCTTCGATGCGCAGGTGCAGGTCGTTGCGTAGGCGACGCGGGTTGCTTGCAGGCACCACGGCCCTGAGGCAGCATCCGACGCACAAGCAACAACGAGGTATTTTCATGACATCCGCCTTCTCCCTCCGCTCGGTCTGCACCGCTGCCTTCGTGCTCGCCGCGACGCTGTCCGCAGCCCACGCGCAGGCGCAACCTTGTTCCACCTGTGGCCGGGTCGAGTCCGTGCACCGCGTGCAGAGCCAGGGCTCGACCTCGGGCGTCGGCGCGGTCGCCGGCGGCGTGGTCGGTGGCGTGGTCGGCAACCAAGTCGGCAACGGACGCGGCCGCACGCTGGCCACGGTCGCCGGTGCCGCCGGCGGCGCGCTGGCGGGCAACTCGGTCGAGCGCAACCGCAACACCAGCACGATGTACCGGGTCAGCGTGCGGATGGACGACGGCTCGATGCGCACCATCGAAAGCCATTCGCCGCCGCACGTCGGGACGGCGGTCTCGGTGCACGGCAACAGCCTGCAGGTCCGGCACTGAACTTCTGAAGGCCGCGCACCCTTTGCGCGGGGCCGGGCACCGCGCCCGGCCATGAACATCTCCCATCCCACGCGCCCGGACAGCTGCTTCGACAGCATCCGGGCCGCGCCTTCGCCCACGGCAAACGCCACGCGGGCACTTGCCTTGCTTCTGTCATTTCCGTCAGCTGCCACCCCAGCCCGCCTTGCCTCGGGAAAACCCGCTGTGGCCAGTTGACGTTCTTGAATACATTGCTTGTATGCAAGAAATGCCAAGACTTGCATGCAAACCAATGGAAAGAGAGTCGCCATGCCCCGTTTCGCCAAATCGCTCTTCGGTCAGGTGGTCATCGCGCTGGTGCTCGGCGTGCTGGTCGGGATGTTCTTCCCGCAGTTCGCGGCCAAGCTGAAGCCGCTCGGCGACGGCTTCATCAACTTGATCCGGATGATCATCCCGGTGCTGGTCTTCTGCGTGGTGGTGCACGGCATCGCCGGCGCCGGCGACCTTAAGCGGGTCGGCCGGGTTGGTGTCAAGGCGCTGATCTACTTCGAGGTGCTGACCACGATCGCGCTCGGCCTCGGCCTGGTGCTGGCCTTCGTCTTCAAGCCGGGCGTCGGCATGAACGTCGACGTCAGCAAGCTCGACCCGGCCGCGATGAGCACCTATGCCGCCAACGCCACCAAGATGACCAAGGGCGGTACCGTCGACTTCCTGATGGGCCTGATCCCGAGCACCGTGGTGAACGCATTCGCCACCGGCGACGTGCTGCAGGTGCTGCTGTTCGCGGTGCTGTTCGGCTGCGCCCTCACCCTGCTCGGCGAGCGCGGCAAGCCGGTCGCGGTGGTGGTCGACGCGCTGTCGCTGGTGCTCTTCAAGATCATGGCGATCCTGATCAAGCTGGCCCCGCTGGGCGTGCTGGGCGCGATCGCCTTCACAGTCGGGCAGTACGGCATCGGCTCGCTGGAGCAGCTGGGCATGCTGGTGGCACTCTACTTCGTGGCGGTGGCGCTCTTCGTCTTCGTGGTGCTGGGCGTGGTCATGCGCATCGCCGGCTTCAGCATCGTCAAGCTGCTGCGCTACTTCCGCGAAGAGCTGGCGGTGGTCTTCGCCACCACCTCGTCCGACGCGGTGCTGCCGCAGATCATGGCCAAGCTGCGCCACATGGGCATCCGCGACTCGACCGTCGGACTGGTGATCCCGACGGGCTATTCCTTCAACCTGGACGCCTTCTCGATCTACATCACGCTGGCCGCGGTGTTCATCGCGCAGGCCACCAACACGCCGATCTCGATGTCGGACCTCTTGACCATCCTGGCGATCGCGCTGGTCACCTCCAAGGGCGCGCACGGCGTGCCGGGCTCGGCGATCGTGGTGCTGGCCGCCACGCTGCATGCGATTCCGGCGATCCCGGCGATCGGGCTGGTGCTGGTGCTGTCGGTGGACTGGTTCATGGGCATCGCCCGCGCGCTCGGCAACCTGGTCGGCAACTGCGTCGCCACGGTCGCGATCGCCGCCTGGGAAGGCGACATCGACCGCGCCCGGGCCCATGCGGTGCTCGACGGCACCTTCTCGCCGGAAGACGAGCCGCTCGCCGAACCCGGCTCGCCGGTGGCGGTCGCGCAAGCGCATTGAGCGCCGCAATGACCGAGGTCTCGCCCACCGCGATCGCGCAGCGGGTGGTCGAGTCGATCCTGGCGCAGAAGCTGGCGCCGGGCGAACGGCTGGGCGAGCAGGCGCTGGCGACCAACTTCGGCGTCAGCCGCACCATGGTCCGCGAGGCGCTCATGCAGCTGCAGGCGCGCGGCTTCGTCGAGGTGCAGTCGCGCCGCGGCTGGTATGTGGTCCAACCTTCGGCCGCGCAGGCGCGCGATGCCTTCGCGGCACGGCGGATCGTCGAATCGGGCATCCTGGCCGAGGCCGGCCGGCCGCTGAGCCAGGTGATCCGCAAGCTGCGCGAGCACATCGCCGACGAAGAGGCCGCGATCGCCGGCGCCGATGCCGCCACCCGCGCCTTCCTGCTGGCCGACTTCCACGTCTGCCTGGCCGAGCAGATGGGCCACCGCCTCCTGTGCGACGTGCTGCGAGACCTGACCGCCCGCACCACGCTGGCGGCCACGCTCTTCCAGTCGCGCCACGAAGCGGCGCAGTCCTGTGCCGAGCATGCGGCGATCGTCGCGGCGCTCGAGGCCGGCGACACCGGCCGCGCACGCGACCTGATGCTCGCGCACATCGGCCAGGTCGAGCAGGCGCTGCAGGTCGAGCCGGCCGCCGATCCCGGCGCCGACCAGCGCCTGAAGGCCAGCCTGGCGCCGGTGGCGCTGCCGCGTGGCCTGCTAAAGTCCACCGGCTCATGAAAACTCCGGCCCTCGAACGCGGCACCTTTCTCTTCCTGCTGGCCGTCGTCACGCTGGCATTCGGCTGGATCCTCTTCCCCTTCTTCGGCGCGGTCATGTGGGGCGTGGCGCTGGCGATCCTGTTCACGCCGCTCTATCGCCGCCTGCTGAAGAAGATGGGCGGCCGCCGCAACCTGGCGGCCCTGGCGACCCTGCTGCTGGCGATGATCGTGGTGATCATCCCGCTGTCGATGGTGACCGTCTCGCTGGTCGAGGAGGTGTCGCTGGTGTCGCAGAAGGTGCGCTCCGGCGACATCAGCTTCGCGTCCTACTTCCAGCAGGTCATCCGCGTCATCCCGCACTGGGCGCTCAACCTGATGGACCGCTTCGGCCTGGGCGACGTCGACGGGCTGATCAGCCAGGTGCAGACGGCCGCCTCCAAGGGCAGCCAGGCGATCGCGACGCAGGCGGTGTCGATCGGCCAGAACACCTTCGAATTCCTGGTCAGCTTCGGCATCATGCTGTACCTGCTTTTCTTCATGCTGCGCGACGGCGGCGACCTGTCGCGCAAGATCCGCGAATCGCTGCCGCTGGCCAAGCCGCACACCCACTATCTGCTCAACAAGTTCACCACCGTCATCCGGGCGACCATCAAGGGCAACATCGCGGTGGCGGCCTCGCAGGGCATCATCGGCGGCACCACCTTCTATTTCATGGGGCTGCAGGGCTCGCTGCTGTGGGGCGTGCTGATGGCCTTCCTGTCGCTGCTGCCGGCGGTCGGCGCGGCGCTGATCTGGGGCCCGGTGGCGATCTATTTCCTGGCGGTCGGCATGATCGGCAAGGGGCTCGGGCTGATCTTCGTCGGCGTCTTCGTGATCGGCCTGGTCGACAACATCCTGCGCCCGCTGCTGGTCGGCAAGGACACCCAGATGCCCGACTACGTCGTGCTGATGTCGACCATCGGCGGCATCTCGCTGTTCGGCATCAACGGCTTCGTGATCGGCCCGGTGATCGCCGCGCTGTTCATGGCGGCCTGGGACCTGTTCGCCTCGTCGAGCAGCCAGGAACCCGAGGCGCCGGCGCCGCCGCTCGGCTGAACGTCTCACGAACGTCTCAAGCGGGCAACGCCCCGCGCGAAACGTCACGGTAATCCGCTCAAGATCGGCGTTGGCGCTTCATCGCGAGGCAAAAGCGTGAGACGATTCGGGGCCTGCCCAGGCGGCAGAGCGATCAACCTGGAACCCACAAGTCAATGAGTCGAAGCGGACGCAGCGTTCAATACGCCACCAGTCCACTGCTGGCAAGCAAGACGCCCGTCTGGCGCAGCAAATTCATCGTCGCCAGCATCGCCTTCGGCTTCCTCGTGCTGGCCGGCCGCGCGGTCTACGTGCAGGTCATCGGCAACGATTTCTTCCAGCACCAGGGCGAGGTCCGCTTCGAGCGCACGCTCGAGCTGCCCGCCAGCCGCGGCCACATCATCGACCGCAACGGGCTGATCCTGGCATCCGACATCCCCGCGCCGAGCATCTGGGCCATTCCGGAAGACGTCGACATCGTCGACCCTGACAACCGCGCCCGGCTGCGCAAGATGGCGCAGCTCCTGGGCGTGAAGCCGGCCGACCTCGAGAAGAAGCTGGCCGAGGACAAGAGCTTCGTCTGGCTCAAGCGCCAGGTCGACGACCCGGTCGCCAAGCAGATCATGGCGCTCGACATCCGCGGCATCTACGAGCGGCGCGAATACCGGCGGCAATACCCCGAAGGCGAGGCGGCGGCGCACATCGCCGGCTTCACCAACATCGAGGACGTCGGCCAGGAAGGCATCGAGCTGGCCTTCAACCAGGAGCTTTCCGGCAAGGCCGGCTCGCGCAAGGTCATCAAGAACCGCCTCGGCGCGGTGGTCGAGGACGTCGGCGACACGGTGCCGCCGCTCGACGGCCAGGACATCCAGCTGAGCCTGGACGACCGGGTGCAGGCGGTCGCGTACGAGAAGCTGCGCGACGCCGTGGTCGCCAACAAGGCCCGCGCCGGCAGCGCGGTGGTGGTCGACGCCAACACCGGCGAGCTGCTGGCGATGGCCAACTACCCGAGCTTCGACCCCAACAACCGGCAGAACCTGACCGGCGAGCAGTTGCGCAACCGGGCCATGACCGACGTCTTCGAGCCCGGCTCGACCATGAAGCCGATCACCGTCGCGACCGCGCTGCAGCTCGGCCGGATCACGCCGCAGACCGTGATCGACACCAATCCGGGGCACATCGTGGTCTCGGGCGCGGTGATCCACGACGACGAGAACTTCGGCGTGCTGACCACCGAGACCGTGATCCAGAAGTCGAGCAACGTCGGCGCCACCAAGATCTCGCAGCGCATGACGCCCAAGGAGATGTGGGACTCCTACACCTCGCTCGGCTTCGGCCAGAAGCCGCAGACCCAGTTCCCGGGCGCGGTGACCGGGCGCCTCCGGCCCTGGAAGTCGTGGCGGCCGATCGAGCAGGCGACCATGTCATACGGCTACGGCCTGTCGGCGTCGCTGTTCCAGATCGCCCATGCCTACACCGCCTTCGCCAACAACGGCGTGGTGATCCCGATCACCATGCTGAAAAGCACCGAGCCGCCGGTCGGCGTGCCGGTGTTCTCGCCGGTGGTAGCCGCGCAGGTGCGCAAGATGATGCACATGGCCGCCTCGCCCGGCGGCACCGCGCCGCTGGCGCAGACCGAGGGCTACTCGGTGGGCGGCAAGACCGGCACCGCGCACAAGCAGGAAGGCAAGGGCTACGCCGGCAACAAGTACCGCGCCTGGTACACCGGCATGTCGCCGATCGACAAGCCGCGCATCATCGTGGCGGTGATGATCGACGAGCCCAGCGCCGGCAAGTATTTCGGCGGCCTGGTGGCGGCGCCGGTGTTCAGCCAGATCGTGCAGCAGACCCTGCGCATCCTGAACGTGCTGCCCGACCTGCCGGTGGCGTCGCAGACCTCGCAGTCGACGCTCGCCGCGATGGCGCACTGAGCGCCGCGCGCCCGGTCTTCAGGCGCAGAAGGCGCTCAGCAGCAGCCAGCCCGCGACGTGGCCGGGCAGCAGCCAGGCGAGCAGGACGACGCCGCAGGCCGAGGCCAGCGCGACGGCGGCCAGTGCGGTCCGCCAATTCGCCCCCGCAATCGCCCTCGCCTTCACGCCGGCATTCCCGCGGCCCCGGCCCGCACCACCTCGCGGTCGTCGATCGGCCAGTGCAGCGCCGCCGCCAGGAGCCCGAGGCCCATCGCCGCCAGCCACACCAGGTCGTAGGACCGGGTCGCCTCGAAGACCCGCGCGCCCAGCCAGATGCCGAGGAAGGACCCCAGCTGGTGGCCGAGGAAGACGAAGCCGAACAGCGTCGTGAGATAGCGCACCCCGAAGACCTGCGACACCAGCCCGTTGGTCAGCGGCACGGTGCCGAGCCAGAGGAAGCCCATCGCCGCGGCGAAGAGCCAGACCGTCCAGGGCCGCAGCGGCGCCATCAGGAACAGCGCCATGGCCGCGGTGCGCGTGAGGTAGATGCCGGCCAGCAGGTACTTGCGGCGCCGGCGCGCGCCGAGCAGCCCGAAGACATAGGTGCCGAAGACGTTGGCCAGCGCGATCAGCGCCAGCGCGGCGACCGCGTCGGATGCGTGCAGCCCCTTGTCCAGCAGGTAGGCCGGCAGGTGCGTCGCGATGAAGGCCAGCTGGAAGCCGCAGGCCAGGAAGCCGAGGATCAACAACCAGAAGCCGCGGTGGGCGAAGGCCTCGCGGATCGCGGCGCCGAGCGGCTGTTCCGCTGCCGCGCCCGCGCCGGTCTGCGGCGGCCGGTCCTGCAAGGGCAGCGCGAGCGGCAGCAGGCAGGTCATCAGCACCGCGAAGACGCCGAGCGTCGCGACCCAACCCCAGGCCCCCATCAGCATTTGCGCGCTCGGCACCATCGCGAACTGGCCGAAGCCGCCGATCGCGCCCGCCAGGCCCAGCGCCCCACCGCGCCGCTCGAGCGGGATCAACCGGCTCAATGCGCCGTAGACGACGCCGAAGGTGGTACCCGAGAGCGCAATGCCGATGCATATGCCCGCGCTCCAGATGAAGCCGGCGACGCTGGTCGCATGGGCCATGCCGTAGAGGCCCAGCGCGTAGAAGACGAGGCCGGCGACGACCACGCGGGCGGATCCGAAGCGGTCCGCGAGCATGCCGGCGAAGGGCTGCGCGATGCCCCAGGCCAGGTTCTGGATCGCGATCGCCAGGCCGAAGGTCTCGCGCGACCAGCCACGGTCGAGCGTGACCGGCAGCATGAAGAGCCCCTGCACATGGCGCACGCCGAGCGTTAGCCCCATGACGATGCCGCCGGCGAGGACCGCGATCCAGGCTTGCCGCCACCAGGCGACGGAGGGAGGGGAAGGTGCAAGCGCGGCCATGGCGGCTCCAGTGGTGATCGAGGGCCTCCGATTACAGGGCGCGCCCGGCCGTGCTTCAATCGACATTTCCGTCCCACCGCATTCGCTCCAGGAATGTCACTGCCCCTTCTTCGCCTCTCCTCGCTCGACCTGGTCCGCGGCTTCGTCGCGGTCGGCCGCCGCATGAGCATCACGCTGGCCGCGCGCGACCTCTGCCTGACCCAATCGGCGGTCAGCCGGCAGGTGCACGCGCTGGAAGCGCAGCTCGGCGTGCCGCTGCTGCTGCGCGGCTACCGCTCGATCGCGTTCACGCCGGAGGGCGAGCGGCTCTTTCGCAGCGCCGACGGCGCCTTGCAGCAACTGCAGGACGTGATGGGCGACATCGGCACGAACGGCGCGCAGCGGCCGGTGACGCTGAGCGCCAGCATCGGCTTCACCGGGCTCTGGCTGCTGCCGCGGCTGAGCCGCTTCCAGCAGGCGCATCCCGGTGTCGACCTGCGGGTGTCGGCCAACGACCGGGTGGCCGACATGCGCAACGATGGCATCGACCTGGCGATCCGCTATGCCTCTGCGGCAGCGGCGCCCGAAGGCGCGGTACGCCTCTTCGGCGAATCGATCGCGCCGGTGGCGCATCCGTCGCTCGGGCGGGGCGCGCTGCGCAGCGAGCGCGGCCTGCACAAGATCGACCTGCTCGAATTCGACGCGCCCCAGCATCCCTGGCTGCAATGGAGCGAATGGCTGCGCGAGCGCGGCTGGAGCGCCTCGAAGCCGCAGGCGGTGCTGCACTTCAACCAGTACGACCAGGTGATCCAGGCCGCGCTCGCCGGCCAGGGCGTGGCGCTGGGGCGGCTGGAGCTGATCCAGCCGCTGCTCGACGAAGGCCGGCTGGTGCCCGCCTCGCCCCGGCCCGGCAGCCAGAGCACGCACGCCTTCTGGCTGATCGGCGCGGAGGCGGCGCCGCGCGCGGCGGTGCAGCGGGTGAAGGACTGGATCGTGGCCGAAGCGCAAGCCGCCCGCATGCGCTGACGGAATGCCGTCAGGCGCCGCCCAGCCACCAGCGTTCGCCGAAGCGGCCCTGCAGGAAGGCCACGAAGCTCGACACCTTGCCCGGCACCAGCTTGGGCGACGGGAACACCGCGTGGATCTCCTGCTCGGCCAGCACATGGTCGGCCAGCACCGTTACCACCTGGCCGGCGGCGATCGAATCGCTGGCCACGTAGTGCGGCATCAGCGCGATGCCGAGGCCGGCGCGCGCCGCCGCCAGCACCGCCGAGACGTTGTTGGAGCGCAGCCGGGCCGACACCGGCACCGTGACCGGCTCGCCCCGCGGCGTGTGCAGGTGCCAGACGTCGTCGCCGACCACGCTGCTGTAGATCAGCGCGGTGTGCGCGCTCAGCTCCTGCGCCTTCTTCGGCGTCCCGTGCTTCTTGAGATAGGCGGGCGCCGCCACCATCACCCACGGGTTCATGCCCAGGAAGCGCGCGCCCAGCGATGAATCGGCGAGCTTGCCCATGCGGATCGCGACGTCGATGCCCTGCGCCACCAGGTCGACGTAGCGGTCCTCGAAGCTCAGGTCGACCTGCACCTGGCGGTGCCGCGCCATGAATTCCAGCGCCAGCGGCACGATCACCCGGCGACCGAAGGCGGTCGAGGTGCCGATGCGCAGCAGCCCCTGCGCCTGCGACTGGCGCAGCTGCACGATGCTCTCGGCCTCCTCCGCGTCGCGCACGATGGCCTTGCACTTCTCGTAGTAGAGCGCGCCCGATTCGGTGAGGCTGACGCCGCGGGTGTTGCGGTTGAGCAGCCGCGCCTTCAGTCGCGCCTCGGTGGCCGCGACCTGCTTGGTCACGGTGGGCTGGGTCGTGTTGAATTCGCGCGCGGCCTTGGAGAAGCTGCCGGTCTCCACCACGCGCACGAACATCTCCATCGCGAGCAATCGGTCCATCCGCGCATCGTAGCCAGTTATTCCGTCCTGGAATAGGCGATATGGTCCCCCGCCGTCTTCTGCCGTCGCGCCCGAATTCCTACAGTGAGCGCACCCCCAAGGAGACTCGCATGACCAAGATGACCGCGGCCCAGGCCGCCGTGCTCGTGATGGAAAAGGAAGGCGTGACGCAAGCCTTCGGCGTTCCCGGCGCCGCCATCAACCCGCTCTATTCGGCGCTGCGCAAGCACGGTGGCATCGGCCACATCCTGGCGCGCCACGTCGAGGGCGCCTCGCACATGGCCGAGGGCTACACCCGTGCCGTGGCCGGCAACATCGGCGTGTGCATCGGCACCTCGGGGCCGGCCGGCACCGACATGATCACCGGGCTCTACTCGGCCTCGGCCGACTCGATCCCGATCCTCTGCATCACGGGCCAGGCGCCGCGCGCGCGTCTTTACAAGGAAGACTTCCAGGCGGTCGACATCGAGTCGATCTCCAAGCCGGTCACCAAGTGGTCGGTCACGGTGCGCGAGCCGGGCCAGGTGCCGCAGGTGTTCCAGCAGGCCTTCCACCTGATGCGCTCGGGCCGCCCGGGCCCGGTGCTGATCGACCTGCCCTTCGACGTGCAGATGGCGCAGATCGAATTCGACATCGACACCTACCAGCCGCTGGTGCCCTACAAGCCGGCCGCCAGCCAGGCGCAGATCGAGAAGGCGCTCGCGATGCTCAACGCGGCCGAGCGGCCGCTGATCGTTGCCGGCGGCGGCGTCATCAACGCCGACGCCAGCGACCTGCTGGTGCGCTTCGCCGAAGCGACCGGCGTGCCGGTCATCCCGACGCTGATGGCCTGGGGCGCGATCCCCGACGACCATCCGCTGATGGCCGGCATGTGCGGCCTGCAGACCAGCCACCGCTACGGCAACGCCACGCTGCTGGCCTCCGACTTCGTGCTGGGCATCGGCAACCGCTGGGCCAACCGCCACACCGGCTCGGTCGAGGTCTACACCCAGGGCCGCACCTTCGTGCACGTCGACATCGAGCCGACCCAGATCGGCCGCATCTTCACGCCCGACCTGGGCATCGTGTCGGACGCCAGGGCGGCGCTCGAACTGTTCGTGCAGGTGGCCGAGGAGATGAAGGCCGCCGGCCGCCTGCCCGCGCGTGGCGACTGGGCCGCCGAATGCCGGCAGCGCAAGAAGACGATGCTGCGCAAGACCAACTTCGCGGACGTGCCGATGAAGCCGCAGCGGGTCTACCAGTGCATGAACAACAACTTCGAGCACGACACCTGCTACGTCAGCACGATCGGCCTCTCGCAGATCGCGGCGGCGCAGTTCCTGCACGTCTACAACCCGCGCCACTGGATCAACTGCGGCCAGGCCGGCCCGCTGGGCTGGACGATTCCGGCGGCGCTCGGCGTGCGTGCGGCCGACCCGAGGCGCAAGATCGTCGCGCTCTCCGGCGACTACGACTTCCAGTTCATGATCGAGGAGCTGGCGGTGGGCGCGCAGTTCAAGCTGCCCTACATCCACATCGTGGTCAACAACTCCTACCTCGGGTTGATCCGCCAGGCGCAGCGCGGCTTCGAGATGGACTACTGCGTGCAGCTCGGCTTCGACAACATCAACGCCGACGACACGAGCGGCATCGAGCGCAGCTACGGCGTCGACCACATGAAGGTGGTCGAGGGCCTCGGCTGCAAGGCGATCCGGGTCTACAAGCAGGAAGAGATGACGCCGGCCATCGAACGCGCCGAAGCCCTGATGGCCGAGTTCCGGGTGCCGGTGGTGATCGAGGTGATGCTCGAGCGCGTGACCAACATCGCGATGGGCACCGAGATCGACGCCATCAACGAATTCGAGGCGCTGGCCGACAGCACCGAAGACGCACCGACCGCGATCGCAGTCGCGATGCTGGACTGACCCGAGGAGACACCATGCCCAAGTTCTCCGCCAACCTGACGATGCTCTTCAACGAGCAGCCCTTCATGCAACGCTTCGAGGCCGCCGCCCGCGCCGGCTTCGAGGCGGTCGAATACCTCTTCCCCTACGCCTTCGACAAGAAGGAGCTGGCCGCCGCCCTGCGCGCCAACGGCCTCAAGCAGGTGCTGCACAACTTGCCCGCCGGCGACTGGGACGCCGGCGAGCGCGGCATCGCCTGCCACCCCGACCGCCAGGCCGAGTTCCGCGAGGGCGTGGCGCGGGCGATCGACTACGCGAGCGCGCTCGGCTGCCCGCAGCTCAACTGCCTGGTCGGCAAGCTGCCCGCTGGCGTGACCGCCGGCGACGCCCGCCGCGTGGTGGTCGACAACCTGCGCTTCGCCGCCCGCGAGCTGGAAGCCGCCGGCCTCGGCCTCGTCGTCGAGCCGGTCAACAGCTTCGACATTCCCGGCTTCTATCTCACGCGCAGCGACCAGGCGCTGGCGCTGATCGACGAGGTCGGTTCGACCAACCTGCGGCTGCAGTACGACATCTATCACGCGCAGCGCATGGAAGGCGAACTGGCCGGCACGCTTTCGAAGCACATCGGCCGCATCGGCCACATCCAGCTGGCCGACAACCCGGGCCGCGGCGAGCCGGGCCAGGGCGAGATCCATTGGCCGTGGCTCTTCAAGCACATCGACCGCCTCGGCTACGAAGGCTGGATCGGCTGCGAATACAAGCCCCGCGGCGACACGGTCGCGGGCCTCGGCTGGCGCACCGCGCTGACCGCCTGACAACCTCATGCAAGGAGACCCCTCAATGTCCTACACCCCCCGCATCGGCTTCATCGGCCTCGGCATCATGGGCGCGCCGATGGCCGGCCACCTGCTCGACGCCGACCTGCCGCTCTTCGTCCACACCCGCGGCAAGGTGCCCGAGCCCTTCGTCTCCAGCGCCATGGTCTGCGCATCGGCCACCGAGGTCGCGCAGCGCGCCGACATCGTCTTCCTGATGGTGCCGGACACGCCCGACGTCGAGGAGGTGCTGTTCGGCGAGCGCGGCGTCGCCGCCGGCCTGAGCGCCGGCAAGACCGTGGTCGACTGCAGCTCGATCGACCCGATCGCGACCAAGGCCTTCGCCAGGAAGATCGAGGCGCTCGGCTGCGCCTACGTCGACGCACCGGTCTCCGGCGGCGAGGTCGGCGCCAAGGCGGCCAGCCTGACCATCATGTGCGGCGGCGAGGAAGCGGCCTTCGCGCGCGTGCGGCCGCTGCTCGAGAAGATGGGCAAGAACGTCACGCTCGTGGGCGGCGTCGGCGACGGCCAGGTCTGCAAGGTGGCCAACCAGATCATCGTGGCGCTCAACATCGCCGCGGTCGGCGAGGCGCTGGTCTTCGCCTCCAAGGCCGGCGCCGATCCGGCCAAGGTGCGGCAGGCGCTGATGGGCGGCTTCGCCTCCTCGCGCATCCTGGAGGTGCACGGCGAACGGATGATCAAGCGCACCTTCGCGCCGGGCTTTCGCATCTCCCTGCACCAAAAGGATCTCAACCTGGCCCTTCAAGGTGCACGCGCGCTCGGCGTCGCCCTGCCGCAGACCGCGAGCGCGGCACAGCTGATGAATGCGTGCGCGGCGCTGGGGCATGGGCAGGAAGACCACTCCGCCCTGGTGCGTGCGCTGGAGGCGATGGCCGGGCACCCGGTCGCACCCGATCCGAAGGAAGCCTGAGCGTTTGCCACGGTCGATGTCAGCCCCTGCCCGCGGGACTTTGCGGTAGCCTCTCCCTTGGGCCAAAGTAGCAAGGAGACACCGATGGCAAACACCCCGAACAACCTGTCACCCGCCGAAGAAGCATTGCGCGATGCCGCGCGTGAATACCACCGCTCGCCGGTCAAGGGCAAGATCTCGATCACGCCGACCAAGCCGCTGCTGAACCAGCGCGACCTGTCGCTGGCCTATTCGCCGGGCGTCGCCTATCCCTGCCTCGACATCGAGGCCGATCCGTCGCTGGCCGCCGAATACACCTCGCGCGGCAACCTGGTCGGCGTGGTCACCAACGGCACCGCGGTGCTCGGCCTCGGCAACATCGGCCCCTTGGCCGCCAAGCCGGTGATGGAAGGCAAGGGCTGCCTCTTCAAGAAGTTCGCCGGCATCGACGTCTTCGACATCGAGCTGGCCGAGTCCGACCCCGACAAGCTGGTCGACATCATCGCGGCGCTCGAACCGACGCTGGGCGGCATCAACCTCGAGGACATCAAGGCGCCCGAGTGCTTCTACATCGAGAAGAAGCTGCGCGAGCGCATGAACATCCCGGTGTTCCACGACGACCAGCACGGCACCGCGATCATCTCGGCCGCGGCGCTCATCAACGGCCTGGAATTGGTCGGCAAGAAGATCGGCGACGTCAAGGTCGCGGTCTCCGGCGCCGGCGCCGCCGCCATCGCCTGCCTCGACGTGATGGTCGGCCTGGGCGTCAAGCCGGCCAACATCTTCGCGGTCGACTCCAAGGGCCTCATCTACATCGGCCGCCCGGGCGGCTTCGACGATTCCAAGACCCGCTACGCGCAGAAGGACACCGGTGCCCGCACGCTGGCCGACGTCATGAAGGACGCCGACGTGTTCCTCGGCTGCTCGGCGCCGGGCGTGGTGTCGCAGGACATGGTCAAGAGCATGGCGAGCCAGCCGATCATCCTGGCGCTGGCCAATCCGGAGCCCGAGATCCGGCCCGAGGCGGCCAAGGAAGTGCGGCCCGACTGCATCATCGCCACCGGCCGCTCGGACTACCCGAACCAGGTCAACAACGTGCTGTGCTTCCCGTACATCTTTCGCGGCGCGCTCGACTGCGGCGCCAGCAAGATCACCGAGGAAATGAAGCTGGCCTGCGTGCGCGAGATCGCCGAGCTGACCAAGGCCGACATCAGCGAGGAAGTCGCCACCGCCTACGCCGGCCAGGAACTGGTCTTCGGCCCCGACTACCTCATTCCGAAGCCCTTCGATTCGCGGCTGATCCTGCGCATCGCGCCGGCGGTCGCCAAGGCGGCGCAGGCCTCCGGCGTGGCGACGCGGCCGATCGAGGACCTCGACGCCTACCGCCAGCACCTCACCCGCTTCGTCTACCAGACCGGCATGTTCATGCGCCCGGTCTTCACCGCCGCCAAGCTGGCGACCGCCAAGCGCGTGGCCTATGCCGAGGGCGAGGATGACCGCGTGCTGCGCGCCGCCCAGCTGGCGGTCGACGAAGGCCTGGCCCGCCCGATCCTGGTCGGCCGGCCGGCGGTGATCGAGGCGCGCATCAAGAAGGCGGGCCTGCACATCCGCCTGGGCAACGAGGTCGAATGCGTCGACCCCGAAGACGACCCGCGCTTTCGCCGCTACTGGGAGACCTACCACCAGTTGATGGGCCGCCGCGGCATCACGCCCGACGCCTCGAAGTCGATGGTGCGGCGCTCCAACACGACCATCGCCTCGCTGATGCTGCACCTGGGCGACGCCGACGCGATGCTGTGCGGCCTGGTCGGCCGCTTCGACAGCCACCTGAAGATCCTCAACAACGTGCTGGGCCTGAAGCGCGGCGCGCCCGGCTTCGCGACGCTGAACGCGCTGACGCTCGAGAAGTACACGCTCTTCATCGCCGACACCAACGTGCACGAAGACCCGAGCGCCGAGACGCTGGCCAACATCGCGATGATGGCCGCCGACGAGGTGCGCCGCTTCGGCCTGCCGCCCAAGGTGGCCTTCCTGTCGCATTCGAACTTCGGCTCGTCCGAGCGCGGCTCGGCCCGCAAGATGCGCTTGGCGCGCGACCTGTTCTCGCGCATGGCGCCCGACGTCGAATGCGACGGCGAGATGCACGGCGACGCCGCGCTCTCGGAAGACGTGCGCCGCAAGCTCCTGCCCGAGACCTCGCTGACCGGCGAGGCCAACCTCCTGATCTGCCCCAACCTCGACGCCGCCAACATCCTCTTCAACGTGCTGAAGATGACCGGCGGCAACGGCATCACGGTCGGCCCGATCCTGATGGGTGCGCAAGGCTCGGCGCACGTGCTGACGCCGTCGTCGACGGTGCGGCGCATCGTCAACATGACGGCGCTGGCGGTGGCGGACGCGAACACGCCCGCCAAGTAGCCGCGGTCGCGCTACTTCCTCGGCGCCCCGAACGGCTTGCCGTTCAGGGTGCCGACGCCGTGCTCCATCACGAAGTGCGTGGAGATGTCGTCGCCGTTGCGCACGATGAAGCCCTTGCCGGCGGCGATGTCGAGCATCGCGTCGGCCTGGGCGAACCGCTGGCTGGCTGTGCCCATGCCGACACCGGCGCCGGCGCCCGCACCAACACCGGCGCCTGCTCCGGCGGCAGCGGTGTCCTCCTGGCCGAGCGCGCCGAGCTGCCGGATCCACGCCGCCGGGAAGCTCGCATCCGCCTTCACGGTCAGCGCCTGCACGATACGGGGCATCGCGTCCATCAGGTTTTCGTTCGGTTTCGGCTCGAAGCCTTGCACGCCGGCCGAATAGGACAGCTGGCCGGGCTGGCCGCCGAAACGCAGCGACAGCTTGTCAAGCGAGATCGACGGGTCGTGCGGCAGCATCTGCATCATCACGGCGGTCATGCGCTCCTGGGCCTTCGCCATCTGCGCGGCTTGCGCGTCGGGATCTGAATCACCTGCGGCGCCGCAGACCGACATGTCGGTCAGGCTGTCTTCCGACAGCTTCTGCAGCGCGGGCCCGTAGAGGCGCTGGAAGGACTCCTGGAATTCGATGTCGTCGATCTGGACCGGCTTGGCGTCGCGGCCGATCTTGAGCACGGCACTGGTCGTGATCGCGGCCTTGCCGCCGAACAGGTCCTTGTCGACGTCGACCGAGGCCGTGTACTTCAGCGGCGCCAGGTCGAGCGAGACCGGGTCGTCGCCCGACTGCGTGCGCAGCTCGACCTTGCCGACCTCCCAGGCGTTGGTGCCGGACTGCAGCCAGGGGTTGCCGCCGCTGCCTTGCGTGTTGCCCTGCGTCTCGCCGCGCAGCGCCACACCGACCAGGCGCAGGCTGCTGGTGCGCTCGTCGCTCGAGTGCTCGACGCTCAGTTCGGGCAGACTCGCCTCGTAGCGGTTGGCGCCGGCGCCGTCGAAGGAGCCGCTGCCGGTGATGCGGGCCTCGGGCCACTTCGCCTTGATGCCCGAGCCGCTCATCTCGCCGGCGGGCAGGCGCGCCACCGTCCGGTAGCTGCCGTCGTAGGCCACGCGGGTGCGAAGGTCGCCCGGCTTCAGGCTGGCGAGGTAGCTGCGGACCGCTTCGGGCGCGCCGGCGGGCAGCAGGATCTCCGAATCGATCTCGGCGGCGCCGAAGCCGTCGAAGCCCGGGAAGGGCCCATGCCGCACATGGTCGCGAAAGCGGACCACGAAGGCGTCGGGACCGGTGGCGCAGCCCAGCGTCACGCCGGTGGTGAAGGTCGACGAGAAGAGGCCGCGGTCGGCCTGACGGTCGACCAGATGCAGGAACGGGAACTGCTTTTCGACCTTGTCGAGCCGGGCTTCGTAGGCCGATGCGACGCGTTGGCCGGTGTACGCGGTCGCGCCGAGGTAGCCGGCCGCGAGGACGACGACCGCCGCGACAACGCCGGTCAGTGAGTTTTTCTTCATGGAAGCCTTGATGGATGGAAGCGCCCGTCGCCCCCCTCGAGCGACGAGCCTCCGGCACTGTAGCGACGGCGCTCAGGCGAAAGGACGCAACCGTTCCGCTTCTCGCCCGGATTCAGCGGAAGATCACGGCGCCGCGGAGCCATCAGGCCAGGCGTGTCGTGATCTCGGTCTTGACCTCGGTCATCAGGCGGTGCACCGGGCACTTGCCGGCGACGCGCAGCAGTTCGGCGCGCTGCGCCGCGTCCAGGTTCCCGGTGACGCTCAGCGCGCTCGAGAGCCGGTAGACGCCGTGGCGCTCCTCGCTGGCGTCGCGATCGACCGCCACCTCGATCTGCTCGACCGGTATCTCCTTGCGCCGCGCATAGACCAGCACGGTCAGCGCCTGGCAGGCCGCCAGCGCGGCGTCGTAGAGGTCGTGCGGCGTCGGCCCGGCGTCGCTGCCGCCGCCGGCCGGGTCGGCATCGACCGCGATCTCGTGCGCGCGGATGCGCAGGATGTGGCGGGTGCCGGTGATGCCATCGCGGCGGACGGTGATTGTCATGAAGCGCTCCTGCTTGTCTCTGGTGGAGCGTCACTCTAATCCGCGATGCACCTCTTGTTCGCCGTGGCGGGCCAGCAGTTGCATGAGGTGCTTGCGGATCAGCATGCCGGGCCGGTCCGACTCCATCGAGTATTCGACGCCGCGGCGGCGCGTGTCGACCAGCGCGTCGGGGTCGGTCGATTCGAGGATGTCCTTGTCCTCGCGCGTGATCTCCTCGTCGAAGTCGATCAGCATCCGTGCCGCGCAGTCGGCCTCGGTGTCGTTGCGGAAGAGCCACTGGCACAACTGCATGCGGCCGTCGTCGATCGGCGTGAAGCAGTTGATGATCACGTGCCGCACACCCGACGGGTATTCGATGTCGAGCCGGCGCGAGAAGGGCAGGAAGTAGGCGTTGCGCATGTGGCGCTGGGTGATCGGCTCGGTCACGCCGCTGATCGCATGGAAGCGCGGCGGGTTCGCCGCGTCGATGACGGTCTCGGCATGGAAGCCGTTGTCGTTCTCGACCAGTTCGTAGCGGCTCGGCTTCGGGCTGGCGGCGACGCCGAAGGTCGCGCGATGCACGAAGCTGAAGTGCGAGTTGTCGAAGGAATTCTCGAGCGCCCGCATCGGGCTGGTCTGCCATTCCTCGTAGAACTGGTGGATGGTGCGCCAGCCGGCGGCCTCGAATTCCGGCACGTCCGGGATCGGCGCGATCGGCTCTTCCAGCGCCACCCAGGCGTAGCCGTAGCGGGCGGTGCAGTGGTAGGCGGTGGTCTTGTAGTCGGGCGGCACCGGGCGGCCGGCCTCGTACTGCGGGATGCGGATCACCCGGCCGCCGCGGTCGTAGGTCCAGCCGTGATAGCCGCACTGGATCGCGCCCTGCCCGCAGGCCTTGCCCTCGCCGTCGACGCACCAGCCCTTGGACAGGCGCGCGGTGCGGTGGCAGCAGCGATCGCGCAGCGCCGCCGGCTCGCCGTCGGCGTCGAGGAACAGCACGATGTTCTCGCCGAGCAGCGTGAAGGGCTTCGGCCCCTGCTGCAGGTGCGCCAGCGGCATGACCGCGTGCCAGAACTTGCGAAAGACGGGTTGGCGTGTGACGAGCATGGTGGCGGCCTGCAAGTTTCATGCATGGGCATGGCTCCTGCGTGCCATCATCGCCCCGCCGCGGACCTTGCACAACGGCACCGACGCGGTGCATCCGAAGACAGAAAGCGCACCGTTTCGGCCCCGGTGATCCAAACGCGCAGTGCCCACGTAGCCCCTCCCATGCGTCCCTTTTCCAGTAACGACCTCCCCGACGAAACCAGCCTCGACGAACGCGATGGCCGCTACCTGCGCAAGGCGATCGTCTGGTCGCACGCGGCCCGGCGCCGTGGCAACCGTCCCTTCGGCGCGGTGATCGTGTCGGCCGGCAACGAGGTGCTGGCCGAGGCCTACTGCAACACCGCCGAGACCGGCGACGTCACCGGCCACGCCGAGACCAACGCCATCCGGCTGCTGGCGGCGCGCAAGCTGTCGCGCGAAGACCTGGCCGGCGCCACGATCTATGCCTCGGGCGAGCCCTGCGTGATGTGCGCGGGCGCGATCTTCTGGTCGAACATCGGCCGGGTGGTGTTCGGCATCGACGCCGAGCGGCTGCGGGTCTTTCGCGGCGACCACGGCGAGCAGCGCGACGCCGAGCTGTCCTGCCGCGAGGTCTTCGCCGCCTCGCCGCATCCGATCGAATGCATCGGGCCGGCGCTGGTCGACGATGCGGGCGCGGCGCACGTGGGCGCCTGGAAATCCTGACGCGCCAGCCGCCCCTGCTGCGCCGCAACAAGAAAAACCAACCTTTAGGTGGGCGGCAGCCTGCCCTCCCGCGGATCGAATAGCCCCCAGCCCGACACCGACAGGCGGGCCGGACCTTCGAACCCAGGAGACAAACACATGATCGAACTGCAGGGCCGAAAGGCCCTCATCACGGGCGCGGCGCAGGGGCTCGGGCGAGCGATCGCCGAGCTCTTCGTCGAGCGCGGCGCGCAGGTGATGCTCGCCGACATCGATGCCGAGGGTGTCGCCCGCACCGCCGACGCACTCGGACCCATGGCGCGCTCGGTGCGCTGCGACGTCACGGTCGCCAAGGACTTCGACGCCGCGGTCGCCGCCACCACCGCCGCCTTCGGCGGCATGGACACGCTGATCAACAACGCCGGCATCGAGATCGTCAAGCCGCTCTTCGACCAGAGCGAGGAGGAATTCAACCGGCTGATGAACATCAACGTGATGGGCGTCTTCCTCGGCATGCGCGCCGCGCTCGGCCCGCTGGCCGAATCCAAGCGCGGCTCGATCGTCAACATCTCGTCGCTGGCCGGCGTCAACGGCGTGCCGCTCTTCGGCTCCTACTGCGCCTCGAAGGCGGCCGTGATCCAGCTCAGCCGAGTCGCCGCCGCCGAGCTGCGCCCGACCGGCATCCGCGTCAACGCGGTCTGCCCGGGCTTCGTCGGCACCGCGATGGTCGACCGCCTGAAGCCGACGGTCGAGGCGATCGTCGGCGTGCCCTTCGATGCCCTGGTCGCCGTGAAGCAGCTGCGCCTCGGCACCTCCGAAGAGGTGGCCGAGATGACGGCCTTCCTGGCTTCCGATGCCGCCAGCTGGACCACCGGCTCCCACTATGTCTTGGACGGCGGTCTCTCCGCTGGATTGCTATGAACGGCGCACAACTGCTCAAGGACAAGGTCGCGATCGTCACCGGCGCGGGCCGGGGACTCGGTGAAGCGGTGGCGCGAGCCTATGCCGCCGAGGGCGCGAAGGTGCTGGTGTCGGACATCGACGCCGACTCGGCGCGCAAGGTAGCGGCCTCGCTGCCGGGCTCGGCCTCGTTCGCCTGCGACGTGCGGGTGCCGGCGCAGGTGGAGGCGCTGGTCGCCGAGGCGGTCAAGCGTTTCGGCAAGCTCGACATCATGGTGCCGAACGCCGGCGTCGCCAACGTGCTGCCGCTGGCCCAGACCAGCTACGAGCAATGGCGCGAGGTCACCTCGGTGAACCTCGACGGCGTCTTCCTGTGCATCCGCTACGCGGCGCCGGTGATGGTCGCGGCGGGCAGCGGCTGCATCATCAACATGGCCTCGGTGACCGCCAAGGCCGGCTGCGCGCTGATCGGCAGCTACGCGGCCGCCAAGGCCGGCGTGGTGTCGCTCACGCAGACCGCCGCGGTCGAGCTGCGCTCGCACAACATCCGGGTCAACGCGATCCTGCCGGGCTTCATCGCCACCGAGCTGGTCACCTCGCACAAGCACGAGTTCGAGGAGCAGCTCAAGCTGCCGGACTTCGGCGCGGTGGTGCTGCAGCGCCAGGGCCGCTTCGGCACGCCGGAGGAAGTCGCCAACCTGGCGGTGTTCCTGGCCTCGGGCCGCTCCAGCTTCTCCAACGGCAGCGCCTTCGTCCTCGACGGCGGCGTCAGTTCGTCCCTCCTCTGAACCGCGGAAGACCACCATGAGCAAAACCAAGAAGCCCGTCATCGTCTACGGCGCCAGCGGCTACACCGGCCGGCTGGTCTGCGAATACCTGCGCGAATACGGCGTGCCCTTCATCGCCGCCGGCCGCAGCGCTGAGAAGCTGAACGCGGCGATGAAGTCCAACGTCGCCGGCATCGAGACCGCCGACTACGAAGTGGTCGAGGTGGCGCACACCACCGAAGCGCTCACCAAGCTCTTCACCGGCGCCTCGGTGGTGCTGAACACCGTCGGCCCCTTCGCCAAGTTCGGCCCCGAGGTGGTCCAGGCCTGCCTGGCCGCCAAGTGCCACTACACCGACACCACCGGCGAGCAGGACTGGCTGATCACGCTGGAGGAAGAGTTCGGCGCCAGGTTCGCCGCGGCCGGCCTGCTGCTCTCGCCCGGCCTCGCGCAGATGTACACCACCGGCGAGATCGCGGCCCAGCTCTGCCTGGAGACGCCCGGCCTCGACACGCTGGACATCGCCGTCTTCTGGGGCGGCAGCCCGACCATCGCCTCGACCCAGACCATCCTGGTGAACGCGGCGACCTCGAAGGCCTTCTACCTGCAGCAGAACCAGATGGTCGAGTGGCAGCCCGACGCCGGCCTCTACAGCCTGGCCATTCCGGGCCAGCACGAGATGGCGCTGGCGCTCCCCTGGGGCGGCACCTCGCACCCGGTGTGGTTCCGAAAAGACCCGCGCGTGGCCAACGTCAAGGTGCTGGGCGGCGTCTTCAACAAGCCGCTGATGCTGGGCGTGCCGCAGATCGTCGCCGCGGCGCTGAAGGCCACCGAAGGCATGCCGCCGGACGAGCGCTATGCCGCCCTGGCGCAGACCGCCGCCGGCGTGATGAACACGATGCCGCCGCGCGAGAACCCGCGACTCAACAAGTCGGTCGACTCGGTGCACGCGACCGGGCCGCTGGGCCGCGCGCATTGCGTGATCTTCGGCAACTGCAACTACAAGCAGACCGGCCTGCTGCAGGCCTTCGCCGCCTATTCGCTGCTGCAGCAGCCGCCGAAGAAGGCCGGCTTCGCCTCGGGCTGCCAGGCCTTCGGCCATCACGAACTGCTCGGCGTGCTGCGCAGCTTCGGTCTGGTGGCCAAGCCCGAGATCCACGTCGAGACCTGAAGCCGCCGATGACACGCATCCACCCGCCCCTTCGCAACCTGGCCGACGTGGAGGCGATCGAGCGGGTGCCGATCGCCGAACGCCTCGGCGACACGCTGTCGAGCTACGCCGCCATCGCCCGCCAGGCGCAGGCGACGCCGCGCGCACCGGCGCTCACCTACGTGCCCGAGGGCGACCCGGCCCTCGGCGAGTCGCGCTACGACTACGCCACCTTCCTGGGCCGCATCACGCAGGCCGCCAACGCCTTCCACGGGCTCGGCGTCGGTCGGGAAGACGTGGTCTCGTACCTGCTGCCCAACCTGCCCGAGACCCACTTCACTCTGTGGGGCGCCGAGGCGGTCGGCATCGTGAACCCGGTCAACCCCTTCCTCGAGGTCGACCACATGGTCGGCATCCTGAACGCGGCCGGCACCAAGGTGCTGGTGGCGCAGGGCCGGCTCGACACGCCGGGCATCTGGGAGAAGGTCGAGACGCTGCGCGACCGCGTGCCGAGCCTGCGCGCGGTGCTGCGGGTCGGCGGCAGCGGGCCCTGCCCGCCCTGGGCGCTGGACTTCGAGGCGCTGCTGGCCAAGCAGTCGGGCACCGAGCTGGCGGCAGCGCCGCCGCGTGGCGGCGACGTGGCCTCCTACTTCCACACCGGCGGCACCACCGGCACGCCGAAGCTGGCGCGCCGCACCCATTTCAACGAGGCGGCCAACGCCTGGACGGTGACCACGGTGGGCGACATCGGCCCGAAGGACACGCTGCTGTGCGGCCTGCCGCTGTTCCATTCGAACGCGATGATGGTCACCGGCCTGGCGCCCTTCAGCGTCGGCGCCCACGTGGTGCTGCTGGCGAGCGCGGGCTTTCGCGATCCGCGCACCTTCGCCGCCTTCTGGCGTTCGGTCGAGCGCTACCGGGCCACCCTCTTCAGCTCGGTGCCGACGGTGCTGTCGGCGCTGCTCAACGTGCCGCGCGGCGATGCCGACATCGGCTCGCTGCGCTTCGCGATCTGCGGGGCGGCGCCGCTGGCACCGGAGCTGTTCCAGCGCTTCGAGCAGGCCACCGGCCTCAAGCTGCTGGAAGGCTACGGCATGACCGAGGCGACCTGCGTCAGCTCGCTCAATCCGCGCGACGGCGAGCGCGCGATCGGCTCGATCGGCCTGCGCCTGCCCTACCAGGAGATGAAGGTGGTGCAGCTCGGCGCCGACGGCGAGATCGCGCGCCCCGCGGCCACCGACGAGATCGGCACGATCGTGCTGCGCGGCCCTTTCGTCTTCAACGGCTACGTCGACCCCAAGGACGACCGTGGCGTGTGCCTGGCCGACGGCTGGCTCAACACCGGCGACCTCGGTCGGCAGGACGACAAGGGCTACTTCTGGCTCACCGGCCGGGCCAAGGACCTGATCATCCGCGGCGGCCACAACATCGACCCGGCGATGATCGAGGAAGGCCTGATGCGCCATCCGGCGGTCGAGCTGGCGGCCGCGGTCGGCAAGCCCGACGCCCATGCGGGCGAGCTGCCGATGGCCTACGTGACGCTGCGCCGCGGCGCCGACTGCGACAGCGCCGAGCTGCTGGCGCATGCGCGCACGGCGATCACCGAACGGGCCGCGGTGCCGGTCGACGTGGTGGTGATCGAGGCGATGCCGCTGACCGCGGTCAACAAGATCTTCAAGCCGGCGCTGCGCCAGCGGGCGATCGCGCTGGCGATCGGCGACGCGGTGCGCGCGGCCTGCGGGCCGGTCGAGCTGGAGGTCGAGATCGAACCGCACCCGCTGCACGGCCTGCTGGCCCAGGTCAGCGCCGCGCGGCCGAGCGGCGCCGACGCGGCGAAGCGCATGCAGCAGGCCGAGACGAAGCTCGCCGCGCTGCCGGTGCGCTGGAACCTGGTCTGGCGCGCGGAGCAGAAGGCGTGAGCATCCGCAGCGCCATCGGGGTACGCCGCAGGTCATGAATACCTTCGTATGAGGCACACTGGGCGCCCTTCGTTGCAGCAAGAGACATCCATGGCACGAGCGGCAGGCAAGTCGCGCACCGGCGTTCCCAGCGCCGCAGTGCTGGTCGAATCGAAGCTGGCGCCGCCGCAGCTGTCGCTGAGCCTGCTCGCGCGCTCCGCCTTGTCGAGCCTGCTGCATGCCGGACTCACCAAGCGGGTGGTGAGCGTCACCGCGCCGGCCGGCTACGGCAAGACCACCGCGCTCGCGCAGTTCGTGGCCCAGCTGGAGCCGCACGGCATCACCTGCGCCTGGCTCAGCCTCGACGGCGAGGACAACGACCCGCTGCACTTCGTGCGCTACCTGGCGGCTGCGCTGAATCACGCCGACCCGCGCCTGGGCCGCAGCGCGCTGGCCCAGACCGAGGGCGGCACCATGGCCTCGCCCGACGCGATCGTCGCCTCGCTGCTGCACGACCTGATGGGCCACGAGCGGCGGGCGGCCGCCACGAAAGCTCAGCACGACCGCCGGCTGCTGCTGGTGCTCGACGACTTCCACCTGGTGCACGACGGCGGCGTGCACCGCAAGCTCGAATGGCTGGTGGCGCACCTGCCGCCGACGGTCGGCCTGGTGGTCGCCAGCCGCACCCGGCTGCCGCTGTCGCTGAGCCAGCTGCGGCTGCGCGGCGAGCTGCTCGAGCTGAGCGACGCGCACTTCGGCCTGGCGCTCGACGAGGCCGCCGACTTCGTCGGCCGGGTCAGCGGCGCGCCGCTGGAGCACAGCCAGGTGAAGGCGCTGCACGAGCGCACCGAAGGCTGGATCGCCGGGCTGCAGCTGGCCTCGCTGGCGCTGCGCGAGAGCGGCGACCGCGGCGCCTTCCTGGCCGCCTTCTCGGGCAGCGACCGCGACATCACCGACTACCTCGGCGAGCAGGTGCTCGACAGCCTCCGGCCCGACCTGCGCGACTTCCTGCTCGACACCGCCGGCCTCGACCGCTTCTGCGCCGAGCTGTGCGACGAGGCGCTGCAGCGCAGCGACAGCCACGCCCTGCTGGCGGAGATCCAGGCCCGCAACCTGTTCCTCTCGGGCCTGGACCGCTCGCGCACCTGGTTCCGCTACCACCACCTGTTCGCCGACTACCTGCGCGGCCGCGGCAAGGAGCGGCCCGGCGATGCGGCGCGCGCCGTGAGCCTGCGCGCCAGCGACTGGTTCAACCGCCGCCGGCTGCCGCACGAGGCGGTGCGCTATGCCTTCGAAGGCCGCGACATCGAGCGGGCCGCCGACCTGGTGGCCGAGTTTTCCGCCGAGCTGGTGCAGCACCGCGGCGAACACGCGACCCTGCTCGGCTGGCTGACCCGGCTGCCGCAGGCGCTGGTGCATGCGCGCCCGAAGATCCGCACCGGCCATGCCTGGTCGCTGGTGCTGACCCGCCGCCATGCCGAGGCCGACCAGGAACTGCGCGCGCTCGAAAGCGCCTGCCTCGAAGACAGCGACGGCGACCTGCGCTGCGTGGTCGAGATGATCCGCTGCGTCTACTTCGCGCTGTCCGACCAGCCGTTGCTGGCCAAGGCCGGCAGCGAGGCCTGGCTGCAGGCCTGGCCGCGGGCCGAGGCCTTCCGCACCGGCGTGGTGGCCAACGTGCTGGCCGCCGGCTGCTGCGCCACCGACGCCTTCGAGGCCGGCTCGCAGGCGCTGGCGATCGCCCGCCGCGCCTTCGAGGAATGCGGCGCCCACTACGGCCTGGCCTGGGCCAGCGCGCTGGCGATGCTGATCGCCATGCGCCGCGGCGACCACGCCGAGGCGATGCAGCAGGCGCGCCTCGGCATCGCCGCGGTCGAGCCGAGCCTGGGCGTGGCCTCCTATGCGGGCTCGATGCTGACGCTGCTGGCGGCCGAGGTCGCCTACGAGCAAGGCGAGTTGGTCGAGGCGCAGCGCTACCTCGACCTGGGGCTGCCCTTCATCGACGAGCACGGCCTGGTCGAGATGAGCGCCGGCGGCTATCTCACGCGGGCGCGGCTGCTGCGGCTGCGCGGCGAACTGGCGGCGGCCGACGCCTGCCTGCTGGAAGGCGAGTCGCTCGGCCACAGATTGCTGCTGCCGCGACTGGCGCGCATCCTCGCAGCCGAGCGCTGTGCGCTGCGGCTGCAGTCCGGCTCGCTGGACGATGCGCTGCGGCTGGCGCAGTCGTACGGGCTGCTGTCGAGCGGCTCGACGACCACGTCCGGACCTTCCGCGCTGGAGGAAGACAGCGTGCAGCTGGTGATCGTGCGGCTGCGGCTGGCCCATGGGAGCGGAGGCAGCGGCGCCGGTGCGCTCGCCGATGCGCTGCGGCGCGCCCAGCGCGAAGGCCACCAGGCGCAGCAGGCGCGCCTCCTGATGCTGAAGGCGCAGCACCAGCACCGCACCGCCGATGCGGTGCAGGCCCTGCGCACGCTCGACCAGGCGCTGGCGCTGGCGGCGCGCTGCGGCCTGCTTCGCAGCGTGCTGGATGCCGACGCGGTGCTGCTGGACATGATCGAGGCGATCTGCGCCCGCCGCCACGTGCTGCAGGCCGGTGCCGACGCGCTGGTGCCGCAGGCCTACCTGCAGCGCCTGCTCCAGACGGCCGGACGCAGTGCCGCCCCGGCCGCCCCGGCCGCGCCGCCGCCACCGCGCGAACGCGGCGAGGCCGAGGAGCTGACCGAGCGCGAGCTGAAGATCCTGCGGCTCCTGAAGGCGGGCCTCGGCAACCGCGAACTGGCGCAGAGCCTCTTCCTCTCGGAGGCGACGGTCAAATGGCACCTGCACAACATCTTCGCCAAGCTGGGCGTGAAGAACCGCATCAGCGCGCTGGCCCGGGCGCGGGAGATCGGCGGGCTCTGAAAAAAGAAGCCGCCTCGCGGGTCCCTACACTCGGTGCCCATGCCATGGCACGCCCGACTCGACCTCGACTACCAGAACGAAAACCAACGGAGCGTCGCGCGCTTTCGCCATGACGGCCCGCTGCGCATCCTGCAGAGCCTCTACCCGGAGGGCGACGGCATCTGCCACAACGTGCTGGTGCATCCGCCGGGCGGCCTGGTCGGCGGCGACACGCTCGACATCCGGGTGCGGACCGCGACCGGCAGCCACGGCCTGATCACCACGCCGGGCGCCTCGCGCTTCTACCGCTCCGACGGCGAGCTGGCGCTGCAGCGCACCGCGCTCGCGGTCGAGGCCGGCGCCAGGCTCGAATGGCTGCCGCTGGAGGCGATCTGCTACGCCGGCTGCAAGGCCGAGAACCGGCTGACGCTGGACGTCGCGGCCGGCGCCGAGCTGATCGGCTGGGACGTCACCGCGCTCGGGCTGCCGCACGCCGGCAAGCCCTTCGACCGCGGCGTGCTGCAGCAGCACATCGAGGCGCCGGGCGTGTGGCTGGAACGCGGCCGCATCGACGCCGCCGACGAGCGCCTGCTGCGCAGCCCGCTGGGCCTCGCGGGGCAGCGCTGCCTGGCCTCGATCTTCTTCATCGCCGGCGAGCCGATCGCCAAGGCGCGGCGCGACGCCGCCCTGGACGCCGCCCGCGCGCTGGTCGAGCGCGACGCGCTGGCCGGGAGCGCCGGCGCCACCAGCCCGCAGCCGGAGGTGATCGTGCTGCGCGTGCTGGCGCCGGTGGTCGAGCCGGCGATGCAGCTGCTGCGCCAGGTCTGGAGCGCCTGGCGCAAGGAGCTGTGGGGCCTGCCGAGCGTGCTGCCGCGCATCTGGTCGATGTAGGCAACGCCGGGACACGCCCTCGTCCGACGGCGGGCGCCGGGTGGCCTGCCTAGACTGCGTCGCATGGCATCCACCAACATCCCGGCCCGGCTCGACCGCCTGCCCTGGTCGGGCTGGCACTGGCGGGTGGTGATCGCGCTCGGCGTGGCCTGGGTGCTCGACGGTCTCGAGGTGACCCTGGTCGGCTCGATCGGCAGCGTGCTGGAACGGCACGACACCCTCGGCCTCGACGCTTCCCAGGTCGGCTGGACCGGCTCGCTCTACATCGGCGGCGCGGTGATCGGCGCGCTGGTCTTCGGCCGGCTGGCCGACCGGCTCGGGCGCAAGAAGCTCTTCATCGCGACCCTGGCGGTCTACACGCTGGCAACCCTGGCGACCGCGTTCTCGCCCGGCTTCGTCTTCTTCGCCATCTGCCGCTTCGCGACCGGCCTGGGCATCGGCGGCGAATACGCGGCGATCAATTCGGCGATCGACGAGCTGATCCCGGCGCGGGTGCGCGGCCGGGTCAACCTGGCGATCAACGGCAGCTTCTGGGTCGGCGCGGCGCTGGGCGCGGCCTTGAGCCTGGTGCTGCTCGACCCGCGGGTCCTGGGCCCGGTATGGGGCTGGCGCGCCGGGTTCGCGGCCGGCGCGGTGCTGGCGGTCGCGATCCTCCTGGTGCGGCGCGACGTGCCGGAAAGCCCGCGCTGGCTGATCTCGCACGGCCGCACCGCCGAGGCGGAAGAGATCATCGAGGCGATCGAGACCCGCGTCACCGGCCAGCACGGCAGACTGCCCGCAGCGGTCGGCCAGGTCGACTTCGGCGGCCGGCCGAGCCCGGGCTGGCGCGAGGTCTGGCACGTGCTCTTCAAGCGCTACCCGCAGCGCAGCGCTGTGGCCCTGGCGCTGATGATCTCGCAGGCCTTCTTCTACAACGCGATCTTCTTCACCTACGCGCTGGTGCTGACCCGCTTCCAGGGCGTGCCGGAAGGCCGGGTCGGCCTCTACATCTTCCCGTTCGCGCTCGGCAACGTGCTGGGGCCGCTGCTGCTCGGCCCGCTGTTCGACCGGGTCGGGCGGCGGCGGATGATCGCGCTGACCTATGTGCTGTCGGGCGTCGGCCTGGCGGCCACCGGCTGGGCCTTCATGCAGGGCTGGCTCGACGCTCGCAGCCAGGCGCTGTGCTGGTCGGGCGTCTTCTTCCTGGCCTCGGCGGCGGCCAGCTCGGCCTACCTCACGGTCAGCGAGGTGTTCCCGCTGGAGATGCGCGCGGTCGCGATCTCGATCTTCTATGCGGTCGGCACCGGCGCCGGCGGCTTCGTCGCACCGCTGCTCTTCGGTGCGCTGATCCAGACCGGCGACCGCGGCGCGGTGGCGATCGGCTATGCGATCGGCGCCGCGCTGGTGATCTTCGCGGGGCTGCTGGCGCTGCGCTATGCGGTGGACGCCGAGGGCCGCCAGCTGGAGGACATCGCGCCGCCGCTGGCGGGCGACCCTGTGCGGGGGTTCGACGCCGGGCGTTGAATCAGATCAGCGCGGTGCGCCGAGACTGTCCGCCGAGGCGCTCAGGTCGCTCACCGTGACCTTCGCCGTCATGTACGGATGCACCGAGCAGACGTAGTCGTAGACGCCCGCCTTGTCGAACACCCGGCTGAAGCTCTGGCCCGGCAGCAGCTCGTTGGTGCCGGGAGCGCCGTCCTTGAAGCCGAGGCCGTGCGGCGCGCCGTCGTCGTTGCTCCAGGTCACGCTGTCGCCGGTGCGGATCGCGACCTGGTCCGGTCCGAAGGCGAAGTCCCGGATCGACACCTTGGCGCCGCCGGCGGCAGACGCCCGATGCTGCACCGCCACCTTGCGCGGCGCGTTGCCCACCGGGATGGTCACGACCGGGCCGCCGCCGAGGTCGACCAGGCTCACGTTGTTCGAGCCTTCGTTGGTCACCAGCGCCTGCCGGGCGCCGGGCAGGATGTCGACCCAGTGCGGCTGCTTGCCGACCGCGATGCTGCCGGTGGCCGCATGCGTGGCCGGGTCGAACAGCATCAGCTCGCCCGGCCCCTGCACCACCACCACGCCGGCGGGCGCGCCGGCGAACAGGTGCGCCACGTGCGGCGAAACGCCGGTCGGGATCTGCGCCACCACCTTGTTCGTCGCGGTGTCGAAGACCTGCACCATCGGCGCGCCGGCCATGGTCACGTAGACGGTCTTGCCGTCGGGGCTGATCTCCAGGTCGCGCGGCGTCTTCTCGACCGGCACCGTGGCGGCGACCGTGCGGCCCGGCAGGTCCAGCACCGCCAGCGCGAACTGGCCGGGTGCCTGCGAGGACACGTAGGCCTGCTTGCCGTCGGGGCTGATCGAGACGGTGTGCGGCTTGGGCACGGCCACCGAACCCACCACCTTGCGGCTGGCGACGTCGATGAAGGCGACCCGGTCCTCGCCGTTGATGGCCGCCAGCAGCCAGCGGCCGTCCGGCGTGGTGGCCAGGCCCTGCGGGCCCTTGCCGACCTCGATCGTGTCGACGATGCGGTCGGTCGCGGTGTCGATCACGCTCAGGCTGGAGCTGCCCGAGCCGCTGACGAAGACCAGCCGGTCGTTGCGGCTCACCACGATGCCGTCCGGGCCGGCCGCGACCGGAATGGTCGCCACCATCGCGTGGCCGCCGGTGTCGACCACGCTGACCGTGTCGTCCTTGAAGTTGCCGACGTAGGCCTTGGCACCGGCCGGCCCGGCGGCGCCGGCGGCCGGGACCAGCAGGGCGGCCGACAGGGCCAGGGCAAGCAGCGAGAGGGGTTTCATCGGGAATCTCCTGGACGAAAAGGAAAGGAACAGAATCGCTCCCCAGGCATGACGCGGGCGGTGCGCGATCTATTCCCGACATTTGCGCAGGCATGGAATAAAAGATCCCGCCGCCGCGTCTCCATCCCAAGGACAACCGCTTGGACGACCGCACCCTTCGCTTCGAGGCCACGGCCTTGCCGCACCTGCCCGCCGCCTACAACCTGGCGCGCTGGCTGCTGCGCGACGACCGCCAGGCGGAAGACGCGGTGCAGGAGGCCTACCTGCGCGCCTTCCGCTTCTACGACGACCTGCGCGGCAGCGAGGCGCGGCCCTGGCTGCTGGGCATCGTGCGCAACGCCTGCTACGACTGGATGCGCCAGAACCGGCACCTGGCCGACCAGGTGGAGTTCGACGAGCTGCGCGACAGCGACGTCGACGGCGCGGGCCTGCCGGCCGCAGCGGCATCGCTCGGCGACCCGGCGCTGCTGTTCGAGCAGCGTGACCGCGCCGGGCGGGTCAATGCGGCGATCGAGGCGCTGGCACCGCCCTTTCGCGAGGTGATCGTGCTGCGCGAACTGGAGGAGATGTCGTACGAGGACATCGCGCGCATCGCCGGCATCCCGATCGGGACGGTGATGTCGCGCTTGTCGAGGGCCCGGGCGCAACTGCGCTCGGCGTTGAAGGCGGAGAGTCCACGGTCGGTGGAAGGAAGGCGTGATGCAAACGGCTGAAGACGACGAACTGGGCGCGCTGGTCCGGCGCGAGGCGACGCGGCACGTGCCGCCGCCGGCGCTGGCGATGCGCATCCGCGCCGAACTGCAGGGCGCGCGGCAGGTGGTGCCGGCGGTCGCCACCGCGCAGCCGGCCGAGCCCGTCGCCGCGCCCTCCTCGCCTTCGCCGACTCGTCAAGTGCCAGGCCGTTCGAGCGGCTGGCGCTGGCTGCAGTCGATCGCGCTCTTCGGCGCCGGCGCGGCCACCGCCTGGGCGATCGCGCTCAGTCTGCTGGTGGCGCCCGCGCTCGACCCGTTGAGCGACGCGGTCGCCGACAGCCACGTGCGTTCGCTGATGGCGGCCCACCTGGCCGACGTGGCGTCCACCGACCAGCACACGGTCAAGCCCTGGTTCGCCGGCAAGCTGGACTTCTCGCCGCCGGTGATCGACCTGGCGGCCGAAGGCATTCCGCTCACCGGCGGCCGGCTCGACTACATCGACGGCCATCCGGTGGCGGCGATGGTCTACCGGGCCGGGCCGCACATCGTCAACCTGTTCGTCTGGCCGGCGGCCGACGACAAGGCGCGCGCGCCGCGGCTGTTGAACCGGCGCGGCTACAACCTGGTCCACTGGACCGAGGGCGGCATGCAGGCCTGGGCGGTGTCGGACCTCAACGCGGCCGAGCTGGAGGCCTTCGCCGGGCAGATGAGCGAGAAGATGCGCTGAGCCTTCCGGGCCGGCCTTCGGTGGCGCTCAGATGGCGACCAGCTGGCGCACCCCGTTGGCTTCCATGTCCTTGCCGGCGCCGCGGGCGATGAATTCGCCGCGCTCCATGACCAGGTAGTCGTCGGCCAGTTCCTGCGCGAAGTCGTAATACTGCTCGCACAGCACGATCGCCATGTCGCCGCGGTCGGCGAGCATGCGGATCACGCGGCCGATGTCCTTGATGATGCTCGGCTGGATGCCTTCGGTCGGCTCGTCGAGGATCAGCAGCTTCGGCTTCGGTGCCAGCGCGCGGGCGATGGCGAGCTGCTGCTGCTGGCCGCCCGAGAGGTCGCCGCCGCGCCGGTTCAGCATCTGCTTCAACACCGGGAACAGCTCGTACAGCTCCGGCGGGATCGGCGTGCTGCCCGACTTGTAGGCCAGGCCCATGCGCAGGTTCTCCTCCACCGTCAGGCGGGCGAAGATCTCGCGGCCCTGCGGCACGAAGCCCATGCCCGAGCGGGCCCGCTCGTAGGGCGTCTTCTTCTGGATCTGCTGGCCGTCGAATTCGATGCTGCCGCTCTTGATCGGGATCAGCCCCATCAGCGACTTCAGCAAGGTGGTCTTGCCCACGCCGTTGCGCCCGAGCAGCACGGTCACCTTGCCGAGATGCGCCTCGAAGCTGACGTCCCGCAGGATGTTGGAGCCGCCGTAATACTGGTGGATGTTCTTCGCGATCAGCATGCCCGTTCCTTCTTGTCCTCAGCGGCCGAGATAGACCTCGATCACCCGCTCGTCCGCCTGCACCTCGTCCAGCGTGCCCTGCGCCAGCACCGAGCCGTCGCACAGCACGGTGACGATCTCCGAGATGGTGCGGATGAAGCTCATGTCGTGCTCCACCACCATCAGCGAATGCTTGCCCTTGAGCGTGAGGAAGAGCTCGGCGGTGCGCGCCGTCTCCTCGTCGGTCATGCCGGCGACCGGCTCGTCGAGCAGCAGCAGCTTCGGGTCCTGCATGAGCAGCATGCCGATCTCCAGCCACTGCTTCTGGCCGTGGCTGAGGTTGCCGGCCAGCCGGGTCACGCTGTCTTCCAGGTTGATCGTGTGCAGGATCTCGCTCAGCCGGTCGCTCTGCTCGGAGTCGAGCTTGAAGAGCATCGACGACTTCACGCCCTTGTTGGTCTTGAGCGCCAGCTCCAGGTTCTCGAACACGCTCAGGTGCTCGAACACGGTCGGCTTCTGGAACTTGCGGCCGATGCCCAGCTGCGCGATCTCGAACTCCTTGTGGCGCAGGAGGTCGATGGTGCTGCCGAAGAACACCGTGCCCGAATCGGGCCGGGTCTTGCCGGTGATGATGTCCATCATCGTGGTCTTGCCGGCACCGTTCGGGCCGATGATGCAGCGCAGTTCGCCGGGCGCGATGTCCAGCGACAGCTTGTTGATCGCCTTGAAGCCGTCGAAGCTCACGCTGACGTCCTCCAGGTAGAGGATGCGGCCGTGGGTGACGTCGACTTCGCCCGAGGTCGACAGGCGGCCGTAGCCCGCTTCACGCCCGCCCGACTCGGTCTGCAGCCCGTCGAAGTCATAGCCTTCGTGCAGCGCCAGGCGCTTGGCGCCTTCTTCCATCAAATCCGGTGTCATGCCCGTGCTCCTCCGGTTTCGACCGGCATCGGCGTCAGCGCCGCCGGGTCCATGCCCTGCTCGGCGCCCATCGAGCGCTGCACCTCGACCCGGGCCTCGCTCGGCGCGGCCTTGCCCTTGCCGAGCCACTTCTTCACCAGCCCGACGATGCCGTCCGGCAGGAACAGGGTGACCACGATGAACAGCGCGCCGAGGAAGTAGAGCCAGTATTCCGGATAGGCCACCGTCAGCCAGCTCTTCGCGCCGTTGACGATGAAGGCGCCCAGGATCGGCCCGATCAGCGTCGCCCGGCCGCCGACCGCGGCCCAGATCGCGAACTCGATCGAGTTGCCGGTGCTCATCTCGCTCGGGTTGATGATGCCGACCTGCGGCACGTAGAGCGCGCCGGCGATGCCGCACATCACGGCCGAGATGACCCAGATCGTGAGCTTGTAGCCGAGCGGGCTGTAGCCGGAGAACATGACGCGGGTCTCGGCATCGCGGATCGCCTGCAGCACCCGGCCGAACTTGCTGCCGACCAGCCACTTGGAGAACAGGAAGAAGCCGAGCAAGGTGAGGCCGGTGATGACGAACAGCGTCATGCGCATCTCCTGCGTCTGCATCGGGATGCCGAGGATGCGCTTGAAGTCGGTGAAGCCGTTGTTGCCGCCGAAGCCGGTCTCGTTGCGGAAGAACAGCAGCATCGCCGCGAAGGTCATGGCCTGCGTGATGATCGAGAAGTACACGCCCTTGATGCGCGAGCGGAAGGCGAAGAAGCCGAACACGAAGCTCACCACCGCCGGCACCAGCACGATCAGGATCAGCGTCGCGACGAAGCTGCCGCTGAAGGTCCAGTGCCAGGGCAGTTCCTTCCAGTTCAGGAACACCATGAAGTCCGGCAGGTCGCTCTGGTAGCTGCCGTCGCGGCCGATCTGGCGCATCAGGTACATGCCCATGACGTAGCCGCCGAGCGTGAAGAACAGGCCGTGGCCGAGCGACAGGATGCCGGTGTAGCCCCAGATGAGGTCCATCGCCAGCGCGCAGATGGCGTAGCACATGATCTTGCCGACCAGCGCCACCGCGTAGTCGCTCATGTGCAGCGCGCTGTCGGGCGCGGTGAACATGTTGAGCAGCGGCGCCACCGCGCAGACGGCGATCAGCGCCACGAAGAAGGCGGTCCAGCCCTTGCCGCTCAGGAGCGGCCCCTTGGCGGGCAGTTTGACGGGGGTGCTCATGCTTCGGCGCTCCGGCCTTTCATCGCGAAGATGCCTTGCGGGCGCTTCTGGATGAAGATGATGATGAAGACCAGCACCGCGATCTTCGCGAGCACTGCGCCGGCCCAGCCTTCGATGAACTTGTTCAGGATGCCCAGGCCCATCGCTGCGTAGACGGTGCCGGCGAGCTGGCCGACGCCGCCCATCACCACCACCATGAACGAGTCGACGATGTAGTTCTGGCCCAGGTCCGGGCCGACATTGCCGATCTGCGACAGCGCGCAGCCCGCCAGGCCGGCGATGCCGGAGCCGAGCGCGAAGGCGTAGGTGTCGATGCGGGCGGTATTCACGCCCATGCAGGAGGCGATCGGCCGGTTCTGCGTGACGCCGCGAACGAAGAGGCCCAGGCGCGTGCGGCCGATCAGCCAGCCCATCGCCAGCAGCACCAGCGCCGCGAAGATGATGATGCAGATGCGGTTCCACGGCAGCTGCACGTTGCTCAGCATGGTGAGGCCGCCGCTCATCCAGCCCGGGTTCTCGACGCCGACGTTCTGGGCGCCGAAGAAGCTGCGCACCAGCTGCTGCAGCATCAGGCTGATGCCCCAGGTGGCCAGCAGCGTCTCCAGCGGCCGGCCGTACAGGAAGCGGATCACGCCGCGCTCCAGGATCGCGCCGACCAGCGCCGAAGCGATGAAGGACACCGGGATCGCCACCACCAGGTAGAGGCCGAACACCGACGCCGGCAGGTAGTGCTGGAACACGCCCTGCACCACGTAGGTGGCGTAGGCGCCGATCATCATCAGCTCGCCGTGCGCCATGTTGATCACGCCCATCAGGCCGTAGGTGATCGCCAGGCCGAGGGCCGACAGCAGCAGCACCGAGCCCAGGCTGATGCCGCTGAAGACCGCGTTGATGCGGTCGCCCCAGACCAGCGTGCTGTCGATGTTGGCGATCGATGCGACCAGCGCCGCCTTGACGTCGGGCTCGGTCTCGTCGCTCAGCCGCTGGTTGAGCAGCAGCTTGGTGTCGGGGCTGGTGTTGGCGCCGAGCCCCTTGGCCGCTTCCAGCCGCTTGGCCTTGTCGGTGCTGTTGAGCAGCGCGGCGTCGCGCACCAGTGTCAGTTGGGCCTTGATCTTCGGATTGGTCTCGGCGGCCAGTGCCTTGTCGACGATCGGCACGCGCGATTCGTCCGGATCCTTGAACAGCGCCGCGGCGGCTTCGGAGCGCACCGCGTCGTCCTTGCTGCTGAGCTTGAGCGCGGCCTGCGCGGCGTCGAGCGCGCTGCGGATCGCGTTGTTGTTGACCACGTCCTCGGCGTCGTCGGGGAGCTTCTCCTCGGCGCCGGTGACCGGGTCGTAGGCCTTGTCGTCCTTCATGACGAAGACCTTGTCCTTGGTGAACTTGACCGCGTCGTCCGACATCGCCTGGATGAAGGCCGCGGTCTTGTCGTCGGCGGTCTCGACCGCCTTGTTGAGCGCGGCGATGCGGTCCTCGCCCTCGCCGGATGCGATCGCCCGGGCTTCGTCGGCGGTCAACGCATGCGCGTGGAGCGCCGCCAGCAACATCGAGGCGGTCAGAAAACGGTGCAGTGTTCGTCGCAGCATCATGGCCCTGGTGAACGCAAAAGTTGTGCCGGAAACGGCAGCGGCGGCCTTTCTCACCGCCGCCGCCTCTCTCGCTGTTCCTCTTCCGGCGGAAGAGGAAGCAGTCGCCTTACGTCGCCGACTTGCCGGCCGGGTGGTCAGGCTTCTTGTCGTTGCCTTCGATGTACGGGCTCCACGGCTTGGCGCGGACCGGACCCGGCGTCTTCCACACCACGTTGAACTGGCCGTCGGCGCGGATCTCGCCGATGAACACGCTCTTGTGCAGGTGGTGGTTGGTCTCGTCCATCTTCGAGACGATGCCCGACGGTGCGTTGAAGGTCTGGCCGGCCATCGCGGCGATGACCTTGTCGGTGTCGGTGGATCCGGCCTTCTCGACCGCCTGCTTCCACATGTGCACGCCGATCCAGGTGGCTTCCATCGGATCGTTGGTGAGCGGCTTGTCCATCTGCAGCGGAATCTTGTGCGCCTTGGCGTACTCGCTCCACTGCTTGATGAAGGCGGCGTTGGTCGGGTTCTTCAGGCTCATGAAGTAGTTCCATGCGGCCAGGTTGCCCACCAGCGGCTTGGTGTCGACGCCGCGCAGTTCTTCCTCGCCCACCGAGAAGGCGACGACCGGCACGTCCTTGGCCTTCAGGCCGGCGTTGCCCAGTTCCTTGTAGAAGGGCACGTTGGAGTCGCCGTTGATGGTCGACACGACAGCGGTCTTGCCGCCTTCGGAGAACTTCTTGATGTCGGCGACGATGGTCTGGTAGTCGCTGTGGCCGAAGGGCGTGTACTTCTCGTCGATGTCCGCATCCTTCACGCCCTTGGTCTTCAGGTAGGCGCGCAGGATCTTGTTGGTGGTGCGCGGATAGACGTAGTCGGTGCCGAGCAGCACCCAGCGCTTGGCGCCGCCGCCTTCCTTGCTCATCAGGTAGTCGACCGCCGGGATGGCCTGCTGGTTGGGCGCGGCACCGGTGTAGAACACGTTCTTGCTGAGCTCTTCACCTTCGTACTGCACCGGGTAGAACAGGAGGCCGTTCATTTCCTCCAGCACCGGCAGCACCGACTTGCGCGACACCGAGGTCCAGCAGCCGAAGATCACGGCGACCTTGTCCTGGCCCAGCAGCTGCTTGGTCTTCTCGGCGAAGAGCGGCCAGTTGGAGGCCGGGTCGACCACCACCGGCTCGAGCTGCTTGCCCAGCACGCCGCCCTTGCTGTTGATGTCGTCCACCGCCATCAGGACCGTGTCCTTCAGCGAGGTTTCCGAGATCGCCATCGTGCCCGACAGCGAGTGCAGCACGCCGATCTTGATGGTGTCCGCGGCGAAGGCGGGAATGGCCGACAGGCTGGCGACAGCCACGGCGGCGGTGAGCGCCTTGAGTGTGAAACGACGTTGCATGGTGATGACCTTCTCCTGGTTTGTTGAACGATGGAGAGAGTCTGCGCAAAGGGCCGCGGAGCGGAAATACGCCCGGTGGCGTACAGGGTGGCGTATGCAGGGTCAGCCGAAGAACGCCCGCGCGTAATTGATCGGCGCATGGTCCGCCAGCTCGCGCAGCAGCACGCTGCCGGGCTTCCAGGCGTGCTCGGTGGCGTAGCGGCGGCGGCCCTCGATGCGGTCGGCCTCGATCTCCGACGGCGCCGGATCGTCCACGCAGAGGCCGTCGATGCAGCTGATGTAGGTCAGCACACCGGCGTGTGCGTAGAAGGACAGCGCCGGCGGCAGCTGCGTCACCACGTCGCAGCCGTCGACCAGCCGGATCACGTGCACCTCGGCCAGCGCCGCGACGAATTCGGCGTCGCCCACGCGCGGCGATCCGAGCGTGACCAGCAGGGCCGGCGGGAACACGGTCGCGGCCAGGGTCGCCAGCGCGGCGCCCAGGCTGTGACCCGCCAGGATCAGCCGGCTGTGCTGGCACGCCGGGCCAGCCAGCCAGTCGCCGATCTGCGGCAGCACCGAGCGCGCCGCCGCGCCGAAGCCGGCATGGACCCGGCCGCCGCTTTCGGTCCAGGCCGTCTGCTGGGCCTGCAGGTTGGTGGCGAGGTGGCGGATCTCGTCCGGCTGGGTGCCGCGGAAGGCCACCAGCGCGCTGCCGTCTAAAGCGTTCAGGGTGCCGAAGGCGAAGGTGGCGGCATCGCGGAACAACACCGGCGGGCCGAAGCCGGCGCGGCCGAGCGCGTCGGTCAGCCGATCGCTCTCGGCCTGGCCGTCCTCGGCGCGGTAGTAGGCCAGCCGCGCCGCCTCGATCGCCCATTGCGTCGGCGAATAGCTCTGCCGGGCCTCGAACAGCGTCTCGTGCCGCTCGGGCGAATAGAGCGCGACACGGCTGGCGTCGTAGGCGATCGGGGCCATCGCGAAGTCCGCCCGTGCGTCAACGTGGCGCGTGCGCGCGGAACTGGCGCGCGCAGAAGGCCCAGATCAGCTTGGTCGCGTCCGGCCCGGCCGCATCCGAGAACAGCATGCTGGCCGCGCCCCCGCTCCAGGCGTGGCCGAGGCCGGCGATCTCGCACAGCGTGACCAGCGTTCGGCCGTCGCGCCGGTAGTCGGTCAGCCGCATCGGATAGCGCTTGCCGCGCTGCAGCGGCCGGGTGGCGCCGGGCCGCGCGCCGGTCGCCACCGCCCAGACCATCGCGCTGCTGGCGGCATTGCTGGCCGCGACCACATGGTCGGCGTCGCCGTGCAGCACCAGCAGGGGCGGCAGCGAGGCGAACATCGCCGCGGCGCCGATCGCCTTGCCGACCGCGGTCGCCGGCATCGGCGGCACGTGCTGGCCGCG
>NZ_LMUW01000194.1 GCF_009765735.1 Xenophilus sp. L33
CGGCGGTCGATGCTGCCGCGGCGGTGCGGCGGATGGCAGCCGGCGGCGCCGCGGCCGCGCCCTGCGGCCGGAGCGGCGAGCCCAGGAGTCGTTCAGCGGTCGTCATGCGTGATCCTTCAGGCCAGCACGTCGACCGCGACGAAGTCGGCGAGGCGGCGCGGGTCGGTCGAGTTCTTCAGCACGCCGACCGAGCGGAAGTCGCGGGCATAGAACTCGACCTCGTCGCGCAGGCTGGCGCCGGTCGGATGGTGCTGGTGGGTGAGCGTGCCCAGCAGCGCCTGCAGGTCGTCGGCCGAGACGCCCGGCGAATACCTGGCGAAGATGCGGGCCGACTCGGCCGGGTTCTCGTGCACGAAGTCGGAGGCCTGCACGATCGAGCGCACCAGCGCGGTCACCGCCGGCCGGTCGTTGCGCACCAGCTCGCCGCGGGCGCCGAGGATGCAGCAGACCTTGTCCTTGTATTCGCCGGTGAGGTTCGAGGCGATCTCGACATAGCGGCCCTTGTTGCGCTTCTCGATCAGGTAGACCGTCGGGTCGCCGTCGGCGATCGCCTGGATCTCGCCCTTGTTGACCGCGATGTCGAGCAGGTC
Organism: Xenophilus sp. L33; assembly: GCF_009765735.1. Taxonomy (GTDB): domain Bacteria; phylum Pseudomonadota; class Gammaproteobacteria; order Burkholderiales; family Burkholderiaceae_C; genus Variovorax. The sequence continues at coordinate 591 of NZ_LMUW01000194.1, forward strand.
GGCCGGGTACTGGCGCCAGGTCACATCCTTGTCGGCGTCGATGCCGTTCTTCTTTAGCAGGATCGCGAAGAAGTTCTTGCCCGGGCTGGCCAGGTCCGACACGCCGATGGTCTTGCCCTTGAGCTGCTGCAGGCCGGTCACGCCGGCTTCCTTCGCACCCACCATGCGCACGCAGCCGCCGTGCGAGCTGCCGACGATCTTGACGTCGAAGCCCGACTCCAGCGGCTTCAGCCAGCGGTGGATCATGCCGACCGCGGCGTCGGCCTTGCCGGTGGCCAGCGACTCCAGCAGCTGGTCGGTCGAGCCGGTGTAGTTGATCAGGTCGATCGCGAGGCCGTTGCGCTCGAAGTAGCCGCGCTCCTGCGCCACCAGCACCGGCGACAGGCAGAAGGCGGCTGCGTTCCAGGCGAAGGTGAGCTTGCGCGGCGGCTGCTGCGACCAGGCCCGCGCGGCGAGCAGGCCGCCGGCCGCGACCGTCGCGGCGGCGCCGAGACGCA
>NZ_LMUW01000195.1 GCF_009765735.1 Xenophilus sp. L33
CGCGCAGCAGCACCGAAAGAACGCGCTTGCCGCCTTCCGCCTTGTCGGTCGTGGCAGCCAGCGCCTTCACGCTGCGCAAGAAGCCCTTGGCATCCGGCGCATTGAAGACCGGGCCGTCGACCATCAAGAAGTCCTGCGTGGTGTCCGATTCGGACCCTGGCAGTCGGGCGCCCTCGACGCCGATGACCTTCAATGCAACGGCGCGCGGCAGCGACACACGATCGTCCAGCTGCTCGGAGGGAGGCGACGAGAAGCGCATGACCAGGTCGTAGCTGCCGGGCTTGGCAAAGAGGCCTTGCGCCAGCTCCGGCGGCAGACCAGGGAGCACCTCGATGGTGCCGCGCAGCTGGCCGAAGCTCTTCGAGTGAACACTGCGATGCGCGTGGCCCGTGTGCTCGTCCATGG
>NZ_LMUW01000197.1:0-3959 GCF_009765735.1 Xenophilus sp. L33
GTGAGCGCCGGCTCGGGCGGCATCGCCGCCGGGGCGGGCGTCGGTGCAGGCGCGGCGGCAGGTGTCGCGACCACCGCCGGTAGCGGCACCGCCGCCGTCGGCAACGTCGTGACCCCGGTCCTGTCGACGGTCACCACGACCGTGGGCTCGACCGTGGCCGCGGTGACCCCGGTGGTTGGCGCGGTGACCAAGACGGTCGACACGGTGGTCGGCGGCGTCGCAGGCGCGGCCACCGGCGCGACGGGCGCCGCCGGCACCACCGGCGTGACCACGGTCGCCAGCAACGGCACCGCGGGCACCGGCCTGGTCGGCGGGACCTTGAACGCGGTCGGCGGCGTCACGGCCGGCCTGCTCGGCGGCCTCGGCATCGGCAAGAAATGAAGACGCCCCCCACGATGCGCTGCCAGGGCCTGGGCCTCGCCCTGGTCCTGGCTTGCACAGCCCCGCTGTCGCAGGCGCAATCCGCGGGGGGCAACCCCCTGGAACAACTGCCGACGGTGCGCTCGCCGCAACCGGCGGCCCCGACCCGGGCCACGGTCGACGTGCAGGCGCCCGCCGGCCCGGCGGCAGCGAAGCTGGCCCGGGTGGTGACACCGACCCGCTTCGACATCGTCGGCGTCAGGTCGCTGCCCTTCGCCGAGGTCGCGCAGCTCTTCGCACCGCTGGCCGGCAAGCCGGTGCCGGTGTCGGACCTGGTGGCCCTGTCGCAGCAGGCGACGGCGCTCTACCGGGCGCACGGCAACCCGCTGTCCTTCGTCTACGTGCCGGACCAGGCCTTCGAGGGCGGCGTGGTGCGCGTGGTGGCGGTCGAGGGCTACATCGCCAGCGTCCGCATCGAGGGCGATGCCGGCAAGGCCGAGCCCAAGCTGCGCGCGGTCGCCGAGCGGCTCATGGCCGAGCGCCCGCTCACCCAGGCCGGCTTCGAGCGGATCACGCAACTGCTGTCGCGGCAGCCCGGCGTCACGGTCGAGGCCAATGCCTCGATGCCCGCCACCACCGACGGCGCGACCGAGCTGGTGCTCAAGGTCAAGCGCCTGCCCTACAACCTCTCGTTGGGCGCCGACCTGCAGCAGCCGACGCCGCGCGCGGTGCTCAGCGGCGTGGTCAACGACCCCTTCGTCTCCGGCGGCCAGCTCAGCGCCTCGACGCTGCTGGGCAATCCGTCGGTCGAGTCGCTGCTGACCCTCGGCTACGTCCAGGCCGTCGGCACCGACGGCCTGCAGCTCAACACCAGCTTCTCGGACTACCGGGGCTACCCCGACGAACAGCTCGGCCGCGGCGACGCCGTCGAGCGCTACAACACCAACCAGCGCTTCGAGCTCTCGGCCAGCTACCCGCTGTTCCTGAGCGCGCGCACCAGCGTGGTCGTCAACGGCGGCTTCTACGCGGTCGACAACGACGACGACTACACCGAGAGCGCCACCGGCGGCTACGTCAACGAGCGCACCAAGGTGAGGGCGCTGTTCGCCCAGCTGGCCTACGCCGACGCCCAGCCGGACCGCGCCCGCAAGGCGAACGTGCTCCTCGCCCAGGGCCTGAACGCGATGGGCGCGAGCGACGTGGTCACCAGCAACGTCGACGGCCTCGCGGGCACCGGCCTGGCCAAGCCCGACTTCACGCGGGTGGCCTTCGGCGCCAGCCAGCGCAACCGCTACGACAACCAGTGGGGCAGCGCCTTCGCGATCGGCGGGCAGTACAGCAACGACTCGCTGGCCTCGTCCGAGCGCATCTCCTTCGGCGGCCCGAACTTCGGCCGGGCCTATGCGCCCGGCGACGCGGCGGGCGATTCGGGCCTGGGCGTCAGCGCCGAGGTCAACCGCCAGTTCAAGGTCGACGGCACCTGGATCAAGCAGGTCGAGCCCTTCGTGCTGCTGGAGGCGGCCAACGTGCGCGACAAGTCGAGCCTGGCGGTGCCGGCGCAGCTGCGCTCGATCGCGCTGGGCACGCGGCTTTCCGACAACAAGTACTACAGCATCGACCTGGCGGTCGCCAAGCCGACCGGCGATCCGACGTCGACCAACCCGCAGCGCAAGGTGCGCTGGAGCCTGCTGCTCAGCTATCAGCTGTCGGCGCTCTGACGGGCCACCGGGCCGCGGGGTCGCCGTTTGAGCGACACTGCGGCCCCATGATGCTCGCCCTGCTCCTCGTCGCCGGCCTGTGGGCGGGCATGCAGAACGCGCTGGCCGGCGGCGGCTCGTTCATCACGCTGCCGGCGCTGATCCTGTCGGGCATGTCGCCGCTGGCGGCCAACATCACCTCGACCGTGGCGCTCTTCCCGGGGCAGGTGACCTCCGGCTTCTCCGGGCGGCGCATGGTCTCGGGCGCCGGCGACCTTTCGTTCCGAGCGCTCTTCCTGATCAGCATCGCCGGCGGCGCCCTCGGCGGGCTGCTGCTCCTGAACACGCCGTCGACCATCTTCGCCCGCCTGGTGCCCTGGCTGGTGCTGTTCGCCACCGCGGTCTTCGCCTGGGGCAGCTTCCGGCCCAAGCCGCAGCAGGCGGGGGCGCCGATCGGCCGCGCGCCGGCGGCGCTGCTGCAGTTCCTGATCGCGATCTACGGCGGCTACTTCGGCGGCGGCATCGGCTTCCTGATGCTGGCGGCGCTGACCCTGGCCGGACTGCCGACCCGCGCTGCCGGCGCCACCAAGAACGTGCTGGCCGGCGTGATGAATGCCGCCGCGGTGGTGCTTTTCATCACCTCGCCCGAAGTGCACTGGCTGCAGGCCTGCGTGCTGGGCGCCGGCGCGATCGCGGGCGGCCTGGGTGGCGTCTGGGCGCTGCACCGGGTGAACGAGAAGGCGCTGCGGGTGGCGGTGGTCTGCCTCGGGGTGGCGCTGACCGTCGGCCTGTTCCTCAAGCCCGTGTAAAGCGTTCGAGGGGCCCCGTTCGGGGCGCCACAGGCGCTTGGGGCCGGCCCGATAGCCTCGTATGATTGCGCATTCGCGGCCCTTTCCGGCTCCATTTACCGAGTTCACGACAACATGCACGGCTCCAGGACTTCCCTTTTTCCCAGGTCGGTCGTCGCATTGGCGGTCGCTGGGGTGGCGGTCCTGGCCAGCGTTCCGGCCGCGGCCCAGAACGCGATTCCCTCGGTGAACGACTGGCAGTTCGAGTTCGTTCCCTATATATGGGGCGCCGGCGTCCGCTCGGACGTCAAGCTCGGCCCGCTGCCCAGCAGCACCCTGAGCGTGAGCTCCACCAGCCTCCTGAAGGCGCTCGACTTCGCCGCCATGGGCACGATCGAGGCCCGCAAGGGCGATTGGGGCGGCTTCTTCGACGCCCAATACATCAAGCTCGGCGTCGGCAACCAGTTCGGCGGCGGGCTGCTCGGCGGCTACAACGTCGACATGCAGGAACAGATCTACACGCTGGCCGGCACCTACCGCGTGGTCAACAACCCGTCGATGTCGCTCGACCTGCTGGCCGGCGCGCGCTACGCCACGATCAAGACCACGGTCGACGCCAACCCCAGCCTGCTCGGCGGCCCCGGCCTGGTCGGCCCGGCCGGCCGGGTGCTCGAGAACGACGCCGGCTGGTGGAACGGCATCATCGGCGTGAAGACGCTGGTGCCGGTCAACGACCGCTGGTCGCTGCTGGGCTACGCCGACGTCGGCAGCGGCAGCGGCACCACCAGCTGGCAGGTGGTGGCCGGCGCCAGCTACCAGTATTCGCCCGCCACCTCGATCAAGTTCGGCTACCGGGCGCTGAGCTTCAAGCGCGACGACGAGGCGACGATCAACAAGATGACGATGTACGGCCCCTACGTGGGGCTGGGCTTCAAGTTCTGATCGAGTCGACGTTGACATTCACGACCTCCGACGACAGCGTCCGCGCCGCCGCCCCGGGCGCGCCACCCCATCCCGGCATGCGTTGGGTTCCCGGCGGCAGCTTCGTCATGGGTTCCGACCACCATTACCCGGAAGAGAAGCCGGCGCACCCGGTCAAGGTCGACGGCTTCTG
>NZ_LMUW01000197.1:3969-42491 GCF_009765735.1 Xenophilus sp. L33
GACCATCAAGACCCAGCGTGCGTTGCTCATGGGCAAGCTTGGCGCCGACACGGCCGCTGACCTGGGCGTGCTGGCCGAGCGGCTGCGCCAGGCGGCATGCCGACAGGAGACGGCGTCCTTGACCGTTTCCTGACTGCTTCCCTTAAGGGCAATTCATTTGCCCTCGCACCCGATGTCATTGCGGTGCTCGTGCGCGGATGATGGCCGGGACTTCCCAATCTCCGGACGCACCGATGAAAACCCCTGCCTCGTTCATCCCCCTTTGTGTCGCGCTGGCGGCGTCCTTCGTCGTTGCCGGCTGCGCGGCGCCGGGCTCCGGCAATGCCGGCATCACCGCCTCCGACAACTCGATCGCCAAGGTCGCGAATGTCGGGTTCCTGAGCGATCCGGGCCGCCTGAAGGTGCAGGCGGCCAACGGAGGCTTCCTGTGCTGGCGCCAGCCGAATGTCGACTGGCACCGCTACGACAAGGTGATGATCGAGCGCATCAAGGTGTACATCACGCCGAGTGCCACCCAGCAGCCGGTCGATCCGACCGATCTCAAGACCCTGATCGACTACTTCCATGCTGCGCTGGTCACCAACCTGAGCCAGAACGTGAAGGTCGTCGACGCAGCCGGCCCCGGCGTGCTGCGCGTGCGGCTGGCGCTGACTTCGCTGGTGCCCACCAACACAGTCGACAGCCTGGCCGGCACCGCAGTGCCGTATGGCTTTGCAGCCGAGATGGCCTCGGGTGCCGCCACTGGCCGGCCCGCCGGGTCAACGCCTTATATGGGCCAGACCGGCCTGGAAGCGCAGTTCCGCGACGGCGCCACCGGCACCATCCTCGCCGAGTGCGCCGACACCCAGATCGGACTGAAGTACGCCGCCGACCTCAACAAGGGTGCGACCCAGGCCGCCACCGCCTGGCTCAACGGCTATGCCAGCTCCTTCGAGAGCTGGAGCTATGCGCAGGACGCCTTCAACAAGTGGTCGGCCGCTTTCGCGACGCGACTGGCCGAACTCCGGGCGCAATCGCCACAATGAGGCCGCAGGGTTTCTTTCCAGGCGTGGCCTTTTCGGCGCTCGCCCTGGTCGTCCTGCCTGCCAGTGGTCAGGACCCGACGGCGGCCGGAGATGGCTGGCAGTCCGAGTTCGCTCCCTCTCTCTGTGGGGCGCGGGCGTGCGCCCGGACGTCAAGTGGGGTCCATTGCCGAGCGACACCGTGAGCGTGGGTTCGACCCGTCTGCTGCAGGCGGTGGGCTTCACTGTCATGGGCATCCTCGAAGCGCACCAGGGCGCCTGGGGTGGCTTCATCGACATGCAGTACATCCGAGTGGGCGTGTCCAACCAGGTGGCCGGCGGCCTGCTGGGTGGCTACAACATCGGCTTCACCGAGGATCTACACGATGGCCGCGACCTACGGCGCGATCGGCAGCACGTCGATCGAGGCCGACCTGCTCGGCGGTGCGCGCTATGTGAATGCGCGAACGCGCGTGGACATCCAGCCCAGCCTGCGCGGTCTCGGCGCTTCGACCGACGACACGGCCGGCTGCTGGAACGGTATTGTCGCCGTGCGGGAGACCGTGCCGCCCGTCAACGACGCGTGGTCGCTGCTCGGCTACCCGGACGCCGGCGACGGCAACGGGACCCCCAGTTGGCAGGCGATCGCCGGGGCCAGCTACCGGTATTCGGTCAGCAACTCGATCATGTTCGCTACCGGGCGCGGAGCTTCAGGCGCGACGACCAGGCGAATCTCAACAAGATGACGATGCTCGGACCCTACATCGGGTTGGGCTTCAAGTTCTGAAAGGCTCGACATGGCCCCCGCAACCAACGCCAGCCGCACGGACGGCAGCTGCACTGCGCACAGCGCATCGCCTGCCGGCATGCTTTGGGTTCCCGGCGGCAGCTTCGTCATGGGTTCCGACGACCATTACCCGGAAGAGAAGCCGGCGCACCCGGTCAAGGTCGACGGCTTCTGGATGGACCCGGCGCCGGTCACCAACGCCCAGTTCGCGGCCTTCGTCGCGGCCACCGGCCACGTCACCTTCTGCGAGATCCCGCCGAACGCCGACGACTATCCCGGCGCGCTGCCCGAGATGCTGAAGGCCGCGTCGTCGGTCTTCATCGCGCCGCCCGGGCCGGTGGACCTGCGCGACCACTTCCAGTGGTGGCAGTTCGTCGCCGACGCCAACTGGCGCCAGCCGCAGGGCGCCGGAAGCTCCATCGCCGGCAAGGACGACCATCCGGTCGTGCACCTGGCCTGGAGCGACGTCGAGGCCTATGCCCGCTGGGCCGGCAAGTCGATCGCGACCGAAGCCGAGTGGGAATTCGCCGCCCGCGGCGGCCTGGAAGGGCTGGAATACGCCTGGGGCGACGAACTGGCGCCCGGCGGCGAGCACCAGGCCAACACCTGGCAGGGCCAGTTCCCCTGGCAGAACCTGGCCGAGGACGGCTTCGTCGGCACCTCGCCGGTGGGCAGCTTCGCGGCCAACGGCTACGGCCTGGTCGACATGATCGGCAACGTCTGGGAATGGACCGAGAGCTGGTATGCGGCGCGCCACGCCGAGCCGGCGGCGAAGTCCTGCTGCGTGCCGGTCAACCCGCGCGGCGCCGCCCGGGAGCAGAGCTTCGACCCGAACATGCCGCAGCTGCCGATCGCCCGCAAGGTCATGAAGGGCGGTTCGCACCTGTGCGCGCCCAACTACTGCCGCCGCTACCGGCCGGCCGCGCGGATGGCGCAGCCGGTCGACACCTCGACCTCGCACCTCGGCTTTCGCTGCATCGTGCGGGTGCCCGCCGATGCCGGCCCGGCCGCCGCCCGCGGCCGTGTCTAAAGTGCCCGTTTGTCCCACCGGAGTCCCGTGTCATGAAGCAGATTCCCGCCATTGCGGCAGCCCTCGTCACCGCCGCGGCCAGCCTGGCCGTCCATGCCCAGGCACCGGCGAACTCGGAAACCGACGTCATCACCAACACCAAGCCGCAACTGCGCGCCCAGGCCAGGGACAACGCCAAGCCCGACAAGCCGATCCGGCAGGCCGGCGGCGACGAGGTCAACTCGCCCGAGAGCAGCGTGGTGTCCAACACCAAGTCGGCCAATGCCGGCCAGGCCCGCATCGCCGCCCGCAATGCGAAGCATCCCAACCGTCCGCCGGCCGGCCAGGGCGGCACGCCGAACTGAAGCGCCGGCGACTCGCCGATGCAGCGCCGGGACGGCGCGCGGCAGGCGCCCACGGGCGCCTTCTTGCGTTGAGCCCATGCCATGAATGAAGTCCGCGGCATCTCGATCTGCGAAGGCTGCGACGCGGTCTACCGGCAGCCGGTGCTCAAGCGCCGCGAGGTCGCGCACTGCCGCCGCTGCGACACCGAGCTGGACCGCAACCGCGGCAACCTGCAGCAGCTGGTGCTGCCGCTGGCGGTGGCCAGCCTGATCCTGTTCGCGATCGCCAACCTGTTCCCGATCGTCTCGATCGAGCTGGGCGGCCGCCACAGCGAGACCACGCTGGCCGGCGCGGTGGTGGTGCTGAGCGGCGAGGGCCTGTCGATCGTCGCGGTGCTGGTGCTGGCGACCACCTTGCTCTTCCCGCTGTTCCAGCTGCTGATCCTCTGCTATCTCATGGTGCCGCTGCAGCGGGGTCTCCGGCCGCCGGGCTTCGCGGTGCTGGTGCGCATGCTGCAGACCCTGCGGCCGTGGGGAATGATCGAGGTCTTCCTGCTCGGCGTGCTGGTGGCGATCGTCAAGCTGGCGGGGCTGGCGTCGGTGATCGCCGGGCCGGCGCTGTGGGCCTTCGCCGGGCTGACGGTGCTGCTGACCAGCGTGATCTCGTTCAACCCGCGGGCCTTCTGGGAGCTGGCCTTCAACCCGCATCCGGCGTCGGTGGCGCCCGCAGGCGCGGTCGCGCGGGCGCCGGGCGGGCTGGCGATGGCGTCGGCGTCTGCATCTTCATCTGCAGTTGCCGCGACGCCGTCGTCGGGCGCCGGCGCGCTCGCGTCGTCGCCGCTGCACACCGAGCTGCATGCCCACGCGGCCAGCGGCCGCATCGTCACCGCGCACCAGCTCGGGCTGATCGACTGCCACCACTGCGGCGCCGCCTGGCTGCATGCCCATGCGGGCGAAGCCTGCGAGCGCTGCGGCACGCACCTGCGCGAGCGCAAGCCCGACAGCATCCGCCGCAGCTGGGCCTTCCTGATCGCGGCGTCGATCATGTACCTGCCGGCCAACCTGCTGCCGGTGATGATCACCCAGAGCCTGCTCGGCACCGAGCAGGACACGATCATGAGCGGCATCATCTTCTTCTGGGTCAGCGGCTCTTACGAGCTGGCGGCGCTGGTCTTCACCGCCAGCTTCCTGGTGCCGCTGTTCAAGCTGGCGGCGCTGTTCCTGCTCATCCTGCTGGCCCAGCGGCGCAGCGACTGGCGGCGCCACGAGCGCGCCAAGCTCTACCGGCTGCTGGAGATCATCGGCCGCTGGTCGATGCTCGACGTCTTCGTGGTGTCGCTGCTGGCCGGGCTGGTGCGCCTGCAGGGCTTCGCCGAGATCACTGCCGCCGCGGGCATCGCGGCATTCGCCTCCGTGGTGGTGTTGACCATGCTGTCGTCGCTCTCCTTCGATCCGCGGCTGACCTGGGAAGGCGACAACGAGCCGAAGGTCGAGTCATGAACGAAGAAGAAGCCGCCACCGATCCCCTGCCGCCCGGCGACCTGGCCGCGCCGCGGATCGCCCGGCGGCGCGACTGGCTGCCCTCGCTGATCTGGCTGATCCCGATCGTCGCGGCGCTGGTCGGCATCGGGCTGGTGGCCAGGATCCTGCTCAACCGCGGCCCGGAGATCACGCTCACCTTCGAGTCGGCGCAGGGCCTGGAGGCCGGCAAGACCACGGTGCGCTACAAGGACGTGCAGATCGGCCTGGTCAAGAGCATCCAGCTGTCCGACGACCGCACCCACGTCAAGCTGCAGGTGCAGCTCAACAAGGAAGCCACCAGCTTCGCCGCCAAGGACACCCGCTTCTGGGTGGTGCGCCCGCGCCTGGACACCTCGGGCATCTCGGGCCTGGGCACCCTGCTCTCGGGGCCGTACATCGGTGCCGACGCCGGCGTGTCGAACGAATCGAGCGACGACTTCGTCGGCCTCGAAGTGCCGCCGATCATCCTGCGCGGCTCGGTCGGGCGGCAGTTCATCCTGCATGCGGCCGACATCGGCTCGCTCGACTTCGGCTCGCCGATCTACTTCCGCCACATCCGGGTCGGGCAGATCGTGGCCTACGACCTCGACACCGGCGGCAAGGGCGTGACCCTGCGCGCCTTCATCAATGCGCCCTACGACCAGTACGTCGGCGCCAACACCCGCTTCTGGCACGCCAGCGGCGTCGACCTGCAGCTGAACGCCTCGGGGCTGACCCTGCGCACCGAGTCGCTCGCCACCATCGTGCTCGGCGGCATCGCCTTCGAGGCGCCCGACGGCGTCGAGGGCGAGCACGTCGCGGCCGACACCGCCTTCCACCTGTCCGACGACGAGAGCAGCGCGATGCGGCCGCCGGACGGCCCGGGCCAGAACATCCTGATGTACTTCGACCAGTCGATCCGCGGCCTGTCCGTCGGCACCACGGTCGAGTTCCGCGGCATCGTGATCGGCGAGGTGAAGTCGATCGGCGTGCAGTTCGACAGCAGCAGCCGGAAGATCCTGATGTCGGTGCTCGCGGTGATCTACCCGGACCGGTTGCGGCGGCTCGACGCCGCCACGGTCGGCGAGCCCGACACGCCGGCGCTGCGCCAGGCGCGCGTGCAGCAGCTGATGAACCTCGGGCTGCGCGCCCAGCTGCGCACCGGCAGCCTCCTGACCGGGCAGCTGTTCGTCGCGCTCGACCTGTTCCCCAAGGAGAAGGTGGTGAGCGTCGACACCAGCCGGGCGATCTGGGAGATCCCGACGGTGCCGGGCAGCCTCGATGCGCTGCAGTCGCAGGTGTCGGAGATCGTCGCCAAGATCAACAAGATCCCGTTCGAGGAGCTGGCCGGCGACATGCGCAAGACCCTGGCCACGCTCGACAAGACCCTGAGCGCCGCGGAGACCACGGTGCGCGGCATCAACAGCGACCTGACGCCGGAGCTGGCCGCGGCGCTGAAGGACGCGCGCAAGACGCTGGCCGCGGCATCGCAGACGCTGGACAACAGCTCGCCGCTGCAGCAGGACACCCGCCAGACGCTGCAGCAGCTCACCCGCGCGGCCGCGTCGATCACCGTACTGACCGACTACCTCGAGCGGCATCCCGAATCGCTGTTGCGCGGCAAACCGGAACAGAAGAAATGAAGCGACTCCCGTCTCTCGCCTCGCTGCTCTTCGTGGGCGCGCTGCTGGCCGGCTGCGCCGGCGAGCCGACCCGCTTCTACACGCTCGCGCTGCCGGTGCAGGTGAAGGCGCAGCCCGGCGGCACCGGCTCGGCGGCCAACGTGCTGCCGGCGCCGCTCTTCGTCGAATTCGCGCCGCTCGGCGTGCCCGACCAGCTGGCCCGGCCGCAGTTCGTGGTGCGCCACCCCGGCGCCGACGCGAGCGCCAAGGTGGAGGTGCTCGAGGACTACCGCTGGTCGTCGTCCTTCGACCTCGAGCTGCGCGACGCGCTCGCCAACGGCGTCGCCCGGCGGCTGGGCGCGGTCAACACCACCGTCTCGGGCCGCACGCAGGGCCAGCAGGCCTGGCGCATCTCGCTGCAGGTGCACGGCTTCGATTCGATCCAGGACCAGCAGGTCGACATGAGCATCACCTGGTCGATCCAGCGCACCGACGGCGGCCCGTCCAGCACCTGCGAATGGTCGGCCAGCGAGCCGGTCGGCAAGGGCATGGACGCGCTCGCGCAGGGCGCGCAGCGGCTCACCGCGCGCGCCGCCGACGCGATCGCCGGCCACGTCGCGGCGCTGCAGGCCCGCAAGACACCGGATTGCAAGGCGGCCGCCTGAAGCTCGGGCGGCGGCATCCAGAAGGAGACCTGTCGTGACCTCCATCGATCCCCAAGGCCGTCGCGGCCTCCTGAAGGCGCTGGCAACCGCGCCGGCGTGGCCGGCGCTGCTGGCGGCGTCGGGCATCGCGGGGCTGGCCGGGCCGGCACGGGCGCAGAGCCCGAGCGCCTCGGGCACCCTGGCGCCGGCGGCCGACCCCTTGCCGTCGTGGAACGACGGGCCGGCCCGGCAGGCGATCCTCGACTTCGTGCGGGTCACCACCGACCGCGGCAGCCCGGGCTTCGTCGAACCGCCGGAGCGGGTCGCCACCTTCGACCAGGACGGCACCTTGTGGGTGGAGCATCCGATCTACAGCCAGGTGATCTTCTGCCTCGACCAGGTGCCGGCGCTGGTCAAGGCCAAGCCCGGCCTGGCGCAGGTCGAACCCTTCAAGACGGTGATGAGCGGCGACCTGCAGGCGATCGCGAAGCTGCCGCCACAGCAACTCGAGAAGCTGCTGGCGGCGACGCTGACGGGCATGAGCACCGACGAATTCCAGGCCCAGGCGGCACGCTGGATCGCCGCCGCCCGCGACAAGCGCTGGAACCGGCCCTACACCGAACTGGTCTACCAGCCGATGCTGGAGGCGATGCGCTATCTGCGCGCCAATGGCTACAAGACCTGGATCGTCACCGGCGGCGGCCAGGACTTCGTGCGCGTGTTTTCCGAGTCCGTCTACGGCGTGCCGCCGGAGCAGGTGGTCGGCAGCGCCGGCGGCACCAGCTTCGGCTATGCGCAGGACGGCAAGCCCTTCCTCACCAAGCAGCCCAAGCTGCTGCTCAACGACGACAAGGCCGGCAAGCCCGAAGGCATCCACATGATGATCGGGCGCCGTCCGCAGGCCGCCTTCGGCAATTCGGACGGCGACTGCCAGATGCTCGAATACACCATGGCCGGCGACGGCGCCCGGCTCGCGATGCTGGTGCTGCACGACGATGCCCGGCGCGAATACGCCTACGGGCCGGCCCAGGGCCTGCCGCCGACCAAGGTCGGCGCCTTTTCGCAGGCGCTGCACGACCAGGCGCAGAAGGACGGCTGGCGCGTGATCAGCATGAAGGACGACTGGAAGCGGGTCTTCCTGTTCGACAGCTGAGTTCCGAGGCAATTGCAGCCAGTGCATCGATAGCTGCTTGACAATGCATTGGACTAAAGAGTCCGCTGCCACAAGAATCGGCCGCATCAAGGAGACAAAGACATGAACCTGATGCAGAACCTGGTGCTGGTCGCGATCATCCTGGGCTTCGCCCTGGTCGAGATCGGCTCGCACAAGTACAAGGAATTCAAGGCCACCAAGGACGACACCAAGCTGGAACTGTTCATGTTCGTGGCCTTGGTGGCGATCTCGCAGCCGGTGATCTTCGGCGTCGCCGGCCTGCTGTGCGGCTGGCTGATCCCGACCCAGCGCGGCGCCTGGGCCGACCTGCCCTGGTGGGCGATGGGCCTCATCCTGCTCGTGGCCGACGACATGACCCAATACTGGTGGCACCGCATCTCGCATTCGCCAATGCTCTGGCCGCTCCACCGCGCGCACCACACGGCGCACTACATGAGCATCCGCATCACCTACCGCAACAACTTCTTCTATTACATGATGATGCCGGGGATCTGGGCCGCCGGTGTGCTGGTGTACCTGGGCCTGGGCAACGCGTACCTGGTCTACGTGGTGTTCAAGCTGGCGATCATCATGGGCGCGCACAGCGCGGTGCCGTGGGACGCGCCCTTCTACCGCATCAAGGCCCTGCGGCCGCTGGCCTGGGTGCTGGAGCGCACCATCTCGACCCCGGCCACGCACTGGGCGCACCATGCGCTCACCAACGAGGACGGCATCGGCCACTACAAGGGCAACTTCGGCAACATGCTGTTCATCTGGGACCTGATCTTCTGCTCGGCCAAGATCACCCGCCAATACCCGCCCAAGGTCGGCCTGCAGGACGACCTGGTGTTCGGCAAGGAGCGCTGGTTCGTCGAGATGTTCTATCCGGTGTTCCATTCGAAGCGCGAGCATTCGGCGCTGGTGCCGGGCGGCCGGGCCTATGCCGAGGCGGAGACAGACAGCGACCACGCCGTGGCGCATGATGAGGCGATGGCCCGCGCACCGCTGGACCCACTCGGGAGCAAGACATGAACGCACCGCTGGCACCGACACCCGAACTCGCCCTGCTGCTGATGCGCGAGGCCTTCGATCGCCAGCGCACCGCCTTCGCCCAGGAGATAAACCCGTCGCGCGAGGTGCGCCTGGAGCGGCTCGCGCGGCTGTCGGCCATGACCGAGCGGATCGCACCGGCGATCGAGCGCGCGATCTCGGAAGACTTCAGCCACCGCTCGGTGCACGTCACCCGGCTGGCCGACGTGATGATGGTGCAGACAGCGATCAGGCATGCGCGCCGGCACCTGAAGGAATGGATGAAGGTGCGCCGCGCGCCGACCTCGGTGGCCTTCATGCCGGGCTACAACCGGGTCATGCCGCAGCCGCTCGGCGTGGTCGGCGTGGTGAGCCCGTGGAACTATCCCTATCAGCTCGCGATGGGGCCGACCATCGCCGCGATCGGCGCCGGCAACCGCGTGATGATCAAGCCATCGGAGCTGACGCCGAGGCTCTCGGAGCTGATGCGCGAGGCGATCGCCGCGGACTTCTCGCCGGAGGAGATCACGGTCATCACCGGCGGCGCCGACGTCGGCACCGCCTTCGTGTCATTGCCCTTCGACCACCTGCTGTTCACCGGCTCGACCGGTGTCGGCCGCCAGGTGGCGATCGCCGCCGCCGCCAACCTGACGCCGGTGACGCTGGAGCTGGGCGGCAAGTCGCCGGCCATCGTCAACCCGGATGCCGACCTCGAGGAAGTGGCGCCGCGACTGGCGATGGGCAAGCTCTTCAACTCCGGCCAGACCTGCATCGCGCCCGACTACGTGGCGGTGCAGCGGCACGGCGTCGATGCCTTCGTCGGCGCGATGCGGCGCGCGGTGCAAAAGCAATATCCGTCGATCGCGGCCAATCCCGACTACACCGCGATCATCAGCGAGCGCCACCTGGCGCGGCTGCAGGCGCTGCTCGACGATGCCGAATCACGCGGCGCGCTGATCGTGCCGCTGCATCCCGAAGGCCTGGCGCGCGCGCCCGGCTCGCGCAAGCTCGCACCGACCCTGGTGCTGAACGCGACCGAGCAGATGCGGATCATGCAGGAGGAGATCTTCGGCCCGCTGCTGCCGGTGATGGCCTACGAGCGGCTCGACGAAGCCATCGCCTACGTCAACCGCCACGAGCGTCCGCTGGCGCTCTACTGGTTCGGCCGCAATGCCGCCGACCGCGACCGGGTGCTGGCCCGAACGATCTCCGGCGGCGTCACGGTCAACGACTGCATGTGGCACTTCGGGCAGGAAGAGCTGCCCTTCGGCGGCGTCGGCGCCAGCGGCATGGGCGCCTATCACGGTGCCTACGGCTTTCGCACCTTCAGCAAGGACAAGCCGGTCTTCCACCAATCGCGCTTCGCCGGCACCCGGCTGATGTTCCCGCCCTACGGCCGGACCTTCGACCGCATGGCCGGCCTGCTCAAGCGCATCACCTGAGCGGCGCCGGCTCGCCGCGCTGGCGCCACTTCACGTAGGGCAGCGACAGCACGATGCTCACCAGCAGGTAGAGCAGCACTGCTGCCGTGATGCCTTTCCCGTCGGGATGGTTGGCCGTCGCGATGGCCAGCGCGATGCCCGGATGGCGCGACGCGGTGGACAGCGCCAGCACGGTGCGGTCGCGCGGCAGCGGGCCGCCGAGCCATTGGCCGACCGCCAGCCCGACCAGCACGAACACCGCCAGCGCGATCAGCGTGCCGTTGCCGACCAGCTGTGCGATCGACGACCAGCTGAGCGCGATGATGGCCACGCCGATGACGGCGATCAGCAGGTTGGCGACCAGCCGCACCGGCTTGAGCATGCGTTCGGCCTTGTCCTTGAGCAGGCCGCCGAGCACCATGCCCACCGCCAGCGGCAGGATCACGGTGCGCAGGATCAGCCAGGCGACGGTGCCGGGCGCGGTCATCTCGCGATGGAACACCTGCCCGGTCAGCCAGAGGCCGAAGGGCACGATGACGATCGACAGCACGGCCACGGTCACCAGCAGGCCGAGGCCGTAGGACGCGCTGCCGCCGGCCTTGGTCTCCTTGTTCGGCAGGAGCGGCGGGATCGGCGAGAGCGCCAGCGCGATCAGCACCACCTCGATCTCCGGGCGCAGCTCGAAGGCCCAGTCGATGCCGAAGGACAACAGCGGCATCAGCACGAACATGGCGATCAGCGAACGCAGCAGCTGGGCCGGACGCCGCACCACGTAGAGCACGTCGTCCAGCGTGGTGTGCACGCCATAGCCGAACACGGTGACGACGATGCTGGCGTTGAGGGCGAGCAGGATCCATTGCTGCGGGGTCATGCGGTTGCTTTGCGAGGCCGGTCGGCGATGCGCCGAGCATAAGGCGGTCGCCTACAAGACGTCATCTCGCCCGGCCGCAAACTTCGGCATGGCCGCCCTGCGCATCATGATCATCCGACACGCCGAGAAGCCCACGGACGACGGCCAGGCGCAGGGCGTCACCTTGGCCGGCGCCCTCGACCCGGACGATCTGAGCGTCCGGGGCTGGCAGCGCGCCGGTGCGCTGGCCACGCGCTTCGACCGCGACGGCTTGCCGCGGCCGGAGTGGCTGTTCGCGCCGGGCGTGACCGAGCGCTACCGCAGCACCCGGGCGATGCACACGCTGCAGCCGCTGGCGGCGCTGCGTGACCGGGTGATCTCGACCCGCTTCACCGTGGGCGAGGAGACGGCGCTGGCCGAGGAACTGGCGCGGCGCTCGGGCTGGCTGCTGGTGGCGTGGGAGCACAAGTCGCTCGTCGCGCTGGCCAACGCGCTGGTGGGCAGCGACCGGTTGACGCCGCAGCGCTGGCCGGACGATCGCTTCGACCTGGTGTGGATCCTCCGGCGCAAGCGCGGCAGCTGGACGTTTCGGCAGGTCGGCCAGTCGCTGCTGGACGGCGACAGCGACGCGCCGATCGACATCGACGTGTAGGCCATCGCCGCGTAGGCGTGCGCCTGCCGCGGCTGGCTTGGGCTTCCGACGCGCTGTCGTTCGGCTGTCAAAAATGATCTCTTCGAATCACCGGATGCACGAAGGGAGCCCCATGAACGTATTTCTCGCCGAAGACGACCCGGCATTGCGCGAGCAGTTGACCGCGGTCATCAACGAGGTGTGCGATGCCCATGTGGTGGCCAGTGCCGAGACCGAATCCGAGGCGGTCGACTGGCTGCGCGTGCATCGCAGCCAATGGGAACTGGCGGTGCTCGACCTGTTCCTGAAGAAGGGCACCGGCTTCGGCATCCTGGAGAAGCTGCCGCCGGCAAGCCAGCGCGACGCGGTGATCGTGCTGACCAATTCGGCGACGCCGGAGAACCGGGCCCGCTGCCTCGCGCTGGGCGCCTGCGCGGTCTACGACAAGAGCCGCGAGCTGGACCAGTTTCTCGACCACTGCCTGCGGCACGGCAGCCAGCCCGGCGGCTGCCGGGGCTGAGGCGGGACAGGACCGTCAGGTGAGCATGTAGACGTCCGTCGGGACCGTCCCGGCCGTCCAAGGCTGCGGCTCGCCCAGCATCTCTCGCAGGGTCGACTCGATCATGGCGGACATCGCGTCCAGCGCCAGGTCGTTGGGCTGCAGGCCGAAGGGTTCCTCGATCTCCGCGCCGAGCGCTTCCAGCGCGAAGAAGGTGTAGGCGATGAAGGCCACGATCACCGGCGTCATGGCGCCGATCGAGTCGACCAGGCCGAAGGGCAGCAGCACGCAGTAGAGGTAGATGGTGCGGTGGATGATCACCGCGTAGGTGAACGGGATCGGCGTGCCGGCGATGCGCTCGCAACCGCCGAGCGCATCGGTCAGCCGGCCCAGCGGACGCTCCATGGCCTGCACCAGCGCGGGATCGATCTGGCCGGCGCGGCGGCGCTCACCAAGCCATTCGCCGGCCATCAGCAGCAGCAATGCGGGTTTGAAGCGGGCGTCGCGCAGGCGTTCGATCTCGGGCGCGGCCAGCAGGCGCGCGAAGTCGGCCGCCGGGTCGGTGCGGCGCAACTGGTGGCGCAGCGCATGGACGAAGGCGATCAGCCGCAGCGCCAGGCCGCGCGCCTCGGGCAGCGCTTCGGTCGAGCCCTCGGCCGGCGCGTCCACCAGGGTCAGCGCCTGCCGCACCAGCGCGCGGGTGTCGTTGAGCACGCCGCCCCACAGCGTGCGCGCCTCCCAGTAGCGCGCGTAGCTGGTGCCGTTGCGAAAGCCCAGGAAGATCGCCAGCGTCAGGCCGATCAGCGAGAAGGGCACGAAGTTGAGCGGGATCTTCCATTCGAACAGGCGCCCGTGCAGCAGGGTCACGCCGATCGCGAAGACGGTGGTGGCGAGCAGCTGCGGCGCGATGTCCTGCAGCACCGAGCCGCGCCAGACGAAGAGCATGCGAAGCCAATGGGGGCGGGGGCGGATGATCATTGGACGCCATCATCCCAGCTCCCCGCCACGGCGTGCCTGCGCGGCCCCGGGCGGCGGCTTCAGGCGCTGCGTCGTGCCGCTTCGGCGTGCAGGGGCTCGTTGGCGCTGTCGTGCGTCGGCGCGTCGGCATCGCCGCCACCGGCGGCTGCCACTTCCGGCCAGCCGATGCTGGGCCCATGGCCACGGAAGTTCTCCAGCCACCAGCGCCAGTCCTGCTGCACCAGCGAGAAAGGCGACGCATGCCCGAGTTCGCGCGCAGCCCATATCGGCCAGTGCGGATTCGCCAGCGCCGGCCGGCCGAGCATCACCAGGTCGATGAGTTCCTCGCGGATCACGCGGTCCGCGTTCTGCGGGACGCCGAGGTTCCAGCTGGTGTCCACCGGAATGCCAACCTCGCTGCGCACGCGGTGCGCCCGCTGGACCATGAAGCCGACATCGTTGAACGGCGGGTCGACCATGTCATCGGTGTTGAAGCCGAGTGACAGGTCGGCCAGGTCCAGGCCGTGTTCCTTCATCTTTCCGATGGCGTGGATCGAGTCCTCGAACTGGGTGCCGGCAGGATGCAGGTCGTCCGAGCCGAGTCGCATCGTCAGCGGGTATTTTTCCGGCCAGACGGCGCGCACCGCATCCAGTGCCTCGAGGTGGAAACGCACGCGGTTGTCGACGCTGCCGCCGTACTGGTCGGTGCGCTGGTTGGCCAGCGGCGAGAAGAAGCTGGCGCCCAGGTAGCCGTGGGCGTAGTGCATCTCGAGCCACTTGTAGCCGGCCTCGAGCGCGCGGACCGCGGCATCGGCGTAGGCCCGATGCAGGCCCCGATCTCGTCGACCGTGAGCTGGTGGACCGGGTAGACGTGGCCGCCGCCGCCGTAGGGAATGGCCGAGGGCGCCACGCACTGCCAGCCGTCCGGATGGTCCGGGGGCAGCTGCTTCCAGGTGCCTTCCGAGTTGGTGCCGCGATGCGGCGGCAGCTCGCTGCCCTTGCGGCCGGTATGACCCAGCTGGATCGCGGGCACCGCGCCCATGCGCTCGATGATCGCGGCGACCCGCGCATGGCCTTCGATCTGGTCGTCGTTCCAGATGCCGGCACAGGACGTGGTGGTACGGCCGTCGGGCGTGATGGCCATCTGCTCGCCGAACACCAGCGCGAAGCCGCCGGCGGCGCGGGCGCCGAGGTAGCTCACGTGATAGTCGTCGAGCTTGCCGTCGACCGAGTTGTACATGGTCATCGGCGACATCACTGCGCGATTGCGCAGGGTCACGCCCTTGAGGGTGAAGGGGCTGAAGAGATCCGGCATGGGAGGCGCTTTCAAAAGGAGGAACGAGCAGGGAGGAATGATCTCCGGGCAGTCCGACGGGCGTCTTTCAAGAATTCGTGGCGCATGAACAGAAAACGCGAACTGCGGGCCGCTCCCGGGCATGCTTATTGCGGCCGAAGCCTGGTCGCGAGTCGATGTCGGTGCGGCGCCTGTTCTTGGGGCACCGAGCCCCGACCGGCGCACCGCCCGCGCGCTCCCGGCCGCAGACATGTCACGCAAACCCGATTCGCCGAATTCCGGCCCCGACCCGTTCGGTGCTCCGGAGTTCCAGCCAGAACAGACCCATCGCATCGCCCTGTGGTCGGAGCATCGGCTGCTCGCCGACAGCCGCGGCCGTGGCTGGCGCGAGGTCTACACCTCGCTGGCGGCCGAGCAGCCTTGGACGCGCAGGCTGGAAGCGCTGCCGCACGTCGCGCTGGCCTACTGCACCCACCGGCCGGCGCGGGTGTCGCGGCGCATCGAAGGCGACGGGCCGGGAGCCGCCCGTCAGGCGGAGCTGCGCCCGCGCCTGTTCGGCATGATTCCCAGCGATCGCGACTCCCACTGGAGCCTGCACGGCACGCCGGACATCCAGCTGGTCTACCTCCACCGGCGGCTGATCGACCGGATCGCGGCCGAGGCCTTCGGGCTGGATCCGGCGCGGGTGGAATGGACCTTCGGCCTCGGCTTCGCCGATCCCCTGCTCGAGCAGCTCTGCCTGTCGCTGCTGGACGTCGCGCGGCGCGAGGACCACGGGACCGGCGCCCTGTTCGCCGACAGCATCGGGCAACTGCTGGCGCTTCACCTGCTGCGCAACTACACCGCCCGTCCGGTCGCCCGCCTGGCCTCGCAGCAGCCGCGCGCGGTCGCCCCGGGGCGGATGAGCCACGTCTGCGACTTCATCGAGTCCGCGCTCGACGACGACCTCAGCCTGCCTCGCCTGGCGGCCGAAGCCGGCCTGAGTGCCCACACCTTCGCGCCGGCCTTCAAGCGCGCCATGGGCATCACGGTGCACGGCTACGTGCTGCAGCGGCGCATCGAACGTGCCAAGCGATTGCTGCGCCAGGGCGACATGCCGGTCCTCGACGTCGCCTTGAGCGCCGGCTTCGCCAGCCAGAGCCACCTGGCGGCGGCCTTCAAGCGCGCCACCGGGTCGACGCCGAGCGCGTATCGCGGCTGAGGAGCCGGCCTACGGCCTGGCCCCGCCCAGCAGCTGATCCAGCTGCCGCCGCAGCTCTTCCAGCGCCCCGCGCTCCACCACCAGCGACTTCGCCGACTTCGGCCCCGCGCCCTTGGCGCCCAGCTCGCGCGCCGTGGGCAGCGGCGGCGCGGCGCCGCCGCCCGACGACTGCAGCTCCTCGGCCAGGATCGTGCGCGCCTGCGCGGTCATCTTGGCGAGCGCGGCCATGAAGCCGGCGCGCTCGCGGTCGTTGAGCGCCGCCATCCATTCCCGGTTGCGGGCCGCGCCGGCGGCCCGCACGCCGAGGGCGATCTCGCGGCCGGCCGGCGTCAGCACCAGGTAGGCCGAGCGCTGGTCGGCGGTATCGGCATGCCGCTCCAGCAGCCCGGCCGAGACCAGCCGGGTCACCAGGCGGCTGGCGTGGCCCTTGTCGAGCTCGATCTGCTCGCAGACCTCGCCGAGGCTGGTCGGCTCGCGGCTGAGCACGATCGCCAGCACCCGGCATTCGCTTAGGTGCAGGCCGAAGAGGCGCATGTAGACCAGGTCGCCATGGCGCGACAGCGCGTTCGCCAGCCGCTCCACCGCCAGGGTCGGCATGTCCGAGAAGGGCATGTCGGTCGGATAGGAGGCGGCGTTGGCTTTGCGGGGCATGGAGCGGTCGGCGAATCGATGGATGGATCAGGGATAGTACCGATCCGATTTGATTGCTTACGCAACGTTTTGAATTTTAGAATTAGTTAGTTGCTTGCGCAATCAAGTCCAGGAAGGAATCCACGATGGCCGTCATCCCCCGCATCGTTGCCGCCGACATGGCCGGCAGCGGCTACCACCGCCCCGAGCCCAGCTACCGGGCCGAACTCACCGAAGTCGGCCGCGGCACGCCGATGGGCGAGTTGATGCGCCGCTACTGGCATCCGGTCGGTCTCTCCAGCCACGCCACCGACACGCCGCGCGAGGTGCGCGTGCTGGGCGAGGACCTGGTGCTGTTCCGCGACAAGCGCGGCCGCCCGGGCCTGGTGCATGCGCGCTGCGCCCATCGCGGCACCTCGCTCTATTACGGCCGGGTCGAGGAAGAGGGCATCCGCTGCTGCTACCACGGCTGGATGTTCGACGTGCAGGGCCACTGCCTCGACCAGCCCTGCGAGCCCGACGGCGGCCGCGCCCGCGGCAAGATCCGCCAGCCCTGGTATCCGGTGCAGGAGCAGTACGGGCTGATCTTCGCGTACATGGGGCCGCCCGAGCGCATGCCGGTCCTGCCGCGCTACGACTGCCTGGAGCGCATGGACGAGGGCGAATTCCTCGACGTCGACGACACCAGCATCGGCAGCGGCGGCCCGGCGATCTCGCCGTGCAACTGGTTGCAGCACTACGAGAACGTGGTCGACCCGTTCCATGTGCCGATCCTGCACGGCAGCTTCTCGGGCACGCAGTTCACGCCGACCATGAACATGATGCCGCAGGCGGTCTTCGAGCCGACCCCGCTCGGCGTCAAGGTGGTGTCGCACCGCGACCTGCCCGACGGCCGCAAGTTCCGCCGCGTGACCGAGGTCTGCCTGCCGACCTTGCGCGTGGTGCCCAACCCGCGCGTTGGCAAGTTCGGCCGGGTCGAGACCATCGGCTGGACCCTGCCGATCGACGACACCCACTACCGCATCTACACCGCCGGCCGCGTCACCGAGAAGGGCGTGATGCTGCCGCGCGGCAAGGACGCCGCCCAGCTCCAGCGCTGGGAAGACCTCACGCCCGAGGAGCGCCGTGCCCGCCCGAACGACTACGAGGCGCAGGTCGGCCAGGGACCGATCACCTTCCATTCGGAGGAGCACATGGCCACCAGCGACCGCGGCATCGCGATGCTGCGTCGCCTGCTCGAACGCGAGGTGAAGGCGGTGGCCGAAGGCCGAGACCCGGTCGGCACCAGCTTCGATCCCGAGGCCGAGCCGATCGTCTTCGAGGCGGGCCAGCACATCATCGAGTGACCCCCACGCGGCGACGAAGCGTCCCGGCCCGACACGGCCTGCGATCGGTTCCCGATCGACGAAGAACGAAGGAGACAGCCGACATGAGCGCCATCCATCCCGCCCGCGCCGCGAGCGACGTCGAGCCCGAGGCCACGACCCCGGTCGACGCCGTCGCCGACGCCGCCCATCGCGAAGCGGTGCTCGGCCGCTTCACCCGCCGCATCGCGCCCTACCTGGCGCTGCTCTACCTGTTCCTGTTCCTCGACCGGACCAACATCAGCTTCGCCGCCTTGCAGATGAACAAGGCGCTGGGGCTGTCGGCGACCGCCTTCGGCCTGGCGGTCGGCATGTTCTCGCTCGGCTACTTCGTCTTCGAGATCCCGAGCACGCTGCTGCTGCGCCGCTTCGGCGCGCGCCGCTGGCTGGCCCGCATCATGGTGAGCTGGGGCGTGCTGTCGCTGGCGACCGCCTTCGTCTTCAGCAGCGGCAGCCTCTACGTGCTGCGCTTCCTGGTCGGGGCGGCCGAGGCCGGCTTCGTGCCGGGCATCCTCTACTACCTCACGCGCTGGATCCCGGCCGGCGACCGCGGCCGGGTGATCGGCGTCTTCATGCTCGGCGTGCCCATGGCCACGATCATCGGCTCGCCGGTCTCGGGCTTCCTGCTGGGACAGGACTGGCTGGGGCTGCAGGGCTGGCAGTGGCTGTTCATCGCGGAGTCGGTGCCGTCGATCCTGCTGGGCCTGTCGATCCTGTTCGTGCTGCCCGAGCAGCCCGCCGACGTCGACTGGCTGACGCC
This sequence comes from Xenophilus sp. L33, assembly GCF_009765735.1. GTDB lineage: Bacteria > Pseudomonadota > Gammaproteobacteria > Burkholderiales > Burkholderiaceae_C > Variovorax. Next base: position 22,666 of record NZ_LMUW01000197.1, read on the forward strand.
GGCCAACAAGCGCTGGCTGCAAGGCGAGCTGGGCCGCGAGCAGGCGCGGGCCGCGGCGCTCGGGCGCAGCAAGCTGTCCGAGGCGCTGACCTCGCCGGTGGTGCTGGTGCTGGGGCTGATCTACCTGGGCAACGGCGTCGGCCTCTTCGGCGGCGCTGCCTTCCTGCCGCTGATCATTCGCGAACTCGGCCTCAGCTACGCGGCCACCGGCTGGACCATGTCGTTCACCTATGTGCTGATGGCGGTCTGGATGATCCTCTGGACGCGCCACTCCGACCACACCGGCGAGCGCATCTGGCACGTGGCGGGCGCCAGCCTGCTGGGCGTCGGCTGCCTGGTCGCGGCGGCGATCACCGCCGGCTCGCCGGTCGTCGCGGCCTTCTGGCTGGGGCTGTCGGCGGTGCTGCTCAATCCGGCGACGCCGGCCTTCTGGAACCTGCCGCCCAAGTACCTGAGCGGCGCCGGCGCGGCCGCGGGCATCGCCTGGATCAGCTCGATCGGCGCGCTCGGCGCCTTCATCGGCCCGTTGCTGCTGGGTTTCGCCAAGGACCACTTCGGCGGCTTTTCGGGCGGCCTGCTGCTGATCGCGATCGGGCCGCTGCTGTCGGCGGTGTTGACCGTGGGCCTGAAGCGGCACCGGGCCTTCGCGCGGCCGGACTGATTCAGCGCTGCGGCAGCCGCACCGAGAACACCACCTGCGGCGCCTCGTAGCGGTAGGCGACGGTGCCGCCGTGGCCCTCGACGACCGCCTCGGCGATGTGCAGCCCCAGCCCGAGGCCGCCGCGGTTGCGCGGATTCGGCCCCTGCGGGCGGCTGAAGGCGGCGAACAGGCTGGGCACCAGCTCGGGCGCGATCGGCGGCGCCGTGTTGCGCACCTCGAACAGCACCTCCGCGCCCTGCTGCGCCAGGGTGACGACCACCGCTTCGCCCGGTTCGCCGTGATGGCGCGCGTTGCTCACCAGGTTGCCGAAGACCTGCGCCATGCGGTCGGCGTCGGCGTTCATCCAGAGCGACTCGGGCAGGTGCTGCTCCAGCTGCAGGCCCGGGTAGGCGGTGCGCGTCTCGTCGAGCATGTCATCGAGCACACGCGCCAGGTCGACCTGCGCGAACTGCAGCTGCAGGCCGCCGGCGGATTGCAGCAGCGAGGCGTCCAGCACCTGGCCGATCAGCCGCGACATGCGGCTGCTGGACGACTGGATGCGCTGGCCCATGCGCGTGCCCGCGGCGCTCGCGCCCAGCTCCAGCGCCTTGGCGGCCATCGCGATCGACTGCAGCGGATCGCGCAGGTCGTGGCCGAGCATCGCCAGCAGATGGGCGCGCGCACGGCTCACCTCGGCCAGGCGGGCGGCGCCGGCACGCATCAGTTCGTCGTGCAGCTGGCGGGCGAATTCCTGCTGCTCGGCGGTCCAGGGCGTGCTGGTGCCGCGCACGGTTTCCTTCCAGATGTCGAAGGAGCCGCGTGGCGTCAGTCGCGGGCCGAGCGGCCCGGTGGTGTAGACCTTCTCGGGCTTGCCGCCCCATTGCACGGTCTCGATCTGTTCCTTGCGCGCCAGCACCAGCCAGCCCGAGGCGGAGTCGTCGAAGCGCAGGGCCAAAAAGCCGAAGTAGGGCGCGCACTGCGCCGCCAGCTCGGTCGGCAGCTCGGCCGCGGCCTGGGTCGTGAAGATCGCGTCGCGGCCGGGCTCGCGCTGCGCCACCCACTGCACGATGCGTGCGCCGGTCTCCGCCGGCAGGTCGCCGTGCACGTGCAGGCGGGCGTCCTGCGACACGATGACCGCTTCGGCCTCGAAGGCGACCGCCAGGTCGTCGGCCATCGACATCAGCGCCTGCGCCGGGTCCTCGGCATGCAGCATCGCCTCGACCAGCCGGCCGCGCAGCCCGGTGGTGGTCGCGGCCTGGGCGGCGCGCTGCCGCGCCAGCAGGGTCTGCACGTTGGCCGCCAGCACCTGCGCCAGCACGTCGCAGGCCATGCGCACCGAATAGGGCACCTGCAAGGCGCCGCGGTGGTGGCAGGCCAGCATGCCCCAGAGGCGGCCGTTGACCACCAGCGAGATGCTCATCGAGGCGCCCACGCCCATGTTGCGCAGGTATTCGATGTGGATCGGCGAGACCGCGCGCAGCACGCAGTGGCTCATGTCCAGCGGCGGCAGTTCGGCGCTGGCGGCGGTGACCGCCACCGGCGCGGCCGGCACGTCGGCGATCAGCCGCAGCGTGTTGATGACGTAGAGGCGCCGCGCCTGCGCCGGGATGTCGCCCGCCGGGTAGCGCCGGCCGACGAAGGGCTCCAGCGCCTCGTGCCGGTCCTCGGCCACCACCTCGCCGCTGTCGTCGTGGCGAAAGCGATAGCCCATCACCCGGTCGAAGCCGGTCAGCTGGCGCACCGCGACCACCGCCAGTTCGAGCAGCGCTTCGATCGAGCCCTGGCGCTTGAGCTTGTCCATCGCCCGATGGGCCTTGAGGGCGAAGTCGGCGACCTGGTCCATCGACGCCGGCCGAAGCTCGAATTCCGCGATCGCGCCGCCGGCAGAGCGGTGCACGATCAGGTCGAAGGAACGACCGGCCAGCACGACGTCCGCGTTGCCGGTGTCACCCTCGGCGTTCGGCGTGCCGATGCCGAGCAGCTCGGCCAGCAGCTCGTGCACCTTCGGCTCGGCCTCGAAATGCGAAGGCTGCAAGGCCTCGCCGACCGCCGGCACCGTGTCGCCCAGCAGCTGCGCGGCATTGGCGCTGAGGTGGGTGACGCGGCCTTCGGCGTCGAAGGCGACCAGCGCGCCGTGCGCCTGCACCAGGCCGGGGATGTGGATCGGTTCGCGGTCGCAGTTGTCCAGGGTGACCTGGGGCGGTGGGGCCTGCGTGCTCATTCGGATGCCTTCGCGCGTTGCAGGTGCAGCAGCAGCTCGAAGGCGTCCACCGCGCCGGCGCAAGCCGACTCGATCGCAGCCGGCGTCGACACCTGATGCTCCAGCGTCGACAGGAAGGCGGTCCAGCGCGCGCCGGTGCCCGGCCCGGCGCCCTTCAGGTAGGCCAGCGAATGGGGCGCCAGCGGCTCGGCCAGCCGGCGGTACAGCACCTGGCCGCCCAGCTGCGAGCCTTCGATGACGTAGGCCACGCCCCAGCCGTAGGCGGGCGAAGCATCGGCGGCTTTCGATGGCGGCGGGGTGGGCTCCGCGGCCGTGGCGGCCGGGCCGTCCAGCAAGTGGTCGCATTCGAGCAGGTCGCGCTGCAGCGCGGCCTGCTGCACGTCCAGCCGGTGCGTCTCGACCGGCAGCCGACGCAGCGCTTCGGTCCAGTCGAGCAGCAGGCGCAAGTGGTTGCGGTAGTCGGCCAGGGTCGGCTTCGGCTGGCCGAGCGGCACGCTGGCGTCGACCTCGGCATGCAGATCGGCGGTCGCGCGGCGCAGCGCGTCGCGGACCGGATGGAGAAGCGGGGGAGGATTCAAGTCGTGGGCGGGCGCCTGGATGCGCCGGACGATTCTCCAACAATTCCGCGGCGGCCCGGCCGTCTTGGAGTCGCCGGGGCCGCCCTATGTCGTAGGACATTCATGGCGACCAGGCGCAGCCTGAACCTACGTGCGCGAGCCCTGTGCGGTGTGTGAATCATTCTCATGAACCGACGGCGTGACGAACTCGTTCAAAGGATCCAGGCGCTGTCGGCGGCGGAGGGCACGCGCCAGCCCAGCGCGCAGGACTGGCTGGCTCAGATGGACCGCGGCGCGGAAGGCGCCGACGCACCGGAGCCGCAGGCCATGGCCGAGACGCCCGAGGAGGAGCCCTGGGCGCCCGACGGCCAGCCCGGCGATTGAGGCAATCGAGGCCCTCGCGGCTTCCGGCGGCGCCGATACTCCGCCGATGACCGCTTTCAAGCACCTTCACGAAACCCCGTCGCGGCGCCATGTCGCCATGGCGGCCGCCGCGCTGCTGCTCGGCGCCTGCACCGGCCTTCGCGCGACGCCGCCCACGGACAAGCGACTGGCCGACGTCCGCGCCGAGCTCGGCGGCAGCACCGCCACGCTGCGTGCCGCGATCAACCTCGGCAACCCGATCCTGGCGGGCCGCGATGCGGCCGGCGAGCCGAGCGGCGTCTCGGTGGACCTGGCGCGCGAGGCGGCCCGCCGCGTCGGCCTGCCGCTGCAGCTGGTGCCCTTCGACTCGGCCGGTGCTGTGGTCGAGGCGATCAAGGCGCGCAAGGTCGACATGGCCTTCGTCGCGATCGACCCGGTGCGCGCCGCCGATGCCGCCTACACCGCGCCCTACGTGGTGATCGAGGGCGCCTACCTGGTTCGCAACGCGTCGCCGCTGCAGCGCAACGACGAGGTCGACCGGCCCGGCACGCGGGTCGCCGTGGGCCGTGGCAGTGCCTACGACCTGTTCCTGACACGCGAGTTGAAGGCCGCGACGCTGGTGCGGGCGCCGACCTCGCCCGCGGTGACCGACCTGTTCCTGGCCCAGCACCTCGAGGTGGCGGCCGGCGTGCGCCAGCAACTGGAGGCCGACGCCGCGCGGGTCGGCGGCGTGCGCCTGCTGCCGGGCCGTTTCATGGTGATCGAGCAGGCGATGGCGGTGCCGGCCGGCAACCTGGCGGCGCAGGCCTGGCTGGCGGGCTTCGTCGAGGAGATGAAGGCTTCGGGCTTCGTGGCGGCTTCGCTGCAGCGCCACGGGATTGTGGGGGCGCAGGTCGCGCCTTAAAGCGGTGGACGGCCGCGCCGGGTCTACAGCAGAGCGGCCGCATTGCGCAGGCGCCGCGCCGTGGCGGCAAGCCCGTTGCGCGCGAGGATGTCTGCAAACTCGTCGGGAGTGAGTGGAGGTCGTCGGGACCGACCGCGCATTTCCTTGAAGGCCGTCAATGCGGTGATCTCGTCGAGATCGAGTTGAGCCAGAAGAAAGTCGTCCGGATGGATGGCGCTCAGACCGTGCCGGTCCAGGATGGACGCCGGGAAGTCCTTCATGTTGGCCGTTACGATGCAGTCCGCATGGCCCGCGATGGCTGCGGCAAGCACATGCACGTCGTCGGCGTCGGGAAGTCGCAGGCCGCCGATGAGCGGACGCCAGGCCGTCTCCGAGACTTCCCAGTCGGGAACGGCCTCGCGCATGTTGTCGCGACGGTAGTCGAGGCGACCCTTGAGCTCCGGGCGTGCCGTTTCGAGATTGCGCATCCACTCGTCCTCGATCGCGGTGGTCCACTTGGGTGCATAGAGACCAGCAACGGCCATGCTCAGCAGCGCGTCGGCGACGCACACGGGGTACAGCACGCAGGCATCGAGGACGGCTGTGTAGCGCGCGTGACCCGCCATCAGTAGTCGAGGCCCAGATCGTGCGCGTGGTCGGCGAGGCGCTGCAACGCGGCCTTCTGCTTCTCCACGGCCTTCGCGCGATAGGTCATCAGGTCGTCGAATCGGATCCGTCGATGCGTGCCCACCATCCGGCAAGGCAAACGACCCGCCTCGATCTCACGAATCAGGAAGGGACGAGAGACGTTCAGGTAGTGGGCAGCCTCTACGGTCGTCATCTCCCGTTCGCTGGAAATCACGGTGACCGCCCGACGCTCGCTGAGCGCCCCGAGGACCTCGCCGATGAGGCGCAGTGCCTTGGTGGGTACTTCAACCGGTGACTGGTCGCCGTCTTCGCTCGTCAGCAGGATGCTCGCGGCCCGCGAGCGATCCAGGAACTCGCCGATGCAGCGCTGCGCGGCGCGTGCCATCTCGACTTCCGCGGGGGTCATTTCCGGCGATTGCTGCCGCCGGGTGCGTTCGATTTCCGCCATGAATCTTCTCCTTCGGACTGCCGCGCGACGGCGGCCTTGCCGAGGAGAACTCTACCTCAAATGAAATAGATGCACGACTGTGCGTTTAATTCACTTATGTCGCATTGCCACGCGTCGCCGCACCACGCGCCGAGTCAATCCCAGCCCTGCGCCATGCCGTTCTCCACCAGCCGCTGATAGAACAACAGGTCCAGCTCCGGCGCCTTCAGGCCGAGGCCGGTGAGCACCGCATGCGCCTGTGCGCGATGGTGGGTCTGGTGGTTGAACCAGTGGGCCAGCGCCGGCGCCAGTGCCTGGCTCTGCATGTCCGGCGTGCTGACGCGGCGGTAGCTGAAGCGGCCGGCCAGCGCCGCGTCGTCGAGGCCGCGCACGTAGCCTTCGATGCGCAGGTCTTCCGCCTCGCGTGCCGCGTGCAATCCGTCGAGGTCCTCGTGCAGGATCGCATCGAGCCGGTCGGGCGCCGGCCCGCTGCCGGTGAAGCGCTGCATCCAGATGCGGTCGGTGGCCAGCAGGTGGTTGAGCGTGCCCTGCAGCGAGCCGAAGAAGACGCCGCGATCGGCCACGTAGTCGGCCTCGGGCAGCACCTCGACGCTCGTGTAAAGACGCGCGTTGGCCCACTTGTTGTAGCCCGCGAACATGCGGTAGTGTGTTTGTTGCGGGGTCATGCGGTCGATTCTTCCGGCCCGCCTTTGCAGGGTCAATCTTGATGCAGTCGATCAATCCTTCGGTGCCCTGGCTGGACGCGGGCGCCGCGCTCCAGCTGCTGGGCGTCCGGCCGCAGAGCCTCTATGCCAGCGTGAGCCGCGGGCGCATCCGCAGCAAGCCGGACCCCGATGACTCGCGGCGCAGCCTCTACAGCCGCGACGACGTGCTGCGCCTCGCGGCCCGCCGCGCGGGTGCCGCGCCGGCCCGCGACGTGGCGCTGCAGGCGGTGGCCTGGGGCGAGCCGGTGCTGGCGTCGAGCGTGTCGACCGTCGAAGGCGGGCGGCTCTACTACGCGGGGGTCGACGTCGAGCAGCTGGTGCATGAAGGGCAGGGCCTCGAAGCGGTGGCGGCGTTGTTGTGGGGCGCGCCGCAGGTCGTGTTCCATCTGCCGGCTTCGCACGACGAAGCAGGCGGGCTTCGCGCCGCGCTCGCCGGCATGGCGGTTGCCGCGGCCGGGGGACGATCGAGCCGCGGTCGCGATGCGGCCGAACTGCATGCCGAGGCCGCGCGATTGGTCGCCTCGATGGCGCAGGCCTGGCTCGGCGGCGGCACCGCTGAGGACGCGGCGGCACCGCTGCATCGGCGCATCGCCGACGCCTGGCAACGTCCGCAGTCGGCCGATGCGATCCGACAGGCGCTGGTGCTGCTGGCGGACCACGAGCTGAACGCTTCCACCTTCGCCGCAAGGGTCGCGGCTTCGACCGGCGCCTCGATGGCAGCGGCCCTGCTGGCCGGCCTCGCGACCTTGACCGGCCCCTTGCACGGTGGCGCTTCCGCCGATCTCTTCGAGCTGCTGGCGCAGGCGGAGGCGCACGGTGCAGAAGCGGCGGTGCAGGCGCGGTTGCGCCAGGGCAGGCCATTGCCGGCCTTCGGTCATCCGCTCTATCCCGACGGCGACCTGCGCGCGGCGCTGTTGTTGGCGGGTTGCGAGCAGCCTGTCTTGCTTGCCGCGGTAGCGACCGCGGTCACGCGATCGACGGGTTCGCTCCCGAGCGTCGACTTCGCGCTGGCGGCGCTGACGCTGGCGCACGGATGGCCGCGCGAGGCGCCGCTGGCGCTGTTCGCGATCGCCCGCAGCGTCGGCTGGATCGCGCATGCGCTGGAGCAGCAGCGCTCGAACCTGCTGATCCGCCCGCGTGCCTTCTATGCCGGTCCGGCGCTGCCTCGGCCGCGGGTCGCGGGCCGGCGCGGATGGGCGGCGTCTTGAAGCCGGTCGCGATCGCGGCGCTCGAAGGCGCCGCCGGAGACGAGGCGGTCGAGATCGAGATCGAAGGCTGGATCAGCCCCTTCGAAGCCGAGCCCGCGAGCCGCTATTTCGCGCTGGTGGAAGAGTCGCCCTGCTGCATCGGTTGCCTGCCGCGCGAGGCGGCGCGCCGGGTCGAGGTCTTCGCCGAGGACGACATCGCGATCGACGGCGCCAAGGTGCGGCTGCGCGGCCGCCTGCATCGGCTCGACCATGACGACGCCGGCTGGCGCTTCCAGCTGCGCGAGGCGCGGCGTATCGACACCCGCGCCGACCCCGAAGCCAACTTCACCCGCCGCCGCGTGCTGCATGTGGGGGCGATGGCGGGGCTCACCGGGCTCACGGCGCTCGGTCTGCCGGGCTGCACCACGCCGGCCGACGTCGCGGCCGCGCGTGCCCAGGGCCTGCAGCCGATCGAAGGCACGCCCACGGTCGACGTCCATTCGCACGACGGCGGCCTGATCGGACTCGCCCGGGTGCAAGGCCACGGCCCTTTCCGGCCGCTCGCCGAGCCGATGCGCGACGGCGGCATGGCGGTGGTCTGCCTGGCGATCGTGTCCGACACGCCGACCCACCACCTGACGCCGGACCATCGCATCCGTCCCTTTCGCGATCCGGCGCCGGGCGAGTTGCAGGCCTACGGGCAGCTGTCGTTCGAGCGGCTGCATGCGCTGGTGAAGGCGCAGGGACTGGCGATCGTCGCCACGGCCGACGACCTGCGGCGCGCGCGCAGCGACCGGCCCTCGATCGTGGTCAGCGCCGAGGGCGGCGACTTCCTCGAAGGCCGGGTCGAGCGGGTCGACCAGGCGTACACGCAATGGACCTTGCGCCATCTGCAGCTGACCCACTACCGGGTCAACGAGCTGGGCGACATCCAGACCGAGGCGCCGGTGCACGGCGGCCTGACGCCGGTCGGCGCCGAGGTGATCCGCCGCTGCAACCGGCTGGGCATCGTGGTCGACGTGGCGCACGGCACCTACGAGCTGGTGCAGCAGGCGGCGGCGGTCACGACCCGGCCGCTGGTGCTCTCGCACACCTCGCTGTCGCCGAAGCCCGCAGCGCGCAGCCGGCTCATCTCGCCGGCGCATGCACGGGTGGTGGCCGACACCGGCGGGCTGATCGGCATCTGGCCGCCGAAGGCGCGCTTCCCGGACCTGCCGGCGCTGGCGACCGGCATGGCACGGATGGTCGACGTGGTGGGCGTCGACCACGTCGCGCTGGGCAGCGACATGCGCGGCCTGACCGGCCCTTCGGTCTTCGACTCCTACCGCGACCTGCCGCTGCTGTCGAAGGCGATGCTGGACCACGGCTTCAGCGCCGACGAGGTGCGGCGGATCCTCGGCGGCAACTATGTGCGGGTGTTCGGCGCGACGCTCGAAGCCGGCTCTGGTTAAGAGTCTGCGCGGCAGGAGCCGACGACGGGGCGCGATCGACCCGCTTCAACATTCACCCTTGTCTCCCAGCCCGTAGCTACAGGCAGTGGGGTCGTTCCATTTGTTGAACTTGTAGAGCAAAGTCACACCATCTCCGCGATTGAAGACGAAAGACGCCGCCCCGCTGGAGAGAATCGTCCATTTGCCGAAGTGGCCATCGTCAAATTCCAGCGTGCCGAACGCATAGCAGGGTGAATAGCGTTCTGTCGTGGAGATGTAGGCTTCGACGGTGTAGGCCTTGTTGAAGAAGTTGATGATTTGCCTGCGTGTCGGCTTGAATTGCTTGCAGAGTTCGATCGTTGACTCATCAGACTCATCGGTCAATCCGACACCCTTCACCTCCAACTTGCTCACGGTCCTGGCGTGACTGTCGAAGCTGATCGCGAACGCAGCCAAGATGAGAATTCGGACAGACCGGCGCCAAATCACCATTTGGCCGTGCTCGCTTCCGTCGGGGTCTTTCGGCCGATCTGCGGGTGCCTGTAGATTTCCTGCATCGGCACGCCGAATCTCTCCACGAGTTGCTGCACGAGCCATGCGAGCGAAGCATTCTGCTGGTCGTTGACAGGCTCGTAGATGTCCTCGACCCTTCCCTTCGGCTTCACGACCTTTGATGACGCCCCGACAATCTCGATTCCGATCGAATCCTCGTTCATTGGAAAGCGGCTCGGGAATTTCTTCAGCTTCTCGTTGGCATGCACTGCCTGGGCGCGATCGCTGTTCCCCTTGATCTTCTCCAACGCATTCGAAGCGATCAACTCTGTCGGGGTGCATTTTTTGGTGAGGACGCACCGCGACTGCAGAAGGCCGACGTGGTTGGTCACTCTGTAGAGAGAGGCGGTCTGGGTGATGGAGCCGTCCTTGTCATTCCTGATCCTGTCCGTTTCAGTCCATCCGCCGCGATCGATGAATAAAGCCATGCCGGGCTCCTTCAGGACTCGGTGTTCTTCTGGATGTCGAAGCGCATCGACACCGTGCCACCTGAGCCGCCCTGAGCATTCTGAATCGCGTACTCCTGCTTCACCCGGGCGAAGGCCAAGCTGATTGTTTCCCTGGGCTGACCCATGGCGCTGTCGATGGTCGGCGCGACGCGTGTGACGATGACGTCGCCCATCGTGATCTTCAGGAACTCCAGCGGATTGCCACCTGCCTTTCGCAGCACGAGCAAGGCTGTATCGATGTGCTTGCCGGTGAGGCAATACTTGAGCAGGTTGGGGCTGGCGCGGTCGATGTAGTGGTCAAACGAAAGGTCGCCAACGGTGGCCTTGCCGGCACCGCCACCGCTGCCGGAATGCATGCTCGAGGTCTGGGTCACTTCCCACTCCCAGTTCAGCACTTCGATTTCGCCCTGATGGACGTCAATGCCGGTGAGCTTCAAAAAGATGTCTTGTGCCATGGTGGCTCCCCTCTGTGATTCGTTGGTCTTCAAGTGCGGCAACCTGCCGCCGCCGGGATTAGCGCCCACTTCAATCCAGCGATGCACTAGGAATGTTCTGCGCCTCACTACGGCCGATTCCGAATGGGAACTCGACCTCACTTGGAGTCACATGCAGTAGCGCAGATGTGTCGGAAGTGCCGTTGGCGCTGGGCCGCCGAAAACCGAGCCGCGTCGACGGCTTCTGCCGCGCGAGCCGCTACGGCGCCGACCTGATCAGGTCCCGGATGCGCTCGGCATCCTCCGGCGTCGCGGGGTTGTAGATCACCATGCCGAGGTCGGGCCGGCCGTCCACAGCGAAGGCCGAATATTCGAAGCCGATCGGGCCGCCGACCGGATGCCGCAGGTGCTTGACGCCTTCGCCGTAGCTGCGCACGTCGTGGTCCTTCCACATCGCCTCGAATTCCGGGCTGACCCGGCTGAGTTCGTCGACCAATGCCTCGACCTGCGCGGTGGCACCGGCGCGCGCCGCGTCGGCGCGGAAGGCGGCGACCACGAAGCGGGCCACGCCTTCCCAGTCGTACTGCGCGGCGCGCACCCGCGGATCGCAGAAGACCAGCCGCAGCACGTTGCGCTGCGCCGGCGGGAGCGCCGCGTAGTCGGTCAGCATGATGGTGGCGGCGCGGTTCCAGGCGATCACGTCCCAGGTGGCGGTCTTGACGATGGCGGGGCTCAGTTCGAGCGCGTCGAGCACCCGCTGCAGCCGCGGCGTGACGCCTTCGGAGACCTGGTAGCGCACCTCGGGCGGCCGCCCGAGCGCCAGCAGGAACAGGTGCTCGCGCTCGACGTGCGTCAGCAGCAGGGCCTGCGCGATGCGCTCCAGCACCGGCGCCGACGGCGCACCGCCGCGGCCCTGCTCGAGCCAGGTGTACCAGGTGGCGCTGACGTTGGCCCGCTGCGCGACCTCCTCGCGTCGCAGGCCCGGCGTGCGGCGGCGGGTGAGCGGGATGCCGAAGGTGGCCGGGTCGAGGCGGGTGCGGCGGTCGCGCAGGTAGCTGCCGAGCGTGCCCAGCGGATGGTCGTGTTCGGTCGGCATGGGGTTGGTTCTTATACCCGTATAAGGAAACGTCTTTACCTGGATAGATTCTGCGACGACAGTCACCGCATCGTTTCGACTTTGGGAGAATTTCATGCGTATCTTCGTCACCGGCGCGACCGGTTTCGTCGGGTCGGCGGTGGTCGCCAACCTGATCGGCGCGGGCCACCAGGTGCTCGGCCTGGCCCGTTCGGACGCGGGCGCCGCGTCGCTCGCCGCTGCGGGCGCCGAGGTGCACCGCGGCTCGCTCGAAGACCTCGACGGCCTGCGCGCCGGCGCGTCGAAGATCGACGGCGTGATCCACACCGCCTTCATCCACGACTTCGCGAACTTCGCCGCCAGCTGCGAAGCCGACCGCCGCGCGATCGAGGCGCTCGGCGACGCGCTCGCCGGCTCAGGGCGGCCGCTGCTGGTCACCTCCGGCGTGGCGCTCCTGGCGTCCGGCCGGCTGGCGACGGAAGACGACCCGCCGCCGCGTGCGGACACCTTTCCCCGCGTCTCGGAAGTGGCGGCCGAAGCCCTGGCGGCGCGCGGCATCCCGGCCTCCACGGTGCGTCTGCCGCCGACGGTGCACGGCGACGGCGACCACGGCTTCGTGCCGATCCTCATCGGAATCGCGCGCGAGAAGGGCGTGAGCGGCTACGTGGGCGACGGGCAGAACCGCTGGCCGGCGGTGCACCGGCTCGATGCCGCGGCGGTCTACCGGCGGGCGATCGAGCAGGGCGCGGGCGGCGTGCGCCACCACGCGGTCGCCGAGGAAGGGGTGCCGTTCAAGGCCATCGCCGAGGTGATCGGCCGCCGCCTGGGCCTGCCGGTCGCGAGCATCGCGCCGGCCGAGGCCGACGCGCACTTCGGCTGGTTCGGCCGCTTCGCGGCGATGGACGCGCCGGCTTCCAGCGAGCGCACCCGCCGGGTGCTGGGCTGGACGCCGACGCAGCCGGCGCTGCTGGCCGACCTGGATCGTCCGGACTATTTCGCAGGCGCCTGAATCAGCGCGCCGAGCACACGCTGACCAGCACCTTGCAGGGCTCGGTCGGCAGGTGGCTCTCGCACTGGCCTTCGGCCGCCTTGCCGGCCGCCGGCGCCGAGCTGGCGGTCGCCGTGCCCCATTCGCCGTCGTTGCCGATCGCCAGCGCGCCGCAAGCCCGGTCGAAGAAGGCCAGCACGTTGCAGCCGCCGGTGCGGCCGGCCACCCGGTCGCACTGGTCGCGCGCCGCCTGCTCCGCGGCGGCGCGGGAGCGCTGGTTGAGGGAATAGCCGTAGCTGCTCGACACGGCGGCGATGGCGCCCCAACTGGGGCCGCGGGCCGGATCGGCCCGGGCCGCGGAAAGGCCGGGACCGGCGAGGGCGCAGGCCAGCGTGGCGAAGGTGCGCGAGGCGCGGGAACTCAGGATCATGCGGATGGGCCGCCTGCGCAGCGGGCGATCGTTCGTGTCGACGGCATCGACCGGGCTGTGCTTCGAGTTGCGGCGAGTGGCGGGAACGCCATTTTGCCGCGCGCCGCGCGCGGCATGCACGCGGCCTGTCGGCGGCAGGCAGCTCAGTGCGACGGCTTGTCGCCGTCGACCTCGCGCTCGGCCGCGAGCCAGTCCGACACCTCGTCGCCGTCCTGCTCGCCGCGCCGCTGGTAGGCGGCATAGGCGGCGCGGCGCACGCGGGTCTCGCGGTCTTCGGTCTCGGGGCTGGCGACGTCGGCAGCGCTCTCGTCCAGTTCGAGATCGATGGCGCGGACTTCGGCTTCGGTGGGCAGCGCGACCGGAAGCGGTTTGGCGGCTGCGGCTTTGCGGGGGGACTTGGCGGCTGGCATGTGGGCTTCCTCAGGAAATCGGAACGGCTTCATCGAGGCCTCCACGTTAGCGAGCGCCGACTGTCCAGCGCGTAGGAATGCATCCTTTCCAGGCCGGCGCAGAATTCGTAGCCCCCAGACCCGCCGAAAGACCTCCATGCCCCGACCCCGACCCGTCTCCCACGAGGAAGCCAGCCCTGAAGTCCGCCAGGTCTACGACGACATCAAGGCGGCGCGCGGCGTGCCGGACGTCAACAACTTCTGGAAGTACGTCGCCAACGATCCGGCCACCCTGGCGCGCACCTGGGCCAGCCTGCAGGAGGTGATGAAGCCCGGCGCGCTCGACAGCCTGACCAAGGAACTGCTCTACGTCGCGGTGAGCGTCGCCAACGGCTGCGACTACTGCATCGCCAGCCACTCGGCGGCGGCCGCGAAGGCCGGCATGACGCCGGCGATGTTCAACGAGCTGATGGCGGTGGTCGGCATGGCCAGCGAGACCAACCGGCTGGCGATCGGATGGCGCATCCCGGTCGACGACGCGTTCAATTCCTAGGCAGCCGCTGCCGCTGCCGGATGCACCCGCAGCGGCAGCCGCATCGTCGAGGCCAGCACCAGCAGTTGCAGCAGCGCCAGCGCGGCGAACGCCGGCGTGAAGACCGCCGCGCCGCCGGCGGGCAGGCGCGCTTGCGAAGCGGCGATGACGATCGCCAGCACCGTGGTGCCGATCGGGCCGCCGAGGCGCTGCACGATGTTGGCCGCGGTGGTCGCCAGCGCCAGCTTGTCGCGCGGCACCGAGGCGTAGCCGGCCGAGATCGACGGCACGCCGATCGCGCCCTGGCCGGCACCGCGGGCCAGCAGGCACGCGACCATCAACGGCGTCGAGAAGCCGGCCTGCGACATCCACAGCATCGGCAGGGTGGCCAGCAGGGTGAGCGCCGCGCCGGCGGAGGCCACCGCGCGGCAGCCGAAGCGCTCGGTGAGGAAACCCATCGACGGGTACACGCACAGCATGCCCAGGCCCATCGGCGCCAGCACCAGTCCCGCGGCCACCGGCGTGAGGCCGCAGCCGGCGATGAGAAAGAGCGGCACCAGCAGCTGGCCGGCGTAGATGGAGGCGTTGGACAGCAGCTGCGTCGCGGTCGCGCGGGCGAAGGTGCGGATTCCGAAGAGTCGCAGGTCGAGCAGCGCGGCGGCTTCCTTGTGCCGCGCATGCCGCACGAAGGCGGCCAGCAGCAGCCCGCCGGCGGCCATCGATGCCAGGCCGGTGGCGTGCGGCGCATGGTCGAGCCCGTAGAGCAGCAAGGCCAGGCCGGGCGAGATCAGCGCGAAGCCGGCGAAGTCGAAGGCGCGGCGGTCGGCCGAGGGCAGGTCGCGCGGCAGCAGCAGCGCCGCCAGCACCACCGCGGCAACGCCGATCGGCAGGTTGATGAAGAAGAGCCAGGGCCAGCCCGCGACTTTCAGCACCGCGCCGGCCACCGACGGCCCGAGGATCGGCGCCAGCAGCACCGGCATCGCGCTGTAGCCGATCACGCGCGCCATGTGCCGGCCGGCGACCCGGGCGATCATCATCTGGGCCATCGGCGCCAGCAGGCCGCCGGCCGCGCCCTGCAGCACCCGCGCCGCGATCAGCTGGTGGATCGTGGTCGCGGCGCCGCAACCGAAGGAGGCCAGCGTGAAGGCCGAGAAGCACCACAGGTAGAGGCGCTTGGCGCCGAGCCGGTCGACCAGCCAGGCGTTGAGCGGCAGCACCAGCGCGAGCGCGAGCAGGTAGCCGCCGATCACCCACTGCACCGTGCCGATCGAGGCGCCGAGCGACTGCTGGATGTTCGACAGCGAGACGTTGACCACGGTCGAATCGAGCTGCGCCATGAGCGGCCCGAGCAGCACCACCGCGCAGGTGCGCCAGAGCGCGGGATCGGGCCGGTCGGCCGCGTCGCCGCTCACGACTGGGCCAGCCTCGCCATGATCTCGCCGGCCGCGAAGAGCGTGTCGCGTTCGGCGGGATCGAGCCGGCCGATCGCCTGCTGCAGCCAGGCCCGCTTGGCCTCGCGCACGTCCTTGCGCAGCGCCACGCCGGCCGCGCTCAGCTCGATCAGCGCCTGCCGGCGATCGCTCGGATGGGGCTTGCGCTGCACCAGGCCGGCTTCTTCGAGCGCGGCGATGGTGGCGCCCATCGATTGCGGCTTGACGTTCTCCAGGCGCGCCAGCTCGGCGATGGTCGAGGCGCCGCCGCGGCCCAGCCGCCCGATGACCGCCGCCTCGGTCCAGCCGAGGTCGTGCGCGGCCCGCTCGGCGCGCAGCCGGCGCACCAGCAGGCCGAGGGCGGTGACCAGTTCTTCGGTGTCGTGGCGTGGGCGGGGCATGCCCGCATGTTAGCCGTTCGACAGTCTAACTTGCAAGTTAGACTTCCAATCACGCGAGGATCGCGAGGGCATCGACCCGCCAGGCGACGGCGTCGCCCCCATGCGACTCGATGGCGC
Source organism: Xenophilus sp. L33 (assembly GCF_009765735.1). Taxonomy (GTDB): domain Bacteria; phylum Pseudomonadota; class Gammaproteobacteria; order Burkholderiales; family Burkholderiaceae_C; genus Variovorax. Next base: position 38,544 of record NZ_LMUW01000197.1, read on the forward strand.
GCCGCAGCGGCGATGCGGGGGCGAACGCCGCGTGGGCCTGCGCTTCGCTCTCGAAGCGCAGCGAGAGGAAGCCGGTCGGCGGATGCGGTTCCGACCACAGCCGCTGGCGGCTTGCGGTGGAGGTCGTCCAGTCGACCGCGAAGCGCGCGCCGAGGTCGGCGGCCGCCGATGCCAGCGCCCGCGCGAGCGCTTCGCGCACGTCCGCGGGCGCACGGAAAGGCGCCAGCACCTTCACGCCGCGTCCCGCGCTCTCGTCGCCTTCGGACTCGACCACGCAGAGCGTCCAGCCCTTCAGGAAGCGCGGCTCGTCCTCGGGGATGAGCGTGGTGCCGATGTCGGAGGCCTGCGCGAGGCGCATCGCCTCCGCGTCGGTGAAGAACAGCTCGACGATGCCGTCGACGTCGAAGGCCGGCGCGCTCCCGGTGTGCCACAGCCGCTCTTCCAAGCGGTTCTGCACGTAGCGGGCGATGCCGGCCATGCGCAGCGCCAGTTGCGCATGCGGCCCTGCCCAGTGCGCGCGGAAGTCCTCGGTCGACAGGCCGTCCTTGCGCGCGAGCAGGGTCATGCGCTTGATCACGTGCCGTCGCCCACGATCTGCCGCTCCGCGACCAGGAAGGCGGTGATCTGGCCCAGGAAGGACTTGGCGTGCGCCATCGTGACCTCGCCCGCGGGCGAGCCGAAGGCCGCCTGCAACGAGGCTTCGTCGCGGAACCACATCTCGACGATGCCGTCGATCGGCAGATCGTCGTAGCCGCAGGGCACGCCCTTGACCCGCTCGCGCGCGACGATCACGTTCTGCCGGTAGGCGCCGACGCCCGGCATCTTCTTCACGTGCTCGCCGTGCACCTTCCATTCGTGCCGGAACTCGGCCTCGCTCATGCCCGGCAGCCGGGTGATGAGCGACATGCGCTTGAGCAGCTTCGCCCGCTCCGCTGTAGCGGGCAGCGGGATGACCACCGAAGGCTCGGCGGTGACGATGTGCAGGCCGCCGAGAAAGCGTTCCTCGTCGGCGACCAGTTCTTCGGCGACGCGGCCGTCGCCGAAGGCTTGGTCGGCCTTCTTGGCGTCGTCGAAGGCGAGCTGCGAGAAGCCGTCGAAGTCCCACGGCCCGCGTTCGAACGCGATGCCGCGCTGGGCGCGGTCGGTCACCGGGTTCTGCCAGTAGCTGCGCAGGTTCGGCGCGCCGGCCGCGAGCGGGCCGTGGTGGTCGCGCCAATAGGCGTCGAACTTCTCGTACGGCCAATCCGGCTTCTTGCGGATCAGGCCCATGCGGATGGTCATCCGTGCACTCCTTGGTTGCTGTGATCGAGGGACAGGCTTTCTTCGGCGGCGCGGGCCCGGGCCCTGGCGAGGCCGGGCGCCCGCTTGGCGAGCCAGACGCCATGGCGCACCGGCCAGCGCTGGTAGTTCGGATCGATGCCGAGCGATGCGGCCGCGTGGTGCGCCCAGTAGGGGTCGAACAGCGCCTCGCGGCCGAGGGCCACCAGGTCGGCCCGCCCCGCCTGCAGCACGGCCTCGGCCTGCGGCGCGTCGACGATCATGCCGACCGCCATCGTGGCGACGTCGGCGTCGCGCCGGATCGCTTCGGAGAAGGGCACCTGGAAGCCGAGGCCGCGCGGCACCGGCAGCGCTTTGGTCTCTTCGGTGAGGCCGCCCGACGAGCAGTCGATCACGTCGACGCCGAGCCGCTTCAGCTCGCGCGAGAGCAGCACCGAATCGTCGAGGCTCCAGCCGTCGATGCTGCCGTCGACCGCCGACAGCCGGCAGAAAAGCGGCTTGTGCGCCGGCCAGGCGGCGCGCACGCGCGCGGCGATGTCGAGCGCGAGCTTCATGCGCCCCTGCAGGCTGCCGCCCCAGGCGTCGTCGCGCTGGTTGGAATGCGGCGACAGGAAGCTGGCGACCAGGTAGCCGTGGCCGAAGTGCAGCTCGACCACGTCGAAGCCGGCCTGCTCGGCGCGCAGCGTGGCATCGACGAAGCGGCGGATCACGTCCTCGATGCCCAACGCGTCCAGCGCCGCGGGCGCCGACCAGCCGGGCCCGGCGGCCAGCGCGCTCGGGCCGAGGCGCTGCCAGGGTTCGGCGTCCTGTGCCAGCGTCTCGTCGCTCAGCGCGGCGCCGCCTTCCCACAGCGGCTGGCTGCCCGACTTGCGGCCGGCGTGCGCCAGTTGCACGCCGATGGCGCCGCCGTTGGCATGCACGAAGTCGACCACCGCCTTCAGCGGCGCGACCTGGCTGTCCTTCCAGAGGCCGAGGTCGGCGGTGCCGATGCGCCCGCGCGGATCGACCGCGGTGCTTTCGGTAAGGATCAGGCCGGCGCCGCCGAGCGCGAACTTGCCGAGGTGCACCAGGTGCCACGGCGTCGCATGGCCGCGCTCGGCGGCGTGCTGGCACATCGGCGAGATGACGATCCGGTTGGCGAGCGTCAGGCCGCGCAAGGCCAGGGGCTGGAAGAGCAGGGGCTCTGCGGGATTCATGGGATCACTTCCTCAAGAGGTTGAAGCGCCGGGCTCCGGCACGGCGGCGGGCCGCCGCAGCAGCAGCGTGGCGAAGACGAGGCCGAGCGCCAGGAGGCCGAAGGCCGCGACCGCGAAGACGACCGACGCGCCGCTGCGGTCGATCAGCCAGGCCGCGCCGGCGACGCCGACCGACTGGCCGAGGAACAGCACGCACACGAAAAGGGACACGGCGGTGCCGCGCACCGCCGCCGGCGCCATCTGGGTCGCGTGGGTCTGCAAAGTGTTGTGCAGCGCATAGAAGCCGAAGCCGGCGAGCAGGCAGGCGGGCAGAGTCCACGGCCAGGCCGGCGACCAGGCGATCGACGCGAAGGCCAGCATCAGGCAGGCGCCGCCGAGCATCGCCAGGCCGGCCTCGCGCAGCCGGCCGAGCAGCCGCTTCGCGCAGCGGCTGTAGACCAGGCCGCCGACGCCGTAGAGCGCGACGATCGCGCCGGCGGTCGACATGCCCAGGCCGAAGCGGGCATGGATGAAGGTCGGCACGAAGGCGATCGCGCTGTACGCCAGCGCGCCTTCGATGGCGGTGACCAGCAGCACCGTGCGCGCCCAGGGTCGCTCGACCACCCGCAGCATCTTCGCGACGACGCCGCCGGCCGGCGCGGCGTCGATCCGGTCGCCGCGCCGGTCGTGCCGCAGCAGCATCGAGCCGCTCGCGAGGAAGACCGCCGCCAGCAGCACGAAGGCGAAGCGCCAGCCCAGCGTGTCGGAGATGAGCGCGCCCATCCATTGGCCGGTGATGGTGCCGAAGACGGTGGCGCCGAGCAGCTTCGCCAGCACTTCCTGGCGGCCGGCGTAGGGCACGTTGTCGCCGATCCAGGCCATGGTCAACGGCACGATGCCGGCCGCGGCGGCGCCCGAGAGCACGCGCGCCGCCAGCAGGCCGTGCAGGCTCGGCGCCAGCGCCGCGGCCACGCTGCCGGCGGTGCAGGCGAGCGTCGCGCAGCCGATCACCCGCACCTTGCCGAAGCGGTCGCCCAGCGGGCCGTAGAAGAGCTGCAGCACGCCGTAGGCCACGGCGAAGAGCGAGATCGAGGCCGCGGCGCTGCCGATCGGCGTGACGAAGTCGTGCGCCAGCGCCGGCAGCATCGCGTCGCAGACCCGCATCGAGGCCAGGCTGGCGAAAGCGCAGGTGCCCAGCAGCCAGAGCGTTCGCGACGGGATCGTCTGCATGAGCGAGGCGGAAGGCGGGGCGCCTTCCGGGTTCAGCCTTCGAGCGCCTTCCACATCTGCACGTCGCGCTCGGCGGTCCAGATGCGGGGGTCGACATATTCGGTGGCCTCGTCGAAGCAGCGGGTCACGTCGAAGGGCATGCAGTGGTCGAAGATGACCCAATGGCCGTACTTGGGCTTGAGCGCCGCGTAGGTGTCCTTGTAGACCGCGTTCAGGTCCTTGCCGGCGGCCACGCCCTTCTGCACGTTGGCGTACACGTCGGCGA
>NZ_LMUW01000198.1:0-32153 GCF_009765735.1 Xenophilus sp. L33
CCGGAGGAATTTACGTGCCTACAGGTGGAGGAGTTTGAAGTGTCGTTCGGGGCATCCTGGCGGACGACAATTATCTTGAGCGGCGTGTTGCCTCACGAAGGAATGTTACCCGTCGGGTCGTTGTCGTTTCTCGTCTTATTTCTTCGATCATCGAAGGCTGTGGGCATGTGGTCGAAGGTTGCGGCGGCGGGCAACGCAGCCGCGCAGCGGCGTTGTCCACGGTCGCAGCCGGTGCGCCGCAGGCGCGTCGTCCACATGTCCATGGCCTGCCGGGCGCGAAGCGCCCGGCCCCCGCGGCCTTGATGTTTTCGGCGGCCACTTCACGCTTCGACTGGTACTGCAGCGGACTTGTTTAAGTTGCCCAGTACCATCTCCTTCACGCGTTGGCTGCGCCAAGCCTTGACCCGGCGCTGCAACGTTCGCAACTGTGCTTTTCCGGCATACGCATCCGGAACCATCGCGACCAGCCGATCCATCAATATGCTGGCCGACACCGTGGGCTCGGCGAGCAACCAGCCTTCGATCACCGGCCACGCGTCGGCAAACGGATCTGGTCGATTTCTCCACCAGTGCTTGGCCGTGGGTTGCTTGCGATGCGTCGGCCGCGCTTCGTCGTCCTTCCACGCCAAGGACAAGCTGGCAAGGAACACGGAGACTTCTGATACGGACCCTGGCGCCGTTTCGTTGTGCACGCCATGGGTTGCCAGGTCGCTCAGCGTCTGCTGAGCCAATCGGATCTCCTGCAGCAGCCGCACAGGGTCGAGGCTTTTGAACTGCGCCGCCAGCTTCTCCTTGATCGCCGGCTCGACGCCGCTGTGAACGAGAAGCCGCTCGCACGGCGTCGCTGGCGGCAAGTACACCTTGTGCACGCGCGCGCCGTCTCGCGTCTTGGACTTCAGCTTGAAGGAGGGCTGGAAGAAGTTGATGTACAGCCGTGACGACGCGTACAACTGGGCCAAGGCCCTTGTTGCCCCGGCGCCGCTCAGGCGGCCATAGCCAACCAGCCGCCGCACCACGGCGCCGTTCTTCTGCTCAAACCAAGCTTGGTCGTTCTTTTTATAAGCCCGCGAGCGGGTCTGCTCAAGGCCGCGGCCCCTGCAGTAGTCAAAGACGCTCTGGCTCATGAATGCGCTGTCGTTGTCCGAGTCCACGCCGAGCATTGCGAACGGCAGATCGGCAGCAACTTTTTCGAATGCTTCTATGATCAGCATTAGGTCCCGCACCCGCATGGCCACACACTCGGTCCATCCACTGGAGATGTCGGTCAGCGTGAGCGTGTGGACGAACTCGCCTCCGGTCTTCACGCCGCCGCAGTGCTCCACCATGTCGATCTCGAAGAAGCCAGGCGGTGGATCACGCCAGTCGGCGAAGGTGCGCACCGGAATGCTGCGTCGGATCGCCGAGCCCACGCCCTTGCGGCGCTTGCGCTGCCCATCGATGTGTGAGCGCGCTTCGGCCAGAACACGATCGATCGTTGCTGCACTGACCTGCAAGACCTTAGCCTTGATCGCGGGGTCCAGGTCAAGGTGTCCGTGTCTTTCCATGGCATCGATCAAGGTCGGAATCAGCGCCTTCAGGCGTTTGCCGCAAACCCGATCGGCAGCTTCCCACAACACCGTCAGCGTCTGGCGCACCGCCTCGTCATAAAGACGGTTGCGGGTGTGCGCCGACTTGCCAGCGGCGACTACCTCGCGCAGCACCCGGATCGCGTGCTTGCGGTGATAGCCGGTCAGGGCCACGAATTCGTCCAGGATCTTGATCCGGTCACCGTACGACGCGCTGCGATACCGTCCCCGCAGCGCCTCGACCAACTCCTTGCGTGTAGTCATGCTGATTTGCCTTGTCACGTTGTGCCGCTCCCGCCGGACAATCCGACGGGTAGCAAATTACGTGAGGCAAAAGGTCAGCTCCGGTAACAGTTTTGATGAGTCAATGCGCCGCTCAGAGTAGTTGACGCCGGGCAGACATCCAGAAATCCACCAGCATCTGGTCGGGCTTGTCGCCCTTCCTGATGGGGCCCACGCGCGCCGCTTCGCGCGTCAGGATCACCATCGGGTCGCCCGATTCAGGCTCTCCACCGACGGGGTCGTCGTCCTCGTTCTCAGGGCGAATGACGTTCGCAAGAAATCCCATTTCATGCTCCCAGCTGGTGGTGATTGGTACGCAGCTCGTCACGCAGCATCGAGCGCGGCCAAGTTCAGTGTCGGCGGCTGCGCCGCTCCTGAGGCTCGGCTCGTGACCTTCGGTCACGAGCGTCGTTCAGAGGGGTCAGGCTACGGCGCCGTGGTTCTTCGCTTGCACGTCTCCCAGCGCCGCGCTCCGGTGTGTCGCTGCCGAACGTCTGGACGGGCGGGCGGAAGCGAATTCGTGGCCAGGCAGGTCGTTCTGCTTGCGGTGGCAAGTCGTCTGTCACCGCTCCCGTCGTCGCATGTCCGTGAAGCCCTGCGAGTCACTCGGAGCGTACATCCGAAGCACTGATGCGCAGAACAAAACGGGGACATTCATGGCACTGGGGAGGGTGGGGTGGGCTTGCCTGCGAGGCCTGACGCTACCTCACCGGTCTCGCGGTCAAGGCCCTGCGCGCGCTGCGCGTGCTCGGCGCCGTCCTGGCGTCCGGCGCGCCTTCGGCGACCTTGAGCGCCGCGCTGCGGCGAGGCCGCTGGGGGCCGCACAGGCAATCCCGCCGGCGTCGTCCCTAGGGAGTCCCTCATGACCCATCCTCCGATCTGACCGTTTCGCAGCAACGCATCGTCGACGCACTTCGCCTGTTCCTCGGCGCCTAGGCCGAGACGCTGTACGAAGCCCATGGCCGGTCGCTGCTGAACCTGACGTATCACGCACGGCAGTCGGCCCTTCCGAGCTTCCGTCGGCTGGCCACGGGCCTTACGCTGGCACAGGAAGTGTTGGCGGAAGAACTCACGAGCCGTTCGGTGTTCGAATCACCGTCACCGATTTCCTGAAACTTCACTTCGCCGGCCAGTAGCACGAGAGCTTTGCCGTCATGTACCTCGACGCGCGCCAGGCCCTCATCGCGTTCGAGGAACTGTTCCGCGGAACCTTGACGCAGACCAGCGTCTATCCGCGCGAAGTCATGCGGCGCTGTCTCGACCATGGTGCGGCGGCGTTGATCGTGGCCCACAACCATCCGAGTGGGTCGGTCGAGCCATCGCGTTCGGATGAACTGTTGACGCAGGCGCTGACCACGGCACTGGCAATGATGGACGTGCGCGTGGTCGACCACATCATCGTCGCGGGCGCGAAGTCGCTTTCGTTTGCGCAGCAAGGGCTCTTGTGACGCGGGGGCATCGCCCCCTTTTTTTGTTGCGCGGGTCAGCGCACTTCGTGCGGGCGCTTTCAATGGGCCGCCGGATGGCAGGAAATGGGTGTCCACTTTTTAAGTTCACTGCGCTGCCGCGGGAGCCAGGGGGCGACGCAGGCAACGCCGCCCGCCACACACCAGGAGTCCCTCATGACCTCTTCGTCCATCGCTTTCGCCGCCCGGAAATCCCTCTCGCTCGACGAGCTCGAGCGCAGCGCGCCCGTCGCCTTTGCCAGTCGGGCCGCCGAGACCACCGGCGCCCGGTACGTCTTTATCAGCACCCGCGATATCGTCTCCGCGATGCTGGATGCAGGCTTCGCGCTCACGCACGCGGTGCAGACGAAGTCACGCGACGGCCATGTCGGCCACGCGCGCCACATGTTGCGCTTCCAGCCGGTCTTGCAGTCGTTGTCCCTCAATGTGCTCGGCGAGATCGTCCTGATCAACTCCCACGATGGAAGCAGCGCCTGCCAGTTGCGGGCGGGCCTGTTCAGGCCGGTCTGCACCAACGGCATGCTGACTGCAATCGGCGACTTCGGACTCATCCATGTGAGCCATCGCGGCAACGTGGTGGCCAACGTGGTGGAGGCCGCCCAACGGATCACGCACGAGTTCCATCGCGTCGGCGACACCGTCGAGGCGATGCGCGGCACGACGCTCACGGCGGCGAGCAGCTGGCCTTTGCGCGCGACGCCCTGACGCTGGGCTTTCCGGCGCAGATCGAACCGCCGGTCCTGCCCGCGCAGTTGCTGGAACGCCGCCGGGTGGCGGACATCGGCGACGATGTCTGGCGCACCTTCAATGCGGTCCAGGAGCACGTGGTGAGGGGAGGCGTGTGTGGCCGCACGGCGACGGGGCGCGCGATGCACACCCGCGGCATCCGGGCCATCCGCGCGCGTGCGCCTGAACACGGGTTGTGGAACCTGGCGCTTCAACGCATCGGCCGCTGACGCCTGCGGGCCGGAGCGCCCAGCTCCGGCCATCGGACCTTAGCGCTACGCGGACCTTGTAACGCAGGGGGCATCGCCCCCTCTTTCCTGTTGCACCGGTCGGCCCACTTTGTAAGAGCGCTTTCAGCGAGCTCGCCGCGAGCGGCGAAAGTCCTATGGCGTCAAACGATTCATGGCCTTGCGAAGGGGCGGGGCAGGGGCTGGCTTGCTGTTTCCTTCAGGGTGCCACACCGTGCTGGCCGTCAAGGTCTGCGCACCTGCGGTGCTCGCGGCCTGCGGCCGTCTTCGAACCTTGACCGCTTGCGCTGCGGCGTGCCGCCGACGGTCACGGGCAATCCCGCCCGCAGTTCAAGGAGAACACCGTGACTTCCAACTTCCCATTCCTCACCGACGAACAGGTCGACCAGTTGCTCGCCCACGGTAGCGCGGCAGCCGCATGCCAGGAGAAGGGCGAAGACTTCGATCCGTTTCCGGTCGTCAAGTTGTTCACGCCGGATGCAGGCGCCACCTGGCTGCTGGCGGAGATCGATCCCGAAGCGCCGACCATTGCACTGGGACTCGCCGACCTCGGGATGGGCTTTCCCGAAGTAGGTCTCATTGACCTCGACGAGCTCCGCGAGGTGCGCGGAATGATAAACCTGCCGATCGAGCAAGACCTGCACTTTCGGGCCACGCAGCGCCTGAGCGCGTACGCGAGGGAGGCGCGGATGGCCGGACGCATCCAGGCCTGAGTGGCCAGCCGCCGGCTTTGCCGGCGCACTTCTTCTGATGCCATCGTGGCGCGCTGCGCGCGCTGTCACGACCGGGCCGCGCGCAGCGCGGCGGTCCCTTGCGTTGATGTCCGGTGTGCCTCTGCGGGGCAGAGGCGTCGTGAGCGGCCGGCGGCCGCGGCGCTGGCGGGGCGAGAGGCACGACTGTGTCGCCGTGACCTGCCGCGGCGCATCTGCTTTCCGAGCCACCTCTTGATCGACGCATAGCTCGCACGGTCCGCTGTCCAGGGCTTCGGGCTATCGCCGCCGTCCTCACCCGGTCCTCGCCTGTCTTCACAGGTCTTCGGCTGCGGCCTCCGGGCGGCCCCTGGACATCGGCCCTTGCTGCTCGCTTTCCCTGCGTCGAGGCGGCTCCGAAAGCAGATGTTCAACCACCGCGGCACAGGCCGCAGAAAGGACCGGTCATGCGTGCACTTCAAGTTTCCCGTCAGCGCGATGCGAACCACCCAACAGCCACGGGCGTTCCCCCCGTACCCCCCGAGGACTCACCCAAAGCAGATACTGGTCAAGACAGAGGACCAAGAGGTGGCGCCGCCCGCATGGACGTGCGACAGTCAATCACGGACCGGATCGTCGCGATGCTCGAGAAGGGCGGCAACGTGTTCCGTGAACGCTGGACACGCGCGGCTTCACGCGGCATGCCGCGCAACGGCAAGACCGGGGCGCCCTACCACGGCGCCAACGTCCTGCTGCTCTGGGACGCGGCGATCGAGCAGGGCTACGCCTCGAACGTCTGGCTGACTTACAAGCAGGCGGCGAGTCTCGGCGCGCAGGTGCGCAAGGGACAGCGTGCGGTGCTGTGCGCCCACTTCGATCGCATGGCCACGCCGGCCCGCGATGGCGCGGTCGAAGGCGAGCCCGAAGGCGGCGAGCGAGGAGGGCGGGTCGACCCGGGCGAATCCGACACGGGGACACGTGCGGGCGCGCTGTGGTGCCGGCCGTTCTGGCTGTTCAACGTGGCGCAAATCGACGGCTTGCCCTCCGAGCTGATCGATGCCTGCGGCGAGGTGGTGGTGCCTGCCTGTCTACCGGTGGAGGCTGCTGTCCGGCTTCTCGGTGGCAGCGGCGCCGTCATCCGCCATGGTTTCGCACAGGCGATGTACGTGCCAGCGCTGGACGAAATTCGCCTCCCCTGGCCGAAGCGCTTTACCAGTCCCGAAGCCTATTGCGCAACGACGCTGCACGAGCTCGTGCACTGGACCGGGCATCCCGATCGCCTGAACCGTACCTTCGGCCGGCGCTTCGGCGACGACGCGTACGCGTTCGAGGAACTCGTGGCCGAACTCGGCAGCGCCTTCGCCATGGGTCACTGCGGACTCGTGAACGCCTCGATCGAAGGCCATGCAGCCTACCTCGACAGCTGGCTGCAGGTGCTGCGCAACGATCGCACCGCGATCTTCACGGCCGCCCGGCATGCGGGCGAGGCGTTCGGGTTCATCCTGGCCCGGGAGATGCCGGCGCTCGACGGGCCGCCGACATTGCCGACGGAAGTCTGATCCGAAGCCCGGCGCCGTCCTGTCGTAAGGCATGGGCGCCCGGCGCCGCTCTGCGATCATCGCGCCGCGGTGGCGGTCGCTGCCCGAACCTCTCGCTTGCGATGTCCAACCTTTACACCCGATTCTTCAACGCATCCGTGCCACTGGAAGCACCAACGGCCACGGCAATGACCACCGCGGCGCTCGCGGCCGCGAACGCCTACCTCGACAACAAGCCCGCTGGCTCGACAGTCCGGATCGGCCGTGCCCGGCGCGATGCCGATTTCTGGTCGTGCCCGCACTGGGCGACCGTGCCCATCGACACCTGGCGCTCCGAGGTCATGACGCTCGCACTAGCACGCTATTTCGCGCAGGAGACGACAGCCAACCCCGAACTGATCGACCGCCTGGGCGCCGCCTGCCCGGCGGTGGTCGCGCGGGCGGTGCGCCACTCGGGCCTGGTGTTGACGCCCTCGCCGGTGCGTCGCGCCGAACTCGCAGCGCTCGGCGAGCGACATCCCGACATCGCCGAGCTGTGCCGCGTGCTCTTCATCTTCGCGCAGGCGTATCTCGAGCGCCTGGAGGCGCTCGAGGCGCTTCGCGCGGCCTTCGCGCGCACCACGCCTTTCGAGCTCCTGATCCTGGCCAGCCTTCATGCCTTCGAGCATCTGGTGCCGCGCGCGATGGCCGCCTCCCGCCGCCCTGATGGGGTCCAGACAGCGGACGAGGCCGCCTGGTCCGCGCTCCACGATGTCTTCATGTGGAAGCTTGCGCACGCCACGCCGGAACACTTCTTGCTCGACTAGGCGGTCATGGGCCGCCTGATCGCGCGGCATCTCGCGCCGGTGCTGCAATGCATGCCCGGGCGAGAGGACGCCGGTACGTCGCTTCGCCGCCGCTTCGCCGCCCTGGTCGAGGCGCAGGTCGAGCTCAACGCCTTCGTCTCCCAGTCCGCCGACGCTTTCAGCTACGACGACGGGATCCGGTTCGAGCGGCACGGCACCATGCTCGAGATCGTCGAGGTCGATGCGACCCTGCGCGAGGCCTGGCGCCGCGACGGGCGCAAGCTCGCCCGTCTGCATGGCTACTGGTTCTACCGGGCAACCGACGACTTCGTGGCTTCCGGGATGGCCACGGTGACCCTCGGCCGGCCCGAGAACCAGGAGGCCAACCAGTTGGCGTACCTGCGCGCGCTGCGCACGCGGCTGCAGCTCACGCAGGTCTACGGCATCGCCGAGTCCGTGACCACGGACACGGGCGAAGCCGTCGACGTGTTCCAGGCCGCGCTCTCGCTCGAGCTGATGTCGGCCTTCTTCCAGCGCGACTTCCTCGAAGCCTTCATGTCGCACCTTCGTCGCGTCAAGGACTGGCGGGTGGCGCTGCGCTTGCTGGCCGAGGGCGGCGCACGCGCCGGATTGCAGAACCGGTTCCCGCTGACGTGGTCCGATCGCGCGGCCAAGATCGTGAACATCACCGGGTGGACGGTGACGCCGGCATCACCGACAGGCGACGCCCGCATGGCAGCCGCCATCCTCGACTTCTGGAGCAGCGACTGGGCTGCGTTGTCCAGGCGACTGAGAGAGGAGGGCACGGAAGGCCACCCGAGCAGCCCTGGCCTGCGGCCCGCGCTGCTCGAGCGGCCCGTGCTGAAGTTCGGGGAACTGCTCGTGCAACTGCCCTGGCACGTGGGCCTGCAAAACAACACCGCGGCCGCCATCAACAACCTCAGGCGACTGGGCCACCAGCGCCGTGAGGCGCGCGAAGAGACGCAGCGCATCGAGCAGGCGCTCGGAGCGGCCTTCGCGGCACGCGGCTTCGCGGTGGTGGCCAACTGGATGCCCGATCGCGCGCTGCACGGCGCGGCAGGTGAGGTGGACCTCATCGCGGCGCTGGAGGGCGTGGTGCTCGTGATCGAGGTGAAGTCGACCTTCCTGCGCCAATCGCAGAAGGAAGCGTTCCAGCACGCGACCGGGACGCTCCGCCATGCCGGGGGGCAAGTGCGAAGGAAAGTCGGCGCCGTCGTGCGCGAGTTGACGGGTGGCGGGTCGTTGAGGCAGTTGCTCGGCCTTGCCGATGATGCGTCCGCCCCGGAGGCCATCGGCTGGATCGTCGACACCTCGATCGAGTGCGACCACCAGCATTTCTCCGGGGTGCTGAAGGTATCCCTTGAGGAGGTTCTTATCGCGCTGCGCGACGACGTGGCGCAGCTGTGGGATCCCGACCGCCTCTTTGCCGCCGACACGCCCCGGCCGTCTGGCGACGACGCTCCGGCGCCCGACGAGGATTCGCTGTATCCGCAGGGGTTCTCTGCGCGACGCCTGGTCGAGGTCATCATGCGTGCGGAGGTCTGGCGCGGCATCTGACTTCGTCTTCGTCCCCAGGCGCATGCAATGCTGCCGTCTCTATGGCGCTACCTTGTGTCACCGCTCTCGGGTACTTACGCAAGCCAGGTCTGGTTCAGTGGCAGGCCCTGGGGGAAGGCGAGGCGCGCAAGGACGTCGTGTGGCAGTGCATGACGCAGGAGGAGCGCGGTTTCAGGGAGGCGAAGCGGCGCTGGACTCGCACCAGCCATCCGATCCGGCGTCATGTCGGGGGCTTTGCATCATCTTGCCCGGGCTGGGAGTGGACACGGTGCATCTGGCCGCGCAGCTGCGCTTCCTCTGCTTCGCGCAGGCTTCGCGCAGCGCGAGACGTCACGAAGGTTGCAAACAGCGCATCGACTTGCTGGTTCCATGCCGCGACGGCCGCACCGGAGGCGCTGACGGCGGGATGACAGGGAACGGCCAGGATCGCGGTCTTCTGAGTGATGGTCGGCATGGGATCTTCCTGCATGTTCTGTTCCCGGCTGCTCACTTGGCGTTGCGCGACGTCGCGGCCCGGGCCGCGAGGCGCGCCATGTCGCCCGCGCTCGAGGCGCTGCGCGATGCTGTTGTGAGCGTTGCGCACGAAGCTCCACGCTTTCTGCCGCCTCGCGCTTCTCGGAATCGACCGCCACCCTCGCATGCGCCTGTCGGGGTCCGTGCCGCATGGATATCGCCAGGCGCGCCTAAGGAATGCCCTAAGTCATCGGCGTGGAACTTCCTGACGTGCTGCCCGTCATGCTGCCCAGGGACGATGGTTTCGATGTTCGTCGGTTATAGCTCAGAGAAGTCTTCGCATCGACTGCCATAAGAGGTAGGGCGCCCCACCGGCTTCGCCGCTGTCGGGCTGCTCCAGGTTCGCGCCTTCGCGCTCATCCCCTGCGGGGACGCCTGCGGCCGCCTTGCGCATCCCTGGCGCGCGGGACTGCGTCCCTTGGACTTCCTTGATCAGACCTGCAAACCGACAAGTCGATTTGCAGGTGGAGGCGCTCGCCGCGCGGCGGTTGGGTTTCGCGTCGGCCTCTGCTGGTTCTGCCGTTCTCCTGTGCCTTTCGCTGGTCCGGTGACTCTGCGCCCGCGGGGCCCGGGGACCGGCTTCGCCTGCAAGGGGGTATTCATAAGGCTTCGCCTTACAAAGCTTCCCCCTTGCTCCCCCGTCCCCGCCGTCGCTGTCGTTCACCGGGCGAAAGACTCAGGAGAACGGCGGCCAGCTCCGGGCAGGAGGCCAATGCGAACCCCAACCCTTCATTGAAGGGCTCGAGATCTTGGAGCCCGGCATCTCTTCAACTTCTACTGCAAAGGAAAACGGAAATGACTGCTGCTGCCGAGAATCATGTCGTGATCCAGAGCAAGGCGCCTGGGAAGCTCAATGGTGCGAAGGCGCCGAGGACGCCAAAGCGCCCCAAGGGGTCGGGCTCCTCTCCGGCCGCTTCCGCGAAGCCTCTCACCGAGCGCACCGCCGACGATGCGGGGTCGACGCCAGCCCAGGACATACTGGTGCCGCTGGACCGCCTCGTGCCCAGTGACGCCAACGTGCGTCGGGTGGTCCGCGAAGACGGGATTGCCGAACTTGCCGCGCTGATCGCGTCGCAGGGACTGCTGCAGCGCCTGTCTGTCGTCGCTCGCCCCGATGGATGTTTCGCAGTGGTGGCCGGGGGTCGGCGCCTACGCGCCATGCAGAGGCTCGTCGCGCAGGGCAGCTGGGACGCATCACAGAGCGTGGAGTGCAAGCTGTACGGCGATGCCCGCGCGGCCGAGGTGTCACTGGCGGAGAACTCCGGCCGCGAGGCCATGCACCCCGCCGACGAGATGGAGGCCTTTCGCAAGTTGGTGGAAGAAGGCCTGACGGTTGCACAGGTGGCGGGCCGCTTCGGCGTCAGCGTGCTGACGGTCGAGCGTCGGTTGCGGCTCGCGCGTCTCGCCCCCCGATTTCTCGCCATGTACCGCGCCGACCAGATCGATCCGGATCAGTTGCAGGCACTCGCGCTGACCGAGGACCACCTGGCGCAGGAGGCCGTCTGGGATGGCCTGCCGGCTTACGACCATGATGCGTGGACGATCCGGCGCTTGCTCACCGAACAATCCTGCACAGGCGACAGTCGCCTCGCTCTCTTCGTCGGCATCGAAGCCTACGGAGCCCGGGGCGGTGCGGTGCGCCGCGACCTCTTTGCCGACGACGGTGATGCCAGGAGCATCTACTTGGACGACTCCGTGCTGTTGCAGACCCTCGCGATGGAGAAGCTGCGTGCGCTGGCTGAGGAAGTGCGCGCTGAAGGTTGGGGGTTCGTAGAGTGCCTCACCGAGGCCGACAGCCTCGCGCTGCGCAGCTACGGGAGCGAGCCGCAGGCCGAGCGCGAGCCGACCTCGGAGGAGGCGCAAGCCATCGAGGCCATGGAAGCTGAGCGCAATCGCCTCGCCGAGAGTCTTGAGCGGAATCAGGAAGAAGGCGATCCCGATTCCGACGCGTACGAGGCAGAGGAAGAGCGCCTGTCCAACGCCCTGGATGCATTGGACGACCGGCTGGATAGCGCCCGAGCCGTTCTTCAGGCGTGGACATTCGAACAGATGGAGCGCACCGGTGCATTGCTTCGCATCGACCACGCCGGACGCTTGACTGTCCATCGTGGCCTGATCCGGCCCGAGGACCGCACGGCGGGCAAGGGTGGTGCAGGGCAGGGCCCCGGCAGATCAGGCTCCGTCAACGGTAGAGGCAACGCCGAGGGAAGAGAAGACGGCGACCCAGAGGCCACGAAGAATACCCGCAAGCGCCCCGAGTTCAGCGAGAAGCTCATGCGCGACATGACCGCGCATCGCACGGCCGCGATCCAGGCTGGGGTGACGCAAAACCCTCAGGTGGCGCTGGTCACGCTCGTGCACCGGATGGCCGAGACTGTCTTCGGCCAGTACGGCCGGGGCAACGATGTGGTGAAGGTGCATGTGCATCCAACCACCGACTACAGCCTCGCGCAGAGCGCGACCGACTACGAGAACTCTTTCGCTTGCGCGATTCTTGGGCAGGCAGAGAAGGAGTGGGGCGACCGGCTCCCGGGCAATCCCGAGGCGATGTTCGCCTGGCTGCTCGGCCAGGACCGCGAGACGCTGCTGGAATTGCTGGCCTACTGCACCGCACGCAGCCTCGACGCGATGGCGGGACGTGAACGTTCGCGCGACCAGAGCGATGCGATCGCCGAAGCCCTCGGCATCGACATGGCCGACTGGTGGAGCCCCACCGCCGCGAACTACCTCGGCAGCATCAGCAAGGCGAAGGCGTTGGAGGCCGTGAAGGAGGCGACGGGCATCGATTCCACGAAGGCGGTGGCCGGGATGAAGAAGCCGCAAGCCATCGCGTACTGCGCGAGCAAGCTCGAAGGCTTGCGGTGGCTGCCTGGCCCTTTGCGCGCACGTGCTGCGACCAGCGTCGGCAATGAAAGCGAGATGCCCGACGACTGACCAGGCATTCGCCTCACACACCATGGCCGGCGACGTTTTCTCGTCGCCGGTCACGGATTTCGATCCCTCCGACGCTTGATCGCTCGCGCGCCGAATGTCGACGAGGCACCCCTCATTATTTTTGAATCACCTCTTGCACTCTCGAGCGCGTGCCTGCATCGAGCGAAGGCCACGCAAGCTGGAGCGCGCGGCCGACGCGTGCTTGCTCCAACAGGTCACGGCCCGTGCCGTACAGGATTGTCGTCATCAGCCCGGCAGAGAGCAGGGCGCTCCCAGCCGAGGCAATCACGATGGCCGACCACGAGCTTTGACGTTTCGCCGCCGGGATCGCACCCGCCTCCACGATGTTGACAGAGGTCTCAATGCGCGATGCGGTGTTGCTGAGCCTGCGGCCGGTTTCAAGCAGTGCGGGCTGAGCATCAACAGAGCGCTGAACCAGTCCGACCAGCGTATCGAGGTCGGCATGCAGTTCTTCGCGCACCTTTTTCAATATCGCAGTGACGTCATCGGCCTGCTTCAGGAGCGGCTCCACGTCTTCCAGCAAGATCCGCAGGGCCGCGTGCTGTGCGTTGGTCGGGCTCATGCTCGGCGCGCCTTCTCGACGTTGGTTGCCGCTGGCGATGTCGATGCCTTGCCGATGGCATCGACTGGGAACAACAAGCCGTGCACCTGCGAGAGGTTTTCGTGGGCGGTGACGGCCAGGTCGTGCGTCATCTGGCCGGAGATGGCGCGCTCCAGCGCCACCAGATCGCTGGCTTGCTTCGCCAGGCCGCGTGCTGCCTTCCAATCCGTGCCATCCATTGCCAGGTCTCCGATGGTTTTCTTGCTGGCCTTCGCCATCTCGTAGACCTCGTTGAGCGCGATGACTGCGTGCGGCTCGAAAACTGCCTTGCCTTGGCCATCGGTGGCCCCATAGCCGGTCACCAGCGCGTAGACGAGATCGATTGGTTCCAAGGCTTCGGTCGCGTACTGATTGAACAGAACGCGGACCTTGTGGCCTTCGATCCCGAGCTTGTGAAGCCAGTTAATCGTCGCGATGGTGTCGCGCTGCTGCTTGTCGGTCGGAACGGTCGGCACTAGGACCAGGTCAAACTCGCCGACCGCGCTCTTGAACCGCGTCATCTCGGTCATGAACGCGGCGACGTTCGAGGCGCCGACATCGATGATCACATCGTCGTTGACCATGATTTCTCGAAAGATCTCCTTGAACCGACTCGCGCTCAGTTCCTCGACATCCATGGCCTCCACGTCATTGACGTTGCTGGCATTGATGGATTCGACGCTGATGATCTTGGCGCCCGGTGTGAATGCAGCGAGCAGATGCACGGCCAGCGTGCTCTTGCCGACGTTGCCCGAGAGGTTGAGGACACAGATTTTCATTTACGGTTCCTTCGGTGGAGGTCTCTGGCGATCTGTGCGTAGTCGCGCGAGGCCATTTGCTTGGCCTCGGCCAGCGCATCGAGGACGTGGGTGGCGCAGCGCGGGTCGACGGCTGTGCCCGGCGCCTGGGCGGTGCCTGCCGCCTGCAGTTCTCCCGATGCTCGAACCGTCGGCGCGCTTGCGGATGCGCCGGGCCGAACGACGGAGTTCTTCTTCATTCGCAGCAGGCAGGACTTGTACGTGTTCCAGGTTGCCTGAAGGCCGCCTGCTTTCATAGCCGCCAGGATGTCCCGGTGTCGGTGGCCAAGTCCGTGGGCGTCGGCGATTAACTCGCGCATGCGCGAGACCACGATCGACGTGCTGCGCAGGTCCTCGGCCACGAGTCCCCGCGTGCGTTGCTGGATTCGATTCAAAATCTCAGATTCGGACATTGCGCTGGAAAAAAGTTGCACCTTACGCTACATTGTGAACCATGAAATTCAATGTGTCTCTATTAAAGATACGAAATGTTGAGGTCGGCGCGGGTGCATTCCGGGTGCACCGCAGGTGCAGAAAGGGTGCAGTGAAGCTACAGAAAGAGTACAGATTGGACGCACTGGGAATGCAGTCAGCCTTCGGCCTGTTGTCACGCTCTCGGCCGATCCTTCGGCTCGCCCGACCTCTTTTCCTCCTCAAAAGCCTCGTTTTGGTGGACGGCCTCGGGTTCGCCGACTCGCCTAGGGGCGATACACCATACGCACCTACAAGGTGCCGGCAACCCCGCATGGATGCTGGATTCCTTTGTGTTACAGCGGCATTTCTCGGTGTTACCTCGAGGCCTGCACGCGCAATGAAGCGGCCTTAAATTTGAGTAACACATGAGCAAGTACGTCCCAATCCGGTTCAACGACGCAGAGGACGCGGCTCTGCAACGGTTGTTTGTGGCCTCGGACGACAGGGCGCTCGGGACGCATATCAAGCGCGTGTATTTCGACGCGCAGCGGCCGAATATCGACGCCGTGCACGGCTTGCGAAGCGAGCTTGAGCGACTCGACGTTGCCATCGATCGTCTCCAGAGCGCCGAGGCCGGCACCGGGGACTCGCAATTGCTGTTGAGTGTGCTCTGTGGGCTCTACGTGATGGTTCGGAAATCCGTCGGCGACTCCATCCGGGCGCAGGCCGATCAGGTGATCGACATCTCGGCGATAGAGGCCTACCTCAAGGGCAAATGATTCAAGGCAAGTGATGTACGTCAGCCAACGCACCCCCGACAACGCCATGCGCTCCTGGCTCGCGCTGGGTGTGCTCGTGGCAATCCTTGCGGGATGGATCGCCGGCGTGGCGCTGTACTTCCGCTTGCCCGCAGCGCTTTTCGCGCGCGGCCTCTGGTTCGCGGCAAAGGCCACGCCGAGCATCCCCGTGCTCTGGATTGGGCCGGGTGTCGGCTTGGTCACGGGCATCGTGGTGTTCGCGCTTTGCGTCAAACGCTACGCCAGCCATTTTGGCGGTGCCGCCTTCGTGACGCGGCTGCGTGGCCCCCGCATGGTGAGCCAGGCCGTCCTTACCTCTCGGACGAAGCAGGGCAGGGCGCAGCTGCGCTTTGCCGGCATCCCGATTCCGAAGGAGGTCGAAAACACCCAGTTCTTCGTCGGCGGTTCCACCGGCACGGGCAAAAGCGTCTGCATCAGCGACTACATCGAAAGCGCCGTCGCGCGCGGCGACCGCATCATCTGCGTGGATCCGGACGGCGCCTCCATGCGTTACTTCTTCGCTGCCGGCGACGTCATCCTGAACCCGTTCGACAAGCGCAGTCAGGGCTGGAGCATCTTCAACGAGATCCGCACCAGCTTCGACTGCGAGCAGTACGCGATCAGCCTCATTCCCCGCAGCCCGTCGACCGAGCAGGAAACCTGGAACAGCATGGGCCGCACGATCGTGAGCGAGACCTTGACCATCCTTGTGCGACAGGGCGCCGCGACGACCGAGCGCCTGGTCTACTGGCTCACGACGGCCAGCAACGACGACCTCAAGGCTCTGCTTGCCGGAACGCCGGCGGTCGGCTGTTTTCATGGCGCGCCCGACACGCTCGCGAGCATCCGCACGGTGCTGACCCAGTACATCACGCCGCACAAGTACCTGCCGTCCGGTGCTTTCTCATTCCGCGACTGGCTCGACGCGGGAAAGGGAAGCCTCTGGATCACCTGGCGCGAGGACATGCTGCAGGCGCTCAAGCCGCTCATCTCGTGCTGGGTCGACGTGACCTGCGCCAGCGTGCTGTCGATGCCCGAGGATCCCGGGCGGCGCATGCATCTTGTGTGCGACGAACTGGACTCGCTGGAAAAGCTGAACTACATCATCGACGCGGCCACCAAGGGCCGCAAGAAGGGCTTGCGCATCATGCCGGGCGTGCAGTCGTTGGCCCAGCTGAACGACACCTATGGCAAGGACGATGCGTTGACGCTGCGCAATTGTTTCAGAAGCGCCTTCCTCTGCGGCATCGGCGAACTCGATACCTACACGGCCGAGGAGTTCTCCCGAGGGCTCGGCGAGCACACGGTGCTGCGCAAGGCGCCAAGCGTGTCGGTGGGAAGCGCTGGCGGCAAGGGGACGCTCTCGCACCGACAGGACACCGAGCGTATGGTCTCGCCCGCCGAGTTTCATCTGCTGCCCAACCTGACCGGTTACCTGAAGCTGGCCGGCAACTATCCGATCGCGCGCGTGACCATGAAGTACCGGCGGCGCGAGAAGGTCGTGGCGCCGATGATCATGGCCGACGAGTTCCACGACCGCCCGCAGGAAAAGAACCTGCTGTTCTCGGCTCCCGTCGCCACAGTGTCTCAAGCGGCTCGATCAGCCGCGGTGTCCGCTTGATCGAGAGGTGCGACCCATGCTCTCCTTCAAATTCGTCACCAGCGCCTCCGGCGCGGCCCACTACTTCGAGACCTCTGACGACTACTACGGCAAGGAGGGCCATCGCGGGGACTGGATCGGGCAGGGCGTACTCGATCTGGGCCTCGACCGTGCGATGACAGTCGATCGCGACACGTTCCAGAACCTGCTCGATGGGCAATTGCCGAACGGCAAGCGCATCCGGATCAGCCAGACCAAGCGCAGCAAGGATCGCAAGGGCATCGATTTCACGTTCAGCGCGCCGAAGTCAGTCAGCATCCAGGCGCTCGTCAAGGGCGATGCCCGCCTTATCGCGGCTCACGATGCGGCCGTCAAAAAGAGCCTGGAACTGCTCCAAGAATTCGCCGCTACCCGCAAGAAGCACGCGGGCCTGTCGTTTCGCGAGCGCACTGGGAAGCTGGTGGTCGCGACCTTCAGGCACGAACTATCCCGGGCGCAGGATCCGCAACTTCACACACACGCGATCGTCATGAACCTGACGCGTCGCGCCGACGGGGAATGGCGAGCCCTCTCGAACGAAGAGATGCTCAAGAACGTCAAGGTGGTCGGCGCCTTCTATAGAGCGACTCTCGCAGCCGAATTGAGGGACTTGGGGTTCGACTTGCGCGAGACGCGAAAGGGTGGCTGGGAACTTGCACACATTCCGGATGCCGCGATCCAGCATTTCAGCCGGCGCAGCCAGGAGATCGAGCGCCTGCTGGCCGCGCGTGGCCAGGATCGGGAAAGCGCGAGCACCGCCCAGAAGCAGACCGTCACGCTCGCCACCCGACGCAAGAAGACCGAAACCGATCGTGCGTGGTTGCGTGAGCAGTGGCTGCAGACCGCTCGCGAGGCCGGGGTCGACCTCAATGCGCAAAGCGGACTGGGCCATGCGGTCGCCGCGAAAGTGACCAGGGTCGGCGAAGCTATCGCCGACCGGGTGACCGGAAAGAACTCCGGCACCGAGGCGGCCGACGCCGCGATCAACTTCGCGATCGCGCATCTGGCCGAGCGTCAGGGCATCTTCTCGAAGGGCGAGCTGCTCGAGGTCGCCTATGGTCGCGCTGCGACGCGCACAACCACCGCAGCGGTCGAAGCGGCGTTGCGCAAGGCGCAGACCGGCGGGCGATTGCTGCCTGAGTTGCCGCTCTACCAGACCGCGCGGTCCCTGAACATCAGCGCCTCCGAGCTCTTGAAGGACCCGAAGGCGAACAGGTTCAAGGGGCACGACGACTTCGAGAAGCTGACGCGCTCTTCCTGGATCGCATTGACGATGGCCGCACGGGGTCAGACCCAAGAGCAGGCCGAGGCGAGCGTGGATTCCGCAATTCGCCGCGGCGCGCTGGTCACGGCCGAAGCGCGCTTTGCGACACCCGAGGCGCGGCGCACCGAGATGCGCATCCTCGCGATCGAAAAGGCGGGCCGCGGCGCCGTGTCGGCCGTCGCGTCGAAGGAGGCGGTTGCCGCCATGCTGGCATCGAGCGATCTGAACACCGGGCAGCGTGATGCCGTTGCCATGGTGCTGACCGCGAAAGATCGCTTCGTCGGCATCCAGGGCCTGGCCGGAACCGGCAAGAGCCACATGCTGAGCAAGGCGGTGGAGGGGATCAAGGCCGAAACCTGCAGGCTCTCTGGCCGTCAGGGCCACAAAGTCATTGGCCTCGCACCCTATGCCTCCCAGAACCAGGCCCTCGCGTCGCTGGGCATGCAATCGCAGACCTTGGCCTCGTTCCTCGCTCGCGCGACACAGCACCGGGCGCTCGATTGCAAATCCATCATCTTCCTGGACGAAGCCGGGGTGGTGCCCGCCCATCAGCTGGAAAAGCTCATGGCCATCGTCGAGAAGCAGGACGCTCGTCTGATTCTCTCGGGTGACCGGAAACAGACCCATGCGGTCGAGGCTGGCAAGCCCTTCGAGCAGCTTCAGGACGCCGGTATGACGAAGGCGTTTCTCACCGAGATCAAACGCCAGAAGAATGAGGCGATCCGCGCGGCAGTGATTCACGCGGCCAACAACGAGGTGCCCGCTGCCGTGTCTGCGCTCAAGAACACGATCGTTGAGGTGCGGCCAGATGCTCAGCGCCACGCACGTGTCGCCGAGGCTTACGTTCAATTGCCGGCGGCCGAGCGCGCCGAGACCCTGATCGTCGCTGGGACCAATGACGCACGGCGTGCGATCAACGCGCTGGTGCGCGAGGGCCTGGCGCTGCCGAACGGCGAGAAAGTCGAAATCCTGAACAACGTCGACATGACGCGCGCCGAGCTCAGGTCGGCGCAGAGCTACGAGACGGGCCAGATCATCGTGCCGCAGCGGACCTATGGGAGCGATCTCGTCAAGGGCGAACAGCTGCAGGTGCTTGCACATGACCTCCGGCGCAATGAACTGACGGTTCAAGCGCCAGACGGGCGGCGTTTCACCTTCGATCCCTCGCGCCAGTCCATGCTGCGTCTCTACGAGCGAGAGGTCGTCGAGTTGGCGCCGGGCGATTGGGTGCGCATCAGTGCGAACGACCCTGCACTCGGCACTTTCAACGGGCAGCGGTACCAGGTTGCTGCTGTCGATGCGACGCACGTGACCGTGAAGAGCCGCGTTGGAGGTAGCTCGAGCGGGCGCGATGACGGCAACAACAACAACAGCAACGGCGATGAAATCAAGATCGATCGCACGCGCCCCGTCCACCTGCAGCATGCCTATGCCAGCACGATCCACTCGGCGCAGGGCCTGACAAAGAATCGCGTGCTCGTGGACGCGAATACCAGGAGCCTCACCAGCAACCGGGCCGTGTTCTACGTCGCGATCTCCCGGCCGCGCAACGACATCACCTTGTTCACCGATGATGCGTCCAAGCTTGCTGGGGCCATGAGTCGTGAGCCGAAGAAATTCGCTGCGCTCGAACTGCGCGACGGTCGCAACGAGTCCGTGGTCCTCAAGGCCAAGATCGACCGCGCCACCAAAGCGAAACTTGCGGCGAACATCAGGATGCGCCCGCCTCCTACTCAAGGTCCCGCAGTCGCGCTCAGAATGGGAAGATAGGGGGTGAATCATGAATGCGCGTGACGTGGTCGTGGTTGCTTCGATGTGCTTTGCGCTGGCGTTGATCGTGCCCGCCTCTGGCGCTGCGGCGGCAAGATGCTCGCCTGGCGCATTCCTGTCGGTCGGGGCCGTCCATCCTGACGCGGGAGGCAAACCCGCGGACCGCACTGTGCTTTCCGAAGCACAGGTAATGGCCTTGCCTTCAGTGGCTATTACGACGGGCACCGATTGGACGCCCCAGAGCCGCTTTGAAGGGCCGCTCCTGAGCGCTGTGCTTGCGCTTGCGGGTGCGCATGGAAACTCAATTCGGTTGTTCGCAATAGACGACTACTCGATCACGATACCTTGGAGCGACATGGAGACTTATGGAATCATTCTTGCCCACTCCCAGAACGGCAAGCGGCTGGCCAAGGACAAGTTTGGTCCTCTGTTCTTGATCTATCCGCGCGATCAGTTCGCTTCGACCCTGGACACTCCCACCGGGCTTGCAAAATTCATCTGGCAGGTCTGCCGCATCGATGTCAAATAGCCGGCTTGCCCGTTGGTTCAAGGGCTGGCGCTTTTACGCGGCGGTCGGGATCCTTCCGGCTGCCATCAGCATCGCGGTGGTGCTGTTGTTTTGGCCTGACTCTTCGACCTGGACTCGCACCCAACCGAAGGAGGGCTACTACTGGTCTGGCAATCAGTACGAAAAGGCATTTTCCAAGACACGCGAAGAATTGCGCGCCTTTGCCGCGGGAGAAGCGGTGGATGCGGACAGGCGCGACACGCTGGTCTCCGTGCTTGCCTCCACGGGCGATCGTCTCCTTGCGCCTTCGAAACTCCGGGAAGGGCTACAGACCGTTCCGGGGTATGAGGCGATGGCCCAGAGGCTTGTCCAGTTTGATAGGGACGTGATCGGTAGCGTACATGCGCCAGGCTTCGATCAAGCTGCCGCTCGGGGCCTGCTCAACCAATTTGCAGCCTTTGAACCGATGCTGCAGGACTGGTTGGAGGCCACGCGCACGCGCGACATGACGAGCCTAGACGAATTCTTGAAGTCCATCTCGGCGTCGCGAAATGCGGCACTCATAGCGGCAGCGTTGTTGTGCGTCGGTACGGGGGCGTGGATTCTTTCCATCCTCTCCGAAAGGAGGCGGGTCCGCTCGGTGGCGCAGGGACGCCTGGACGCGCTCGAAGCGGAAAAGACGGCGAAAGTCCAAATGGAGGCTGCAGTGCGGGCCAAGTCGCAATTCCTGAGCATGGTGAGCCACGAGCTTCGATCACCGCTGCAGGCCATCCTGTCGTCTGTCGACCTCTTGAGATTGAACGTGTCGCCTGCGGAACGAGAGCAAGCCATCCAGCGCATTCGCCGCTCATCCATGGTGCTGGGCGTTCAGTTGCGGGACTTGCTGACCCTGGCGCGTGGAGAGGCCGGGAAGCTCGAGATCCGTCCAGAGTCCTTCGAGGCGCGCGCCTTGATGGAAGACATGGCTGACATTGCCGGTGATCGTGCGCGCGACAAGGGACTCGACTTCAAGATGACCATGCCGAAAGTGCCCATCTTCGCCATGGCCGACGTTCTGCGCATCAGCCAGATCCTGGCCAATCTGGTCAGCAATGCGATCAAGTACACCGAGAAGGGGCTGGTCACTCTGGAACTTGAACCAGCGCCGGTGGGATCGGGGAAATTGATCTTTCACGTTGCCGACACGGGCTCTGGCATTCCACCGGAGCGCCTGAATGCCGCGTTCGAACCGTTCGAGCGGGTGGGCGCGCCAGGCAACGCCGATGAGAGCTGGGGCATTGGGCTGACAATCGTGCGCACGGTGGTGAATCACCTGGGCGGCACGCTGACGATCGACAGCAAGGAGGGCGTCGGAACGCGCGTCACTGTCTGCGTGCCGGCGCTGATCGAGGATCCTGATGCCGTCCACGGTGATGTCGGGTCTTCGAACAAGGTCCTCATCGTGGAGGACCGGGGCGATATCCGATCCTCGATGTATTCGTTGGCGGTCAAGATGGGGTACGACTGCGACGTTGCCGATTCGGCTGCGGCCGCGGCCAACTACCTCGCCGCCATTCCGTACTACACCGTGCTGGTGGACCTGGATATGCCCATCAGGGGAGGAGTCGAGCTGGCTGCGGAAACTCGACGGCTGGAGGGTCCCAATCAGAGTACCTATCTGGCCGCCATGAGCGCAGCTATCCCTGACAAGCCTCTCGTGCCCTGGCCGTTCGATCACGTCGCGGAAAAGCCTATCGAGACGCCGCGCCTCGAGCGGGTGCTAAACCATCGCGCGAGAGAGCAGCAACGATGATCTCGATCTGAGCGGGCTTTTCGAACAATCCGAAGTTGAACTCCCCCGACGCTTCCGCGATTTCCCGCGTGTTGATCGAGGCATCGCGCATCCGACCGCTGATCAGCGCAATGGCGCCGTGCTTGGTCTCGTCTCGGATCATCTCGATCAGGGGGAGGACGGTGCCGCCGCGAAGCTTCCAGTCAAGGATGTAGCCGTCAAAAGGAGATCGTTTGATCTCGGCCACCAAGGCGTCGACGGTGTTGTACGGCGAGGCTTGGTAGCCCATCTCACGAAGGCCCGCGCAGATCGATTTGGTGACATCGCGATCATCGTCCAGCACCGCGATCCTTGGCGGATTGTCAGCAGCCTGGTCGATCTCGATGCGCGCCACCTGCAGCACCGGCAATGTGCCCGCTGCTGCAGCAAGCACCACGGTGTAGGCGCCCGCGTTCTCCATCGCCACGAAGACATTGTTTCGCGCGGTGCTCGGCGCGGATGGCAGCCATATGCGACAGGGAGTTTCGGTGTCACCGATCTTCAGCGTCGCGCGCACTCCGCCCCTTGCACTGCCGCCACCGAGCATTTCCGGCAGCGATTCGCCGAACTTGTTCGCCAGCGCCTGAAGTTCCTCAAGCGTCCAGGCAGCGGTGCCATGGGTGCGCCGGTGGGAGGCTGCCCGGGAGAGCTTGAAAAACTCGCCTACGTACGCCGCCTGGCGATGTTTGGGTATGCCGTGGCGCTCCAGCAGCGCCCTGACGGCCTGCGCGGCCTGGGAAGGCAGTTCGTCTTCTTCTTCAGGAGGGAGCGCTGAATTCATCTTCTTTTGTTCGAATGTAATTTATCGTTACGCGCAACAATCATATGAACATTTGTCTCTCATAGAGGCACATAATGTTGTCGAAGCGCTCAATACTTCGAATTTGATCCCTCTTGCGAGTAAAAGCGCCACGGCCTAGCCCGCAGGAGTGTCCAAATATGTCGCGTACCGACATTTTTAATCATGCCTCAGTCGGAATGCCAACGCGTTTCGATGGCGGCGCGAGGAGAGTTGCCCAATGCTGACGCTCGCAGCACTTCTTGACCAATGCGCACCGCAGGTGTCGCCGGTGTTGATGCAAGCCCTTGTCCGCACCGAGTCGGCTTGGCAGCCCCTTGCCATCGGCATGGACAAGGCGCAAGGGACGGTGAAGCAGCCGGCATCGCTGGCCGAGGCGATCTCCACTGCCAAGGAACTCGCCGCTGCCGGGCGCAGGTTCTCGGTCGGCCTGGCGCAGATCCATGTCAGCAACATCGGCCTCTATGGCATGACGTGGGAGCAGGCCTTCGACGCCTGCCAGAACCTGACCATCGGCCAGAAGATCCTCTGGAATTTCTACTACCGCGCATCGGCCTCTGGATACTCCGGCGTCGCCGCCATCTGGGCGGCGCTGCGCGGATACAACTCGGGCGGCGTCGACCGTGCGATCAGCGACGACTACGCCAATCGAGTCTTTGCGTACATGAGCAGCGCGCCAGCGCAGGTCCGGTTCGCCCCCGATGCCTTGTCCATGCAGAACACGACGGGCGCACCTGCCGCGCTCGTTGCCTCCTCGAAGGTAGGCGCGCGGGCGAAGAGCGCTATGCCGGCAGATCGGTCTGGCGAGTCACTCGACATCTTCGAGAAATCTCAAGCAGCAGCCGGCCTCTAGCCGGCATCTGGCGGGGCCTCTGACGACGGCCATAAATTGTTCGACGCAAACCCTGGCGACAGGAGGGAGGAATCGATGAAGGACTTTATTGCTTCGGCGCTGCAAGACATCGACATGCGCAAGGCCCGGCGGGCCGCGGTCTGGGCTCGCGTCGCGAGTGCAGCCGGTACGTTTGCGGCAGCCGTGGACCCTGCCATGGCGCAGACCCTCAAGCAAGCAGGAGTGAGCATCTTCACGGCGATCTACGGGGTCGTCGGCGTGATCGGCGCAATCGCCTGCCTGGTCACGTTGCTGAACTGGATCACCGGCAACTGGCTTGGGCGCGAGGACCCCAAGAAGCTCTTCTTCCAGGCGCTCTTTGGAACGGGGCTCGCCTTTGGCGTGGTCGCGATCATCCAGTTCATCAAGGACATGGTCGGAGGCTCTTCGTCGGGCGTCTCGAACTTGTAGGCTGCCACTTTGGAGCCGCGATGAACGAACCCGACGCCCACTACGAAGAGCCCGCGCTCGAACGCGCGGTGATCTATCGCGGCCCGCAGGCACCTGTCCTTCAGGCATACGTGCCCCTTCCAGTCTTCGGCGCCGAATGCATGTTGCTGCTGCTCTGCATCCGGATCTTCGGCTTCTGGACCCTGCTGCTGCTGCCGCTTCACTTCGTGCTGGTCCGGAAGACCAGCGAGAACCCGTTCTGGGTCCGTGACCTCGTCGCCAGCTATCGCCACCGGTGGTTCGTCAAGAACAAGAGCTCGCACGGTGCCGGCGTCGTCAGCTTCACGCCGCATCTGAGCCGTCGGGAGTTCCGGTGATGTCGGCCGCGCAGGCCACCGAGTCGGAGCGCAGCGTCGCGAGCTGCCTGCCGTATTCGCAGCAGATCGACGATCACACGGTCGTGACTTATGAAGGCGATCTGACCCAGACGATCGCCGTCCAGGGTCTCTCGTTCGAGACCATCGGGCACAAGGAATTGGACAATCTGAACCAGCAATGGTTCTCGGCCGTGAACAACGTCGCCCGTAGTCCGAACGTTGCGATGTGGACGCACCTGGAGCGTCGCCGGGTCAGCTTCGACCTCTCCGGTATCGAATACGACAACGACCTTTCCACGGAGTTCGCGCATCAGTACGCACGCAAGTTCGAAGGCGAGCAGCACTTCGCGAACCAGCTCTTCGTCTCGCCGGTCTACCGGCTCGCCGGCAATCTGGCCGATCGGGCGAGCATCCGCTTTTCCAAACGCTCCAGCGAGGCCATGAACGATTTGCGGCTGAGAGCCCGCGACGAGATCGCCAAGCTCTCGGCCCAGTTGCTGGCGAGCGTGAAGCGTTACCACCCGCGCCTGCTCGGTACCTACCGCTCGCACGGAAACCTGTGTTCGCGCGTGGCGGAGTTCTACTGCCGCCTTCTCAACAACAACGACCGTCACATTCGTCTCGGCTCCCAGGAGCTCAGCCAGTACCTCCAGACCTCGGCCCTGAACTTCGGCGCCGAGACGATCGAGATTGAGGGTGCCGCAGGCTCGCGCTTCGCGGCCGTCCTCACGCTCGTGGCACCCTACCGGGCCGAGCAGCTGGACGCCAAGGTGTTCGAGGGCCTCCTTTCTGCGCCCTTCGAGTTCGTCTTGAGTCAGTCGGTGACCGCGATGGCATTCGACAAGGCCGATGCGCTCCTGAAAACCCAGTTCAACAAGATCAAGAGCACGAGCGTCAACGAGGAGCAGTTGAACGAGGTCGCCGCGGCGCGCACTCAGCTTCAGGCCGGCAAGTTCTCCATGTTCGAACACGAACTGGTGCTTGTGGTCTACGGCGACAGCATCAAGGCGCTCAACCAGAACGTCAACACGGCCGTCGCCCTGATGGACCAGAAGAGCATGAGCGTGTCGCGCGAGCGCGCCGGCGCGCTCATCAGCACCTACTTCAGCATCCTCCCGGGCAATTTCAAGTATGGGCGCATCCGAGCGATGCCGATCAGCAGCAAGAACTTCTCGAAGTTCTTCCCGATGCACAACCACCCCAAGGGGAACGCCCAGGGCAGCCAGTGGGGTGCGCCCATCGCGCTCATGAAGACCTCTGCGGGCGGCGCATATTTTTTCAACTTCCATGTAAGCCGCAACCGCCTGCTTGAACAAGGAATCCGTTTGGACTACGACGATGAGGCTGCGACCTCGTCCGGCGGCGCCGAAGGCGAGGACGGCCCGAACGACCGAGATGCCGAAGGCGAACCAAAAGCGCACCGCAAGGAGCTAGGCAACTACAAGATCATCGGCCGATCGGGCGCGGGCAAGACGGTGCTCAAGCTCGCGCTGCGCCTCCTGGCCCGCAAGCGCGCGATGAAAGGCGGCAGGCCGCTCAAGGTCTTCAGCTTCGACAAGGACTACGGCGAGGAGATCTGCATCCGCGCAATGGGCGGTCGGTATTTCCGGATCGCGGGGGGCGAGCCGACGGGGATGAATCCGTTCTCGATGGAGCCGACCGCCGAGAACATCTCGGTGATCCTGAGCATCATGTCGTGGAACGCGCAGTTCGACGGCAAGTACGCGATGACGCACAAGGACGAAGAAGACCTTCTGCGCAGCATACGGCAGGTGTATGACCTGGAGCCTCGGCACCGTCGCTACGCCCGCGTGCGCGACTCGCTGCCGACCCATCGTGAGAACAGCCTGTATCAAGCGCTTGGCCGTTGGTGCGACGGTGGGGCGTTTGCCTGGGTCCTGGACAACGAGCAGGATCGCTTCGATCTGGAAGGCGCAAACACCTTCGGGTTCGACATGACCCACTTCCTCGACATCGAGGAAGCCCGCACGCCGATCCTGCGCTACCTCACCCACAAGATCACGCAGAACGCCAGTGGCGCTCCTCACATCGTCGACATCGCCGAGGCCTGGCGGGCACTGAAGGATCCGCTCATGCAGACCTTCATCGAGAACAAAGGCAAGACCATCCGCAAGGAAGACGGGGTGATCGGCCTGGATACCCAGGAACCGAGCGACATCAGCCGCTCACCCCTCGGCAGCACGCTCCTCTCACAGTTCCCCACGCAGCTGCTGCTTCCGAACGGCGAGGCCGAGCAGGCCGACTACATCGACGGGCTGAAGCTCACGCCGCGCGAGTTTCATCTGATCAAGCGCACCGAGGAGAACTCCGGCCAGTTCCTCCTCAAGAAGGGCGCCGAATCCGTGCTCGTGAAGATGGACCTGAGCGGCATGGATGACATGCTGGCCATCCTCTCCGCGAGCCTGGACAACGTCGAGGTCATGCATTCCGTCATCTCGCAGGTCGGACCAGACCCGGCCCTGTGGGTGCCGATTTTTCTGAAGAGGAGAGTGTGATGAAGCAGTTCAAGCATCTCGTTCGCAAGTTCCTTGGCGGCGTTGCCTGCCTGTGTTTCGCGGGGACCGTGAGCGCGCAGATCCCCGTGACCGTGACCAGCGACTTCCCGGCGATGTTCAACCAGATCGAGACGATCGGCAAATGGACAGAGCAGCTGAAATCCATGAGCCAGCAGCTCGACCAGATGAAGCAGGTCTACGGCACGCTGCAGGGCTCGCGCAATCTCGGCAATCTCATGAACAACGACCTGCTCACGCAGTACTTGCCCCGAGACTATGTCGGGGCTGCAAAGGCGCTGCAGAGCGGGGGAGGGTCCTTCGCGGGGATTTCAGGGTCCTTGAACGACATCGTGCGGGCCAATCAGCTCAAGTCCTGCGCGGAGCTGAACAGCGACGCCTCCATGCGCACGCAGTGCAACCAGCAGTGGCAGCAGCTCGCTCTCCAAAAGGAGATCGGCGACATGGGGTACCGCAAGGCGTCCGAGAACATTCAGAACTTGCAGACCTTTGTGGGCTCGATCAACGCATCGACCGACGCCAAGGCGATTGCCGAAGTGCAGGCCCGGATTCAGGTTGAGACGGTGCGCATGCAGAACGAGCAGGTCAAGCTGTCGACGATCCAGCAGATGGAAGAGGCGGACCGCCGTCTGCAACAGCAGTCAGCCATCGATAGTTTCAACGCCGGCATGACCAAGGGGTCGGCGGGTGGCATCAGGTTCTAGGCCATGAAAGCCGAACTCACTTTCCTAGTAGGTACGGTGGCATTGCTCATCGTATCGGCGTGCACGAAGCAAGAAGTTGTCGAATCTCCAAGGTTCGACGCCAAGACCATCGCGGCCGAGGCCGACAAGGGCAACCTGGGACCTCTCAAGGAGCTCAATGCGGCTTGCAGCGCAGAGGTGGAGAGCAAAGGAAGCCGCGGGCCGACGTGCGCCACACAAGACGACGTCGGAGCACTCAGAAAGCCTCTGAAACTGAAGTTCTGATGAAGCAGGGGGCGCCATGGCCGACAACATCATCGGTGACATCTACACGAAATTCGACAATGCGTTGGGCGGCTTCTACGAAGCAGCGGCAGCAGGCATCTCGGGATACGTCATTCCGATCGCCTGGGTCCTCCTCGGCATATGCATGCTGATCTGGTGCTACCTCATCATCGAAGGGAAGGTCGCGATGCCCATGACCGACTGGCTGCTCAAGTTCGTCGGCTTCATGGTCGTGCTCTATGTCATGGGCAATGGCTATATGTCATGGGTCGCGCGACCAATTTTCGATCTTCCTTCCGCACTGACGACGGCCTTGAGCGCATCGGCAACGAACGCGCCGGACCTTCTAGGCCAAGTGAATGAGAAAGTCGTCGATCTGGTATCGGCGATGTTCACTGCGGGAAGCAATCTTGTGAAAGAGCTTGCCGTCGGGCCGGCCATCGCACTGTTTCTGATGGGCGCTCTCGTGATCGTATCGACCTACCTGCTGCTTGCCATAGCCTTGTTCGCCATCATTTTCTCGAAGCTCGGTCTCAGCATGGTGCTGGCGGTCGGCCCATTCTTCGTGCTTGCCCTTGTGCTTCCTCAGACCCGCAACTACTTTCATTCTTGGCTGAACACCGCGCTCTATTTTGTCTTCTACCATGTGTTCACCGCGCTGTTCATCTTCATGTTCATCGGGATAATCAACAGCTATGTAGGGACGTTGAACAACACCCTGGGTGGTACGGAAAGCGGTGGTGGCGTGCTCTCCATGGTCGCCAACTTGCTCGGCGTGCGTGGGTCCGGTCTGAACGTAGCGGCGATCACGATCCCGATCTTGCTGATCTCGTTATCGATGTTCTTCATGTTCCTCCAGATCCCGGCGATGTGCGCATCGCTGACCGGAGGAAGCGGAGGCTCGTTTGGCGCAGGCCTGACGAACCTGACCCACGCGAAGACGCTTTTCAGCCGGGCTGGTCGCGGCTATTGATGGATTGAGCGAAGGAGTCAAAAGATGCGGCTCATCCTGTTCTCGTGCCTGTGCTGGCTCGGCGCAAATCTTGTTGGGTGCTCCGTGCCAAAACCACCTCCTGGCTGGCCATCGGGTGAAGCACGGCCCATCAATGCGGCCCCAGTTTTGAAAGCAGCAAAGTGACCGCCAAAGAGGCGTACTTCGCCAAGGCGCTCGACTGGGACACCCAGCAACGTCTGGACCTTGAGCGCCGCGCGTCTCGCAATGCTCGGATCGCGTGGGCCTGCGGGATCCTGTGCGGGCTGAGCGTGCTCAGTATCACGGTCTTGCTCCCGCTGAAGCAGTTCGTTCCCGCCATCATTCGCGTCGACAACGCCACAGGTGCCTACGACGTGCAGGCACCCGGAGAGACCGTGAGTGTCGCCAGGGATCGCGACCAGAAGATCCTCCTGTCTGACGTCGCGCGCTATGTTCTCGCCCGTGAGGGCTTCACGCGCGGAGAGGCTGAGGCGAACTACAAGACCGCCTACCTGATGTCCTGCGGTCCGGTGCGCGCCGAGTGGGACAACTATTTCAACCCCGAGCTCAATCCGCAGTCGCCGGTCAAGACCATGAGCCCGACGGATTCTGAGCGCGTGGAGATTCAGAACATCACTTTCCTGCCGACCGACCAAGACGATTTGCGAGTCGCGCAAGTGCGATTCGACAGGACGGTGACCCGCGGCGTGGAAGCGTCGGTGCGCACGCGCTATATCTCGACGCTGACCGTCAGGTACGAGCGTGCCAACATTCCGAGCCAGATCAAGGATCTGCATGTGAACGCGTTCGGCTTCTGCGCGGTCAACTACCGACGCGACCAGGAAGGAGTGCCCCAGGTGCTGGGGTCTGCCGCTGGGCCTGGCGCTCCCAATGCGAACTCTGTGCAGCAGTCACCCCCTCAGGTGACGCCTACCAACATCGGCCTTCCTCCAGCAGCCGGGCGATGAACTCGCTGCCCTCCTCATTGTTGGCGTTGGCGCTGCTTGCGGCTGCGGGCGCAGCGTCGGCCGAGGTCGGCACGTCCCCATCGGCCAGCGATTCCCGCATCCAGACGGTGCGCTACACGGGTGACAACATCATCCGTATCGCCACGGCCGAAGGGGTCGTCACCACGATCGAGCTGAGCAGCAAGGAAGAGATCAAGGACTTTGCCATGGGGGATCGCGACGCCTGGCACGCGGCGATCAACGGCAACCTGTTCGTCCTCAAGCCGAAGGACGTGAAGGCGGATACGAACCTCACGATCTTCTCGAACAAGCGCTCCTACCTCTTCGAGCTGAAGACGACCAGTCGCACGTCCAGAAACGTCGCGTACTGGGTCCGGCTGCAGTACCCGGAGCAGGAATCCAGCTCGCCAGAGGCCATGGCCGCCGCTAGGCAGGAGGCCGAGCGCAAGCAGATCAAGATGGATTTGAAGGGCTCCGAGTACGAGGGCACCCTGAACTACGACTATTGGATCGTCGGCGCCCCGGAGCTGCAGCCTCTGGCGATGCACGACAACGGTCGGCAGACCTACTTGCTGTTTTCTGCGGCGAATGCGCTGCCAGCCGCGTTCGTGATCGAGCCGGATGGAACGGAAAGCTTGGTCGACTACCACGTCGAGGACGACACCATGGTGCTGCACCGTGTCGTGCAGCGAATCGTGCTGCGTCGCGGAGCGCTCGTCGCGGGCATCACGAACCGCTCGCCAAGCGCTCCGATCCAGTCCTCACCGACCGGTACGGCGAGCGGTAAGGTCCAGCGGGCGATCCGGGAGCCAGGAGGTTGACGCCATGTTCGAGAAGAAGCAGGAAGAGCCGATCGCCGATGCAGAACGTGCGGGCCTGGTCGAACGCAAGCGAGCGGTCGCACCCGGCCAGAAACTGATCCTGGTCTCCACGGCCGTCTCGGCAGCAGCCTTGATCCTTTTCGGGATCGCCAGCAGGAACAACTACTTCGGCGCGTTCGGCGCGCCTGCCCCCGCCAAGGCTGAAGTCCAGACCGATGCTCGTCCCTTGTCCGCACCCGAGGTGAAGGTTCCGCTGGCCCTCGGACCACAGGCCCCGCCGCCGGCCACCTTCGTCGAATGCCCCGGTGGCCTGCGACTTCCCATCGGCCTGAACTGCCCGGAGCCGGAAAAGAAAGCCGACTCGTCGCAGCAGGGCGGCTCAAACAACGGGATGTCCGAGGAGGACCGAATCCGTGACCGCCGGCGCAAAAGCACGATCAGTTTTGCGTCTGCTCAACCGACGGCAGCAGTCGTAAGCCAATTGGGGACCGCCGTGGCAAACGTCGGGCTGCCGGGGGCATCCACGCCCCAGGGCGGCACCAATGCCCTGGCCAGCTCGCTCTCGTCGACGCTGACTCCTGGGACCAGCGCCACGATCAACCGCAAGCCGTCGATGACCCTCGCGAAGGGCACATTGCCGGATTGCACGCTACTCACCGCAATCCTGACCGATCAGCCCGGGTTCCTGAAGTGCATCCTGAGCGCGCCGGTCATGTCGATGGACGGGAAAGTGGTCCTGATGGAAGCCGGCACCACCATGGAAGGCGAATACACCCAGGGGCTGCAGTCCGGCCAAAAGTCGATCTTCACGTTATGGACGCGCGCGGTTACGCCCAACTTCGTGACTGTCCAACTCAATTCGCCGGGCACGGACGCACTGGGTCGCGCAGGCACCTCAGGCTACGTCGACAACAAGTGGTTCGAGCGTTTTGCCGGTGCTATCTTCTTCTCGCTCCTTCAGGACGCCAAGCAGATCTACATTGCCAAGGAGGATGCGCGCGCGCAAGGGACGAGCAGCCCCTACGGAACGACCTACAACATCGGAACGCAGAGCACGCTTTCGCAGCTGACCAACACCTCAAACACCACGAACACGATCGTGGAAGAAATGCTCAAGCAGGGCGGTCAGCTGAAGCCCAGCCTCTACAAGAACCAGGGGGAGATCATCAAGATCTTCGTGGCGCGTGACGTCGACTTCTCGACCGTCTACGAACTGCGACCGGCGGCGGAGGCGAACTGATGGGCGCTTCCGACCGTTTCGTCTCGATCCAGGCGCATCTTCGGGCGTTCGATGCCTGGCTGACCGACCCCGAGGTCAACGAGATTGCGGTGAATTCGCCGGGATCCGTCCAACTGTGGAAGAGGGGAATTTGGGAACAGGCGCACGCGCCGGCGATTACGTACGAGTATCTTCTGGCCCTCGGGAGCTACCTCGCCAACATCTCTCAGAAGCCCTTCGACGAGGGAGATCCGATCTTGTCGGCCTATCTGCCTGGCGGCGAGCGCG
>NZ_LMUW01000198.1:32163-94688 GCF_009765735.1 Xenophilus sp. L33
GATCAGCGGTATTTCGAGCGAACGCGGCACGTGTTTTCCGCGGCCTTGACCGAAGACGAGCGCAAGCGGCTGCGGGGCCAACTGGAGCCAGCGCAGATTGAGCTCTGGAACCTGGCCCATGCCGGCGACTGGCCAGCATTTCTCGCACAAGCAGTCCCAGGTCACCAGAACATGATCGTCTCCGGCGCAACCGGCAGCGGAAAGACTTCTTTCATCCGCGCGCTGGTCGAGATTATTCCCCGGTGGGAAAGGCTGATCACGGTCGAGGACACCCCCGAGATGCCGCTTCGCAATCACCCGAATTCGCAGGCGCTTTTCTATCGCCGCGACGGCCATGCCGGGGAGCGCGTCGTCGGTGCCTCAGCCAAACAGGTCCTCCAGGCGGTGATGCGCAAGACGCCCAACCGGGTGTTGCTTGCCGAGTTGCGCGGCGACGAGACCTTCTACTACGTCCAGAACGTCCTCAACTCGGGGCACCCTGGCGGCATCACGACCGTGCACGCGAACTCGCCCCAGGAGGCGTTCGTGCGGATTGCGCTCCTCATCAAGGCGTCGGACGAAGGGCGCAGCCTGGCGCTCGAGGAAATCATGCGGTTGCTTCACACGCTGGTGCATGTCGTAGTGCAGCTTGTCTTCGATAGGGAGTTGGGCCGGCACGTTCCGGCGATCTACTACGACCCGATGTATGCGCTGTCGGTCGTCAGATAGGCAATGGCTCGGGCACCGGTTCTGCTTGGGGCCTGAATCAGCGCAGGCCAGCAGCCTTGCCGGTTTCATTCGGCGTAGGCATCCATCAGTCAAGGAGCATGTCATGAATCGAACGCAATTGATCGGCCGGCTCGGTCGAGATCCCGAGGGAGGCCAAGGTCCCAAGGGCGTCTATGCGAACTTCAGCCTGGCGACGAACGAGTACTGGACAGACCGGGCGTCAAGGGAACTCGTCGAGCACACCGAGTGGCACCAGCTGGTCTGTTACGACCGAACCGCTGAAATCGCGCTCGAGTTTCTGACCAAGGGCAGCGAGATCTACGTTGAAGGGCGCCAGCGGTCCACGCGCTGGACCGACAAGGATGGCAAGGAGCAGCGCGGCTTTGAGATCAGGGTGGACGAAATGAAGATGCTACGCCGGGCGCCCAAGGCGGATCCCGTGGTCGCGGCAGCCAGGGGCATGGCCTCGATCGAGACGCTGATGAAGGACGTCGCCGCTGGGGTTCGATCCGATGTCTCACTCGCGGATCTGGCTGGAATGCTCAACGTCGTTCGAACGAACCTGGTTGGCGAGGATCAGGCGAAGGGCGCTGCCGACGACACAGTCGCGCAGCGCGTCGCGGCATGAGTCGACCTCGCTTCGCCTCTATTTTGCGAAGTCTTCGAGCGACTTGCCGCTCTCCAGCGCGGCTTTGAGCCACCCGGGCCGCGGGCCGCGACCGGTCCATGAGTTCCCGGCACCATCGTTGTAGTTGACCTTGGACGGCGCGCGCTTGGATTCTTGGCGGGTGCCTTGCTGGCGGCCTTCGCGGTCTCTGAGGGCATAGGAACGGGCACGGATGCCGTAGGCGTGACCCCGACCCTGAACTCCTCAATTGAACGGCCGGCATTCAATGCGTCGCGCAACCAGTGCGGACGAGGGCCTCGACCCAACCAGACGTTGCCGCTGTCGTCACTGAACTCGGCAGAGGACATAACTTTCGATTTGCGTGAAGACTTGATCGTTGCCTTGGACTTGCCTCGGCCGATTCCCGCGGCGAGACCCAAATGCGCAGCCGTCAGGCCGTAGTGCGCTATGGCGACCTTGATGCGATCTACCACGCCCTGGATCTCTTCATCACGCATCGCGTCCGCACGCTTTTGCAACTGTGCGATCTGCTTTTGAATCTGTTTGTAGCTTTGTGCCATTGGTCGTCTTTCTTGGTAATTGATAGATAGTGCAGCCCTTCAAAATTGCACTCGGCGAGCGATTGTGCCAGCCCCAAGCGCGGGCGTCTGAACGTCATGCGATTGACTATGCTCGCTGACGCGGCTCGACCAATCTGCAAATTACGATGGTTGCCTCATTTCTAGTCAAGTCGGAAGTCAGATTAGAGTCAGCGCCATCGCATTGTTCGATCTGCCGATCCCGTCGACGAGGCCATGAGCCGTGACGACGGTGGTCCAGTAGTCCGCTAAATCAAAATCAATGAGTTCGAAGAACCAAGCCTACTAATACGCTAACGGCGCACCGCGCATTCCTGGAGATCGGGCCCGCCATCGAAGGGCTCGGACACCCGACCGTCCTGGCATTGACCGCCACCGCGAACGACGGCGTGGCCAGGGACATCCTGACGCGCCTGGGCATTCCACGGGCCGGGCTGGTCGACACCGGAAGCTATCGGCCGAACCTGCACTACGCCGTCGAACAGCTCGCGAGCGAAGAAGACCGGCTACGGCGCCTGCTCGAACTCGTTCGTGCGACCGAAGGCAGCGGCATTGTCTACACCGCGACCGTCAGGGCAGCCGAGGCGGTGCACGACGCGCTCATCGCCGCAGGCGAATCGGCCGGCCTCTACCACGGCAAGCGCCGGGCCGCCGAGCGACGCGCCGGCCAGGACGCCTTCATGCACGGCGAGGTGCGCGTGATGGTCGCGACCAATGCATTCGGCATGGGCATCGACAAGCCTGATATCCGCTTCGTGCTGCATCACCAGCTGCCGTCCGGTCTCGACGCGTACTACCAGGAGTCGGGGCGAGCCGGGCGTAATGGGGCCGTCGCGCAATGCACGCTGCTGTTCCTGCCGCGCGACAAGGCGGTGCAGCAGTTCTTCCTGGCCGGGCGCTATCCCGAGAAGAATGAACTCGACGCACTGTACCGCGCGCTGCACGAGGGCCCGGCTAAGGCGCACGGCTGGACCTTGGCGAGCCTGCAGCGGCATCTCGGGAATGCGCGCAGCAAGGTGCAGGTGGCGCTCGGATTGCTGCGGCAACGGCGCGTGGTGCGCGAGGATCGCGAAGGCAGCCTCACGCTGCAGCGGCGAGACCTCGGAGCCGATGAGCTAGACGCCATGCTCACCGGCTACCGCCGCAAGCGTGAGCAGGACCACGCTACCCTGGAAGGCATGGTGTTCTATGCGCAAACGGGTCGATGCCGATGGCAGGTGCTGCTGGCGCATCTCGAGGAGGAGGCCCTCGCGCAAACCTGCGGCACCTGCGACAACTGCGTGCGCATCGCGCGCCACGCGCAAGAGATGGCGCGGCCGATCGTGCTGCACGAGGAAGATGGCGCCGGCCTGAAGAAATCCGACCGGCCGCTCTTCACGCCGGCCGACGCGGTCAAGGTCCGCCGCTACGGTCCCGGCACGGTGGTCAGCGCAGATTCGCACTCGGTCACGGTCGAGTTCTCTGACGGCAGCCGCCGCTCCTTCCAGCCGGATTTCGTCCAGTCCGTGCGCGGTCGACGCACCGCGTGCCTTTGAACCTATGGCAACGGCGCCCGCTTTCGCTCAACATGAGGGCGGGCGCCGAAGGCGGCATCGAGCTTCCCCGGATATCTAAGCGCGACGGCACGCAAGCGCTATCGGTCCCATCAGTGAAAATCCCGCGACGCCGTCGACAGCCGGCCCAGCAGCGGCGTCAGGTCCTCGAGTCGCTCCGCAATGAGGCTTCGCAGCTCTCCCTCGCGCTGCCAGGTCCCATGGACTGCCAGCAGCCGGGCATTGAGCAGTTCCTGTCGCTGCGTTTCCCGGATGCGCCGCCACGCGATGACCTGCACCACGCCGGTCTCGTCCTCGAGCGACACGAAGATGACGCCCTTGGCCGTGTCCGGCTGCTGGCGCAGGGTGACCAGGCCGCAGTAGCTAACCTCGTCGCCGTTGGGCAGGTCGTGCAGGTCCGCCGCCGACTGCAAGCCGCGTCTGGTCAGGGCAGGGCGCAACAGGGCCAGCGGATGCCGGCGCAGGGTCAGGCCCGTCGCCGCATAGTCGAACATGATCTCCTCGCCTTCGGGTGCCGATGGCAGTTCCAGGATGTCCTCGTCGACCGGCGCATCGCGCAGGAGGCGCGGCGTCGCGCGCAGGGCCGCGGCGTCCCACACGGCGTTCCGGCGGTGCCCGCTCAGACTTCTGAGCGCATCGGCGCTAGCGAGCAGCTTCATCTCGTGCAGCTCGAGCGCAGCGCGGCGCGCGAGGTCCTCGGCGTTGTCGAAAAGCATGTCGTTGCGGGTGTCGACGATGCGCTGCGCGCACTCCCAGCGCAGGCCCGAGAGCATCCGCAGGCCCAGGCGGACCGCAGGTGTGTGCGGCAGGTTCTCGAGCGTGCAGTCAAGCTCGCTGTGAAGCACGTCGGCCGGCCGCACCTCGACGCCGTGGCGCTTCGCGTCCTGCACCAACTGGCTCGGGCTGTAGAAGCCCAGCGGCTGCGAGTTCAGCATGGCCGCCAGGAACTCGGCCGGATGGTGGCACTTGATCCAGCAGCTCGCGTAGACCAGCAGCGCGAACGAGGCGGCGTGGCTTTCCGGGAAGCCGTACTCCGAGAAGCCCTTGATCTGCTCGAAGATCTGCTCGGCAAAGACCTTCTCGTAGCCGCGCTCGGTCATGCCATTCACGATCTTGTCGTAGTAGCGCTCCAGGCCCCCCTTGCGCTTCCATGCGGCCATGGCGCGCCGCAGGCCGTCAGCCTCGCCCGGCGTGAAGCCGGCCGCGAGCATCGCGATCTGCATCACCTGTTCCTGGAACACCGGCACGCCGAGCGTGCGGCCCAGCGCCTCTTTCAGCGCCTCGCTCGGATAGGTCACGGGCTCCAGGCCCTGGCGGCGCCGCAGGTACGGATGCACCATGCCGCCGACGATCGGTCCCGGGCGCACCAGCGCCACCTCGACCACCAGGTCGTAGAAGCACCGGGGCTTGAGACGCGGGAGCATGCTCATCTGCGCGCGGCTCTCGATCTGGAACACGCCGACGGTGTCGGCGCGCGAGATCATCTCGTAGGTGGCCGGGTCCTCGGCCGGCACGTCCTGCAGTGCGAAGACGTAGCCCTTGCGCTGTCCGATGAACGCCAGCGACTTGCGGATCGCGGTCAGCATGCCGAGCGCGAGGCAATCCACCTTCAGGAAGCCCAGCGCGTCGAGGTCGTCCTTGTCCCACTCCAGGACGGTGCGGTCGCGCATGCTCGCGTTCTCGATGGGAATCATGCGCGACAGCGGACCGCGCGTGAGGACGAACCCCCCGGTGTGCTGGCTCAGGTGGCGCGGAAAGCCCAGCAGCTGCCCCGTGAGCAGCATCAGCTGCCGCACCTTCAGGTCGTCCAGCGACAGGCCCATCTCCACCAGCCGCTCGGGCATCACGGTCTTGCCGTCGAACCACTTGTGGTCCTTGGCCAGCTGCTCCACCACCTCGAGCGCGAAGCCCAGCGCCTTGCCGACATCGCGAATCGCGCTCTTCGGGCGGTAGCTGATGACCACGCCCGTGATGGCCGCGCGGTCGCGCCCGTAGCGCTGGTACAGGTACTGCAGGACTTCTTCGCGGCGTTCGTGCTCGAAGTCGATGTCGATGTCGGGCGGCTCGTTGCGCTCCTTGGAGATGAAGCGCTCGAACAGCACGCTCATGCGCGCGGGATCCACCTCCGTGACGCCCACGCAGTAGCACACGACGCTGTTGGCCGCGCTGCCGCGGCCCTGGCACAGGATGTGGCGTGACCGCGCGAACTGCACGATGTCGGCCACGGTCAGGAAGTAGTGCTCGTACTTCAGCTCGGCAATGAGTTCGAGCTCGTGCTCGATCTGCAGCTGGACCTTGGCGGGCATCCCTTCGGGCCAACGCCGGCCCGCGCCCTCGTAGGTGATGCGGCGCAGGTAGGAGGCCGGGGTCTCGCCTTCGGGCACGACCTCGTCGGGGTACTGATAGCGCAGTTCCTCCAGGTTGAACTGGCATCGCGCGGAGACATGGAGCGTCTCGGCCAAGAGGTCCTCCGGATAGGCCTGCCCGAGGCGCAGGCGCGTGCGCAGGTGCCGCTCGGCATTGGGCTGCAGATCGAGCCCGCATTCGGTCAGCGGCCGGCCCACACGCGTGGCCGTGAGCACATCGTGCAGGGGCTTGCGCGAGCGGACATGGAAGTGCACGTCACCGGTCGCGACCAGCGGGATTGCGGTGAGCGCGCTGACCTGGCGCAGTCGGTAGAGCCACATCTCGTCGTCGATGAAGCGCAGCAGTTCCACACCCAGCCAGCATCGACCGCGGAAATGGGCGAGCAGCCAGAGACCGACGGCCTCGAGCTGCGCCGGCAAGGACATCCGCTTCGGGCAGGCGACGACGACGCAGTCCTCGAGCGCGGCCGCGGACAGTTCGTCAAAGTGCAGCTCGTAGGTTCCCTTCTCGGAGCGGCGCCTGAGCTTCGTGATGAACTCGCACAGGTTGCCGTAACCGTTCAGGTTGCAGGCGTAGACGATGAGCGTGAATGGGTGGTCGCAGTCGACCTGAAACTGGCTCCCGACCAGGAGAGGGAGCCCATGCTCCTTGGCGGCCACGTGCGCGCGAACGATGCCCGCCAGGCTGCATTCGTCGGTCAGGGCCAGGCCCCGGTAGCCCAACCGGGCGGCGCGCTCCACGAGTTCGTCCGGCTGGCTGGCGCCGCGAAGGAAGGTGAAGTTCGAGATGCAGCGCAGCTCGACGTAGTCGGGGAGCGTGGACATGCTCAGGCAAAGATGCCGTGCAGGAACCAGGCGGACTGCTCGTTGGCCAGGCGGGTCTGGAAGATCCAGAGCACGCCGGCGTGCTCGCTCAGGGCGACAAAGTAGTCGCGCGCGACATGGCGCGTGCCCGACGCGGCGGCGGCCGCTTCGCCGTCCCGGTCGCCTTGCCGATCCTTCGAATGTTCTTGTGCGTCGCCGGGTCGATCGCCCACACGGTCGAACCAGCCGTACTCGATGCGGTGCGGGCCGGCGAGCAGTTGCAGCGGCCCTTGGTAGAGCGGGTGGGACTCGCGCGATGCCAGGCGCAGGGGCTTGGGCAGGATGAAAGTCGGCTGCGGGAAGTCAAGGCTGCGCGCCCGCTGCCTCGGACGCTGCTCGGGCGCGGGCTGCCAGTGGCACATCCACTCGGGGCGGTGGTCTTCGGCGATGACGGGCCGCAGCACCCGCTCGGGCCCCAGCCGCGCGGCGATACGTTCCAGCACGAGCGCCAGGCCCTCGCCGTGGGGCAGCGTTTCCGGGAGCAGGGAGAAGCTCGATTCCTCCAGCGCGCGAACGTCGTCCGCAGTCATCGCCAGGTCGCCGACCGGCGCCAGCAGTTCGACCTTGGCGAGGTGTTCGGCCAGGAGGCGACTCAGGTGCTCGATGTTGCGGGTCGGCTCGGCGGTGCGCACCGTCAAGCTGCCGCCATCGCCGGCGGTCTTGGACCGCATGGCGTCGTGACACCACTTCAGGGTGAAGGCGGTCACGCCCGAGCGCCTCGCGGCCAGCCAGGCACACAGCTGCAGCAGCAGGCGGCGCGCACCGAACAGCATCGCCGGGGCGAGTTCGATGCGCGACATCAGCTCGAGCCGGGCCTCGAAGGTGTCCGGCAGCGTCGCCCACGCGTGCGCCTCGGGCTTCAGACCGTAGGCCTGGTCGAGCGCGCCCACGAGCGCCTTGTCGAAGCGGCGGCTCAGTCCGCCGCGAGGCAGGGCACGCA
Organism: Xenophilus sp. L33; assembly: GCF_009765735.1. Lineage (GTDB taxonomy): Bacteria > Pseudomonadota > Gammaproteobacteria > Burkholderiales > Burkholderiaceae_C > Variovorax. The sequence continues at coordinate 39,801 of NZ_LMUW01000198.1, forward strand.
CCTGGCCGAGCGTCTGGCAACCGATGCGCGCCAGGATGGCCGCATGCGCGGCGACCGGGGCGAGGACTTCCACCGGCAGGTCGTCGAGCAGGGCTTGAAGGGGCCTGGCGAAACCGTTGGACTGGGCGTTGCGTGCCACGGCCACGGCCGCGAGGCTGGTCGGCGCCCAGGCCAGTTGGCCCACGCCCAATTCCTGCGTCTCCACCTTGATGCGCTCGACCAGCTTTCGCTTGCCGCCGAAGAGGCGCACGCTCGCCTCGAGCTCCATCACGACCGCCGGCGATACCGAGGCTGCGTCGACGACGCTCACGCGGGGCGTGAACTGGAGGCACCAGATCGACATGCCGCGGATCGCTTCAGTGCGCTGGGAGTCGGGAAGCTGGCGATCGGGAAGCAGTGCTGCCCAGAGCATGGGAAGTCTCGCGAATGTCTTGGGGCTGGCCAGGGATTGCACGCGGCCTGCGGGCGGCCAACAGGGCGCTCGGCTTCAACAGACGGGGCGTGATGAGTGGTGCGAGACCTCTCGGCACCGACGGCAGCCGAAGCACACCGTCGTGGACGTTGCCCTTGCGCTTGAGGAGATGCACGCGAAGCTCCCAGTCGACGCCCAGGGTGACCTGCACGCGCAGCGGTGCCGCAGAGGCCTCGTGCTCGGCCGCGGCCGGGCGGCAAAGGAAGACCGGGCTGTCGCAGGCCTGCGCGCAGACCTGTAGCCGGCGGATCTGTTCCTGGCGCGCCTGCGGCAGCCAGGACAGCACCAGGCCCGCCGAATTGGCCTTCACGAGCTGCTCGGTGACCCAGAGTCGCTCCGCCGGTGTCGCCGCCTGGATCCACACCAGCCGTCGCTCGTCCAGGCCCTCGTCTCGCAGGCCCGGCAGGTGAGGAAGCTTGGGAGGGCCGATGATCACGATGTCCTCGCCCTTGGCCACGACCGCACGCATGGCCGGCGCCAGCAGCCGCCACTCGAGGACCGTGGGCTGAGGCTGGAGCAGTTCGGTGAGGGACCGGGCCGGCCAGCCACCACCCGGGAGTTCGGCGTCCAGGGCCGGATAGCCGCTGCTCAGCACCTGAGTGACGGGCGATCCGAGTTGGTCGCCGCGCCAGATGGCGGCCGCCACGGCGGGGGGCAGTTCGCCGGGAAGGAGGGCGATCCTGGGTGGTCGGGCGGGCGGGGCCGGCACTTGGTCATCGTCGGCCCATTCGAGAAGGGCGGCCATGAGCGGCTCCGATACTGGATGGATATCCAGTATCCTCCAAATCGGGGGCGGGGTCATTTGGCGACGGATAAAAGGCGGATTTGGTGTCGACCGCGCCGGCGCGGCAGCGCAGGGCATTGACGTTTCATGCTCCACGGGGCCGTGCTGGCGGGCCTCACCGTCCCCATAATCGGGAGCTAGCATCTGCCCGATTCAGCCCCCCACCGCCCCAGGCTCCGAACTCCATGTGCAGCCACTATCAGGCCGAGAAGCGCCGCAAGCAGATCGAGAAGCTCTTCGGCCTCCGCATGCCGCACGAATGGGAGCCGCCGCCGGGTGGCCTGCACATCTATCCGACGCAGATGGCGCCCTTCATCCGCCGGCCGCCCGAGCGCGAGTCGGGCGACGAGGCCGTGCCGGACTTCGAGTTGGTCGAGGGACACTTCGGGCTGCTCCCGGGCTTCGCCAAGGAAGTGAATTCGGCCTCAGGACATACAACGCGCGCACCGAGACCGTCAGCCAGCTCGCGAGCTTCAAGAACGCCTGGGCCATGCCCCGGCACTGCATCGTGCCGTGCGAGGCGATCTACGAGCCCGACTGGCGCACGGGCAAGTTCATCCCGACGCGCTTCACCGCAGCGAACGACGAGACGCTCGGCGTGGCCGGGTTGTGGTCACCCTGGAAGAACCCGGAGACGGCGCAGTGGGAGCTGAGCTTCACGATGCTCACCATCAATGCGGACGAGCACGAGCTGTTCCGGCACATGCACCGGCCCGATCCGAGGCGGCCGCCCCACATGCAGGACAAGCGAATGGTGGTGGTCCTGCCGGAGGCTCAGTACGCGGACTGGCTGGATGCGCCGGCCGAGCGCTCGATGGACTTCATGAACCAATTCGCTGTCGAGCGTTTTGCCATGGTGGCGGAGGCGCCGCCGCCGAAGGCATCGAGGCCGAAGGCGCCGTCGATCGAAGATGCGTCACCGGCCGAGCCGCCACTCCTTTGAGTCGGACTGCGAGCCCACATGTTCGTCGTCACCCTCACATACCTCCGTCCGCTCGGCGAACTCGACGCACTGATGCCCAAGCACGTGGCTTGGCTGAAGAAGCATTACAAGAGTGGCCTATTCATCGCTTCGGGGCGGCAAGTCCCGCGCACCGGTGGCGTGATCCTCGCGCGATCTGGCGACCGAGAGGCGCTCGAGGCGATCCTGCTGCTCGATCCGTTCGTGATGGGTGGATGCGCCCGGGCCGAGATTCTCGAGTTCACGCCCAGCATGGCCGCGGCCGGCGCTGAGGCCTTGAAAAAGCTCTAGAAACCGCGAACGGCTCAACGGCTCAACGGCTGAACGACTGAACGGATGACCGCCTACTTCCCCGGCGCATAGCCTAGGGTCTTCATGGCAGCCGCCAGCGGCTGGCGGGCCGCCCAATACCCCGACCACGGATCGCTCGTCTGAAACGACAGATGCTCGCGCGCCGTCGCGATCGTCCACTGGGCGCCGCTCTTGAGCTTGGCCAGGTCGTCCCAACTCACCGGCATCGAGACGCCCAAGCCGAGGCGCGCCCTCGCCGAGAACGCCGCCGCCGTGGTCGCGCCGTGCCCGTTGCGCAGGAAGTCGACGAAGAGTTTCCCGACTCGATTCGATGGCCCGCTCTTCGCGACGAAGCGCGCTGGGATCGTGCGCGCCAGGTGCTGCACTACCGCCTGCGAGAAGCCCTTCACCGTCTCGTAGTCGAATCGCGGAGCGATCGGCACCACCACATGCAGGCCCTTGCCGCCGCTGGTCTTGAGCCAGGCCTCGAGCCCGAGCTGCTGCAGCAGCGCACGCACCAGGACCGCGGCCTCCTGGATGTGCTGCCAGCTCGTGCCCTCGCCGGGGTCGAGGTCGAAGATCATGCGATCCGGCTTGTCGATGCTCTTCGCGGTCGAGTTCCAGGTGTGGAACTCGATCACGTTCATCTGCGCCGCGGAGCCCAGCGCCTGGGCCGTGGCGACCTCGAGCAGCGCGCCATGGCCGGGCCACAGCTTCGCATCGAGCTCCTTGATGCCGGGGATGCTGATCTTCTCGTCGTGCTTCTGGAAGAAGAGCTCGCCCGTGACGCCCGTCGGGCCGCGCACGAGGGAACAGGGCCGACCTTTCAGATGCGGCAGGATCCATTCGGCGACCGACTCGTAGTAGCGCACCAGGTCGAGCTTCGTGAGGCCCGAGCTCGGGTCGATGACGCGCTCGGGGTTGCTGACCTTGACGCCGCCCGTGGCGGCCTTGCCTGCTGGCTTCACCGGCCCGGTATCGGTGAGGGTCTTGGCCGTCTCGCGCACGATCGCGCTGGCCGGCTTGTCGGTGCGCAGCGCGACGTATTTCGGATGGCGGACCTGACCGTCCGGGGTCCATTCGGCGAAGGCCACCTCGGCGACCAGGCGCGGCTGGACCCATCGCTCGCTGCCCGCGGCGCGCTTCGACCAGCGGCCCGGCTTGGCGACGCCGGCAGCGAAGGGCGGCGCCGGCACTTCGAGCTTCGCGAGCTTGGTTTTCAGCTGGGCGGCCTCCTTCGAATCCCATCCCGTGCCGACGCTGCCGACCGACACCAGCTTGCCTTCGGCGTCATGCACACCCAGCAGCAGGCTGCCGACCTCGCCAGAGGCGTCCGAACGGTCCGTGTAGCCGGCCACCACGAACTCCTGCCGCTGCTGACACTTGAGCTTGAGCCAGGTCTCGGTGCGGCGCGAAACGTAGGGCGCATCGGCGCGCTTGGCGATCACGCCCTCGAGGTTCATGCGACAGGCTGAGGCGAGTACCGAGGCGGCATCGGCTTCGAAGGCGGCGCTGAAGCGCACGTGCTGGGTGGCCTTCTCGTCGAGCAAGGCTTGCAGCAGCTGGCGGCGCGCGGCGAGCGGCGCCTCGCGCAGGTCGTAGCCCTCGAAGTAAGGCACGTCGAAGACGAAGTAGACGATCTGGGCAGTGCCCGCGCCGCGATCGAAGGCGTTCTGCAGGGCGTTGAAGTTGGGCAGGCCGTGTTCGTCGAGCACGACGATCTCGCCGTCGAGCCAGCTCGAGGCGAGGCCCATGCCTTCGAGTTCGCGCACCAGGTGCGGCATCTTGGCCGACCAGTTGTGGCCGCCACGCGTGATCAGGCTCGCCTTGCCTTGCTCTATGCGGGTCATGATCCGATAGCCATCGAACTTGATCTCGTAGACCCACTGCCCGGAGGAAGGAACGCCCGTGGCCAGGGTGGCGAGTTGCGGGCTGATCTTCATGGGCAAGGGCGCCTCGACGGCACCTGGAATGCCATCGTCTGCGTCGCTGCGCTGGCGCGCCTTCGTCGCCGCCTTGCGGGTCGGGGGCTTCGCCGCCGACGAAGGCTCCGTGCGCAACGGCTTCGCGATTACGCTGTCGGGAAGCGCGGTGACGACGTCATAGGCGGCCTTCGGCCGCGCGAAGGCGTCTCGCTTCTTGAAGAGGATCCACGGCTCCTGCTTCTCGCCGCCCTTGGCGATCTTCACCAGCTCCCACTGGCCCTCGAGCTTCTGGCCGTGCAGGATGAAGAGCAGCTTGCCGTTCTGCAGTCCTTCGCGTGGGTCGCCGACCGGCTCCCAGGTGCCGTTGTCCCAGACGATCACCGTGCCCGCGCCGTACTGCTTAGGCGGGATGGTGCCTTCGAAGGAGCCGTACGTGAGTGGATGGTCCTCGACGTGGATTGCCATGCGCTTGTCGGCGGGGTCGAAGCTGGGGCCCTTCGGCACGGCCCAGGAAAGCAGCACGCCGTCGAGCTCGAGACGGAAGTCGTAGTGGAGGCGGCTGGCGGCGTGTTTCTGGATGACGAACGAGAGGGCCTTGCCCTTGCCGCGACTGCGCTCGCCGCGCGGCTCCGAGGTGACCGCGAAGTCGCGCTTGGACCAGTACTTCTCGAGCGGGTCGGGGGTGGTGTCGCGGGCCATACTGAAATCTATGTGGGGCTGCAGCGCCTGTCGAGGGCGTGCGGCGCGCGTGGGCGTCCGCGGGAGGGCATTTGGCCAGGCTCGACCTGGCCCGGCCGTGGCGACGCGCGCTTGGGCCCCTTTCGCGGGCCGAGTGGCGAGAGCATCAGGACGTTGGTCGCGGCTGGGTCCGCCAGGGCTTCGGCCATGCCGGAAGAGAACCGGAGGCAGGTCTGCTCGAACTCGGCCACGGCCTCAAGGTATTGACGCCGAGCGGACTTTGCGCTCATCGGCGTGAGGAGAGGGCGCGTTGCCAAGCCAGGTACAGGGCGTGGAGGATCATTTCGCGACCCTCGGCGGCGCGCGCTTCGATGGCTTTCTGGGGACCGCCTTGCGGACTGGCTTCGCAGCCTCGCTGCTGGTGGTTGGGGCGCTGGGGGAGGGTGCCTTGGTGGCCGGCTTCAGCGAGGCGATCAGCCGCGACTTGTCGTCCTCGAAGGCCTTTGCGACGGTGGCCATGGCGCCTCCTCGACACTCTATTGCTTCTTGAGGTAGGCCCGCACGGCCTCGGCACTGTTGCCAACTGCCTTGACCGCTTCCTTGAGCTGGTCTGGCGTGCAGCCGAGCGATTGAGTCCAGCTCTGGACTTCGTGCGGCTCGGTGAGGGCGATTAGCTTGCGGTCGAGGCCGGTCTTTTTTGGGTCGTCTGCCATGTGGTGCTCCTTGACTGCCGGGCAAGGGCCCGACGGTACAAACACCATGGCCGCTCCGGCTACCGTTGCCCGTACGAAACCCGTCAACGATCTTGAAGGAAAAAGCGCCGTCATAGGTAGTCTCGACAGCTTGAGGCCCGACCGGACTTGTGATATCGGTGGTATCGCCAGAGCGGGCTCGGTCGAGGGGCGAGGTGTCGTGAGCCTGCGCCGCCTAGAACCGACACCGCTGTGGGGCGAGAGCCCAAGCGCGCGTCGTCGACGCGTTCTTAGTTTGGAGTTTACCCACCGCGATCGGGTAGCGGAGCGTCCGCATAATAGGCAGATGAGCCACCTCCGCCACCTCTCCGTCTTTGTCGACGAGCCCGATCCAGGGCACTTCCATTGGGTGCTGCACGAGTCCACCGAGGACGCCGTGGTTTGGACGGAGGTGGAGTCCAGCGTCGATTCTTTCCCCATGTGGATCGACGCCTTCGATGCCGGAAACGTCGCGCTGCTGCGCCTGGTTCACGATGAGCGCATCGGCCCGCGCGCGCCGGGCGAGGACGAAAACGCCGCGCCCGTGGGCTGACCTATGGATCTGCCCGAACCGCGTCGGCGCTCGCGGTCGATCGCCGAATTCATTCGCGAGGGCGAGGAAAGCGCAACGCTCCGTGGCGGAGCGAGGATCCGCTGCGTGAGGCGCTGAGCAAGTTGCTCGCTCGAACACCATTCAGCCCCCCGAAGACCAACCGGTGCTCAGGCAGAGTCTTGCACTGGATGGCGCTGCACGTCCGCACCTGGCCGCTTTTAGCCATTCCAGCGTATGACGCAGGCGACGGCTAGCATTGCACCGGTCTCGCGACCCGACAATTGCGGCATGAGAAACAGCCCGCCCACGCCGCCCGAGCAGCGCCGCGAGCGAGGCCCGGACGGCTCGCTGATCATCCGCGAAGGCGTGCCCGACCGCTGGCACTACACCGTCGCGGTCGAAGACGACCCGAAGCGCAATGTCTTTCGCGGCCGGATCACGGTGATGTTGGACGGCTCGCTCAAGTGCCACTTGTTGCAGTCGAGCTTATCAACCGACGAGGAAGAAGCAGTCGAGGTCGCGCGAAAGAAAGTCCTCGCCTGGATCGACGACTATCACGACCGGCACGGGCCGGGCGACCCGCCGATCACGCCACCGCAGCCGGTCAACCCTTAGAGCCCGAGCGCGGCTTCCAGTTCGGCCGTCACGGACTCGTTCACGGCCGCCTTGCCAGTCTGCTCGCGCGAGCTCAGCGCTAAAAGCCTTGGTCACTCCCTCTTGTTAAGGTCGGCGCGCACGTCATCGAAATTGATGCAGGCGTGGCGGATTGCCACCCGCAACTCGGGCTCGGTGCATCCAAGCGTGAGCATCCACAGACGAAGCTCATGCAGAAGCCTCGCGTCGGCCGGCCGGGCGTCCCGAAGGATGTCGTTGGCTTGTTCAGTCATGTCGGGTGCTCCGTGTCGGGGCTCGACAATGCAGCTGGACGCGTATCCCATCCGTCATCAATTCCTGAAGTCGTGGACGGCAACGGGAACGTCCCAGGCGCCCGGCCCGTTCCAGAATTGCGGCATGACGACCGGACGCCGCACCCTCGCGCGCCTGCGCAAATCAACCACGCTGTCTGACGACGCAAAGGTACTGCTGGCCTTCGCCGATGAATTTACTGCCCGGTACGAGAACCTCGACCTCACCGATACCCAGATCCTGGCGGTAGCCGGTCTGCCCAACGGCGAGATCGGCGACAAGGAGGTCTGCGAGTTTGGCGAGCGCGACCGTTTCAGCTTCGCGCGTTCGGTCCTGGCGCGGCAATCCTGGACCGCTCGGGCATGGCCTGACATTGGAGCAGTGGAAGGTGGTGCTGCCGAATGGGCGGGTGTTGACGTTCGCCGAGTGGCACACCGCTCACCTCGAGCGTCGCAATACGACTTCACGTTGGGCGTGCCGCTGGCCGTGGAGCGGGTCGACGACCCGTCCAGCTAGGTCGCCTAGCTAGCGGGCTTCCTGGCCGGCTTCGGCGTCCGGTTTGCCGGCCGGCTGCGCAACCGCGCACGATGCCCAGATTCCCCTGACTCTGCCTGACAGCGCGGCCGATCCGGGGCTGATCCTGTCCGATGCGTCGGCAGCCGACGCGACCATCGCCGACTTCATCTGCGCCATAGGCCAGCCGCGGCACTTCGCGCGAGAACGCTCCGCCCCGCGTTTGACCGTGCGCGAGTGATGAGGTTTGTTGCGCAGGCGATGCTTGCCGCGACACGGAAGTCCTGCGGCGTGCAGATTGAGGATGCGACGCGATGTGCGGCCTCTGTCACATCGTCCAGCAATGCAGGAGCACCATAGGGCGGGTTATGGCAAGAAGGCGCGAGGTAGCGGCACGGCAGCGCTTTGAAGCGGGCCCGCCAGTGTCAACCGAAGCATCTGCGGCTCAGACTATTTGCTGACGTTCACCGGCGAGGCCTGGCCGACGCTTATGGGCCCATGGCAGGAGGTCAACCCCAAGCGTCGAGGTCTGCTCTGCACCACGGGGCACCTTCAAGTGGCTGCGGAAGTCACGACAGGTCATCTGTAGGAAGCCCCGCATCTATCCACGACCTCAATCCCCCCTGAAGTGCCCACACGCGGGATTGCCCCTGTTTCGAGATTGCCCTGCACGCCCGTACAGATGTTGCTTCGCCTGAACAACTGCAGTAGACGACGATCTCGCGATCGCATGCGAGCGCCCGCCCCTGACTTCGCAGTTCGTTGACAGCCAGATGTATCGCGCCAGGTATCGATCTGCCGTCAAGCACCTGTCTGACGCTCGCTCGTGCGTCAATGAGTAGAGGTGTAGGCGGCGTTCCCTGGCGTAAGAGAAGGTCAGCCACGGATATTCGCGCTACGTCCGCAGTCCGAGCGGCGACAAGCCGACCGCGATAGCGTATGCACGCATAGACGGCCACGGCCACGACCACAATCCCGATCGCCGCGCTCCCGAATGTCGAAAGCAACGCTAGCGCTGCTTGGACTTCGTTTCGGAAAAGATAGCCCAGCACCAGAAACAGCCCGCTGTAGATGGCTCCGCCAACCGATTCGAAGATCAAGAACCGGAGCGGGCTCATGCCCAAAGCCCCAGCCATGGGCGGCGCGACCAGAGAGATTCCCGGCAGGAACTTCGCCGCCATGAGCGAGCTGCCTCCCCATTTCGAGAATATCGACTCATTCTGGCTGACGCATACGTCTGGGGTCAGCGAGACCTTGCAGAGCAAGGTCAGCGTTGCGTAGCCGTATCTGCGGCCCGCGACGAACCAGACTGCGTCACCCAACGTGCTCCCGAGCACGGACGCGATGAAGGCACCCACAACGGACACGCCGGGCTGCCCTGCCCACGCCCCGACAATCAACAAAACAGGGCCTGCGGGGAGTGGCGCACCCAGCCGAGCCAACAGCGTGACCACCGCGACCAGTGCCACACAGTTGGTCGGAATGAGTTCGATGAGGGACTGCATTTTCACTGCGCCTTCAATTCCCACTCGAACGGAAGCAGTTGTTTGAGTGCGCCCGCGAAATAGCAGAACATGACCACCAGTTCCATCGTCTCTGAAAAGCAGAATGCCGGCAACTCTCTACCAGGAAAGAAGCCCAAAGCGCACGCAAGAAAGGCGATGTCCGCGCCGATCGCGCAGGCGAACAGGAACCAGAACCATCCGTCCATCGGCTCCTTGTAGATCCTTGGCAGTCGATAGGCAAAGATGACGTCCAGCCTGGTCATGAGCACGCACGTGATGCCGGCCGAGATCCGGATCGCGAGCACCGCGGGAATAGCCATGGACAGCAGCGGAGGCAGAAGTGCCGTGGCCGTGGTGCATAGCGCCACAGTGATGAGGTACCGCATCGACCAAGTCGCAACTCTGTCCGCCGTGGCGCCGATCATCTGGCGCAAGGCGATGAAAAAGGCGGTGAACCCTACATAGCCGGAGCTCAGGGCGGCGATGTAGAAAAGATATTGCCAGTCCATGGGTTTCTCAGCAGTTCACCGCCTCGTCGCCATCCAGCGCCGAAGCGAGGGAGTTTGCGTCGATTAGTGGGCGGAGCTCGGCAGATGCTGCTTCAGAAACGCGCTTGTTCGGCCGTTGGCCAACGATGCTGCCTGCGCATCGAAGTGCTCGCCGTTGTGTCTTGCAAACGCGTGCGTACACCCTGCGTAGCTATGGACTTCGACACCTTGCGGCATCAGTGCCATTTTTATCGCCGCCTGTGCGTCTTTCGAGATGAATTCGTCCAGCTCCGCAAGGTGCATCAAAACTGGGCCCTTGAGCGCGTCGGCCTCGTCCAGGAACTCCTCGGTCCGGCCGCCGTGATAGCAGACGCCTGCATCGACACCGCCTCGAACAGCGACCAAGTAGGTCAAGAGAGCACCCAGGCAGAATCCCATCACACCGACGGGCCCGGCGCAGAAGTCAGCCTTTCGCATCTCTAGCACGGTGTTCTGCACGTCGCGCACCGCAGCGTCGATGTCCATCGCCTGGTAGAGCGAAATGCCATGCTGCCACTCGGTACTCGGTGACAGCTGTGCACCAGGTTCTTGCCGCCAGTACAGGTCGGGAGCAACCGCAACGAAACCTTGGCGGGCGATCTCATCGCACGTGGCGCGGATGTCGGCATTCACCCCGAAAGCCTCTTGAAGCACAACCACGACTGGCGCCGGTAGCGTGTCCGGCTTCGCGATGTAGGCCGTGAAGTTGCCTTCTGGCGTGTGGACCGTGGCGTCTGGATTCTTCATGACGGACTCCTTTGCCCTGCGGCCTCAGGACTTGATGAACGCCAGCAAGTCGGCGTTGATCACGTCCGCATTGGTCGTCGGCATGCCATGCGGGAAACCGGGATAGGTCTTGAGTGAGCCGTGCTTCAGCAGCTTCACCGACAGCGCGCCGGTGGCCTCGTAGGGACAGATCTGGTCGTCCAGGCCGTGCATCACCAGCACTGGGATATCGATGGACTTCAGATCTTCATAGAACTGCGTCTCGGACAGGACTCGAACGCACTCATAGTGCGCCACAGCGCTCCCCATCATCCCTTGCCGCCACCAGTTCTCCCGAATCCCTTCGGAGACGACGGCGCCCGGGCGATTGAAGCCGTAGAACGGCATCGTGATGTCCTTGTAGAACTGGGCACGCTGCTCCGCGGTGCCCTTGCGGATACCGTCGATGACCTCCATCGGCACGCCTTCGGGATGGTTGTCGGTCTTCATGAACAGAGGCGGGATCGAACTGATCAGCACTGCCTTCGCAGCACGGCCCTTCGCGAACTTCGCGACGTAGCGCGTCACTTCGCCACCGCCCGTCGAATGGCCGATGTGGATTGCATTCTTCAGATCGAGCGCCTTGACCACCTCGGCCGCGTCGGACGCGTAGGTGTCCATATCGTGGCCCTTGTCGGTCTGCGTCGAGCGGCCGTGACCGCGGCGATCGTGCGCGATCACTCGATAGCCATGGCTGAGGAAGAACATCATCTGGGTGTCCCAGTCGTCAGCGCTCAACGGCCATCCGTGATGGAAGAATAGCGGCTGGCCAGATCCCCAGTCCTTGTAGAAAATCTCGGTTCCGTCGGGAGTAGTGACCTTGCTCATGGTTGATTCCTTTCATGGGTTGCGGTTGTTCGCTTCCATTCGAAGCCAGCGCCACTTTCAGGCCGATATGTGTCTGGAATTCGATCTTTGAGATCGCCTTTGTGTCTCACGACACAATGCGAAGTGGCGCTGCGAATAACATGCGTGCCAACCTTCAAGGAGATCCAGGTGACCTCGAAGCGAAAGCCGCAGCGCGCGGTGGTCGAACTTGCCGGGCGAGAGGACTTCCGCCGGGTCAGCGCCGCGCTGGTTGAAAGCGAGCGGCGATTCCGCCGCATGGCTGACGCCACCCTTGACGTGATCTGGATCACTGATCTGGAGCCCGAGAAGGTGGTCTACGTGAGTCCCAGCTTCGAGCGTATCTGGGGCATGAAGGCCCAGGACCTCTATGACGACCCGCACCTATGGATCAAGGGCATCCATCCGGACGACCGCGAGACGGTCGGCACCGCCTTCATCGACTGGATCACTCATCAACCGGACCGACCCTGGAAGTCCGAATACCGGATCTTGCGGCCCGACGGCGAAGTGCGCTGGATCGTCGAGCACGGCGTCGTCATCTCCGAGGTAGACGGCCCGAAGCGCGTCAGCGGCATTTCAAAGGACGTGACCGATCGCAGGCAAGTGGAAGCCGCGCTGCGAGAGTCGGAACAACGCTTCGCCCTGGCGGTCGCCGGCTCGGCCGACGGCATCTGGGACTGGGACATCGTTTCCGGGCAGATGTTCATCTCCGAGCGCGGCCAGCGTCTCTACGGCCTCGAGCCCGGCATTGAACTGCGTCCGCGATCCAAATGGCTGCCGATGGTAGCCATGCCGCACGAAGACGTCCTCGACAGGCGTCAAGCCATTGACGACTACATCGCCGGCAAGGTACCGGCCTTTGACAGCGAATGGCGGGTACGTCACCTGGACGGTGTCGATCGGTGGGTCAGGCTACGAGGTCTTTGCGTGCGAGATGCGCAAGGGCGAGCCACGCGCTTCTCGGGGTCGATCACCGACATCGATGAGCGCAAGAGGGCGCAGGAGGCGCTGGCCCAATCCGAGCAGCGCCATGCCCTAGCGATGCAGGCGGCCAGGGACGGCTTCTGGGATTGGACTGTCGACGACGACGGCTTCTACGCCTCTGCACGAACACTGGATATCTGCGGCTTTGCTCCGGCGGCGAATTTCCACGGCCGCGAGGACTTCTGGGATCGGATGCCCATCCATCCCGATGATGCATCGAGGTGGCGGCACGCTGAGCAGCTCATCCTTGCTTCGCAACTCACCCGCTTTGATACGGAGATCCGCTTGAGGCTCACAGGCGAGATCCGATGGATCGAATGGACTGGTCTTTCTTCCTGTGATGCCGGCGGCACGGCGAAGCGCTGGACCGGGTCGGTCAGCGACATCACCTCAAGAAAATTGAGCGAGGCAGCATTGCGTGAATCGGAAGAGCGCTTCGCCCTGGCGGTAGCCGGCTCGAACGACGGGCTATGGGACTGGGACATCCTGACTGACCAGATGTTCTTCTCCGACCGGGCACAGCTCATCTATGGGCTGGAACCAGGAACCACCGTGCACCCGCGTACCGAATGGCGCGCGATGGTTCGCCTTCATCCTGAAGACGCGGCCGACCACAGCCGACGCGTGGCCGACTACCTCGACGGCTTGCTGCCAACATATGACGGCGAGTGGAGGGTCCAGGATGCCGATGGCAGCTACCGCTGGGTCCGGATCCGCGGCGTGTGCCTGCGCGATGAAGGCGGCCGGCCGACGCGCATGGCAGGTTCGGTGAGCGACATCGATTCGCATCGGCGCGCCCAGGCGGCGCTGCAGCAGACTCAACGCCTCGAAGCGGTTGGCACCCTGGCAGGAGGCATCGCGCACGACTTCAACAACATCCTGGGAGCCATCCTCGGCTTCGGCGACATGGCGCTCAAGAACACACGTGCCGGTAGCAGGATGAGGCGCGACATCGAATGCATCATGACCGCCGGAGAACGAGGGCGCGCGTTGGTGGAGCAGATTTTGGCGTTCAGCCGCAGCGGAATCGGGAAGCGGGTTCCGGTGCTGATTGAAGGCGTGGTGGATGAGGCAATTGACCTGTTGTCGGGCACGGTGCCGGCCGACATCCGCGTGGAGAAGCATCTTCATGCCGGTCGCGTCACCGCGATAGGCGATCCGACGAAGGTTCACCAGGTGCTGATCAATCTCTGCACCAATGCAATTCAGGCCATGCCAAACGGTGGCACCTTGCGCGTGGAACTCGAGACAACGCGGTTTCTCGAAGACTACCCGACCGCGACAGGCGCCCTGAAACCCGGAGAATATGTCGCCCTCGCGGTGTGTGATAACGGCACCGGCATCTCGGCGGGCGTGCTGCCGAGGATCTTCGATCCCTTCTTCACGACGAAGGATCCAGGCTCGGGAACCGGGTTGGGTCTTTCGTTGGTGCACGGCATCGTGACCGAGCTGGGCGGTGCGATCGATGTCGAGACTGCGCCAGGCGACGGCAGCACGTTCAGGGTCTATCTTCCATGTGCCGCCGGCCAACCGACCCCATCATCGCCGGTCAAGGCGGCGGAGATCCCGCGCGGCGCTCACCAGCAGGTGCTGGTAATCGACGACGAGGAGGCACTCGTACGGCTGACGACGGAGCGCCTCGGCGAACTGGGCTACGTGTGCGTTGGCTACAGTTCGAGTTCAGATGCACTGATCGCATTCCAGGCCCATCCGGAGCGATTCGACGCCATCGTCACCGACGAGCGCATGCCGGGCCTCACCGGCATCGCGCTGGCGAAGGAGATTCGCGCGACGCGGGCCGACATTCCGATCATCCTCGTGAGCGGCTACCTGGGGGGTGACCTGGTGGCCAGGGCGCATTCGGCCGGTGCCGCCGCGGTACTGGGCAAGCCGTTCGTCGCCGACGACCTGGCGGTAGCTCTGGCAAACGCGCTTGCACCGCCGGCACGTCAGCCTCCAACCTGACCGAGTGCTGTCGCGACTGCGCGCAGCAGTTCATCGGCGGTGTAAGGCTTGGCAAGTACAGCGGCCACGCCGAGGTGGGCGGCAAGGTCTGCCGATGATCCCTGCATCCGATGAAATCGCGCCGACACCAGCAAGATCGGCGCCTTGTGAGCGGCTCGCAGCGACCGGACCATAGCTGCCGCGCTGCGCGGATGCGAGTTGTCGGCGATGATCAGCAATGGCGGCTGCTCCGCCCGAAGTTGCTGGATGGTGGTGTTGAGCACCGGATACCCCTCGGCCTTTAGCCAACGCGTGGCGATCATCCGGATCAGGTCGTCGCTTTCGATCAGCGCTATGCGCGGGACATCGTTCACGGTCTCATTCGAACCCTGCGATGCAGCGGGCCCATGTCAAAGTGCCTGGAAAAAATGTCATCTGACACATTCAGGGGCACCTGGAGGGTCTTCCCAGATCGCGTCGGAAGAGGTCAGAATACGGTCAGCCTATGCATGCAGTCGCCACTCATCGCCCCGATCGAGCCCACGTGCTCGCGGTGGATGACGATTTGTCCATCCGTCAGTTGATTGCCCACTACCTTGGTGACAACGACATCACCGTCACGGCCGTGGAGACCGAGACCGACATGCGGGCCGCCATCGAGCGCGAGGCCATCGATCTCGTGTTGCTCGATCTCCGTCTCGCGCGTGAGGACGGCATGCAGATTGCAAGGAACCTGCGGGCGCAATCGAGACTACCGATCATCATCCTCACTGGAAGAAGCGACGAGGCCGACCGCGTCATGGGCCTCGAGCTGGGTGCCGATGACTACCTGACCAAGCCGTTCTCGCCGCGGGAACTGCTGGCCCGTATTCGCGCCCTGCTGCGGCGCACGCAGATGCACGAGACTGTGGCCGAGCGGGTCGCCCACATTCGCGCCTATCGATTCGCAGGCTGGGAGTTGAATCTGAGGCTGCGGCGGCTGCTGCGTGAGGATGGCCAGGTCGTGGCGCTGCGCAACAGCGAATTCAACATGCTGCTCGGCTTCCTGGCCTCGCCGCGCCGGGTGCTCGCCAGAGACCAGTTGATTGACCTTTCCCGCCTGCACAACGCGGAGGTCTACGACCGCTCGGTGGACGTCCTGGTGGGGCGGCTGAGAAAGAAGATCGAAGCCGACGCCAGGCACCCGCGCTTCATCGTGACTGAGCGCGGCGTCGGCTATGCCTTCAACGAGGATGTCGAGTGTCTGCGCGGCTGACGACCGAGACCGAAACTGCACGCCTTCATGACCGCACAAAGGCCAGCCTCGCGATGCTTGCCTGGATGTCCTCCATCCTCGCTGGTCTGTTGACGCCCATCACACTGATCTTCGCGTCCGTCCCGGTGGTAGGAGTGGTGCCAATTTTGGGGCGGCCGTTGGCCGAGGCCGTGTGGAAACGGTGTCAGGCAACCATCGTGTGAGGATAGATATTGTCATCCAGTGGTCGAGACCTTGTTTAGCGAGCCAACCAAGGGCGCAAAGGGCTCATGCCCCCATCAATCGCATCGCTTTCATCGTTTTCTCACTACCTACGATGGCGATCACACGCTTTAGGTTGTAAGCCAGGACGTGAAGACTCATTTCGGTGCTCACGTGCTCCCGCGTCTTGGTCAGGAAGTGGGTTGAGCCCATCCAGTACTTCAACGTGCCAAACACGTGCTCCACCGTGCACCTTCGCAGCGTCATCGCGACGGGCTTTCGGTCAAGGCGTTGCTGCACACGCTCAAGCACTGCTTCATGTTCCCATCGCCGAATGCGTCGATATGGGCTCGGCGTGCACTGGTCCTTCATGGGACACGCGGGGCAAGCGCTCGTCCAGTAAAGACGCGCGTTCAGACCGTTTTTCTCGATAGTGCTGAAACGATAGATGGCTCGCTCGCCGGCTGGGCAGAGGTACTCATCGTCCTTTGCGACATAGATGAAGTCGCTCTTGTCGAAGCGTCCATCGGCTCTGGCTCCCGAGGTCATCGGCTTGGGGACGTACGTCTGGATGCCAGCATCCTCGCACGCCTTGAGCTCCGTGCCGTTGAAGTAGCCTCGGTCGGCCAGCGCTTGCAGCTTGGTCTTGCCCATCGCGTCGCGAGCACTCATCGCCATCTTGCTCAGTTGCGTACGGTCATTGCCAACGTTGGTCACCTCGTGCGCGACGATCAAGTGATGCTTGGCATCTACGGCTGCTTGCACGTTGTAGCCCACTAGCCCAGAGCCCTTGGCCTGCGAGACCATCGAACGCGCATCAGGATCGGTGAGCGAGCGTTGACCGTCGGGCTTATTCTTAAGTTGCTCTCGGGTTTCATCGAGGTGCCTCATCTGCTCGCGCAGCCTTTTGATCTTGTCTTGCAGCCGCTCGGTCTTCGCCTCAATCTCGGCCGGCTGCGTGCGATCGGCCGTCTCCAGAGCGTCGAGGTAGCGCTGGATGCTTTGCTCGATCTGCTTTTGGCGTCCGTCGATCTTGCCGGGGGTGAAGTTGCGGTCGCGACTGTTGACCGCCTTGAACTTGCTGCCGTCGATCGCGACAATGGCGTGGGAGAAGAGCTTGAGTTCACGGCACATACCGATGAAGCGCCGGCAAACATTCTTGATGCCCTTGGCGTTGTTGTGCCGGAAGTCGGCGATGGTCTTGAAGTCTGGGGTGAGCCGACCTGTGAGCCACATCAACTCGACGTTGCGCTGAGCTTCACGCTCCAAACGGCGGCTCGATTGAATACGATTGAGGTAACCGTAGATGTACAGCTTTAGCAGCACCGACGGGTGGTAAGCCGGGCGGCCAGTCGCCGCGGGCTCCACGCCTTCAAAGCCCAGCCCCTGCAGATCAAGCTCCTCGACAAAGACATCGACGACGCGCACCGGATTGTCCTCACCGATATAGTCGTCCAGGCACTCTGGCAGCAGCGTCACCTGCTGCCTGTCTTCGCCTTCGATGAATCGCTTCATGCGCCACCTCGTTTTGACGGGTTGGCAGATTTTATTTTGAGTGAGACGATCTACGAAGCGTTTTCACACAGCCTCGGCCATGAGCGGACGTAGCGTCTTTGCTCTCGCAGGTCGCCGTACGTAGGAGAACGCTTACGTGCATTGCGTTAGCACGCATCCAGAATCGCGCGATGCAATATTCCAGATCATCGCGAACTGCTTTCTGCGCATGCCTCGTCTTTGGGAGCTTTGTCATGGCCGATTCACACGCTCAGACCGCTGCCGTCCCTTCAACAGTCGCTGTCTCGGTAGACAACTTCGTCCGTGCCGTGTCCGCTGCCGAGGCCAGGGCCATCGCCAAGGAAGCCTACGTCTACGGCTTCCCGATGGTGGACAGCTATCGCATCCAGTATTCGTACGCGATCGACAGGAGCAGCCCGGAATTCAAGGCGCCGTGGAACGAGATCGCAAGTTCGGCTCGGGTCTACACGCCGGAGGACAAGGCCGTCCAGACCCCCAACTCCGACACGCCCTATTCGTTCCTTTCGCTGGATCTTCGTACCGAGCCGATCGTGCTCACCGTGCCGCCGATCGAGAAGACGCGCTACTTCTCCGTGCAGCTGATCGATGCCTACACCTTCAACTTCGCCTATCTTGGAAGTCGCGCGACCGGCAATGCTGGTGGCAGCTACCTGATCGCAGGTCCGAGCTGGAAGGGCAGCAAGCCGCCCGGCGTCAAGGCCGTGATCCGCAGCGAAACGCAGTTCATTACCGCGCTCTATCGCACGCAGCTTTTCGGGCCTGACGACCTGGAAGCCGTCAAGAAGGTGCAGGCCGGCTACAAGGTACAACCCCTCTCGGCCTTTCTGGGCAAGACGGCGCCTGTGGCGGCACCGGCGATCGATTTTCCGAAGCCGTTGAGCACAGAGGACGAGCGCACCTCGCCAGAGTTTTTCAGCATCCTGAATTTCCTGCTCGGCTTCGCTCCGACCGATCCGTCCGAGAAAGCCTTGATGGGTCGCTTTGCGAAGCTCGGTATCGGCGCGGGCAAGAAGTTCGACTTCGCGTCGCTCCCACCCAACCTTCAGCAAGCGGTGAAAGACGGTATGGCCGACGCATGGCAAGCCAACGCGGCGACCCTGAAGCGCCTGGACACGCATCAGATCAGCAGTGGCGATCTCTTCGGTACACGCGCCCACCTCAAGAATAACTACCAATACCGCATGACGGCGGCCGTCGCGGGCATCTACGGCAACTCCCAGGACGAGGCGATGTATCCGGTGCTCGCGGTCGATTCGGAAGGCCGCCCACTTGACGGGTCGCACCGCTACACGCTGCGTCTCCCGCCGGGCAAGCTGCCTCCGGTCAACGCCTTTTGGTCGGTGACGATGTACGGCATGCCTGAAAGCCTGCTCGTGGCCAATCCGATCAATCGTTACCTGATCAACTCACCTATGCTGCCGCAACTCAAAAAGGACGCAGACGGCGGGGTGACCATCTATGTCCAGAACGCCTCGCCGGGACCCGACAAGGAGCCGAATTGGCTGCCCGCTCCCCAAGGTCCCTTCAAGGCTGCAATGCGTCTGTACTGGCCGAAGAAGGAAGCCCT
The DNA here is from genome assembly GCF_009765735.1 of Xenophilus sp. L33. Taxonomy (GTDB): domain Bacteria; phylum Pseudomonadota; class Gammaproteobacteria; order Burkholderiales; family Burkholderiaceae_C; genus Variovorax. The sequence goes on from NZ_LMUW01000198.1 coordinate 58,748, forward strand.
TAGCGGTCAGTGGAAGGCGCCCGCGTTGCAGAGGATCGAGTAGCGCAGAAGAGTGCGTCGTAGTGTTCGTGAGCAAGTGACAAGTAGAGGGCTGCTTCTGAGGCTTCAGAGAGTCAACAATGGGCCCGAACCGGCTGTTCGGCTCTTCTCGTTACGCAAGTTCGGTCATTCATGCGTTGGTTTTGTCGGTGGCGCAATTGGCTCGTCAACGCTGAGGCCGCTCAGGTCAGCAAGCTGAAACAGCTTGCCGTCATCGTCTCTCATGGACAGTACGAGAGGCCGTCCAAACATGACTCCCACGCTCAAGCGACCCGGCTCGGCGAGCATTAAGTATTCGTGCAAAGTGAGCATGTTGTGTGAGCACGGTGAAAACTAAACAGCCCCGTCGTCATTGGCGCCGTCGGTCTTCGTGACCATGGGCGGCCGGTGCTGCAAAGCACGGTCGAAGGCAGCGTGCATGTCGGTCGGTCCCTCGTCGACCGCATCGGCGTGATCGATAAAGCCGGCCTGCTGCCGGCGCTGCAGTTCGGCCAGCAGGATGACGGCGGCGTGATCAAGGCCGATCTTTCGAGCGCGTGCGAGGACCCGTTTCTCGGGGCCGGTCAGCGTGCTTTTGCGAGTGCCAGTCACGCCTGTGCCCTCGCGAAAAGCCGGGCGATGCGCTTCGGAATCGACAGCGGCTGCGTCGGGCTGCTGCCCTCGATGTAGGGACCGGCCATCGACAGGCCGCCGGTACCGTAGGCCGCATCGACTGCGACGCCATCGGCGATCAGCAACGCGGCGACCTCGCGGGTCACCATGACGAAGCCGACCTGATCGCGGACCAGGGCGACGCCTCTCTTGAACACCCACACGGGCATGAACGCCGTGACGGGCGGGTGATCACCCGGCAGCGTCTCTGCCGGCGTGAACACAGCCGCGCCCGTAAAGCCCGTCAGGTCGTCGCCCGGCTGCAGCAGGTAGGCGAAATCGAACGTGTTGCCGGGCGCGTCGACGGCTGACGCGACTATCGTCTGCTCGTCGAGCGATGTCGGCGGGCCGCCCACCTGAATGATCAGCACCTCCATGTCGACGACCAGCCTGCCGATGTTCGGACCGCTGGTGCCGGCGCGAAGCATGCCGGTGCCGGTATCCGTCATCGACTGAATGATCAGCGACACGCTCGTGCTGCCGCCCTCGGGCTTGTCTCGGCCACGTCGCGAGGAAGGTACCTTGTGGAACGCTGCGACGGTTGTCGCAACGATCTTCTTCGCGGCACTGCGCAGCGTGGGCTTCGTCGCAGGCGTCGGGGGCTTGGTCGCCATGGCGCCGACTTCAGCGGACTCTCGATTCGCCGATCGCGCGCACGATCGCGTCGACCAGCGGTTCAAGGTCGCCGCTGACCGCGTGCTTGCCGGTGCTGTCGACGACATCGAAGACGACGCTCGATCCCCGCACGCGCACGCCCGTGATTTCGATCCTGCCGGCCGGGCCTTGCTCGCCCTTGCTGCCGCGCCCGGCGAGCAGGCGGGCCTCGCCGTCACCATCGACGACGAAGCTCCCATAGTCCTTCATGACGATGTCGCCGAGCATGTATTGCCTCGACGCATCGAACCCGCCGCAGAGGCGAAAGCCGCCGGTACCGATGCGTTCCCAATCGGGAGAGTCGCCGGGCTCGGCGACGGTGTCGGCGCTGGCGCGAAAAAGCATGCCGAGGTGGTGCGACACCGTCACGCCCGAGCGATGGACACCGCTTTTCCACTTCGGCGGCTGGCCGGCGTTGTCGAGCCGGGCCTGCAGTTCCTCGACGCGCGCGGTCAGGTTCACGATTTCTGCATAGCGCTCCGCGTTATTTTTGACAATGCCCGTCAGCAGCATGAAGTCGAACCACGACATGCCACTCGGATAGCACTTGCCCTTCGGCATGGGCAGCGACTTGTCCCGCAGTCCGTCGCCGTCTTCGAGCTTGAAGTGCAGCCCGAATGCTTCGTCGATCGTCAGCGGCACCAGGGCCGGCGCGGGCTTCGCAACTTCAGCCACGGGGCACCCACACGAGCGCGCACTTCGGGGCCGGGTTCGCGGCTGAACGCAGCTTCGCTTCGGCCTGATTGCCGAGCGAAATTGCGCGGGCAACGCGCTCCGACAAGGTCAGCGGCGCCCGAGGCCGGTTCAGCACCGCGTCGGCAGCGGCGATTGCAGCGGCTGCGCGCGTCAGGGCGCGGGCATGGGCCGGGTTCTTCGTCTGCTGCCGCTGAACTACGCCCTTGCCGGCGCGCGTGTCTGCGATCAGTTCGGCGATGTCCGCGCGCATGGTGCGCATCTTCCCGAGCGGCGTGTCGATCACGAAGGGCTGACCCGTCGCGGCGGTCGCGAGGCCGCGCATGTTCGCGGTGCGGTACGTCGTCATGACGCTGCCCCTTCGGCCTTCGCCGTGATGTTCGAGCGATCGGCATCGGCCGGCGGTACCGGCGGCGTGCTGAAGGCGGCGATCGTGTCGACGACCAGTCGAATGCACATGGCCTCGCGGCTATCGGACGCAGCGTCCATCGGCAACGCTTCGAGGATCGCGCCGAAGCGCTTGAGCAGGCCGCGCGCGGTGTCGACCTGAACGAAACGCTTGCGGCGCTCGGCCTCGGCCGCGATCCGGTCGGCGCTGTTCATGAATTTCATGTGTTCCTCACGGGCTTGATCTTCGGCGCGCGCCCTTGCGTCTCCCTCGCTCAGGATCGCAAGGAATCCGTCGAGCGTGGCCGCTACACGGTTCGGTTCCGGCAGCGGTTGCCGGCGGTCCGGGTCGGCCTGCCAGCCGCCGAGGCCGCCGATCTGCTCGGGCGCGTGACGGGGGGCTTCGAAGTCAAGGGTCGAGGGCATGGCGAACTCCTTCAGTGGGTCGCATGCGCGCGCGCGGCGGGTGCGAGTTCGGGGTAGGCGGCCAGCGCGCCGCGCAGCACGGCGGGATCGGCCAGCACGACGCGGCGCATCTGGTGCGCGATGCAGCCGTCGGCGATCTGTGCGTCGCTCAGCACCAGCCGCAGCGCGGCGATGTCGGCCGGTACAGAACCGCTGTCGAGGAATTCGAGGATGCCTGTGCGTAGCAGGTGCAGGTCGAGGGCAGCGGCCTCGATGCCGAGCGCCGAAGACTCGTGAGACGGAACGCGGAACACGAGCATGACTGCCTTTCGCCCAGCGGGGCGGTGATAGGCGCGCGTCCAAACGCGCCAAGGTCTTGTCAGTGCCGACTGCATTTTGCTCCCGCTACGTGCCACGCGGCGCATGTGCCGGGCCGTCTGAGGCGTTTTTTCGGTCTAAGGCCACTGGACCCCGGCAGCGCCAGGAATGTGGCGCAGGCGAGCGCGTGGGCGGCTGCGCGGCGCCTCGATGCGGGCATGCGCCTGATCGAGGTCAAGGCCCGACTGCCGGACACGACGGATGTCCGGCAGTCGCATGGTTTCAAAGGGTGGTTGGACCGAAACGGCATCCCGGAACGGACGGCTTACAACCTCATGCGCGACGCCGGCTTCACCGAGGACCGGCTTGCCGCGCTCTACTCGTCGGCTTCAGTAATGCCGGCTCTGAGCAAGGCGAGCTTCGTCTTGAGTTCGGCGAGTTCTAGGTGCTTCGCGGTCATCCCGACCATGTATTCGCGGTCGTCGACGAAGCGCCGCAGGATCGCATTCGTCAACAAGTCCCGCAGCGGGACATCGCCGAGCACTGTGCGCGCCGCCTGCAGTTCAGGCGACAAGCCGCGCAATATTTGTGCGGTGACCTCGTCGTGCGCGGCTTGCAAGAGGGTGCCGACGGCAGCCGCATAGGCGTCCTCCAGCACGTCAGGCGGGGTCGGTTGGTCGTCCATGTCGGCTCCTTCGGTGATTGTTCAGACTATCCCTGCCGGGCGCGCGCGTCCCGTTCCTCGATCAGCGACAGCCAGGAAGAAAGGTCGTCGAGGTCGGCGAAGCCGGACAGCTTGCCGGCGTGCCTCGCCATGAACATCAGCGAGCCGTCGGCGGCGTGCTCGATGAAGGTCGAGGTGCGACAGCGGGCAGCGCGCTCGACCAGGGCGTGCCAGCGGGCGCGCTGGTCTGGCGGCAGGGCGATCAGCGGATCGGTCATGGCGCTCTTTCGTCAACTGCCGGCATCCCGGTAGTTAGAAATCGGTGGCGGGCCATTTACCCGGAATCGGGTAAATGCGATCGACGACCGTGACCGGTACCCACTGATCAACCGACGACGGCCTGAAATTGCAGGCCGTTGAAAAGGCCGGAATTCCGGCCTATGCATCAGGTGCATGGTCATCGCGCAATCCATGAAAAATTCGCATTTAATCTGTCTCCCCGTGAGCAGGGCTTGGATGACCGAAGGCCAATCGATCCGGCGAAGACTGCCCCCCAATCGCGTGAGCGGGTCCCGGGGCCGCAGGTCGGTCTCGATGTCGAGCGCGAATCGATCGCATTGCGATGGCATTCGGAGCCGGGCTCGGTTTTGAGCCGAGCGCCGGCCGTGCCGATGCACTGGTCCGGTCCACGTGGAACGCCAGCGACGGCGCAAGGGGTGCCCCATGCGCCCGCAGCACCGAGGTCGAGCAGGTGCAGCCCTGTGCTGCAGCCAGCCCCGCCAAGAACGCGCCAGACGGCCCGCTGCGAACCCGCTGGGCCAAGGGGCGCCCCTATCCCCTTGACCATCTGGCAGCAGGCGCGAGCAGGCCCGCGTGCACATTGCGCACGGCAGTGGTGCCGGCCAGGGCGGGTACCCCCATGCCGATCAACAGGCCATGTCGTCATCGCCATCCCGGACCAGCCGCCGCCGCGTCACGGGCTCGCCCTCGGGCTCGCCATGGTCGACCAGCGTGCGACCCATGACCATGCGCTCGGCAAGCTGCTCGGCGGTGATGCGCTTGTGGCAGTCAACGTGCACGGCTCGCATGTTGTCCCATGCGTGGGTTCCGCCAAGGTAGACGGGCACGATGTGGTCGACCTCCATGGTCGCCATCGTCAATTTCACAGGTGCGCCGGCCATGCAATCCGGGCACTCGCAAAGCTGACCCGACCGGGAGAACAGCCGTTTGCGGATGGCCTTAAGACTTCCACCCGTGAGGCGATCGACCACTTGCTCGGCGGCCCTGTGCTGGATCGGGGGAATGCTGTTGCGCTGATAAGCGAGGGACGGCTTGAGCATCTTCACGGTGGGGCACCTCAAATGCCAGCCAAGCGCTCGGCGAGCGGGCGCGGCTCGAATTCACCGAGGCCGCCGTCAAAGAACTCGTCGGTGATCCCATGCACCGCCTCGTCGAGCGCCTCGCTGGTGCGCGTCCGATTCAGGAAATGCATCATCCAGCACCACGCCAGCGGCCGGACCTCGGTAGCGACATCCTCGCGATTGCGGGCCATGGCGCTGCATTCGAGGTTCAGGACCGATATCAGGCTAAGCGTCGTCCCGCCGTATTCTCGAACCTGCTCGGTTTCGCGATCGGCCGGGTTGGTGTCCAAGGCCTCGAACACGAGGGTGCGGTCGACATCGCTGTCGTCCAGCGCCCGGCACAGCTTCCACAAGAATTCGCCGATCGCGATCTCGTGAAAGTTGGCTTGCAACAGTTCTTCCTGCTGCTCGGCGGTCCTGTTGGGCAGCGCGACGAGGGCGCGGCGGCGCTTGACGATGACTCGGGCGTAGGCGCGCAGGGTCGCCAGCTTGCAAGCTAGCTCAGCGCCGGCTTCGTCGCCGGTAAGGGTGATGAAGGTCATGGTGCTCCTTTCGGTGGTGGGTTCTTTGCTGCTGCGAGGGCTTCGCGCGCCAGCCGGACGCGCGCCTGCACCTTGGTGGGTGGCGAGGCGTAGGCGCGGGCCTCGCGCTCGACCGCCGCGAGTTCGCGGGTCGCGTGGGCCAGGGCGAGCGGGGCAAGGTGGATGCGAGCGCGGATGGTCATGGTCGGGTTTTCCCGTGGACATCGGTCGGAAGGCGCATGGATAGGGGCTTGTGGGACTGCGTCGGCAAAATTGCCGATCAGGGCTGGTCCGACTCCATGCTGTCGAAGCCGGACGCGTCAGGCCTGCCCTGCCACATCGAGGCGGTTTCCTGCCGGCTGCGGTCCACGTCACGACGAGCGGGACGCTGCGGTGGCTGCGACGGCGTTGCTTCCTCGCGCGGCCTGCGCGCAACGGCGACGGCCCGGTCGACCGATGACTTTTCGTGCAACGTCAGAATCGCTTCGGCCGAAAGCGTCGCCTGCGGGTGCGCGACGCCTTGCTGATCGGTCCAGACCGAAAGCTTGAGCGAACCCGTCACAGTCACGGCGGCGCCTTTGCCGAGGGACAGCAAGACCCCTTGCACCGTCTCGCCGAAGGCGAAGACCGAAACGAACGTGCTGCCAGCGTCGCCGCCGTCGTGGGTCACGAGCTTCGCCATCGTGTAGCGCTTGCCGCTTTGCCCTGTGCGCTGCTCGGGATCGGTCCAGAGCTTGCCGCCGACCATCGCGGTGATCATTCCTGCGTCCTCGCGGTGACGGCCGTCTGCCGGCAGTGTTTCCGGTGTTTCCCTGTTTCCGGGGGTGTGTCGCGCGAATACGCGCGCGCAGGTGTGTAGGGGTACGTAAACATAGGAAACACTCTCTCTTCTAAAGAGATTTCTATTGGGAAAAGCTGCGCCCCTTGTGTTTCCCGGCCATGGCGGAAACAGAATGGAAACTTGGAAACAGTCACGGCTTTTCAGTCCTTCGACAGGCTGTAGAGGACCGGCAGCGCGCCCTTGCGACCGTCGCGATCGATCTGCACGGTGCGGACCAGATCGGCCATCAGCAGGTACTCAAGCGCCGCCTTCAGCCGGTCGCCCGGCAACTTGGCGCGCAGCACGATCGCCGACAGCGGGACGTGCTGCTTGGCAAGATCGGCGGCGTGGCTTTCACGGGGTGGCTGAATCTCGCCGGCCGCGAGCTTGCGCATCAGCGTCAGCACGTGCTCGGCCTCGCGCAGCTTCGGGTCGTCCCATATCGCGCCGACGATTTCCCGCATCGCTGCATTGCTGCCGACCATGAAGGCATCGGCGTAGGCGACGTGCTCGGCGCTGACGACGGGCTCGCGGAAGTTCTCCCACACAGCGAGCGTGCCGGCGATGCGATCCATGATTTCGAGATGCCGACCTCGGATGGACGCACCGAAGTCGCTGCGGTCACTGTCGCCCTCGTCGTGCAGACGATCCCTGATGACGAGCCGCGCGTCGAGTGCGCCCGCGTCTTCCTTGATGCGCACGGGAAAGTCGGGCACGTGGCCCATGCCGATGCGCGCGCCCGGGTCGCGGTTGTTGACCATGGCGATCTGCCGGGCGTGTTCGATGATGCCGGGGGACAGGCTGAACTCGTCGAACTCCATCGCCATGGGGACATTGCGCTCGCCGAAGGCGAACAGCAGGCGACCTACGAAGCCATTGGTCGCGTCCGCGCTGGTCATCGCCTTGGTCAGCGTTTCGGGCGTGCTGAACATCAGCAGCGACACCGCCGGGTTTTCCACCTCGGGCGTGGGCTCGCCGCTGTTGCGCTTGTCCGACTTCAAACTGCGGCACACGTGAGTGTCGTTGCCGGCGGAAAACAGGCGCAGCAGCAGGCCCGCCAGTTCTTTCATGTAGCCCTGCGCGTGCGGATCGTTGATCGACGCGATCATTCCAGCCGCTTCGTCGACCGAGGTCAGCATGCCGCGCCGGGGCACTAGGGCGTCTTCCAGGCCGGCGGCCGAACCGGGACGATCGAGCACCACGCCGCCGGCTTGCCGCACCAGCCTGCGCGCTGCCTTGTGCGGCACGTCCTTGCCGCCTGTCGTCTCCACGACGCCGACGCCGTAGAGGTTCAGCCGGGCGCCGCCGCGCTTGAGTGCGTAGCCCGAGCCGCACACGCAGGACATCGCGATCAGCGCGGCCAGCGTGCCAAGTTGCGGCTGCGGACGCGGCGCGTTCTTCGTCATGGCCTCGACCAGTTCGACCATCGCACCCGGATACGGCGCAGGTAGCCGGGGGATGACTGGCGGGGATGGTGGCGGCGCTGGCGGCCTCGGCGACGCCTCATCGCCCGGCGAAGGTGTTTGGGCCTCGAATGGGTCGTCGCATGGAAACGGGTCGTTCCACGAATCCGGGTCGTCGTGCGGCATGGACGCGTCGTCACCCTCGGGGCTCGGGTCGCTGCCCGACGGCAACAGCACGTTGAAGCGCTCGCGAAAAACCTCGCGCACATGAATGACCTTGCGTTCGACGCAATGCCCGTGGTGGCACTTGAAGCCCCATCCGCCGCCTTCGTGGATGTTGATGTGGGTCCTGTCGTCGATGACGCTGTGCTCGGATTCCCACGGGCAAATGATGGGCCACCAGCCGTTGCGGTCAGGCCCCGGTCGACGCAGCATGTCGTGCGCCGCGAATGCCTGAATCACCGGGTGCTCGCCGGCCACGTCTGCGGCGGCGGGGCGGGCTTGGTTCGCATCGAGCGTCGGCGCGGCGACCGCTGCGGCCTGCAGGTCGACGATGCCGAGCGCCTGCGCGAACTCGGTCAGCAGCACCTCATTCTCGGGATGCCACTGCGCCAGTTGCACAGGGACCCCGTTGCCCCCGTTGTAGTTCGGTTTCGAGTTCGTACCGACAGGCAGACGCCCGTACCTTGTCACGCCCGCATGACCCGGGTCGACACCGTCCTTTGCCATTGCAGTCAGGGCGTTCATGACGACCTGAAGCTGCGAGGTGTCGCTTGCCGGGACGACGAGGCGCCACCAGCCCTGATAGTTGCCGGGCGAGGTCTCGACCAGGGCGGTAGGAGGCGGCAAGCGGTCCCGGATCGACATCGGCATCTTGGTGCCGATGTCGTCGACCATCAGGGCATGCTGCGCGACGAAGTGCGCGCCGTCGCGGGCGATGCCACCCTCGGCGTCCTCGGTGAATATCGACACGGTGGTGTATTGGTCGAGTTCGGGGTGCTCGTCGATCAGCGGCCGGCGCAGCGCGTAGGGGCCGCCGCCCCAACCATTGTTGCCATCGCTCCAGCGCCGCGCCGTGACCCATGCCCGATCGAAGTAGATGCCGAACAGGCCTTGCAGAAATTCGCGGTTGGTGACGACGATGCGCTCGTCGACGGCGATGGCGTGCTTGGTGGCGCTGCCGATCGGCATCGTCGTCACGAGGGTGTCTGTCATTGCGTCGACCTTGTGTATTTCAGTCAGTGGCTCTGCCGCAGCGTGTCCCACGGCGGGCGCGGCGACTTCGGCAGGCGCAGGTTTTCGGCGCGGGTGATCACGCGCAGTTCGGCATGCTTGGCGTGGAAGTCCTGCCAGGAACGGCGCAAGTGGGGGTCTGCGATGTCGTATCGGAACTCGCTCCAATCCAGGCGCACGCGCACCGGGTCGAGTGCATTGAGGCTGCACCAAGCGAACAGCAATTGATCGAAGGTGAGCGGCGCGAGATGGTCGACGTGGTCTTGCCCAACGACAGCGCCGTGCTGCACGCCGAAGGCCCAGGTCTGCACCTCGATGGCGACGCGGGCGGCCCGGAAGAACTCGCTCAGTGCCGGGCGCGGGCCCTTGATCGCAGTCTCGGCACCGATGCACTCGGGCGACGTGGTGGCGTCCTCGATGACCGGAAAGAACGCGCGGGCGGTGATCACGGTGCGGCACACGCGCAGCGCGACGACGCCGCGCTCGGTGCGCCGACCCCACTCGGGATGCCGGCTCAGTGCTTGAATGACGAAGGGCGTCAGGCGTTCTTCGAGCAGGCTGCCGGCGGGCACCGCGTAGAGGATGCCGGTGACTTGCTTGTAGTAGTTCGTCTTCGCCGGGGCGGGCGTAGGGAGGGGGATCGGCAGCGGCGCGTAGGTCGGCCCGGGGAGCGACATGCGGCGTCCCCGGTAGACCCACTCCAGCCGGCGGCCGGGCGGCGCCGTGAGGGCCAGGGCGCAACGCTCGGGGCTGATCAGGCCATCCGAATTCGGCAACACGAAGTAGCCGGTGGAAGTAACATCGCGACCTGAATCGGGGTTCATGAGGTGCCTCGCTTCGCTACTGCGAACGCTTGCCGGCGCCGCCGTAGAGGATTGGGAACAGAGTGATGAAGTCGAAGACGCCGCGCCGCTCGTGAGAGTCGCGCGGCGTCGCGCTTATGGCGTCGCGGTGCCAGCGTGCGCGGTCATGCTGATTCCTTCAGCGATCGACTGCGAGTAGCCGCCCGTGCTGATCAAGTCGAACGCGGGTGAATCGAAGTTGCGCACGTCCGCGATATACGGCTGACGCAGGCCGGGCTTGCGCAGCACGCCGGCTTTGAGCAAGGCCGGGCCATGGATGCGCGAGAAATTGCGATAGGTGTTTTCGGTGAAGCGCAGGCCGAGTTCCTCGTGCGCTTCGATGAACTCGCGAAAGACCGCGCGAAGTGGCTTCCAGTGCTTCGGGGCGACGACGAGCGCGGGGTCCGCTTCGGCGGTGGCGCTGCCGCCGGGTTGCTTGGATGTCATCGGCTTCGTTCCTTTCGGTGAATCTCGCGGCGAAGCGAGCGAAAGGGATCGTCTCGGTTCGCGCCGAGAAGCGCGAACAGATAAATGCCGGATTTAAATGTTTGCGTCGTCTGCCGTCGGACCGCCGAGCGCCTTGGCGTCAATGACCTGTTGGGCGAGCGGCAGCATTCTGACGAGGCGGGCCTTGGCCGTGCGAGGGTCCATCCTCATGCTCATGCCGCCGAGCAGATAAATGATCTGCGTAACGGCGTCGTCCTCGGTCATCGCGCCTTGCAGACACAGGACCGCCAGCCCGAGCAGTTCATCGTGGTGCTCGCTGCGCTCTGGCCGGCTCGGCGGGCGCCCCCGGCGCCCCGGCTGCCACGCTGCGAGCAGGGCCTGCACCGCAATGCGCGCGCTCTTGCTGCCCCGGTACCGGCGGCGCACCTTGCCAGGATTTGCCAGATAGTCCAAGGCTTCCAAGACGGCTCGGCGCACTTCAGCCGGGGATTGCGGCTTGGGGAAAACGTAGGCCGCCTTTGCTGCGCGGGCGCCGCTTTCGCGCGCCTCACGCACGGCTTGCCAGTAGGCCGAGCGGCGCGCCTTGCCGGGGTCGTCGCCCTGCCCTGCCGTCAAAGCTCGATGCCCCATGAATTGCGCACCACCGTCTGCAGGGCCGAGCTTTCCAGATGCCCATATCGGCGATGCAAAACGAGGCTGCTATGCCCGAGCGCCTGCGCGGCGACGCTGATCGCTGCGCCCGCTTGGATCATCTGCTTTGCCCGGTGATGCCGCAGGTCGTGCATGCGGAAGTTCGGCAGGCCGACCTCGGCCGTGATCTTCTGCCAGTGCTTTTTGAAGTTGATCGGTGCACCCACGGCGCGCCGGCTCTCGAAGGGCATTTCGGCGGGCGCGCGCTTGGGCCACACGCGCGCCATGAGTTGGGCCGTGGCCTGCGAGAAAAACAGTTGCCTCGGCTTGCCGGTCTTGGTGGCGAGCACTGTGACGACACCGGCATCCAAGTCGAAGTCCGCCCACGTGCGCTCGACGATTTCACCCCGGCGCGCGCCCGTCTCGGCCAGAAGGCGCACCAGCACCGAGAAACGCCGGTCCTTGATGGTCAAGGTGGCGCGCACCAGCCGGCGCAGTTGCAGGTCGGTCAGTTCGACCACGCGGATAGGCTCGTCCCAACGCGGCAGGTCAAGCGTCGGTGAGCGAAAGCCCTTGGGGCCGATGGCTCTGACCTTCACCGCCCATTTGTAGACGCTGCCGATTTGCGATGCGTTCCTGTTGACCGTCGCCTTCGCGTAGCCGTTGTCGATCATCGCGCGCAGCGGCTCGGCAATCTCGGCGGTCGTGATGTCCCAGGCGCTGCGCTCGCCGAGCAGGTCGATCCACTTGCGAAGTTGCATGTCCGCGCCGTCGTAGTGCGCCGCGAGGTAGCTGCGGCACAGTTCGGCGAAGGTGAGGTCAAGGGCCTGTTCGGCCTGAACGGCGCGCTGCGCGACGGCGGCGGCGAGGTTGATGCGCTTTTGCCCACGCGCGTGCGTGAGGATCGGCGTGACGGCGGCCCCGTTGGGCTCGTCGTTGGCGGCCCGGGCCTTGGGGGCTCGGGCTGCAGTGGTGCCGGCTCTGGTCAAGCCGACAGGTTCCAAGGTGCTTGCTTGCGTTCGTTGGGTGGTCATCGCTTCGGACTCCTGAATGATTTAGATCACTGTGAGAAGCCCGCTTCGCCGCGAGATGAAAACCGTCAAAAACTTCAATCAAATCAAAGCCTTGGTAGGCGCGATTGGACTCGAACCAACGACCCCCACCATGTCAAGGTGGTGCTCTAACCAGCTGAGCTACGCGCCTGAGGTTGTATTCGAGAGGCCGAAGTATAGCAGGCCGCGAAGGCCTCTTTTCCCGACGAGCGGTCAGCGACGGCGGGCGGAGCGCACGCCTGTCACCGCGGCGACGATCGCCAGCACCGACTTCAGCCGTGCGGCGTCCGCGATCTCGATCGTGAAGGTCATCCAGGCGGTGCCCTTGACCGATCGGGTCAGCACGCCGATGACGTTCATCTTCTCGCGCGCGAAGATGTCGGAGATGTCGCGCAACAGACCTTGCCGATCGGCCGCCTCGACCGCGACGTCGACCGCGTAGACCGAGGCGACGTCGGCGCCGCCCTTCTGCGGACCCCACTCGACATCGATCACGCGCTCCGCGTTCTGGCTGGCCATCGAGCGGAAGTTGCTGCAGTCGGCCCGGTGCACGCTCACGCCGTGGCCCTTGGTCACGAAGCCGCGGATCGCATCGGGGGGCGCCGGCTTGCAGCACTTGGCCAGCTGGGTCATCAGCGAGGACACGCCGACCACCAGCACGCCGCCGCGGCCGGCCTGCTCGCTGCCGCGCGACTTGCGGATGACGACGCCGTCGTCCGGGCCCGGGGCCGGTTCGGGCGGCCGCAGCAGCATCTCGATGTTGCGCAGCGAGAACTCGTCCTTGCCGACCACCTCGAACAGGTCGTCGGCCGACTTGAAGCCCAGCTGCGAGGCCAGGTCGTCCAGCTTCAGCGCGGTCTTGCCTTCGCGCTGCAGCAGCTTCTCGACTGCCTCTCGGCCGCGCGCCACCGTCTCGTGCGTGATCTGCGCGTTGAACCAGGCGCGCACCTTGGCCCGCGCGCGATGGCTCGCGAGGTAGCCCAGTTCGGCATTGAGCCAGTCGCGCGACGGGCCGCCTTCCTTGGCCGCGATGATCTCGACCGTCTGGCCGTTCTGCAGCGGCGTGTTGAGCGGCACCATCGCGCCGTCGACCCGCGCGCCGCGGCAGCGATGGCCCAGGCTGGTGTGCACCGTGTAGGCGAAGTCGACCGCGGTCGCGCCCTGCGGCAGCTCGACGATCGCCGCGTCGGGCGTGAGCACGTAGATGCGGTCGTCGAACAGACCCTGGCCGCGCTGGCCGCCCGAGAGATCGCGCTCCCAGGCCAGCAGCTGGCGCAGCACCGCGATCTTGGCGTCGTATTCGCCGCTGGCCCAGACGCCCGCGTAACCCTTGTGGCCGGCCTCCTTGTAGGCCCAGTGCGCCGCCACGCCGTGCTCGGCGTGGTCGTGCATTTCCTCGGTGCGGATCTGGATCTCGATCGGCTTGCCCACGTGACCGTCGACCACCTCGCGCACCACGGTGTGGAGCGACTGGTAGCCGTTGGGCTTGGGCCGGGCGATGTAGTCGTCGAATTCCTCGTCGATCGGCTGGAAGTGCGTATGGACCCAGGCCAGCGTGCTGTAGCAGTCCTTGACGTCGGCCACCACGACACGCAGCGCCATGATGTCGAAGACCTGCGCGAAGTCGAGCGACTTGCCGCGCATCTTCTTGACGATGCTGAAGATGTTCTTCGGCCGGCCCTGCACCGTGGCCTTGATGCCGACCGCGGCCAGCTGGCGCTCCAGCTTGAGCCGCAGCTGCTCGACATAGCCTTCGCGCTCGATGCGCTTCTCGTCGAGCAGGCGGGCGATGAGCTTGTAGGTCTCGGGCTCCAGGAAGCGGAACGAGAGGTCCTCGATCTCCCACTTGACCTGCCAGATGCCCAGTCGGTTGGCCAGCGGCGCGAACACCTGCAGCGATTCGCGCGCGACGTTCTCCGGCAGCGGCCGCCGGCTGGCGGCGGCATGGCGCAGGGTCTGCAGACGCGACGCCAGCCGCAGCATCACGACCCGCAGGTCGCGCGAGAACGCCAGCAGCATCTTGCGCACGTTCTCGGTCTGGGTGCCGGCACCTTCGGTGAGCTGCGCGGTGGCGGAGCGGGCCTGCTTCTGCACGTGGACCAGCTTGGTGGTCTCGACCGCGAGCGCCGCGAAGTTGTCGCCGAAGACCTTGGCGATCACCTCCTGCGGACGGTTCAGGTGCTGGCAGGAATAGACCAGGTAGCTGGCCGCCTGCATCGCCTCCGAGCCGCCCATCGCGGCGACGATCGCGGCAACCGCGTCGGCATGGGCCAGCGTGTTCTCGCCGGTGTCGAGCGTCTCGTCGGCGATCAGCGGCTCGGCGAAGGCGCGGGCGCGGGCCAGCATGTCCGCCATCACCGGCGTGCGCTCGGCCGTCGCCGCCGACAACGGGTAGTCGACCACCAGGGATTCCGGCGGCATCGGGACGTGCAGGTTGGACTGTTCGCGCTTCATGCGGCTGGCACGGACTGGGGAAAGCGGATTCGAAAAGGCGGGTTCGGAAGGCGGTTGGGCAATGGCGAGACGGGGCTCGCTGCATCCTAATGGATTGCCGTGACCGGATGGCGGATGCCGGAAAAGCCGGATGCTCGGCGGGGTCCGGCGCACCGGCGCAGGCGCCCCGACCGGTCCCGCGCTACTTGAGCTGCACCGAGCCCGAGACGTTGACCACCACGTTGGCCTTGCCGGCCTCGACCGGCACCGGGGCGTCGCTGGCGGCCTTGGCCATCGAATCCATCGCCATCATCATGCGCGGCTGCATCGGGCCGCCCTGGTGCGAATTGACCGACACCTCGCGCAGGGTGTAGCCGGTGAAGCCGAAGCGGCGTGAAAGTTCGGCAGCGCGCTGCTTGAAGTTGTCGATGGCCTCGGCCTGCGCGTCGATCTCGGTCTTGGCCTGCTGCTCGCGGCTCAGGCCGAAGCCGACGTTGGACACCGACAGGGTGCCGATGCGGCCGGCCGTCTGCGTGATGCGCGGGAAGTCGCGCCCTTCGAGCACCAGTTCGGCGCTGCCGCGCCAGCCGCTCATCTTGCCGTCGCGGCCGTAGCGCGGCGACAGGTTGAAGTTGCCGGTGCGCACGTCCAGCTGGCCAGGCTGGGCGTTCTTGCGAGCCTCGGTCAGCGCGGCGTCGAGCGCGATGCGCAATTCGGACTGGACGCTGGCCGCATCGGCGGCCTCGCGGGTGGTCGAGAGCGTCATGCTCAGCAGGTCCTGCTGGACCTCGACCGTGGCCATGGCCGACAGTTGCAGCACGTTCTCGGGCTGCGCGACCGTCATTGTCTGGGCCGACGCGGCGCCCGCGGCCGCCAGGGTGGCGCTGGCCACCATCCATTGGAACTTGTTCAAGAAAAACCTCGCATCGAAGAAGAAATCGCCCCGCGAGGCGATCCTTGCGGGGTCGTGAAAGCGTCAGGGGCGCGGATTGGCAGCGGGCTGCAGCGCCACACCCTTGGTCGCCGCTCCCGGCATGATGCGCTCGCCGGCCGGCACCTGGCTGGCCTGCACCACTTCGGGGCCACCTGACCATTGCTGGCGCACCTGCTGGCGCAATTCGGCCAGCTCCGTCGGCGTCAGCCGGCGACCGGTGGCCGCTTCCTGCCGCTGCGTTTCCTCGCCGCTCGCCACCTGCACGCCCTGCACGCCCAGCACGGCCGCCGCCGGCTTGGCCGTGGCATGGAGGGTCGTGGGCTTCGGCGTCGGTCCGGTCGGGCCCGACCAGGCCGTGGAGGTGGTGGCAGCGATCAGAAGAGACAACGCAAACAGGTGAAGTTTCATGGCGACAAGTAGCGACAGACAGGTCACTTTGCCATCGCCCTGCATAGGCCCGGCGTCCCGACGGCGAGAGTCCGCAAGTTTTGTAACTTTGTGTCAGACCGCTGCGCAAAGCCGGCCAATGGGCCCGCAACACCCTCAGAATCGGTCCTGTTACAAATTCAGCGTTGTAGAAATGAATCAAGCTCCAGCTCGTACCGACAAGATCGTGATCGTCGACGACGACGCGCGGATCCGTGACCTGCTGCGCCGCTATCTGACCCAGGAAGGCTTCGAAGTCATCGTGGCGGAAGACGGCAAGGCTCTCAATCGAATACTTTTGAGGGACACGGTTGACCTCATCGTTCTCGACTTGATGATGCCCGGCGAAGACGGCCTGTCGGTCTGCCGGCGCCTGCGCGCCGCCAACGACCGCACGCCGATCATCATGCTGACCGCCAAGGGCGAGGACGTGGACCGCATCGTCGGCCTCGAGGTCGGCGCCGACGACTACCTCGGCAAGCCCTTCAATCCGCGCGAACTGCTGGCCCGGGTGCATGCGGTCCTGCGCCGCCGCCCACCGCTCGAAGCGCCGGGCGCGCCGTCCACCGACAACGAGACCGTCAATTTCGGCCCGTTCAGCTTCGATCTCGGCTCGCGCACCCTCAAGAAGGACGGCGAGGAACTTTCGCTGACCACCGGCGAATTCGCGATGCTGAAGGCGCTGGTGCGCCACCCCCGGCAGCCGCTGTCGCGCGAAAAGCTGGCACAGCTGGCCCGCGGCCGCGAATTCGAACCCTTCGACCGCAGCCTGGACGTGCAGATCTCCCGCCTGCGCAAGCTGGTCGAGTCGGACGCCGCGGCACCGCGCTACATCCAGACCGTCTGGGGCGTGGGCTACGTGTTCGTGCCGGACGGCACGACCTGAGAGGCTGAACTTGGCCGTCTCCATCGGCCCCCAGACGACGGCACCGAGCCCGCTGGGCGAGGACAGCTCCCAGGTCACGCTGCCCAGCCCGCTCGAGAGCCTCGGCAACCGGCGCCGCCGCACCCGCTTGCGGCTGGGGCTGAGCCTTTTCTGGCGCACCTTCTTCCTGCTGCTGCTGCTGCTGGGCGGCTGCACCATCGCCTGGCTGCAAACCTTTCGCGCGCTCGAATACGAACCGCGGGCGATCCAGACCGCGCACCAGATCGCCTCGCTGGTCAACCTGACCCGCGCCGCGCTGGTCTATTCGGACGCGATCACCCGCGTCTCGCTGATCAAGACGCTGGCCGACCAGGAAGGCGTGCGCATCCTGCCGCGCGAGCCGGGCGACCGCTTCCTGCCCTACACCAGCGGCGCGCTCGACCAGCGCGTGACCGAAGAGCTGATCGCCCGCCTCGGCGAAGGCACCACCGTGGCCAGCCGGGTCAACGAGGAGCCGGGCCTGTGGATCGGCTTCACGATCGAGAGCGACACCTACTGGCTGCTGGTCGACCCGACCCGCTTCAGCCGGCTCGACCAGCGCACCTGGCTGATCTGGCTGGCGACCACCATGGCGCTGTCGCTGGCCGGCGCGGCGCTCATCACGCGGCTGATCAACCGGCCGTTGAAGCAGTTGTCGCAGGCGACGCTGCAGGTGCGCGAAGGCGAATACGAAGCCCATCGGCTCGACGAGCAGGCCCGCACCAACGAGATCCGCGCGGTCAACGTCGGCTTCAACCGCATGGCCGACCAGCTGGCCAAGATCGAGCAGGACCGCGCGGTGATGCTGGCCGGCATCTCGCACGACCTGCGCACGCCGCTGGCGCGCCTCCGGCTCGAGACCGAGATGAGCGTGGCCGACGAAGACGCCCGCGACCACATGGCCGCCGACATCGCGCAGCTCGACGCGATCATCGACAAGTTCCTCGACTACGCGCGGCCCGACCATGTCGAATTCAAGCCGGTGCTGCTGCGCGACGTGGTGGATGCGATCACCTACGCGGTGCAGGACCACGAGGACATCAAGATCACGGTCGACGTGCCGGCCGACCTGCGCGTCATGGCCGACGAGGTCGAGCTGCAGCGCGTCATCTCGAACCTGGTCGAGAACGCCCGGCGCTACGGCAAGACGCCGTCGACCGGCGTGGCCGACATCACGATCCAGGCCCAGGCGCACAACGACGCGGTGCTGATCAAGGTGCGCGACCACGGGCCCGGCGTGGCGGCGGCGATGCTGTCGCAGCTGTCCAAGCCCTTCTTCCGCGGCGACGCGGCGCGGACCTCGGCGGCCGGCGCCGGCCTCGGGCTTTCGATCGTGACCAAGAACATCGAGCGCATGGGCGGCACCTTCGCCCTCACCAGCACGCCCGGCCGCGGCCTGGCGGCGCACATGCGGATGCCGCGGGCCGCCTCGATCCGGCCGCCGGGAGGCGTGCCGAAGGGACCGCAGCCCGGGCAGCCGAAAGGTTCGACACCGGTTGCGAATCCGGCGCAGAGCGCGCCGCTGGCCAGGGACAAGCCGGTCGGGCAGCGCTGAAGGGCTGCGCTCACCGGCACCGGCCTTCCGCCGCGAGGCCGCTTCTTCAGCGGTGCAGCAGCACCACAGCCCGCGCCTCCATCGCCCGGCCCTCGCCCACCGGGCCGAGCTTCTCGGCGGTCTTGGCCTTGACGTTGACCTGCCCGGGCGCGACGCCGATCGCCTCGGCGATGCGCCGGCACATGGCCGGGATGTGCGGCGCCAGCTTGGGTGCCTGGGCGATCACGGTGCTGTCGATGTTGCCGATCTGCCAGCCTTCGGCGCGCACGCGGCGCGCCGCCTCGGCCAGCAGCACCGCGGAGTCGGCGCCGCGAAAGGCGGGATCGGTGTCGGGGAAATGCCGGCCGATGTCGCCCAGCGCGGCCGCGCCGAGCAGCGCGTCGGTGATGGCATGCAGCAGCACGTCGGCGTCGGAGTGGCCGAGCAGGCCGGTGACGTGCGGCACCTCGACGCCGCCGAGCACCAGCTTGCGGCCGGCGACCAACTGGTGGACGTCCCAGCCTTCGCCGACGCGGATGTCGAACGATGCGCTCATGGGGCCACCGCGCGCCGGCTGTGCAGCACCGCCTCCGCCAGCGCGAAATCCTCGGCGTAGGTGAGCTTGAAGTTCTGGGCGCTGCCGGGCACCAGCAGCGGCGCCAGGCCGATCGCCTCGATCGCGCCGGCCTCATCGGTGACCGCGTCGCCGGCGCGCTCCAGGGCGTCGAGCAGGATGCCGATGCGGAACATCTGCGGCGTCTGGGCCAGCCACTTGTCGGCGCGGGTCGGCGTGGCGGAGACGCGGCCTTCGGGCGAGCCGACCTTCAGGGTGTCGGGCAGCCGGTGCGCCAGCAGGCCGCCGACCGCGTCGTGCTCGCAGGCGGCGATCAGGGCCTCGATCTGGGTCGGCGTGACCAGGCAGCGGGCCGCGTCGTGCACCAGCGCCCAATCGTGGGCGCCGGCGCCGGCCTGGCGCAGGGCGCGCAGGCCATTGCGGACCGAGGCCGCGCGTGTGGCACCGCCGACCCGCAGCAGGTGCTCGCCGTCGGCGGGAAAGGCCGGCAGCATGCGCTCGATGTCGGTGTCGCCCGCGGCCACCACCAGCGCCAGGCCGGCGAACTGGCCCGGCAACGATCGGAAGGCCTGCAGCGTGTGCTCGACCATCGGCCGGCCGGCGATCACCTGGTACTGCTTCGGGCCGTTGCCGCCCGCGCGGCTGCCCGAACCCGCGCACGGGATCACGACGAAGAAACGGGAAACGGACATGGGAACGTGGGGGACGGCGCGCGGGGCGGCCAGCGGCAAAAGGTGAGCCATTCTAGAATCGCCCATCACACCCTCCGCCGCCCGGCGCCGGGTGTTCTGCACACACCCCTCGCCTTTTCGCGCGGGGTGTTCTGCATTTTCCAGGCACTCCATGGATCTTCCGAACCTCACGGCGGGCAAGCGATTCACCTTGCCGCGCCCCCCGCTGTCGGCCGACGCGCTGCTGCTGGCCCAACTCGGCGAGCGCGAAAAGGCCGCCGGCCGCGCCACGGCGGTCTTCACCGCCGATGCCAACGACGCCCAGCGGCTGATCGACGAGATCGCCTTCTTCGCGCCCGAACTGCGCTGCGCCCTCTTCCCCGACTGGGAAACGCTGCCCTACGACAGTTTCTCGCCGCACCAGGACCTGATCAGCGAACGCCTCGCCACGCTCTGGCGCATCAGCCAGAAGGAGGCCGACCTGGTGCTGGTGCCGGCGACCACCGCGCTCTACCGGGTGGCGCCGCCCGCCTTCCTGGCCGGCTACACCTTCCAGTTCAAGAGCGGCCAGAAGCTGCAGGATTCCAAGCTCAAGGCCCAGCTCACGCTGGCCGGCTACACCCACGTGACGCAGGTGGTGAGCCCCGGCGAATACGCGGTGCGCGGCGGGCTGATCGACCTGTTCCCGATGGGCTCGCCGGTGCCCTTCCGGGTCGACCTCTTCGACGACGAGATCGACTCGATCCGCACCTTCGACCCCGACACGCAACGCAGCCTCTACCCGGTGCCCGAGGTGCGGCTGCTGCCCGGCCGCGAATTCCCGATGGACGACGACGCCCGGGCGCGCTTTCGCAGCCGCTGGCGCGAGCTGCTCGAAGGCGACCCGACCCGCAGCCGCATCTACAAGGACATGGGCAACGGCGTCGCGACCGCCGGCATCGAGTATTACCTGCCGCTCTTCTTCGAGGAGACGGCCACCGTCTTCGACTACCTCGGCCCCGACGCCACGGTGGTGCTGCACGGCGACATGGAGCCGGCCTTCCAGCATTTCTGGCAGGACACCGGCGAGCGCTACCGGCTGGTGCGCGGCGACCCGGAACGGCCGGCGCTGCCGCCGGAGGCGCTGTTCCTGAGCGCCGAGCAGTTCTACCAGCGGGCCAAGCCGCATGCGCAGCTGGCGATCCGTGGCCATCGCGACGACGACAGCGCCGACGACGCCGCGCCCTATGCCGAATTCGACCGGCTGCCGCCCTTCCCCGTGGTGCGCGGCGCCGACGATCCGCTGGTCGCGCTCAAGCTGCACATCGACAGCACGCCGCACCGCGTGCTGCTGATCGCCGAGAGCGACGGCCGGCGCGAGAGCCTGCTCGACTTCCTGCGCGCCAGCGGCGTCGGGCCGCCGGCCTTCGACTCGCTGGCGGAGTTCGAGGCCTCGCCCGACGAGAAGATCGGCATCGCCACCGCCGCGCTGGTGGCCGGCTTCGCCTGGCGCGAGCACGGCATCGACTTCGTCACCGAGACCGAGCTGTTCGCCACCGCGCCGGCCACCCGCAGGCGCAACAAGAAGCAGGAACAGGTCAGCGACGTCGATGCGCTGATCAAGGACCTGAGCGAGCTGGCGGTGGGCGATCCGATCGTCCATTCGGCGCACGGCATCGGCCGCTACCGCGGGCTGGTGCACATGGACCTCGGCCAGGGCGTCGACGCCGCCGGCAAGCCGGTGCTGCAGGAGATGCTGCACCTCGAATACGCGGACAAGGCCACGCTCTACGTGCCGGTCTCGCAGCTGCACCTGATCAGCCGCTACACCGGCGTCAGCGCCGACGAGGCGCCGCTGCACAAGCTGGGCTCCGGCCAGTGGGAAAAGGCCAAGCGAAAGGCCGCCGAGCAGGTGCGCGACTCGGCCGCCGAGCTGCTCAACATCTACGCCCGGCGCGCCGCGCGCGAAGGCCATGCCTTCCGCTTCTCGGCGCCCGACTACGAGGTGTTCGCCAACGACTTCGGCTTCGACGAGACGGCCGACCAGAAGGCGGCGATCCACGCGGTGATCCAGGACATGATCTCGCCGCAGCCGATGGACCGGCTGGTCTGCGGCGACGTCGGCTTCGGCAAGACTGAGGTCGCGCTGCGCGCCGCCTTCGTGGCGATGACCGGCGGCAAGCAGGTCGCCTTCCTGGCGCCGACCACGCTGCTGGCCGAGCAGCACTACCAGACGCTGGTCGACCGCTTCGCCAAGTGGCCGGTGAAGGTGGCCGAGATGAGCCGCTTCCGCTCGGCCAAGGAGATCACCGCCGCCGCCAAGGGCCTGGCCGACGGCAGCGTCGACATCGTGGTGGGCACGCACAAGCTCCTGTCGCAGTCGGTGCAGTTCAAGAACCTGGGCCTCCTCATCATCGACGAGGAGCATCGCTTCGGCGTGCGCCACAAGGAGGCGATGAAGGCGATGCGCGCCGAGGTCGACGTGCTGACCCTCACCGCGACGCCGATCCCGCGCACGCTCGGCATGGCGCTCGAAGGCCTGCGCGATCTGAGCGTGATCGCCACCGCGCCGCAGCGGCGCCTGGCGATCAAGACCTTCGTGCGCACCGAAGGCACCGGCGTGATCCGCGAGGCGGTGCTGCGTGAATTGAAGCGCGGCGGCCAGGTCTACTTCCTGCACAACGAGGTCGAGACGATCGAGAACCGGCGCCAGAAGCTGGAGGAGATCCTGCCCGAGGCCCGCATCGCAGTCGCCCACGGCCAGATGCCGGAGCGCGAGCTGGAGCGCGTGATGCGCGACTTCGTGGCGCAGCGCTTCAACCTGCTGTTGTGCTCGACCATCATCGAGACCGGCATCGACGTGCCGACCGCCAACACCATCGTCATGAGCCGCGCCGACAAGTTCGGCCTGGCACAGCTGCACCAGCTGCGCGGCCGGGTCGGCCGCAGCCATCACCAGGCCTATGCCTACCTGATGGTGCCGGACATCGACGGCCTCACCAAGCACGCGGCCCAGCGCCTGGACGCCATCCAGCAGATGGAAGAGCTGGGCTCCGGCTTCTACCTGGCAATGCACGACCTGGAGATCCGCGGCGCCGGCGAGGTGCTGGGCGAGAACCAGAGCGGCAACATGATGGAGATCGGCTTCCAGCTCTACAACGAGATGCTGGCCGAGGCGGTGCGATCGCTCAAGGCCGGCAAGGAGCCGGACCTCTTGTCGCCGCTCAGCGTGACCACCGAGATCAACCTGCATGCGCCGGCGCTGCTGCCCGAAGACTATTGCGGCGACGTGCACCTGCGCCTCTCGTTCTACAAGAAGCTGGCGACCGCGCGCACGCCCGACCAGATCGACACCCTGCTGGAAGAGATCGTTGACCGCTTCGGCAAGCTGCCGCCGCAGGCGCAGACGCTCATCGACGTGCACCGCCTGCGGGTGCTGGCGCGGCCCTACGGCGTGATCAAAGTCGACGCGGCGCCGGGCGTGATCCACATCACCTTCAAGAAGGACCCGCCGATCGACTCGATGAACATTATCTCGCTGATCCAGAAGAACAAGCACATCAAGCTGGCCGGCAACGAGAAGCTGCGCATCGAGCGCGAGCTGAAGGACCCGAAGGACCGCGCGCAGATGGTGCGCGACATCCTGCGCAGCCTGGGACAACCGAAGGCCGTGGAGGCGGCCACCGCATGAGCGATTCCATCGACACGAACGGGCTGGTGCTGCAGCGCTTCACGCCGCCGCTGCGGCTTCGCGACTTCAGGCTGATCGCCTTCGACATGGACTCGACCCTGATCAACATCGAGTGCATCGACGAGATCGCGGACGCGGTCGGCAAGAAGGCCGAGGTCGCCGCGATCACCGAAGCCACGATGCGCGGCGAGATCAAGGACTTCAAGGAAAGCCTGCGGCGCCGCGTCGCCCTGCTGCAGGGCGTGCCGGTGTCGGCGCTGCAGGAGGTCTACGACCAGCGGCTGCGGCTCAATCCGGGTGCCGACATCCTGGTGGCGGCCTGCAAGGCGGCCGGCCTCAAGGTGCTGCTGGTCTCCGGCGGCTTCACCTTCTTCGCCGACCGCGTGAAGGCCCGGCTCGGCATCGACTTCGCGCGCTCCAACCTGCTCGACGAGGCCGGCGGCCGGCTCACCGGCCGCGTGGTGCAGCAGTCCTGGGGCGACATCTGCGACGGCGCGGAAAAGCGCCGCACCCTGCTCGAGGTCGCCTCGCTGCTCGGCATCTCGACCGCCGAGACGATCGCGGTCGGCGACGGCGCCAACGACCTGCCGATGATGGGCGAGGCCGGCCTCTCGGTGGCCTTCCACGCCAAGCCGAAGGTGCGCGAACAGGCGATGGTCGCCATCAACGAAGGCGGCCTCGACCGCCTGCTGGACATACTGAAGTAGCCCCATGAACGAAGACAGCCCCGAATTCACCACGTCCCTGCTGCATGCCGACCGCCGCGCCGGCGTCGAGCACGGCAGCATCCACAAGCCGATCCACACCGCGGTGCAGTTCGGCTTCGAACGCACCGAGGACCTGATCGGCGTCTTCCAGGGCACGCTGAAGAACGCCTACAGCTACGGCCGCCAGGGCACGCCGACCTCGGCCGCGCTGGAAGCCAAGGTCACGATGCTCGAGCAGGGCATCGGCAGCATCTGCTTCGGCACCGGCATGGCGGCGTTGAGCGCGGTGTTCCTGACCCTGCTGAAGGCCGGCGATCACGTCGTGTCGAGCCGCTACGTCTTCGGCAACACCAACAGCCTCTTCGGCACCCTGGGCGACCTGGGCATCGGCGTGAGCAAGGTCGACGCCTGCGCGGTCGACAAGGTGCGCGAGGCGCTGCGGCCGAACACGCGCATGGTCTTCGTCGAGACCATCGCCAACCCGGGCACGCAGATTCCCGACCTGGAGGCCATCGGCATGCTGTGCCGCGAGCGCGGCATCCTCTACGTGGTCGACAACACGATCACCTCGCCGGCGCTCTTCCGGCCGAAGTCGGTCGGCGCCGGGCTGGTCGTGAATTCGCTGACCAAGACCATCGGCGGCCACGGCGCGGCGCTCGGCGGCGCGGTCACCGATACCGGCGAATTCGACTGGCAGGCCTATCCGAACATCTCGCCGAGCTACCGCGGCATGGACCCGCGCCAGCAGGGCCTGCAGCAGATCAAGAAGAAGGGCCTGCGCGACATGGGTGCCTCGCTCTCGCCCGAGCAGGCGCACCGCATCAGCCTGGGGTCGGAGACGCTGTCGCTGCGCGTGGCGCAGACCAGCGCCACCGCGCTCACGCTGGCCCGCTACCTGCAGGCCCATCCGGCCATCGGCGCGGTGCATTACCCGATGCTCGAGAACCATCCGCAGCACACGATGGCGAAGCGCCTGTTCAAGTCGGGCTCGTGGCTCTTCGGCTTCGAGCTGCGCGACAGCACGCGCATGGTCGCGGTGCTCGACCGGCTGCAACTGCCGATCAAGGCCACCGGCCTGGGCGACAACCGCACGCTGGTGATCCCGGTGGCGCCGACCATCTTTTGGGAATCCGGCGCCGCGGTGCGGGCCGAGATGGGCATCGCCGACGGGCTGGTGCGGGTGTCGGTGGGGCTGGAGTCGGCGGATGCGCTGATGGCGGACTTCGAGCGGGCGCTGGGGTGATCTAGATAGACCGGCTACGCGACCAACGGTCGCGTGATCGGATCCTTCCCCCTTGAGAAATAGCTGAGGCCCAGCGAGATTTCTC
This sequence comes from Xenophilus sp. L33, assembly GCF_009765735.1. Lineage (GTDB taxonomy): Bacteria > Pseudomonadota > Gammaproteobacteria > Burkholderiales > Burkholderiaceae_C > Variovorax. The sequence goes on from NZ_LMUW01000198.1 coordinate 84,049, forward strand.
TGCCTTGTGCAAGGCATGTCGAAGCACGCGCGTTCTGGAGATAGCGTGGCCGCCGCGAAGGCGTTTGGCTCTTCGTACATCGCTTCTCAGCGGAGGTATCCATGGCACAAGACATCTTCTTGAAACCCACCGGCATCGACGGCGAGTCGCAAGACGCGAAACACAAGGGGGAGATCGAGCTCACGAATTGGGGTTGGTCGATCCACCAAAATTCGTCCATGCAGTCCGGGAGTGGCGGTGGCTCGGGAAAGGCGACCGTCAGTGACTTGACTTTCGACCATCGTATCGACCGAGCCACCCCCAACCTCCTCAAGCACTGCCTTGTCGGCAAGCACATCGACACTGCAACGCTGGTCGTCCGGAAGGCTGGCGGAAATCCCCTCGAGTACTTCAAGCTGACGATGAGCAATGTGATCGTGACTGGCGTCGCACCAGTCATCAAGGACACAATGCCCACCGGCATGGAAAGCGTCAGCCTTTCGTTTGCGCGCGTCAAGCAGGAATACGTCGTTCAGAATTCGCAAGGCGGCACAGCCGGCACCGTGGCCGCAAGCTTCGACATTCAACAGAATCGCGAGGCATAGGCATGTCGCTTTACATCACGAAGGGAGGCCATGTCTACGCGGATCGGGTCGAGGTGAAGATCTTCCCGAACAAGCCGTACCCGGAAAGATATCCAGGCAACATGGACTCGATCGGCATCGAAATCGTGGGCATGGCCATCGGACCCGATCTATCCAAGACTTACGAGAACGTGACCGATGCTCAGAATACAGCGTTGAAATGGCTCGTCAGAGAACTGGTCGACACATGGAAGATCTCGTTGACGGAAGTCTTCAGGCATCCGGTCGTGTCGAGAAAGAATCTCACGGAAGCGAGCACCGCCCAATGGCGCTGAGGCTGACCCCAATGGTCGCGATGCTGGCGATTTCAGCGTGGGCCGCCGCCGTTACCGCCGCGCCACGCGGTGTCGCGGCGCTCACCATCAGCGAGCGCGGGGCTTCTGCCGACCCGGAGACAGCAGAGATCTGCAAGGGTTTTCATCCTGGCGCGAATCAGGTCAAGCGCTTCTTTCAACGTGCATATCCCGTCGAGAGTTTCGTGATAACAACCGAGCGCTATTCGCCCTGCTATGCGAGCGGAACGATCCTGTTCAGCGATCGGAACCAGGGCGAATGGCGCCTCTATTCGGGCGGCACCGCAACGATTCGCTGGAATCGAGGCGGGACCGTCGACCTCCTGCACAAGCAGCGCAACGGCTGGCGCGACCCTTTCGCCGGAGCCTATGGGCTTTGCGACGACCGTAGCGAATGCTGATGGAAGCAACAATGCCGAGCGACACCGAGGGCCGACGTCACGCGCGGCCTCTGAGGCGTCGGCCGAGCGTCGTTCCGTGACGAAACCGCACCCCACACTTCCTCAAAGCGCCGCGCCCAGCCGCGCGATGCCTTCCTGGATCTTCTCCACGTTCGCCGTCGCGAAGCTCAGCCGCAGGGTCGCGACGTCCGGCCGCTCCGCAAAGAAGGGCGCGCCCGGCACGAAGGCCACCAGCTTCTCGATCGCCCGCTTGGCGAAGACGTTGGCGTCGGCCACCTTGCCGTTGGCGCCGGTGAGGCGGGCCCAGAAGAACAGGCCGCCGCCGGGCTGGGTGAAAGTGATCGCGTCGCCCAATTCGCGCTCGAGCGCCTCGCCCATGGCCTGCGCGCGCTGGCCGTAGACCTTGCGCACGTTGGCGAGCGTCGCGGGCATGCGGCCGCTCTTCAGATACTGGCCGGCGGTGGCCTGCGCGAAGGTGCTGGTGTGGGCGTCGCTGAACTGCTTGCACATGGTGGCCTTGGCCAGCAGCTCGGCCGGGCCGATCATCCAGCCGATGCGCAGGCCCGGGCTCAGCACCTTGCTCAGGCTGCCGCAATGCACCAGCAGTTCGCGGCTGCCCGGAACGTCCTTCGACAACGCCATGATCGAAGGCGGCGGCGGCTGGTCGAAGTAGAGGTCGCCATACGGGTCGTCCTCGACCATCAGCGTCTGGTACTTGACCGCCAGCTCGAGCACCTTCTTGCGGCGCTCCAGGCTGAGCAGCGCGCCGCTCGGGTTGCCGAAGGTCGGGATCAGGTAGACGAACTTGGGCTTGTGCTCGGCGATGAGCTTTTCCAGCTCGTCGGTGCGCACGCCGTCGGCGTCGACCGGCGCGCTGATGAGCTGCGCGCCGTAGAGGCGGAAGCACTGGATGGTGGCCAGGAAGGTCGGGCCTTCGACGATCACCTTGTCGCCGGGCGAGATCAGCGTCTTGCCGAGCAGGTCGAGCGCCTGCTGGCTGCCGGTGGTGACGATCAGGCCGGTCGGGTCGACCTCGACGCCCTTGGTCTTCATGAAGGCCGAGAGCTGCGCGCGCAGCGGCTCGTAGCCTTCGGTGGCGCCGTATTGCAGGGCGCCGCCGGCTTCCTCGGCCAGGGCCTTGGCGCTGGCTTCCTTCAGGCCTTCGACGTCGAACATCGCGCTGTCCGGGAAGCCGCCCGCGAAGCTGATGATGCCGGGCGTGCCGAGCAGCTTGAAGAGTTCGCGGATGGCGGAGGTTTCGACGTTGTCGAGGCGGGTGGCGAATTGCATGGGGAGCTTCCGTGGCAGTGGCGGACCGTGATTGTCGCCAATTCGGAGCCGGCCCTACACTGCCGCGCAGCATGAAGAAATCCGACATCGAAGCCTTCTTCGCGACCCTGCAGGCCGCCAACCCCTCGCCCGAGACCGAGCTCGAATACACGACGCCCTTCGAGCTGCTGGCCGCGGTGCTGCTGTCGGCGCAGGCCACCGACGTTGGGGTCAACAAGGCCACCCGCATCCTGTTCCCGGTGGCCAATACGCCGCAGGCGATCCTGGACCTGGGCGTCGCGGGGCTGGAGCACTACATCAAGACCATCGGCCTCTACCGCAGCAAGGCCAAGCACCTGGTCGAGGCCTGCCGCATGCTGGTCGAGCAGCACGGCGGCGAGGTGCCGCGCACCCGCGCCGAGCTGGAGGCGCTGCCCGGCGTCGGCCGCAAGACCGCCAACGTGGTGCTGAACGTCGCCTTCGGCGAGCCGACCATGGCGGTCGACACCCACATCTTCCGGGTCTCCAACCGCACCGGCCTGGCGCCCGGCAAGACGCCGCTGGACGTCGAGCTGAAGCTGGAGAAGCGGGTGCCGCCGGCCTACCGGCTGCACGCGCACCACTGGCTGATCCTGCACGGCCGCTACGTCTGCGTGGCGCGCAAACCCAAATGCTGGGAATGCGCGGTCGCGGCGTTCTGCGACTACAAGCCCAAGACGCCGGCGCCCTGACCGCAAGCGCGCCGCCGCGTCAGATGTCGACCGTGACCAGCTCGCCGAAGGCGATCGGCCGGCTCGGCCACTCGTCGCTGCGCTCGACCGAGCGCCGGCCCGTGCGCAGCACCTCGACCGCCCGGATGACGCCGGCATGCGTCACCCAGAGTGCGTCGCGGCCAGCAGCGCGCCAGTCGTCGAAGGCCTCGCCGACCCGCTGCATGAAAAGCCGCGTGCTTTCGCCGCTGCCGCCGGCCGGGCGGTCGGAGAAGGAAGCCATCCAGGCGTCGAATTCGCTGCGTGCGATGCCGGACCAGGGGCGGCCTTCCCAGTCGCCGAAATCCATCTCGGCGATGCGCGGCTCGGGCGTCGGCTGCAGGTCGGGCCGGAGCGCCGCCAGCGCCAGCGCCAGGTCGTGGCAGCGCACCAGCGGCGAATGCACGACGCCGATCGAAGCCGGCAGGCCCGCGGCGACCCGCTCGGCCGCTTCGCGCGTGAGGTCCGGATGCACCGGCACGTCGAGCCGGCCATAGCACAGGCCATCGGCCGCGAGGGTGCGCGCATGGCGCAGCAGCAGCAGCTTCATGCGCGCCAGGCCAGCGCCAGGTAGATCGCGACCTCGCACAGCTGCTGGGTCGCGCCGAGGCAGTCGCCCGTGAAGCCCTGCAGGCGGCGCAGGAAGACCCGGGCCAGCAGACCGGCGACCGCGGCCGCCGCCACCAGCGCCGCGAGCCCCTGCAGCGGCCCGAAGTGCCACAGCAGCAGCGCGGCGGCCGGCAGCGACCACAGCACGCCGACCGCCAGCGCCGACCGGTCGATCGCGTCGGCCAGCGGCTTGGCCTTGCTGCCGGCGTCGTTGCCGACATAGGGCAGCGCCCGGATCAGGAACAGCGGCGCCAGCCGCGACAGCACGTGCGCGCCCAGCAGCGCGACGAGCGCGCTCCAGGCGACCGGCGCGCCCTGCCCCGCCAGCAAGGCCACCACTGCCGCCTTCAGGCCGAGCACCAGCACCAGCGCGATCGCACCGAAGGCGCCGATGCGCGAGTCCTTCATGATCTCGAGCGCGCGCGAGCGCTCGGCCGAGCCGCCCAGGCCGTCGACCACGTCGGCCAGCCCGTCCTCGTGGAAGGCGCCGGTCATCCAGGCGGTCGCCGCGGTCGACAGCAGCGCCGCGACCAGCGCGCCGATCGGGCCGTGGAAACCCAGTTGCGCAACGCCGAAGACGAGCGCCGCCACGGCGCCCACCAGCCAGCCGATGCCCGGAAAATGCGCGGCGCTGGCCCGCAGCATCGCCGGGCTGAAGCCGACCCAGCCGGCCAGCGGGCCGGTCACCGGCACCCGCGTGAAGAACTGCAGCGCCAGCAGGAAGTGGCGCACGCCGTTCACGGCGCGTCGGCCCGGGTCGACACGCCGGCCGATTCGAAGCTGGCCATCTCGCCGAGGATGCGGCAGGCCGATTCGAGCAGCGGCCAGGCCAGCGCGGCGCCGGAGCCTTCGCCGAGCCGCAGGTCCAGGCGCAGCAAGGGCTCGAGACCCAGGTGCTGCAGCAGCAGCCGGTGGCCCGGCTCGGCCGATTCGTGGGCGGCGACGCAGCGCTGCACCACCGCGGGCCGCAGCGCATGCGCCACCAGCACCGCCACGCTGGCGATGAAGCCGTCCAGCACGATCACGCGCCGCTGGGCCGCCGCCTCGAGCACCGCGCCGACCAGGGTCGCGATCTCGAAGCCGCCGAAGGCGGCCAGCGCGGCCAGCGGCTCGCGGGCCTCGGCATGGCGCTCCAGCACCTCGCGCAGCAGGCGCCGCTTGCGGGCCAGGCCATCGGCATCGAGGCCGGTGCCGGCGCCGGTGCAGGCATCGATGTCCTGCTGCGCGAGGCGGGCCAGCAGCAGGGCCGCGGCGGACGAATTGCCGATGCCCATCTCGCCGAGCAGCAGCACGTTGCCCGGCAGCGCGCGGACGATCGCGATGCCGTTGGCGATCGCCGCCGCGCATTGCGACGCGCTCATCGCCGGTCCGGCCGAGGCGTCGGCGGTGCCCTCGCCGACCTTGCGGATCAGCAGCCCCGGGCGCGGCGCGAAGTCGTGGCGCACGCCGCAGTCCACCACCGTCAGCGCCAGCCCGTGCTGGCGCGCCAGCACGCTGACCGCGGCGCCGCCGGCCAGGAAGTTCTCGACCATCTGCCAGGTCACGTCGCTCGGATAGGCGGAGACGCCGCGCGCCGCCAGCCCGTGGTCGCCGGCGCAGACCAGCAGCTGCGGCGCCGTCATCGCCGGCGTCACGGTGCCGAGGATGCAGCCCAGCCGCAGCGCCAGTGCCTCGAGCCGGCCAAGTGCGCCAAGCGGCTTGGTCTTGCCGTCGAGACGCTGTTGCAGGCGCGCCGCCAGGGCGCTGTCGTCGATGGGCTCGATGGGCTCGACGGAGGGAAGTTCGGTGGTCATTCGGTTCGGTTCGGTCGTACGGAAAACATCAGCGGATCAGGCCCTGCAGCACGCCCGGCGCGAAGTGCGCATCGATCGTGTCGGCCAGGCCGTCGAAGACGGTGTCGAGTGTGCGCGCGGCGACGCCGAACAGCGCCCGCAGCACCGCAGGCTCCTCGAAGAGGCCGTGCAGGTAGAGGCCCAGCACATTGCCGGCGGCGTTGCGCCAGGCCAGCCCGTCGGGCATCGCCGGCGCGGCACGGTCGCCGGCGGCGGCCATCGCGGGATGCTCGGCGGTCCGGCCGTGGTGGATCTCGTAGCCACCGAGGCGCAGGCCCGACAGCGCGGCCCACGGGCCGTCGAAGCGCTCGAAGACCGCTTTGCGCTGGCGCACGGTCTTGTCCTCGGCGAAGACGGTAACGAGCGGCAAGAGGCCGAGGCCCGGCCCGTTGCCATCGATGCCGTGCGGGTCGATCAGCGCCTCGCCCAGCATCTGCAGGCCGCCGCAGATGCCCAGCAGCGCACCGCCGCGCCGCGCATGCGCGGCGATCGCGCGGTCGAGGCCCTGGGCGCGCAGCCAGGCCAGGTCGCTGCTGGTGTGCTTCGAGCCGGGCAGGACGATCCAGTCGGCGCCATCCAGTTGCGACGGGCTGCGCACCCAGTGCAACCGCAGGCCCGGGATGTTGCGCAGCGGCTGGAATTCGTCGAGGTTGCTGATGCGCGGGTAGGCCACGATCGCGATCGTGAGGCCGTCGGAGGGCGCTTCGTCCAGGACCGCGGCATCGCCGGCGAAGTCGAGCATCCCGTCCTCCTCCGGCAGCCCGTGCGAGCGCCACATCGGCAAGGTGGCCACGGTGGGCACGCCAGTGAGCGCCTGCAGTTCCTGCGGCGCCGGCGCCAGCAGCGCCGCGTCGCCCCGGAACTTGTTGAGCACGAAGCCTTCGAGCAGCGGCCGGTCGGCCTCGGGCAGCAGCGCCCAGGTGCCGTACAGATGCGCGAAGGCGCCGCCACGGTCGATGTCGGTCACGAGCAGGCAGCGCGCCCCCGCGTGCCGCGCCATGCGCAGGTTGACGATGTCGCTGGCCATCAGGTTGATCTCGGCCGGGGAGCCGGCGCCTTCGATCACGATCACGTCGTTCTCGGCCCGCAGGGTGTCGAAGGCTTCGACGATGCGCGGCCAGACCCGCTCGCTGCGGCCGCGCCAGGGCAGTGCCGAAAGCTCGGGGCTGACCTGGCCGAGCATGACCACCTGGCTATGGGTGTCGCGCTCGGGCTTGAGCAGCAGCGGGTTCATGCGCACCTCGGGCAGCGCCCGCGCCGCCAGCGCCTGGAAATACTGGGCGCTGCCGATCTCGCCGCCGGCCACCACCCGCGCGTTGTTGCTCATGTTCTGTGCCTTGAAGGGCGCCACCCGCAGGCCCTGCCGCGCATACCAGCGGCACAGCGCGGTCGCCAGCCAGCTCTTGCCGGCGCCGCTGCTGGTGCCCAGCACCATCACGCATCGCGGGCCGCCTGGCTGGAGAAAGGTCATGGACCGATTCTCCTTTACGTGAACTTGATCACGTTAGCGGTCGCTCTTCAAAGGGCTCTGCAATTGCGATTAACCTTTTCCCTCGTAGCTTCTCCGACATGCCACCTACAAGCAGAAAAACGCACGGATGCCCGCTTTAAGAGATATCGCGCTCACGGTCGAGGAGCGCCAGCCCGACCAGTATTTCTGGGTGCTCCTGGAAGCCTCCAGCAGCGACGCGGCCGAAGCGATCCACTACAGCCCGATCCAGACGGCGGCCTCGGCGCAAGCGAGCTATGCCAGCGCCCTGGTGATGGGCGCGAACGCGTTGCGCAAGCTGATGGAAGCGACGACCCCGGCGGGGTCGCGGGGCGCAGGCTGACGCTGCTGATGCCGCCTTCAGGCCGCCGGGCGCATGGCGGCATCCAGGAAGTCGCGGAAATGGCCGCGCACCACCGCTTCGCAGGCCGCGCAGCCGCTGCCTTCCGGTGAATAGAGCGCCTCGGGCCAGTTGGCCGCGCTCGGGAGCATGTGGCTGGTGACCGGGATGCCGGCATCGCCCAGGCGCCGAGCGAAACCCAGGGCCTCGTCCCGCATCGGATCGTCGCGGCCGACCAGCACCAGCGTCGGCGCGATCTGCGCCAGCCGCAGCGACCCGCCCGGGACCGCATACGGATGGATCGCGTCCCGCGGCCGCTTCAGGTATTCCTGCCAGCCGGCGGACCACTTGCACTGGATCGCGTCGCCGGTGGCCTGGCGCAGCGAAGCGGTGCCGGCGCACGGATCGAGCATCGGCGACAGCAGGATCTGGCCGGCCAGCGGCGGATGGGCGCGGTCGCGGGCCATCAGCGCCACCGCCGCCGCCAGGTTGCCACCGGCCTCCTCGCCGGCCAGGAACAGGCGGCTGGCCTTGCCGCCCAGCTTGACCCGCTGCTTGTGCAGCCACTCCAGCGCCGCGAAGCCGACCTCGATCGGCTCCGGGAACGGCGCCTGGGGTGCCAGCGGGTAGTCCAGCGACACCACCAGCGCGCCGGCGGCGGCCAGCAGGCGGCCGACGCTGCGGCCGTTGTCGAGGTCGCCGCAGACGAAGGTACCGCCGTGGAAATGCAGCACCAACGGCACCGACGCGCCCCGTTCGCGCCGTCCGTAGATCCTGGCCCGCACCGCCGGACGGCCGGGCAGGTCGATCTGGATGTCGTTCTCGGCGCCGGTGGCCGCCGTCGCCGCGGGCGCCGGAAGGTCCGGAAGCTCGGCAACGGGCGCGCTGGAAGGGCTGGACATGGGAGGCCTCGATCAATGGGCGATGTGACGAATATATGTCCATGTCGAAGCCCCGCGGGCGCGCCGGGCCGCCCACTCTGTTTCCGGGCGGCCCACAATCGGCGCGGTTCGCCATGTGAGAATCCCGCTCGCCGAAGCCTCCTTCGGCCTCTCCAGGAACAGCATCGATGGACCAGATCCAGGGCATGCGGATCTTCGTCCGCGTTGTCGAAGCAGGCAATTTCACCCGCGCCGCCGACTCGCTCGGCCTGCCCAAGGGCACGGTCACCAAGCAGATCCAGGCGCTGGAGTCGCGCCTGCACGTCAAGCTCCTGAACCGCACCACGCGCCGGGTGACCGTCACGCCCGACGGCGCCGCCTACTACGAGCGCACTGCGCGCCTCCTGAACGACTTCGACGACATCGAGGCCAGCATGACCAATGCGCAGGCCAACCCGTCCGGGCGGCTGCGGGTCGACGTCGGCTCGTCGATGGCGCGGCTGGTCATCCTGCCGGCGCTGCAGGGCTTCTGCGACCTGTACCCGGACATCCAGGTCGACCTCGGCGTGAGCGACCGCACGGTCGACCTCATCACAGACAACGTCGACTGCGTGATCCGCGCCGGCGAACTGGCCGACCAGTCGCTGGTTGCCCGGCGCATCGGCAACATGCCCTGGATCACGGTGGCGTCGCCGGCCTACCTCAAGCGCTATGGCGTGCCGCAGCATCCGAGCGACATCGAGAAGCGGCACCTGGTGGTGAACTTCTTCTCCGGCAGCACGCGGCGCATCTATCCGCACCAGTTCCAGCGCGGCGATGAGCACTTCGAGATCGTCGGTCCCTATCGGGTGTCGGTGAACGACAGCAACGCGCACCTCACCGCGGTGCTGGGCGGCTTCGGGCTGTCGCAGGTGATCCGCTACATCGCCGAGCCCTACCTGGAAAGCGGCGAACTGGTGCAGATCCTGCCGGAGTGGACCCGGCCGATCCTGCCGGTGCACGTGGTGTATCCGCCGAACCGGCACCTGAGCGCCAAGGTGCGGGCCTTCGTGGACTGGACCGCCGATCTGTTCGCCAGGCATCCGCGGCTGCAGCGGGCCTGATCAGCGCGGGGCCGCGGTCCAGGCTCGTTCCAGCGCCGACTGGCTCGCGGGCGGCAGCACCGCCAGGCGGAGCTGGCCGGGCAGGCCGAAGGACGCGGTGTCGCGCAGGCGGATGCCGGCGGCGTGCAGCGCGGCCTCGCGTTCGGCGGTGTGCGGCAGGTCCGGGTCTGCGCAGAAGAAGTTGGCGACGCTGGGGCTGCAGGTCCAGCCGAGCGATTCGCACATCGCCTGCTGGCGCAGCTTCCAGTCGCGCAGGGTCGCGAGGCTGGCCGACAGCCATTGACGTGCCGGCTCGTCGCACCAGGCCTCCAGCAGCGCGACGCCGTGCGCACCCAGCGGCCACGACGGTGCGAGGCGATGCACGCGTGCGCTCAGGTCTTCATCGCCTTGCGGCGCGATCGCGTAGGCGGCGCGCACGCCGGTCAGGCCAAGCGCCTTGTTCGGCGTCCAGAGTTGCCAGGTGCGGTCGCGGGCCGCCCGGTCGAGCGCCAGCGTGCCTTCGAGGCGCAGCGGCTCGTAGGCCAGGTCGAGCACGCAGGTGCTCCCGGCAGCGAGCTGCGCGACGGTGCGGGCGAGTCGCGGATCGGGCCGGCCGAGCGGGCTGCCGGGGTCGCAGCACCAGACCAGGTCGGCGGCCGGCCCGGTGTCGGCCGCTGACACCTCGAAGCCCCAGGCCTTCGCCGACCGCAGGTAGTCGCCGTAGCCGTGCCATGGCAGGCGGACCCGGCGCCCGCCGCCTTGCCACACCGCCGCGGTGATGCGTCCGATGAATTCGCTGGCGCTCGCCGCGACCACGATGCGGCCGGCCGCCACGCCGTGCAGGCGCGCCAGCCGCTCGCGCAGCGCGCCGTAAGCGGGATCCGGATAGCGGCCGGCGTCCGCGAACCGGACCGCTTGCAGCGCAGGCGGACACGGGCCGCACGCGTTGCCGTTGGTGGAGAAGTCGTGCGCCACCGCGCCGCGGCCATCCGGTCCGCCGTGCGTGGACGCATCGAAGGCCGTCACGGCCGCCAGCCCAGGCCACCGGCCACGCCCGCCGCCAGCGCCGTGG
>NZ_LMUW01000024.1:0-50482 GCF_009765735.1 Xenophilus sp. L33
GCGCCGGTGCCGGCCGCGGCGCCGGTGCCTGCGCCTGTCGTCGCTGCGCAGGCGCCTGCGCCCGTGGCAGTTTCCCCGGCCATTCCGGAGCAAGCGGTCGCAGCCGACACAGCTCCCACCCAAGCCGCTGCGGCGCCCGAACCCGAGGCCCGATCCAGCCAGCAGCGCTACAAGGACGCCTACCCGATCGCGACCAAGCTGAGCGGAAGCCTGGGCCTGCGCGGCTTCCGGCTCAACCTGGCGGTGGAAGGCACCAGCAGCTACGAGCAACTGCTGGACCTGTTCCCCAAGATCCAGGCCGCCGTGGGCGCCGAGAAGGCGGCGCCGCTCGAGCGGGCACTCAAGGGACGCTGAAGACACTCCGGGTCGGCCAGCCAGTGCTATAATCGTTGGCTTTGCCCTTGCCGCACCACGTCTGACGCCGTGGGCGGCTCAACCCCTTTCCGGCAGGCCTTTCGAGAGTCATCGAGGGTCCCGGAAAAATCCACAAGGAGTGCCAATGCGTCACTATGAAATCATCTTGCTGATCCATCCGGACCAGAGCGAACAGGTTCCGGCCATGCTGGAACGCTACAAGGGCCTGATCACGGCCGGCGGCGGCAAGATCCACCGCGTCGAGGACTGGGGCCGCCGTCAGCTGGCCTACCAGATCAACAAGCTCAACAAGGCGCACTACCTGTGCGTGAACATCGAGGCCGAGCAGGCCGTGATGGCCGAGCTGGAGCACGCCTTCAAGTTCAACGACGCCGTTCTGCGCCACCTCACCGTGGTCAAGAAGAAGGCCGACACCGGCCCGTCGTCGATGATGAAGACGGTCGAGCGCGAAGAGGCCCGCAAGGCCCAGCAGGCCGAATACGCCGCCAACAACAACTGACGATGTGAGCACCGCCGCGGTCAATCAGCTGTTGCTGACTGCCTGCGTCGCCGAACTCGGAACCCTGCGTTTCACGCCTGCCGGACTGCCCGCCATCGACCTCCGACTCGAACACGAGTCGACGGTCACCGAAGCGGCCCAGCCCCGACAGGTCAAGGCGGCCCTCAAGGCCGTCGCCTTCGGCGCAGTGGCCGAACGGCTCGCGGGGCAGGCGTTGGGAAGTCTCTGGCGATTCCAGGGCTTCCTCGCCACACCGGGCAACGGCAAGCACCCGGTGCTGCACATCCAGGATTTTCAGCAAGATTAATTTTCGAAAAGAGGCTCCCTCATGGCCACGTTCAAGAAATTCAACAAGGACAAGCGTCCGAAGCGCAACACCCAGTCGCTGCTGTTCAAGCGCAAGCGCTTCTGCCGCTTCACCGTCGCCGGCGTCGAAGAGATCGACTACAAGGACATCGACACCCTGCGCGACTTCATCAGCGAAAACGGCAAGATCATCCCGGCGCGCCTGACCGGCACGCGCGCGATCTACCAGCGCCAGCTCAACACCGCGATCAAGCGTGCCCGCTTCCTCGCCATGGTCCCGTACAGCGACCAACACCGCGTCTAAGGAGCGACACACCATGCAAGTCATTCTTCTGGACAAGGTCGTCAACCTCGGCGTGCTCGGCGAGATCGTCAGGGTCAAGGACGGCTACGCCCGCAACTTCCTGATTCCGTCGGGCCGCGCCCGCCGCGCCACCGAAGCCAACAAGGCCGAATTCGAAGCCAAGCGCGTCGAACTCGAAAAGGCTGCGGCCGCCAAGCTGGCCGAATCGCAAGCCCAGGGCGAGAAGCTCGCCGGCACCACCGTCAAGCTGACCCAGAAGGCCGGCGTCGACGGCCGCCTGTTCGGCTCGGTCACCAACAGCGACATCGCCGAAGAGCTCACCAAGCAGGGCTACAAGGTTGCCAAGTCGCAAGTGCGCATGCCGAACGGCCCGATCAAGGTCGCCGGCGACAGCACGGTCAACGTCGCGCTGCACACCGACGTCGTGGTCGAGATCACGGTCGCGGTCTACGGCGAAACGGCCTGATCGAGCGACGCAGCCGGGGCCGGCGACAAAGCCGGCCCGGGCATCGCGGGAGCCGCCTTCGGGCGGCTTTCGTTTTTTCGGACGAACATGTTGTCCCGCGCGATGCACCGGAAGATCACCACTTATACACAGGCTTGTCCACGTGACGCCGGGCGTCCCGAGGCTTAGCATGCACGGCCCCGCAAGGAACTTCATGTCCGCAGTTTTTTCCTACGCCGACAACGACGCATCGGCCGATCGCCAGATCGCCCAACTGCGCATCCCCCCGCATTCGATCGAAGCCGAGTCCAGCGTGCTGGGCGGCCTCCTGCTCGACAACGGCGCCTGGGACCGCATGGGCGACGTGGTGGTCGACAGCGACTTCTACCGCCACGAGCACAAGCTCATCTACGCCGCGATCGGCACCCTGGTCAACGCCAGCAAGCCGGCCGACGTGATCACCGTCTACGAGCAACTGCAGAATCTCGGCAAGGCCGAGGACATCGGCGGCCTGGCCTACCTCAACTCGCTCGCGCAGTACGTGCCGAGCGCGAGCAACATCCGCCGCTATGCGGAGATCGTTCGCGAGCGTTCGATCCTGCGCAAGCTGGTGAGCGCCAGCGACGAGATCGCCACCAACGCCTTCAACACGCAGGGCAAGGCGGTCGACAAGATCCTCGACGAGGCCGAGCAGAAGATCTTCAACATCGGCGAGGAAGGCTCGCGGATGAAGCAGGGCTTCCAGGGCATGGATTCGCTGGTGGTCGAGCTGCTCGACCGCGTGACCGAGATGGCCGACAACCCGAACGACATCACGGGCGTGCCGACCGGCTTCATCGACCTCGACCGCATGACCTCGGGCTTCCAGGCCGGCGACATGATCGTGCTGGCGGCGCGGCCGTCGATGGGCAAGACCGCGCTGGCGATCAACATCGCCGAGCACGTGGCGCTCAACGAAGGCCTGCCGGTGGCGGTGTTCTCCATGGAAATGGGTGCTTCGCAGCTGGCGGTGCGGATCGTCGGTTCGATCGGCCGCATCGACCAGACCCACCTGCGCACCGGCAAGCTCACCGACGAGGAATGGCCGCGCCTGACCGAGGCGATCGAGAAGCTGCGCAACATCTCGCTGCACATCGACGAGACGCCCGGCCTGACCACCAGCGAGCTGCGCGCCAACGCCCGGCGGCTGGCGCGCCAGTGCGGCCAGCTCGGCCTGATCGTGGTCGACTACCTGCAGCTGATGAGCGTCTCCAGCAGCATGAACGACGAGAACCGCGCCACCGCGGTCGGCGAGATCTCGCGCGGCCTGAAGATGCTGGCCAAGGAATTGAAGTGCCCGGTGATCGCGCTGTCGCAGCTCAGCCGCGGCGTCGAGTCGCGCACCGACAAGCGCCCGATGATGAGCGACCTGCGCGAATCCGGCGCGATCGAGCAGGACGCCGACGTCATCATGTTCATCTACCGCGACGACTACTACAACAAGGACAGCAAGGAGCCCGGCGTCGCCGAGGTCATCATCAGCAAGCAGCGCAACGGGCCCACGGGCACCGTCAAGCTGGCCTTCCTGAAGCCGATCACCAAGTTCGAGAGCCTGGCGGGCGGCGGCGACTTCTAGCGCCCGTTCGTCATTCGCGCGCGCTGGACTTCAGGCTGCGCAGCATGTCGGCCAGCGTCTTGCCCGGCTCGTTGCGAAAGCGCTCGGGCAAGAGCTCGATGCGGTCGATGCGATCGATCCGGAAGCCGCGGAAGCTGTCGCGCAGCTCGCACCAGGCCGAGAAGGTCCAGACCTTGCCCCAGTAGAAGCAGCCGAGCGGCCGCACCGTGCGCTGGCTCGGCGCGCCGGCGACGTCGCGGTAGTCCATGCGCAGCTTGTTGCGCGTCTGGACCGCCTCGCGCAGCAGCTGCAGCCGGTCGCGCGTGGTCTCGTCCAGCACGTAGGCCGGCGCGTAGAGCGCCAGGCTCTCGGCCGAGACCCGCGCCGCCGGCGACAGCACCGACAGGATCTTGCCCAGCGCCGACTCGATGTCGCGCGCCATCGCGGTGTCGACCCAGCTTTGCGCGAGGCGCGCGGAAGCGACCAGTGCGGCGGCTTCGTCCTGCGTGAACATCAGGGGCGGCAGGTCGAAGCCGGCACCGAGCCGGTAGCCGACGCCGGCTTCGCCTTCGAGCGGCACGCCCTGGTGCTGCAGGTCGGCGATGTCGCGGTAGACGGTGCGCTCCGACACTTCCAGCCGCTCGGCCAGGAAGGCCGCGGTGGTGAGCCGGCGGCCACGGACGATCTGCACGATCTGGAACAGGCGGTCGGCACGGCGCATGGAAGGAAGCTAGAGGACACCGATGTGGATCGCGACCTGGTCGGGCCCGGCATAGGCCTCGAAGTCGCTGCGATAGCGCCGCCGGATCTCCGGATGCGCCTCGAAATACTGCCAGATCGCCTGCCACACCGCGAGCACCATCTGCGGCATCTCGCCCTGGCCGGTGAAGACCAGGTAGTCGCCGCCCTCGATGCGCACCGTCGCCGGCCCGCCCGCCACCGCCACGCCGGCGGTGATGTCGAAGGCGCCTTCGTGGTCGGCCTCGTAGGCCGAGTAGACGCCGTAGAGGTGCCGGTCGTCGGCGCGCTGCGGCAGCGTCTCGTAGACACGCTCGTCGAAGAAGCGGCCCCAGAGCGGGCCGATGCGCGCGGCCTGCGGATCGCTCTCGTCGCGGTTGCTGGTGCGCGCGGTGAGGCCGGCCACGTCGAAGGGATCGAGGCGGGCGCGCCGCGGAGTTTCGGTTCGGGTCTGCATGTCTCGCTCCTCGTCCGTGTCAGGCCAGCGCGTGCAGGCCCACTTCGTTGCCTTCGGTGTCGCGCACGTGGGCGATGAAGCCCATGTCGCCCGGAAGGGCGGACTTCGGTACCGCCACCTGGCCGCCGGCGGCGACCACCCGCGACAAGGCGGTATCGATGCTCGGCATGCAGTCCAGGTAGATGCGGATGCCGTGGCCCGAGGCCGCGCCGCGCGGCTCGCCGAGCTGCAGGCAGCCGCCGGTCGCCGGCTGCGCGTAGGGGAAGACGGCCAGCACGCCGCCGCCGAATTCCTCCCGCTTGAGGCTGCGGCCGAGCACCTTCTCGTAGAAGGCCTGCGCCCGATCGATGTCCGCGACCGGGATCTCGAACCAGTTGATGACGTTGCTCATGAGGAACTCCTTTCGTTGTGGAAGGCGTTCATGGTGCGCGGCGCCTGCTGACAACGTGTTGTCAGCAGGCGCCGTCGGTCTCGACGGAAGGGCTCCGGCCTAGGCGGAGCCTCCATTGGCGGCCATGCCGAAGATCGCGGCGATGAAGTTCCGGAACCACTTGTGGGCCACGCGGTTCTCGTCCCGGCTGTGCCACATCAAGCCGTATGACCGACGCGGCATTTCGACCGGGAGCTCGCGTACGCACAGCTGGTCGGCGAGGCCGCCGATGGTCGTCAGCTCGATCGGAACCACGGCGACGAGGTCGGTCTTGGCGACGACGAACGGAATGGCGAGCCAGCTGTTCACGGTCAGTGCCATGCGGCGATGCACGCCCTTGGAACCCAGGATCGCGTCGAAGACCGGCACGGTCATTCCCTGGTGCACCACGTCGACGTGGCGGGTTTCGAGGAAGCGCTCCAGCGTCAGTTCGCCGCTCGCGAGCGGATGGTCCCGGCGCATCAGGCAAACGTCGTGGCAGGGGAAGAGCACCTGCTTGCGTCGCCCCCGCATGTCGCCGGTCTCGTCGTAGAAGGTGCCCATCACCATGTCCAGTTCGCCGCGCTCCAGTTGCCCGCGCAGTTGATCGACCTCGCTGACGGGCTTGACGTCGATCTGTACGTGGGGCGCTGCTGTCTGCAGTTGCTGGAAGAGACGCGGCATGATCTCGAGCACGCCGAAATCGGACATGCAGATGCGGAACACACCGTGGAAGCGGGACGGATCGAACGCGGCCGGCACCAGCACCTGCTCGAGTCCGCTGATGTAGGGCTCGAGCTCCGACCACAGTTCGATGCCGCGGGCGGTCGGCCGGATGCCCTTGGCGGTCGTCTCGAACAGCACGTCGCCCAGGCTTTCCCGAAGCCGCGCCAGCGAACTGCTGACCGCAGACTGCGTCCGGTTGAGGCTCTGCGCCGCCCGGGTCACGTTGCCTTCGCGCATCAACGCACGGTAGACACGCAACAGGTTGAGGTCCAGCGAAGCGAAGGCGTTGTTGTCGGTCAAGGCGTCACCGCAAGGATCGATCTCGGTACTCTCATGCGTTTCTCCATTTCGAAGCGTCCGTTCCGGATGATGCGCTCCGTCATCGCAAAGCGGCGAGGCGACGAACAAAAGCCCCGCGAGCGGGGCTTTGCAGGCAGACGGGGCGCATGAGGCGCGCTACAGCACGTCGCTCGCGAAATCCGCCAGCCGCGAGCGCTCGCCGCGCGCCAGCGTGATGTGGCCGCCGTGCGGCCAGCCCTTGAACTTGTCGACCGCGAAGGTGAGGCCGGAGGAGCCTTCGGTGAGGTAGGGCGTGTCGATCTGCGCCAGGTTGCCCATGCAGATGATCTTGGTGCCGGGGCCGGCGCGCGTGACCAGCGTCTTCATCTGCTTGGGCGTGAGGTTCTGCGCCTCGTCGACGATCACGTACTTGTTCAGGAAGGTGCGGCCGCGCATGAAATTCATGCTCTTGATCTTGATGCGGCTGCGGATCAGCTCGTTGGTCGCGGCGCGGCCCCATTCGCCGGCACCGCCGCTGTCGCCCTTGGCGAGGAACTCGAGGTTGTCGTCGAGCGCGCCCATCCAGGGGCCCATCTTCTCTTCCTCGGTGCCGGGCAGGAAGCCGATGTCCTCGCCGACGCTGACCGTGGCGCGGGTCATGATGATCTCGGTGTAGCGGCGGTCGTCGAGCACCTGCGTCAAGCCCGAGGCCAGCGCCATCAGCGTCTTGCCGGTGCCGGCGGTGCCTGTCAGGGTGACGAAGTCGACGTCCGGGTCCATCAGCAGGTTCATCGCGAAGTTCTGCTCGCGGTTGCGGGTGTTGACGCCCCAGACCGCGTTCTTGACCGAGCCGTAGTCCTTGAGCGTCTTGAGCACCGCGGTCTTGTCGCGGATCTCGGTCACGCGAGCGTACATGCTCGGCTCGCCCGGCGCCTCGAAGAAGACGAACTGGTTGATGTAGAGGTTCGGCACGATCGGCCCGCTGATGCGGTAGAAGGTGCTGCTGCCGCTCTGCCAGCTCTCGATGGTCTTGCTCTGGCGGGTCCAGAAGTCGCTCGGCAGGGCCAGCGAGCCGGAGTAGAGCAGGTCGCCGTCTTCGAGCGTCTTGTCGTTCTGGTAGTCGTCGGTCGCGAGGCCGAGCGCGCGGGCCTTGACCCGCATGTTGATGTCCTTGGACACCAGCACCACTTCCTGCTTCGGCCGGCCCGGCGCGTCGTTGGCGTAGAGGTCGCGCAGCGCCTGCACCACGCCCAGGATCTGGTTGTCGGCCTTGCCCTGCGGCAGGCTGGTGGGCAGCGCGTAGTCGAGCGGCTCGGTCTGGAAGAACAGCTTGCCGCCGGCACCGCGATGGCCGGTGACGTCGAGCTTCAGGCCCTTGGCGATGTCGGCGTCCTTGGCGGCGGCCAGGGCGTCCAGCGTGCGGCTGGTCTGGCGACCGTTGCGGGCGACTTCGGTCGTGCCCTTCTTGTGGCCGTCCAGTTCCTCCAGCACGATCATCGGCAGGAAGATGTCGTGCTCCTCGAACTGGAAGAGGCACATCGGGTCGTGCAGCAGCACGTTGGTGTCGAGCACGAAGAGCTTGGCCGGACCGCTCGACTTGGCGCGCTTGGGGCGCGGCGCGGCTTGCGGCTGCGGCGCGACGGCGGCGACCGGCGCCTGGGGCCGCGGCTTGGTCTCGACCTGGATCGCGGCCGGCTGCAGCGACTCGCGGGGTGCCTCCTTGGCCTGTTCCTGGGGTCGCTGCGGCGCCTTGGCCCGCGCGGCCTGCTGCGCCTCGGCGCCGCCGGCCTCGGCGGCATGCGCGTCGAACAGTTCGAGCGGCCGCGGCCCGGTGGCGAGCGCGTCGTCAGTCCTGCGCTCGGCGCCGCGGCGATTGCCCCGTCCGTGCGAGGAACGGGCGGGCGCGTCGTGGGCGTCCGGCGAGAGCAGGGAGGCACGCTTCGTGGGGGCGGGAGGCAAGGGCATGGATGGATTCGCTCGCAAGAATGAAGAAGCCAAAAAGCGAAAAAGCCGCCTGAATGCCAGGGCGGCTTTGTTCGGTGGATGCGGTCGTGGAGCTCAACGGCATGAGGCCATTATGCACACCGCGGATGACAACACCGCGGCACGTTGCGCCGTGCCAACGTGGCGCTGCAAATGCCGGGAATTGCCTCAAGGGGCGAAGGCCAAGGCCTTCAGGCCGCCTTCTTCAGCGTCTTGACGGCCTTGAGCACGTCGTCGACATGGCCCGGCACCTTGAGGCCGCGCCATTCGGCCTTGAGCACGCCGTCGGGGCCGATCAGGAAGGTGCTGCGCTCGATGCCCTTGACCTTCTTGCCGTACATGATCTTGTTCTTGACCACACCGAACATGTGGCACATCTTTTCTTCGGTGTCGGCGATCAGTTCGAAGGGCAGTTCGAGCTTGGCCTTGAATTCGTCATGCGACTTCATGTTGTCGCGCGAGACGCCGAAGACGGTGGCGCCGGCCTTGACGAAATCCTTGTACCGATCGCGGAACTGCATCGCTTCGGTGGTGCAGCCGGGCGTGTTGTCCTTCGGGTAGAAATACATGACCAGCACGTGGCCGAGATGCGAGGTGTTCGAGACCTTCAGACCGCCGGTGGCATTGGCGTCGAATTCGGGAATGGGTTTGTTGACAACGATCGCCATGAAACTTGTTTTCTCCGTTTGATTCCATGTCTGCGAGCCGCCGACTTCGTCGAAGACTCGCTCCATGGAGATTGGTCGTTGCTAACTGAGGGCGAGGAGCCCGTATTGCAACCCGCGATTTTACCCCGAAATAGCGCCTATTTCCCAGTCTCCGGATGTTCGATCAACAGGGCGGCGACCACGTGCCGCCCTTCGCCGGCCAGGATGTTGTAGGTGCGGCAGGCCGCGGGCGTGTCCATGGTCTCGACCCCGCAGCGCCTGGCCATCAGCGGCTGCAGCCAGGCCGGCGGCGGGAATCGGATGCGCCCGCCGCTGCCGAAGATGATCAGTTCGGCGCCGAGTTCGGCCAGTTGCGCGAAGTGTTCCGGCCCCAGGTCCTCGAAGCGGTTGCAGCGCCATTCGAAGCGCTCGCCGCGCGAGCCGACCACCACGCTCGACTCGACCCGCTCGTTGTTGATGGCGACCCAGCCGGGGCCGTGCGCAGTGAGGGTCTGGACGTCGGATTTGTCGGGCTGGAGCTTCATCTGGAGGGGTGGGAACTGTGGTCAAATTATAGGTTTTCCCCTGCGCAGACCCCCTTGGAGGGACTTTGAAACCGCTCAAGAAATCGGCCAAGCTGGCCAACGTGCTCTACGACATCCGCGGCCCGATCATGGACGCCGCCAAGCAGATGGAGGAAGAGGGCCAGAAGATCATCAAGCTGAACATCGGCAACCTGGCGGTGTTCGGCTTCGACGCACCCGAAGAGGTTCAGCAGGACATGATCCGCAACCTGCCGGCCTCGTCGGGCTACTCGGACAGCAAGGGCATCTTCGCGGCGCGCAAGGCGGTCATGCACGAGACCCAAAAGCAGGGCATCGCCGGCGTCACGCTCGACGACATCTACCTCGGCAACGGCGCCAGCGAACTGATCGCCATGGCCACCAATGCGCTGCTCAACGACGGCGACGAGCTGCTGGTGCCGACGCCCGACTATCCGCTGTGGACCGCGGTCACGAGCCTCTCGGGCGGCCGGCCGGTGCACTACCTGTGCGACGAGGCCGACGGCTGGATGCCGAGCCTGGAAGACATCCGCGCCAAGATCACGCCGCGCACCAAGGGCATCGTGGTCATCAACCCGAACAACCCGACCGGCGCGCTCTACTCCGATGCGCTGCTTAGGAGCATCGTCGAGATTGCGCGCGAGCACGGCCTGGTGATCCTGGCCGACGAGGTCTACGACAAGGTGCTCTTCGACGACGTGAAGCACACCGCGATCGCCAGCCTGTCGAAGGACGTTCTGACGCTGACCTTCAATTCGCTGTCCAAGAGCTACCGCTCCTGCGGCTACCGCGCCGGCTGGCTGGTGGTGTCGGGCGACAAGAACCGCGCGGCCGACTACATCGAGGGCCTCAACATGCTCTCGAACATGCGCCTGTGCGCCAACGTGCCGGGCCAGTGGGCGATCCAGACGGCGCTCGGCGGCTACCAGAGCATCAACGACCTGGTGGCGCCCGGCGGGCGCCTGCGCCGCCAGCGCGACCTGGCCTACGAGCTGATCACCGCCATTCCTGGCGTGAGTTGCGTCAAGCCGCACGCCGCGCTCTACATGTTCCCGAAGCTCGACCCGAAGGTCTATCCGATCGAGGACGACCGGCAGTTCTTCCTCGAGCTGCTCAAGGAGACCAAGGTGATGCTGGTGCAGGGCACCGGCTTCAACTGGCCGACGCCGGACCATTTCCGGATCGTGTTCCTGCCCCACGAGGAAGACCTGCGCGAGGCGGTCGCGCGCATCGCCGCCTTCCTCGAGCGCTACCGGACCCGGGTCGGCTGACCCACTTTGCTGCAGAAGACGAATCGAATGAAACCCATCCAAGTAGGCCTGCTCGGCATCGGCACGGTCGGCGGCGGCACCTTCAAGGTGCTCCAGCGCAACCAGGAAGAAATCAAGCGCCGCGCCGGCCGCGGCATCGAGATCACGATGGTCGCCGACCTCGACACCGAGCGCGCGCGCGGCGTGGTCGGCGAAGGCGTGCAGGTGGTCGGCGATGCCCGCGCGGTGATCGCCAACCCCGACATCGACATCGTGGTCGAGCTGATCGGCGGCTACGGCATTGCCAAGGCGCTGGTGCTGGAGGCGATCGCCGCCGGCAAGCACGTGGTGACCGCCAACAAGGCGCTGCTGGCGGTGCACGGCACCGAGATCTTCGCGGCGGCCCACGCCAAGGGCGTGATGGTGGCCTTCGAGGCCGCGGTGGCCGGCGGCATCCCGATCATCAAGGCGCTGCGCGAAGGCCTCACCGCCAATTCGATCCAGTGGATCGCCGGCATCATCAACGGCACCACCAACTTCATCCTGTCCGAGATGCGCGACAAGGGCCTGGACTTCGCCACCGTGCTGAAGGAAGCGCAGCGCCTGGGCTACGCCGAGGCCGATCCGACCTTCGACATCGAGGGCGTCGACGCCGCGCACAAGGTCACGCTCATGAGCGCGATCGCCTTCGGCATCCCGGTGCAGTTCGACAAGGCCCACGTCGAAGGCATCACCAAGCTGGCGGCGCAGGACATCAAGTACGCCGAGCAGCTCGGCTACCGCATCAAGCTCCTGGGCGTGACCAAGCGCAAGCCCGGCGGCATCGAGCTGCGGGTGCATCCGTCGCTGGTGCCGTCCAAGCGCCTGCTGGCCAACGTCGAAGGCGCGATGAACGCGGTGGTGGTGCATGGCGACGCGGTCGGCACCACGCTCTACTACGGCAAGGGCGCGGGCAGCGAGCCGACCGCCAGCGCGGTGATCGCCGACCTGGTCGACATCGCGCGGCTGCACACCGCCGACGCGGCGCACCGGGTGCCGCACCTGGCCTTCCATCCGGACGCGATGAGCGACCTCAAGGTGCTGCCGATGGCCGAGGTCGTGACCAGCTACTACCTGCGCCTGCGGGTGGCCGACGAGGCCGGCGTGCTGGCCCGCGTGACCGGTCTCCTGGCCGGTGCCGGCATCAGCATCGACGCGGTGCTGCAGCGCGAGGCGGACGAGGTCGGCGGCGAAGGCTCGACCCAGACCGACCTCATCATCCTCACGCACGACACCCGCGAAGGCACGCTCGACGACGCCCTGGCGCAGCTGCAGGCCCTGCCCAGCGTGCTGGCGCCGATCGTGCGCATCCGCAAGGAAGAGCTCGCCTGAGCGCCATGGTGACGCGCCATGCCCACGCTCGTCGCCTCGCTGACCCTGGTCGCGCTGCTGCGGCTGGCGAACGTCGAGATGCCGCGCTGGCACCTGGCCTTCGGCTTCGCGCTGCTGGTGGGCCTGGCGCTGCTGGGCTCGATCGGGCGGGTGCAGCTGCTGCTCAATGCGGGCGGCAGCTTCCTGGCCTCGTGGGCCTACTTCCTGGCGCTCGACCACACCGACAACTACGACCATCGCGCGCTGCACTACCTGATCCTGGTCGTCGGCATGGCGGTGCTGATCGGCTCCAGGTTCTGGCTCGACGTGCGCGAGTACGGCATCGGCCTGTGAGCATTCCCGTCTCGCTTCTCCGGACTCCCAAGTGAACTACCTCAGCACCCGCGGCCATCCCGACCGGCGCCGTTTCTGCGACATCCTGCTCGAGGGCCTGGCGCCCGATGGCGGCCTCTACCTGCCCGAGCGCTATCCGCAGGTCGATGCCGCCACCCTGGCGCGCTGGCGCGAGCTGCCGTACGCGGCGCTCGCCTTCGAGATCCTCTCGCTCTACATCGACGACATCCCGCCGGCCGACCTGAAGGCCCTCTGCGAGCGCACCTACACCGCCGAGGTCTTCGGCAGCGCCGAGATCGTGCCGCTGCGCGAGCTGGAAGACGGCCTCTACCTCGAAGGCCTGTCGAACGGCCCGACCCTGGCCTTCAAGGACATGGCGATGCAGCTGCTCGGCAACCTGTTCGAGTACGAACTCGGGCGGCGCGGCGAGGAGCTCAACATCCTCGGCGCGACCAGCGGCGACACCGGCAGCGCCGCCGAATACGCGATGCGCGGCAAGCAGGGCGTGCGCGTCTTCATGACCTCGCCCGACGGCCGCATGAGCCCGTTCCAGCAGGCCCAGATGTTCAGCCTGCAGGACCCGAACATCCACAACATCGCGATCGCCGGCGTCTTCGACGACTGCCAGGACATCGTCAAAGCGGTGTCCAACGACCTGGCCTTCAAGCGCAAGTACAGGATCGGCACTGTCAACTCGATCAACTGGGCGCGGCTGCTGGCGCAGGTCGTCTACTACTTCGCCGGCTACTTCCAGGCGACGGCGAGCGACGACAAGCAGGTCAGCTTCGCCGTGCCCTCCGGCAACTTCGGCAACGTCTGCGCCGGCCACGTGGCCCGCATGATGGGCCTGCCGATCCGCACCCTGGTGGTCGCCACCAACGAGAACGACGTGCTCGACGAGTTCTTCCGCACCGGCGTCTACCGGGTGCGCTCGGCCGCCGACACGCACGAGACCTCGAGCCCGTCGATGGACATCTCCAAGGCGAGCAACTTCGAGCGCTTCGTGTTCGACCTGGTCGGCCGCGACGGCGCCAAGACCCGCGCGCTGTTCGAAGGCGCGATCGGCCGCGACGGCCGCTTCGACCTGAGCGACGATGCGTGCTTTGCCGACGCCGCCACGCGCTTCGGCTTCGCCAGCAGCCGCAGCGCCCATGCCGACCGGCTCGCCACCATCCGCGACACCGACCGCCGCTTCGCGGTGCTGATCGACACCCACACGGCCGACGGCCTCAAGGCGGCGCGCGAGCACCTGGCCCCCGGCGTGCCGATGATCGTCCTGGAGACCGCCTTGCCGATCAAGTTCGCCGAGACCATCGTCGAGGCGCTCGGCCATCCGCCGGAGCGTCCGGCGCGCTTCGAGGGCATCGAGGCGCTGCCCAAGCGGGTGGTCAAGCTGCCCGCCGATGCCGAGGCCGTGAAGGCCTACATCGCGCAGAACTGCGACTGAGGCGTCCGGATCCGCGCATGAAAGTCATCGGCCTCGCCGGCTTTTCGGGAGCAGGCAAGACGACGCTGGCCGAGCGGCTCATCCCGGTACTCAAGCGCCACGGCCAACGCGTGTCGGTGGTCAAGCATGCGCACCACAAGTTCGACGTCGACCATCCGGGCAAGGACACCTGGCGCCATCGCGAGGCCGGTGCCTTCGAGGTGGTGGCCGCGTCCGACCGGCGGCTGGCGCTGATGCGCGAATTCGAGGAGCCGACGCAGCTCGGCGTGCACGCGCTGATCGCCGAGCTCGACCCGCGGGTCGACTGGGTGCTGGTCGAGGGCTTCAAGCACGGCGACCTGCCCAAGCTCGAGGTCTGGCGGCAGCCGGCGGCGGGCGAGCCGGTCCGCGCGGTCGGCTACGGCGACGATCCCTTCGTGATGGCGGTGGCGACCGACGATCCCGCGCGCCTGCCGGTGGCCACCGCGCTGCCGGTGTTCGACCTCGACGACGCCGATGGCATCGGCGCCTGGCTGCTGCAGCATCAGGGCCGTTTCGACTACAAGGTGAAGCACCATGGCTAATCCCTCCGCCCGTCCTCCCCTCATGCCGCTCGACGAGGCGGTGGCCCGCATGCTCGAGCTGGCGACGCCTCGCGTCGGCACCGAGCGCGTGCCGACCTTCGAGGCCGACGGCCGGGTGCTGGCGCAGGACGTGGTGTCGGCCTTGACCGTGCCGCCGCGCGACAACAGCTCGATGGACGGCTACGCGGTGCGCAGCGCCGATTGCCGCGAGCCGGGCGCCTTGCTGAAGGTGGCGCAGCGGATCCCGGCCGGCAGCGTCGGCGGCCCGCTGCAGGCCGGCACCGCGGCGCGCATCTTCACCGGCGCGCAGATCCCCGAAGGCGCCGACGCGGTCGTGATGCAGGAGGACACGGCTGCGGTGCCGGAGGAGGGCGGCCTCGGCAGCGTGCGCATCGAGACGCCGCCGGCCGTCGGCCAGTGGATCCGCCGCGCCGGCGAGGACGTCGCGGGCGGCGACGTGGTGCTCAAGCGCGGCGAGCGGCTGACGCCGGCGGCGCTCGGCCTGGCGGCCAGCGTCGGCCTCGACCGGCTGGAGGTCGCCAGGCGGCCGCGCGTGGTGCTGCTGTCGACCGGCGACGAACTGGTCATGCCCGGCGAAGTGGCGCCCGAGGCGATGAAGCCCGGCTCGATCTACAACTCCAACCGCTTCTTCATGCGGGCGCTGCTGCTGCGGCTGGGCTGCGAGGTCGACGACCTCGGCATCGTGCCCGACCGGCGCGAGGCCACGATCGAGGCGCTGCGCTCGGCGGCGATCGGGCACGACCTGATCATCACCACCGGCGGCGTCTCGGTCGGCGAGGAAGACCACATCAAGTCGGCGATCCAGCACCTGGGCCACCTCGACCTCTGGTCGCTGGCGATGAAGCCGGGCAAGCCCTTCGCCTACGGCCGCATCGGCGACACCCACCTGACCGGCCTGCCGGGCAATCCGGTGTCGAGCTTCATGACCTTCCTGCTGCTGGTGCGGCCCTTCCTGCTGACCCTGCAGGGCGCGAACCGCGTCGCGCCCGAGCCGGTCGAGATGCGCGCCGACTTCGACTGGCCGCGCCCCGACCGGCGGCGCGAATTCCTGCGCGCCCGGCGCAACGCCGAGGGCGGCCTGGACCTTTTCGCCAACCAGAGCTCCGGCGTGCTGACCTCGATGGTCTGGGGCGACGGCGTGGTCGACACGCCGCCCGGCCAGCCGATCCGGCGCGGCGAGACGGTGCGCTTCATTCCTTTCGCCTCGCTGCTGGGCTGAGCGACATGCAGGTCCAGGTGCGCTATTTCGCCTCGGTGCGCGAGGGCCTCGGAACCGGCGCGGAGACGGTCGAGACCGACGCGGCCGACCTGGCGGGGCTGCGCGACCAGCTGATCGCCCGCGGCGAGCCCAGCGCCAGCGCACTGGCCCGGGGCCGCGCGGTGCGCATGGCGCTGGACCAGGTCATGAGCGCCGAGACGGCGCCGCTGCGCGACGGCTGCGAAGTGGCCTTCTTCCCGCCGGTCACGGGCGGCTGACGACCCATCGGCGGTTCAGAAGCCTGCCTGCAGCCGCTGCAGGCGCTCCCGCAGCGCGCCCGACGCACGCGTCATCGGCGCGCGAAGCTCGTCCCGCATCAGCCCGTCGGCCGCCAGCGCCGCCTTCAGCGGCCCGGGATTGGCTTCCGCGAACAGCGCCTCGACCAGCGGCAGCAGCGCCTGCCATTCCGCCCGCGCCGCCGCCAGCCGTCCTTCGCCCAGGAGGCGCAGCACCGCGACGAAGCGCTCGGTCCGCAGATGCGCGCTGGCCGCGATCGCGCCCGCGCCGCCTTCGGCGACCGTGCCGAACAACTGGGCATCCTCGCCGGCCAGCACCTGCAGCCGGCCGTCGGCGATCAGCGCGCGGGTCTTGGCCGCGTCGCCGCCGCAATCCTTGATCGCCCGGATGCGCGGATCGGCCGCCAGCGCCAGCAGCGTCTCGCGCTCGATCACGCTGCCGGTGCGATAGGGGATGTCGTAGACCACCAGCGGTTGTCGGGCGGCGCCGGCGATCGCATCGAACCATTGCAGCAGGCCGGCCTGCGACGGCCGGATGTAGCTCGGCGCCGGCACCAGCAGGCCCGCCAGTCCGGCATCGGCCAGGCGGCGCACCCAGGCCAGCGTCTTGCCGAGGTGGTAGCCCGACAGGCCCATGATCCGCGGCAGCCGCGGCGCGGCCCGGGCGACGGTGCCGAGCACCGCCCATTGCTCGTCCTCGTCGAGCGCAGCCGCCTCGCCGGTCGAGCCGCAGACGACGAAGCCGGCGATGCCACTCGGCGCCAGGCGCTCGACCAGCGCGGCCAGGGCCGGATGGTCGACCGCGCCGTCGCGCAACGGCGTCACCAGCGGGATCCAGAGGCCCGAGAAATCGGGGGAGGTTGAGACTTGCACGCAGCATCCTTTCGGGAATCGACCGATGGAGAAACCACCGTCGGATGCGCGCACGAACCATCGAGCCAATGAGCCTTGCAGTCCCGTCGCTCATCCGACGACGGAACCGAAGCTCCGGTCAGACGAGCTCGGGTTTTTGGGCTTTGCCCAGCAGGCGCGCGTCGCTCGCCGCCGCTTCAAGTGAAGACGGACGGTGGGGCGCGGCGCTGCGGGGCATCGGCGAAGTCTATCGCAGTGCCACAATCCGCCGATGCCCGCGCCCCGTGTTTCCATCCGCACCGAAGACTTCGACCTGCAGCAGGAGATCGCCGCCTTGCGCGGCGGCGATGCACGGGTCGGCGCGGTCTGCAGCTTCGTCGGCACGGTGCGCGACCGCAACGACGGCAGCACGGTCGCCTCGATGGAGCTGGAGCACTACCCCGGCATGACCGAGAAGGCGATCGAATCGATGATCGACCAGGCGCACCAGCGCTTCGACATCCTGGGCGCGCGCGTGGTCCACCGCGTCGGCCTCCTGCAGCCGATGGACCAGATCATGATGGTCGCGGTGGTCTCGTCGCACCGCGGCGAATCCTTCCAGGCCTGCGAATTCCTGATGGACTACCTCAAGACCCAGGCCCCGTTCTGGAAGAAGGAACAGACGCCCGAAGGCGCCCGCTGGGTCGATGCGCGGGCCGCGGACGATGCGGCGGTCGCGCGCTGGGGGATCGTGGCCGGCAACGCCGGCTGAGCCGGGCCGGGCCGCCGCCGGGCCGTGACATCACTGTGCCTGGTAACCGCTCGACTTGATGATCTGTGCCCAGGTCTGCGTGTAGGTATGCACGCGGCCGGCGAACTGCCCCTGCGGCATGTAGTCGACCGTCAGGCCGAGCGCCGTCAGCTTGTCGCGCACCTCCGGCATCTTCAACACCTTGGACAGCGCCGCGCCGAAGCGGTCGATCGCCGGCTGCGGCGTGCCGACCGGCGCGAAGATGCCGTAGTAGGGCAGGTCTTCCAGCCCGGTGAGGCCCAGTTCGCCGAAAGTCGGCACCTGCGGCAGCAGGGCCTGTCGCTTGTCGCCGATCACCGCGACGATGCGCACCCGCCCGGCCTTCTGGTTCTCGATGAAGTCCGGCACGCCGGCGATGCCGGCGGAGATCTGGTTGCCCAGCATGTCGGACATCATCGGCGCGCTGCCGCGGTAGGGAGCGGCCTGCAGGTCGAGCTTGTACTTGGCGCCGATCAGCTTGACCAGGAATTCCGGAATGGACGCCGGCGCCGGGATGCCGATCGAATCCTTGCCGCCGCGTTCGCTGCGCACCCAGTTGACGTACTCGTTCATGGTCTTGGCCGGCGTGCCGCCCGAGACCGCCAGCACGTTGGCGAAGGTGGCGAAGCCGGCCACTGCCACGAAGTCGTGCTCCGGATCGAAGCCCGGGTTCTTCACCACCTGCGGCAGGATCGAGATGGTGTGGTCGTGCGAGAGGAAGAAGGTCTTGCCGTCCGGTGCCGAGCCCTTGAGCAGCTGGGCCGCGATCTGGCCGCCGGCGCCGCCGCGGTTGTCGACCACCACCGTGGTGCCGAGTTCGTCGTTGAGCTTGTCGGCCAGCACCCGGGCGATGACGTCGGTGCCGCCGCCGGCCGGGAAGCCGACCAGCAGCCGGATCTGGTTGCTGTTCATCTGGGCAAGGCTCAACCCGCTGGCGGCCAGCAGGCCGGCTCCCAGGACAGTGCGCATCAGGCGCAGCGCGCCCCTCCGGCTTGACTTCTGCATCGATCGGCTCCAAATGTGATCTGGTGGAAAAAGCGTCCGTCCGGTCTTGATTTCGGTTCGGAACAGCCCTATTTTGAATGCAGGAATCAAGCCATGCGCCAAGACAAACTCACCACCAAATTTCAGGAAGCCCTCGCCGACTCGCAGTCGCTCGCGCTGGGCAACGACAACGCCTACATCGAACCCGTGCACCTGCTGGTCGCCATGCTGCGCCAGGACGATGGTCCGCGGGCGCTGCTGGAGCGCGCCGGTGCCAACGTGCCGGGGCTGCTCGCGGCGGCCGAAGCCGCGATCAAGCGGCTTCCCAAAGTCGAGGGCCACGACCAGGTCCAGGTCGGCCCCGATCTCAACAAGCTGCTGCAGGCCACCGAGAAGGAGGCCATCAAGCGCAACGACCAGTTCATCGCCGGTGAACTGTTCCTGCTCGCGTTGGCCGACAGCAAGGCCGACATCGGCAACCTGGCGCGCGCCAACGGCGTCACCCGTAAGTCGGTCGAGGCCGCCATCGAAGCGGTACGCGGCGGCCAGGGCGTGAACAGCGCCGACGCCGAAGGCCAGCGCGAAGCCCTGAAGAAATATTGCATGGACCTGACCGAGCGGGCCCGCCAGGGCAAGCTCGACCCGGTCATCGGCCGCGACGAGGAAATCCGCCGCGCCATCCAGGTGCTGCAGCGCCGGACCAAGAACAACCCGGTGCTGATCGGCGAGCCCGGCGTCGGCAAGACCGCGATCGTCGAGGGCCTGGCCCAGCGCATCGTCGCCGGCGAGGTGCCGGATTCGCTGGTCGGCAAGCGGGTGCTGTCGCTCGACATGGCGGCGCTGCTGGCCGGTGCCAAGTTCCGCGGCGAATTCGAAGAGCGCCTGAAGACGGTGCTGAACGAGCTGGCCAAGGACGAAGGCCAGACCATCGTCTTCATCGACGAGCTGCACACCATGGTCGGCGCCGGCAAGGCCGAAGGCGCGATGGACGCCGGCAACATGCTCAAGCCCGCGCTGGCGCGCGGCGAACTGCATTGCGTCGGCGCCACCACGCTGGACGAATACCGCAAGTACATCGAGAAGGACGCCGCGCTGGAGCGCCGCTTCCAGAAGATCCTCGTGGGCGAGCCGAGCGTCGAGGCGACGGTCGCGATCCTGCGCGGCCTGAAGGAAAAGTACGAGGTGCACCACGGCGTCGACATCACTGACCCGGCGATCGTCGCCGCGGCGGAGTTGAGCGACCGCTACATCACCGACCGCTTCCTGCCCGACAAGGCGATCGACCTGATCGACGAGGCCGCGGCCAAGATCAAGATCGAGATGGACTCCAAGCCCGAGGTCATGGACCGGCTCGACCGCCGCCTGATCCAGCTGCAGATCGAGCGCGAAGCGGTGCGCAAGGAAAAGGATGAGGCCTCGCAGAAACGGCTCGGCCTGCTCGAGGGCGAGATCGAGCGCCTGCAGAAGGAGATCGCCGACCTCGACGAAGTCTGGCAAGCCGAGAAGGCGCAGGCCCAGGGCAGCGCGCAGATCCGCGAGGAGATCGACAAGATCAAGTTCCAGATCGGCGAGTTCACCGCCAAGGGCGACTTCAACAAGGTCGCCGAGTTGCAGTACGGCAAGCTGCCGGGGCTGGAGAAGCGGCTGAAGGAAGCGCAGGACACCGAGGCCAGCAAGGGCAAGTCGAGCGCACCGACGCTGCTGCGCACGCAGGTCGGCGCCGAGGAGATCGCCGAGGTGGTGGCACGCGCCACCGGCATCCCGGTCTCCAAGCTGATGCAGGGCGAACGCGACAAGCTGCTGATGATGGAAGACAAGCTCCATGAGCGCGTGGTCGGCCAGGACGAGGCCATCGGCGCGGTCGCCAACGCGATCCGCCGCTCGCGCTCGGGCCTGTCGGATCCGAACCGGCCGACCGGCTCCTTCCTCTTCCTGGGCCCGACGGGCGTGGGCAAGACCGAGCTGTGCAAGGCGCTGGCGGGCTTCCTGTTCGACAGCGAGGACCACCTCATCCGCATCGACATGAGCGAGTTCATGGAGAAGCATTCGGTGGCCCGGCTGATCGGCGCGCCGCCCGGCTACGTGGGCTACGAGGAGGGCGGCTACCTGACCGAGGCGGTGCGTCGCAAGCCCTACAGCGTGCTGCTGCTCGACGAGGTCGAGAAGGCGCATCCGGATGTCTTCAACGTGCTGCTGCAGGTGCTCGACGACGGGCGCCTGACCGACGGCCAGGGCCGCACCGTGAACTTCAAGAACACGGTGATCGTCATGACCAGCAACATCGGCTCGCCGATCATCCAGTCGATGGTCGGCAAGCCGACCGAGGAGATCAAGGACGCGGTCTGGGACGAGCTGAAGAACTACTTCCGGCCCGAGTTCCTGAACCGGATCGACGAGACGGTCGTGTTCCACGCGCTCGACGCGAAGAACATCGAGGCGATCGCATCGATCCAGCTGAAGGTGCTCAAGGACCGGCTCGCCAAGATGGACCTCGGCCTGGACGTGTCGGCGGCGGCGCTGGCGGAGATCGCCAAGGTCGGCTTCGACCCGGTGTTCGGTGCACGGCCGCTGAAACGCGCGATCCAGCAGCGGATCGAGAACCCGCTGAGCAAGTTGCTGCTCGACGGCAGCTTCGGTCCGAAGGACACGATCGAGGTCACGACCGACCCGATCCGGGCGCCGGGCCGCTTCGAGTTCCACAAGACCGGGGAACCAAGCCTGGCGTCGGTGGACTAAGCCCGATGGTCAATTTCATCTTCCGGCTGGTCTTCTTCGCCTTCGGGCTGCTGTTCGCGGTGGCCCTGACCTTCGCCTTGTTGCTGCTGGCGGCGGTCTGGGGCCTGCGCTATTTCTGGGCGCGGCTCACCGGCCGCCCGATCCAGCCCTGGGTGATGCGCTTCGACCCGCGCGGCGGCTTCGACCGCTTCCGGGCCGCGGCGCGGCCGGCCGAGCCGACCGCGGCCGACGTGGTCGGTGCGCGGGCCCGCGGCGAGGCGGCCGACAGCCCGATCCGGCTGCGCGATCCCGACGTCATCACCGACGTTCAAGCCCGACCGGCCCAGCGGGCCGACTGAACGCACGGGCGCCTTCCTGGCGCCCGTTCAAAATAGCGGATGCCCACGCCGCCTCCGCCTCTCCTGATCGACCCACTCGAGGTCGAGTTCAGCGCCATCCGAGCGCAAGGCGCCGGCGGCCAGAACGTCAACAAGGTCTCCAGCGCGGTGCACCTGCGCTACGACATTCCCGCCAGTTCGCTGCCCGGGGACGTCAAGGAGCGGCTGCTCGCCCTGCGCGACAGCCGCATCACGCACGAAGGCGTGCTGGTGCTGAAGGCCCAGCGCCATCGCAGCCAGGACGTGAACCGCGCGGACGCGCTGGCGCGACTGCAGGAACTGGTCGACAGCGTGGCGACGCCGCCGCGGGTGCGCCGCGCCACCAAGCCGACCTACGGCTCCAGGCAGCGGCGGCTCGCCGGCAAGAGCCAGCGCTCGGAAATCAAGAGTCTGCGAGGGCCCGTGCGGGACTGAAGTCGGCCGCGTCGCACCGCAGCGCGGCCAGCGCTTCGGCATCGGTGCGGTAGTTGAAGAGCAGCGGACCTGGCGCCAGCAGCCCGGCGCGTTCCAGCACCTGCTGCGCCGGCAGCTTGAGGCCCGACACGTGCAGCCGCACGCCCCGCGATTCGAGCAGCCGGCGGATGCCGCCGAACACCTCGGCGCCCGTGATGTCGATGCGGTTGATCGGATGCGCGAAGAGGCACACGTCGGTGAGGCCCGGCCGTTCGGCCAGCGCCGTGCTGATGTCGCGCTCCAGCGTGCTGGCGGAGGCGAAGTCCAGTTCGGCGTCCATGCGCAGCGCATAGAGATGCGGCGCCAGCAGCGGCAGGTGCCACAGGTGGCGGTCGCGCAGGCTGCCGTCGGCATGCAGGCCGACCTCGATGATGCGCGGGTGCAGGTGCCGGTACATGTAGTGCGCCAGCGCGGCCAGCAGGCCGCCGAGCACGCCCCAGTAGATCGACGGCGCGGTGGCGATGGTCAGCGCGAAGGTGCCGAAGGCGATCGCCGCCTCGATGCGCGAGATGCGCCAAAGCGCGACGAAGGCCGAGGGCTTCAGCAGCCCGAGGGTCGCGGTCGCCACGATCGCCGCCAGCACCGCTTGCGGCACGTGGTACAGCAGCGGCATCGCCCACAGCAGCGCGGCCGCCACCACCGCGACGCTGAAGAGTGTCGCCCATTGGGTCTTCGCGCCCGCATACAGCGTGATGGCCGAGCGCGAGAAGGACGAGCTGGTCGGGAAGGAGCCGGTCAGCCCGGAAGCGATCTTGGCCAGGCCCTGGCCGATCAGGTCCTGGTTCTCGTTCCAGAGCCTGCCGGCGCGGGCGTTGTCGACCTTGGCGCTCGACGCGGTCTCCAGGAAGCTCACCAGCGTGATCAGGAAGGCCGGCAGCAGCAGCTGGCCCAGCTCGTCGAGGGTGAGGCCGCCCGGCCAGTAGAAGTGCGGCAGGCCCGAGGGCAGGGCGCCGATCACCGCGCCGCCGGTGAGCGCATAGCCGACCGCCGCGCTGATCGCGGCCGCCGCGCCGACCAGCGCCATCGTGGTCGGGAAGCGCGGCAGCAGCCGCTTGCCCAGCCACAGCGTGGCCATGCCGCCGAGGCCGAAGGCGATCGCGATGAAGTCGGGCGGCGGCCCGTGCGCCAGCTGCGTCACCGAGCGCCCGGTGTAGCCCAGCAGCGCCGGCAGTTGCGACCAGGTGATGAGCACCGCCGCGCCCTGCGTAAAGCCCATCAGCACCGGCGAATTGACCAGCCGCAGCAGCCAGCCGAAGCGGGCGGCGCCGAGCAGCAGCTGCATCGCGCCCGACAGCAGGGTGAGCCAGGCCGCGTAGGCCACCCACTCGCGGCTGCCGGCGATTGCCAGCGGCGCCAGCGAGGCGCCCACCAGCAGCGAGGTGAGGGCGGTCGGGCCGACCGACAGCCGGGCCGACGAACTGAAGAGCACCGCCACCAGCGCCGGCAGCAGCGCGGCATAGACGCCGGTGACCAGCGGCATGCCGGCGAGCGCCGCGTAGGCCACGCCTTGCGGGATCACCATCAGGGCGACCGTGATGCCCGCGGTGGCTTCGTTGGCGAGCAGCGCCCGGTCGGGCCGCGGCCAGCCCAGGAAGGGCAGCCAGCGCAAGAGGCGCTCGCGCGTCAGGCCTTGGGCCATGGAGCGCGATGGGAGGGTGCTTGCACCCGCCGATGATACAAAGCGCGACCGCTGAAACCGGCCGGCTACGCGCGCTTCTTGTGCTGGAAGGCGGTCGGCGACTGGCCGGTGGCGGCCTTGAACATCGCGCAGAAGGCGCTGTCGGTGGCGTAGCCGCTGGCCGAGGCGACCTGGCTCACCGCCATGCCGCGCGCCAGCAGCGGCAGCGCATGGGCCAGCACCGCCTGCTGGCGCCAGCGCTGCCAGCTCATGCCGAGCTGGTCGCGAAAGAGCCGCGCCACCGTGCGTTCGCTGGCGCCGATCGCGTGCGCCCGCTCGGCCAGGGTGGCGCGGTTGGCCGGGTTGCGCAGCATCGCCTCGCACAGCTGGCGCAGGCGCTTGTCGGCCGGCAGCGGCACGTCGATGCGGATCTGGGTGGCGCGCTCCAGCTCGTCGACCAGCAGCGGCGCGATCCAGCGCTCGCGCTGCGGCGCCTGCGGGTCGGCGGGCGGGCGGCCGTCGGGCGTGGTGTCGAGCGCCAGCATGAGGGCGCGCATCAGCGGGCTGATCTCGAGCACCTCGCACTTGTCCCAGCCCGGGCCGAGCCAGGCGTGCAGGTAGACGGTGCGCAGCTCGGCGTCCTCGATCAGGCTGATGCTGTGCGGCATGTCCGGCGGCACCCAGAGCGCGCGCGAGGGCGGCACGATGTAGCTGCCCTCCAGCGTGCTCAGGCGGATCACGCCGCGGGTCGAGAAGGTCAGCTGCGGCCAGGGATGCGCATGCAGCTCGACCAGCGTGTCGGCCTTCAGGAAGTGCTCCTTGGCGCGCAGCGGTCGCAGCGCATCGGGTGCGTACAGGTGCGGCGTCAGGGGGCCGATGCTGGTGGCGGGCGCGGAGGAAGGCGCCGCCGTGGGCGTGGCGGTCGCCGGTGGGGTGGCGGTCGTGGGCGGCATTCTTTCGACAAATGTTATCTCTGTATCGCCATTCTGACGCCGGGCCGCCTCTTAGGATTCAGTCCCCAGCCAGAGACTTGTAGCAATCCATGTCATCACTTTCGAGCGCCCGCCCGGCCCCAGGCCCGACCCTGCGATCCGACGTCCGGCTGATCGGCCTGGTCGGCCTGGCGCATTCGATCAGCCACTTCAGCCAGCTGCTGCTGCCCTCGCTGTTCCTGTGGCTCAAGGACGCCTTCCATGTCAGCTACACCGAGCTGGGCGCGGTGCTGACCGTGTTCTTCGTGGTCTCCTGCACGGTGCAGGCGGCCTCGGGTTTCGTGGTCGACCGGCTGGGGCCGCGGCCGGTGCTGTTCCTCGGGCTCGGGATGATCGGCCTGGCCGCCTTCGGCTACGCGGCGGCGCAGAGCTACTGGATGCTGATCGCGGTCGCGGTGATCGCCGGCATCGGCAACGGCGTCTTCCATCCGGTCGACTACACGCTCTTCAACCGCAAGGTGGCGCCCACGCGCCTGGGCCACGCCTACAGCGTGCACGGCATCACCGGCAGCCTGGGCTGGGCGATGGCGCCGGCCTTCCTGGTGCCGATCGCGATCGCGTCCTCCTGGCGGGTCGCGCTGGCCGCGGCCGGCGTGCTGGCCCTGGCGGTGCTGCTGGTGCTGTGGCTGAACCGCGATGCGCTCTCGCTCGACGTCCAGGCGGTGCGCAAGGACACCGGCGCCGACGTCGCGGCCGGCGGCGAATTCGCCTTCCTGCGCATCCCGGCGGTGTGGATGTGCTTCGGCTTCTTCTTTTTCTACGCGATGTCGCTCAGCGTGGTGCAGACCTTCGCGCCCGCCGCGGCCGGCCGCCTGCACGAGGTGCCGGTGGCCTGGATCGCGATGTGCCTGACGATCTACATGGTCTGCAGCGCCGGCGGCATGGTGACCGGCGGCTTCCTGGCCTCGGACCCGTCGCGCTGCGAGCGCATCGTCGGCCTGGGTTTCGGGCTCGCGGCCGGCATCGCGCTGGCGCTGGCCTTCGTCGACCTGGGGCCGGTGTGGGTGCCGGTGATGTTCGGCGCGATGGGCTTCTCGACCGGCATCGCCGGGCCGTCGCGCGACCTGCTGGTGAAGCGCTCGACGCCGGCCAATGCCAGCGGCCGGGTCTACGGCGTGGTCTACGCCGGGCTCGACATCGGGCAGGCGGTGGCGCCGCTGATCTTCGGCCGGCTGATGGACCACGCGCAATACACCAGCGTCATCGTCGGGTTGGCGCTGGTGCAGGGCGTGCTGATCGTCAGCGCGTTCAACGTGCGGCGGGCCCGGCGCGAGGCGCTGGTGCCGCAGGCGGCCTGAAGCCGCCGCGCACCTGTACGCGCCTCAGGCTGCGATCAGGGCGTCCAGCCGGCGCAGGCCCTCGATGGTCCTGACGCAGGCCTCGGCCACCTCGGTGCCCTTGACCGCGAAATGCTGGTGGAAGTATTTGCGGTGCTCCACGTGCTCGTGGAAGTGGTGCGGCGTCAGCACCGCCGACAGCACCGGCACGTCGGTTTCCAGCTGAACCGTCATGAGCGCGTTCACCACCGTGGTGGCGACGAACTCGTGGCGGTAGATGCCGCCGTCGACCACCAGCGCGCAGCCGATGATCGCGGCGTAGCGGCCCGACAGCGCGAGCCGCTTGGCGTGCAGCGGGATCTCGAAGGCGCCCGGCACGTCGAAGACGTCGATGGTGTCGAGCGGCACGCCCTGGCGCTTCATCTCGGCCAGGAAGGCGTCGCGCGCCTGGTGGACGATGTCCGAATGCCATTGCGCCTGCACGAAGGCGATGCGCCGGCCGCGCGCTGCGTCCGATGCGGTGATGGCGGAAAGGGGAAGGTCGTTGATCTGACTCATGGTTTGCCTTTGCAAGGGTTTCCTGAATCAGGGCGCACGAACCCGCGGACGAGGCCGGCGCGCGAAGACGCCGGCCCGGCCACGGGGTCGCGCTCTCTTTCATCCGGACTGTGACCGTCGGCCCCGGGATCCCACCGGGTCTGCTGACCCCGGGGCTCGTGTCGAGCCCCGGGCGCTCGCGGGCTTGTGCGAACGAGTCGCCATCACCGCCGGTGGGGAATCGCACCCCGCCCTGAGAACGCTTGGCCGCGGATTGCGCCGCAGCCGGCCGCGATTGTAGGCAGCGGCGCGGCGCCGCGCTGTCACGTTCGAGCCAAGACCTTGGAGCCCGCGATGGC
This sequence comes from Xenophilus sp. L33, assembly GCF_009765735.1. GTDB lineage: Bacteria > Pseudomonadota > Gammaproteobacteria > Burkholderiales > Burkholderiaceae_C > Variovorax. The sequence goes on from NZ_LMUW01000024.1 coordinate 26,759, forward strand.
GCCGGCAATCCGCTCAGCGGGCGGCCAGGAATTGCGTCATGCGCTGCAGTTCGTCGTCGAGCGCGGCCCGGAAGGCGGCACCTTGCGGCTTCGCATCCGCATAGCCGAAGGCCGGTTGCAGCCGCCCGTCGCGCAGCGCGAGATTGGCCCAGCCGACCACCCGGTCGTGCCAAAGCAGCGGCAGCGCGTAGTAGCCGAGCTTGCGCCTGGCCGGCGGCGTGTAGGCCTCGAAGCGGTAGGTCCAGCCCCACAGCAGCTCGAAGCGCCGGCGGTCCCAGACCACCGGATCGAAGGGCGCCAGCAGGCGCACCTCGGTGTCCGGCGCGTGGCGCCGCGAGCGCGGCTTCTCGTCGGCCGGCCAGAACCATTGCGTGCCGTCGATGCGGCAGGACGGCAGCGCCTCGCGCGCCTGCCTGAGCGCGGCCTGGATCGGGACCGCGAGATGCGGCGCGCCGTAGCCGAGCAGGTGCACCAGGTGGGTCAGGCTGGCCGAGGGCAGCGGCGCGTATTTGCGCAGCACCAGGTCGACCAGCGCGGCCGCGCGCCGGGCCTGCTCGGCGGGGCTGTCGTCGGCCGGCGGATGCGCCACCGCGGCGTAGACGCGGGTGCCGCCATCGCGCCGCACCACCCGCAGCAGGCCGCGGTAGTGCAGGCCGTCGAGCAGCTGGGTCGATGCGTTGCTGGAGCCGCCCCAGTAGTTGCGCACCCGGCCATGCGCGAAATGCAGGTCGACCTCGCGCGGATGCACCGGGCCGCGCTCGCGCACGAAGGCCAGCACGTCGGCGGCGCGGCGGCGGGTCTCGGCGTCCCAGACCTGCTTCGGTTCGCGCGGGTGCATCAGCGCCAGGTGCTCGCGTGGCAGGAAGCCGTAGTTCACCAGGCAGTCTTCCTCGATGTCGAGCTTCGCGTAGCGCGTCTCCAGGTCGCCGGCACGGTAGTCCTTGACCCGGTGCCGGAGGATCAGGTCCTGTGCCCGCGCCGGCGCGCGGATCGGGTCGGCCTGCACGAAGCCCAGCCGCCGGATCGCACGTGCGAGCGTGGTGGGCGGGAACAGCGTGCGGGCCACCGCATGGCGGCGCAGGTCGTCGATCGTCGGGTCGGGCATGGGTCGGATTGCAGCACAGGCGGGCGCGATCCGTGCGTTGCGTCACGCGCCGCATCGACCGTGCGCGCATCGCTGTGGCATGCTCGGCGCCACCCGCTCACCCTCGACTTCCGATGCCCGAGGTCCCCGTTCCCGCCGCGCCTTCGCGCCGCCCCATGGCCCTGCGGCTGCTGCTGCGCTGGCTGCCGATCGCGGCCTGCCTGCTGATCCTCGGTTGCGTCAGCCCGACGGGCCGCTCGCCGGTGGCGCCGATCGGCTACACGCTGCTCACGGCCGAGCAGTCGAACGACGTCGCGATCTACGCGATGGGCCTGGTCGGGACGCCCTATCGCTACGGCGGCAACACGCCCGAAGGCGGCTTCGATTGCAGCGGGCTCATCGCCTATGTGTTCCGCCGCAGCGTCGGTCAGCCGACGCCGCGCACCGTGGCGCGGATGGCCGGCTTCGGCCAGCCGGTGCCGGTGTCGGAGCTGCGCACCGGCGACCTGGTGCTGTTCGGCGCCTCGACGCCGTCGCATGCGGGCATCTACGTCGGCGAAGGTCGCTTCGTGCACGCGCCCTCGACCGGCGGCGAAGTGCGGCTCGACCGGCTGGACAACGTCTACTGGGCCCGCCAGCCGCTGCGGGTGCGGCGGCTCTGAACCTTCAGGCTTGCGGGGTGCGCGCGGCCTTCTCCGCCTTCCTCGCGGCCCGCGCGCCTTCGAGCCGCTCGAGCGCGAGCAGCGCATCTGCATAGGCCATGAAGCGGTGCAGGTAGTCGGGCGACACCTCCTCCATCAGGCGCAGCGCGCGATGCACCAGCTGGTGCGAATGCAGCGGGCCGGCATTGCGAGGCAACTGCGCGAGGGATTGCGTGAGGCGCCGCTTCGTGTTCAGGCGCGACCAGGTGTCGCGGAAGTAGTCGAGGGTGCGGGTTTCGATCGATGCGCTCTGCCGCGGGGTCGCCGGCACCCTCGCGCCGCCCGGCCGCTCGACCAGCTGATCGACCAGCTGCCCGAGCGGTCCGCGCATCGGCGTCGACAAGGTTGCGGGTGCGTCGGGTTCCGGCGCCGCATCTTCCGCCTCGGTGAATTCCGCCAGCAGCATCGCCAGCCGGTCGTCCAGCAACGCGCGCGCGGCGCCTTCCTGCACGGCCGCCCGCCGCGCCAGCACCTCGATGAAGCGCAGCCGGACCGCCTCGCTATTCATGTGGCGAGGTGGCGGGCTTCGACGGCCTGGCGGTCGGCGCCATCTCGACCCGGCGGTTGCGCGAGCGGCCGTCGGCATCGGCGTTCGATGCCACGGCCTGCTCGGAGCCGAAAGCCGCGGCGAAGACCGAGGAGGAGGGCAGGCCGTCGTCGATGAGGGCGCGGGTGACGGTCAGCGCGCGCTGCGCCGACAGTTCCCAGTTGTCGGCGAAGCGGCGGTTGCCGTCGCGCACCTGCCGGTCGTCGGTGAAGCCGCTGACCATGAGGATCTGGTCGCGGGCCTTCAGGTAGGCGGCCAGCGGCGCGCTGAGGCTCTTGAGCAACTGCCGGCCTTCGGGCTGCAGCTCGGCGGAGTTGATCGAGAACAGCACGCTGCCGTTGATGCCGATGCGGCCGTCGTTCAGCGTGACCCGGCCGCTCGCCAGCGGGCCGGCGAGCGCCTGCTCGAGCGCCTTCAGCCGCTCGGCGGCCTCCTGGCGCTGCTTGACCTCGGCTTCGAGCTTGCCCGTCAGCTCGAGCTGCATGCCGACCACGCAGACCAGGATCAGCACGAAGGCGCCGAGCAGCCCGGCCATCAGGTCGCCGAAGACGGCCCAGACCGGCACCGCCGGCTCGAGCGCGTTGTCGACATCGATGTCGTCGGCGATCACGCGGCGTCGTCCGCGGTGGCGCGTTCGCCGGAAAGCCGCTGCAGGTCCTCGACGATCTGCTTTTGCGACAGGATGCTGAGGTCGATCACCTCGCGCGCCTGGGCGACGTAGTAGTCGAGCTGCTCGTCGCTGCGGGCGATCGACCTGGCGAGCGTGCCGTCGATGCGCTCCAGGTGCGCCATCAGCTTGTCGTTCGACTCGGTGAACAGCTTGACGCCGAAGCCGAAGGCCTCGCCGAGGCTGGCCAGCTCGACCGCGCCGCCGGTGACCTGGGCCGCGACGCCTTGCAGCTGGTCGCCCTGCGCCTCGACCTTCTCGCCGAAGCGTGCGCCGATGCGCTCGAGCATCTCCGCCGAGCCCGAGAGCAGCGAGTCGATCGCGGCGCGCTGCTCGGTCGACGCGTGGTTGACCGCGGCGAGCAATGTGTCGAGCGTGCCGAGGATCGCGGTGCGTTCCTCGAGCATCGCGTTGTCGCGCGACAGGCTGGCCGACAGTTCCCGGCGCAGTTCGCCGATCACCTCGGCGGCGGCGCGCGGCGCTTCCGAGGCGGCCTGCATCAGCTGCGCCAGCTCGGCGAAGGTGTGCGTCGCTTGTGCCTGCAAGCTGCCGGTCCAGGCTTCGAGCCGCGCCTGGTCGCCGGCGACGATCTGCGTGTGCAGCTGCGCGTGCGAGCGTTCGAGCGTGCCGATCAACGCGGCCGATTGCCGCTCGAAGCCCGCCGCAGCGGCTGCCAGGGCGGCTTCGGTGGCTTGCGCCTGTCCGGCACTGACAGCTTCGTGCTGCGCCAGCGCAGCGCGCCAGGCCGCCGAGACGCTGTCGGCCATCGCGCCGGTGCTGGCTTCGAGGCGGCTCGACAGGCCGTCGAGCTGTCGCTGCGCCGCCGCCTCGACGGTGCGTTGCAGGGCCTCGGCCTGCTGCGCGAGGCCGGCCATGGTGCCTTCGACCACCGGCTGCACCGCCGCGCCGGCGATGCGCGCGCTCTCGGCCAGGCTTTGCTGCAGCGAGCGATCGACCGAGGCGGCCAGCTCTACGTAGGCGGCCTCGGCCTGTGCATGGAAGCCGTCCTGGTTGGCAACCAGCCGGTCGTTCAGTGCATGCGACTGCTGCTCGAGCGCGGCCATCATCAGCTGCAGCCGGTCGACCAGCAGCGGCAGCACCTGGCCCTGTTGCTGCAGCAGCTTGAAGGATTCCTCGCGCTGGTGGACCCGCGAAAAGACGCGCAGGCTGCCCGCGATCCGCATGTCCAGCGATTGCGCCGCCTGCAGCCGGTCGCGGCGCGACAGGGTCGAGGCCAGGCCCAGCATCGCGGAGGCCGCGACGCCCGCCAGCGAGGTGCCGAAGGCCAGGCCCAGGCCCTTGACCGGCGCCGCCAGCGAGGCACGGATCGCCTGCAGGTCGGCCGCGCTCTCCAGCGCGCTGCCGGTGCCCTTGAGCGTGACCACCATGCCGAGGAAGGTGCCGAGCATGCCGAGCAGCACCAAAAGGCCGGTGAGGTAGGGCGTCAGCGCCGGACCGGGCAGGCCGACCCGCTCGCCCTCGATGCGCAGGCGCACCGGCTGGCGCATCGAAACATGCAGGCCGTCGAGCCAGGCACCGAGGTCGTCGGGCGCCTGCTGGAGCGCGGCGGTGGCCCGGGCCAGGCCGTCGGTCGCCTGGTCGAAGCGGCGCAGTTCGACCGCGCCGAAGACATAGAAGACGCCGATCAGCAGCGTCATGGCCAGCGCCATCAGGTTGCTGCCGACATAGCCGGCGGCGACCCAGCAGATGGCGGCCAGGCCGAGGAAGAGGGCGGCGTCGCGAAGGGGTCTGTTCATGAAAGGTGGTTGCGCATGCGAAGGGCCTCCAGCAGCCCTTCGATCGGTTGAAATCGGATGTCCAGTTCGGCCAGCAGCAGTTCCTGCATCTCGCGGCCGAGCGCCTGCGGCCAGTCCTCGGACTGGCCCTTCAGGCGTTCGAAGTGCTTCTGCAGCAGCGCCGGCACGGCCGACAGCAGGCGCTGTTCGCGCGGACCCAGCACCTGCTCCATCAGCGCGTCCACGGCGGCGAGGCGCGCGGCCTCGGGCGAGGCCGCGGCCAGTCGCGCACGCAGGCGCGCGCGCATCGGGCCGATGCCGGCTTCCATCATCTGCTGGCGTGACAGGTAGCGCTGGCGGTAGGGCGCGAAGTCCGTGCCCGGTGGCATCGGCGCCTGGATGGCGCTCTCCCAGGCGTCGCGCGTGCGACGGCATTCGACGGCTTAGGTGGCGGCGGATGCAGCGCCCGCCGCTGCCGGTGCCACGCTCGGGCCGTCGAGCGCGGCCGCCAGCGCGATCGCGTCGGTCCAGCCGACCCATTGGCTCAATCGCTCGGCGAAATCGGCGCCCGAATCGGGCACGCCAGTGTCGTCGAGGCGGGCCAGCGAACGGACCAGCGCCGCCGAGGCGACACCGGTCTTGACGCCGGCCTTCATGCCGATCTGAGGCGAGGAAGCGGGTCGTGCCTTGGGTGGTTTGCGCCGTGACGCTTGCAACATGCTGCCGATCGGAAAAACCCGGCAGTCTACACCGCCCGTGGGCTCCGACGGCTTCAGACCACGCTGCGGTGGCGCTCGATGCAGGTGTCCAGCGTCTCTTCGCCGCTGCGCTGCCACCAGTCCAGAGTCGAGAAGATCTCGACCTCGCTGTAGCCCTCGAAGCCCGCCGCCTCCACCCAGCCGCGGATCTTGCGCAGCTCGACCACGCCGTCGCCCATCATCGCGCGGTCCGAGAGCAGGTCGCGGGTCGGCGTGCGCCAGTCGCACACGTGGTAGGCCAGGAGGCGCTCCTTGCCGGCGCGGGCGATCTGCGCCTCGAGCTTCGGGTCCCACCACACGTGGTAGATGTCGAGCGCCACGCCGAGCGCGCCGGAGCGCGACGGATCCAGTTCGTCGCACAGGTCGAGCGCGTGCTCCAGCGTGTTGACGCAGGCCCGGTCGGCCGCCTGCATCGGGTGCAGCGGCTCGATGGCCAGCGGCATGCCGACCTCGCGCGCGTAGTCCAGCGATGCCGCGATGCCGTCGCGCACCTCGCCGCGGGCGCGGCCGATGTCCTTGTAGAGCGCCCGGCCGTCGAGCGCGCCGGGCAGCGCGCCGACCACCAGCACCAGGCAGGGCGCGTCGAGCGTCTTCGCCTCGTCGATCGCGCGGCGGTTGTCATCGAGCGCGGCCTTCAGGCCGGCCGCGTCGGGCGCGGGGAAGAAGCCGCCGCGGCAGTAGCCCGACAGCCGCATGTCGTGGGCCTTCAACTGGCCGGCGATGCGCTCCAGGCCCACCGCCGCGACCTGGTCGCGCCAAGGACTGATCGCGCGGATGCCGCGTTCGGCGCACTGGTCGACGATGCGGTCCAGCGGCACCTCGACGCCGCGCTGCTTGCGGATCGTCGCGGTGTTGAGCGACAGCCAGCGGTGGTCTTGCGAGAAGTCGCGCATGGCCGGCTCAGCCCTCGACGCCATGCAAGGCCAGCAGCGTCTTCATGCGGCGCACCGCCTGCTCCGGCTGGGCCAGCAGGTTGGCCGCGTCCGCGAGCCGGAACAGTTCGGCCAGGTGCTGCAGCGAGCGCGTGCTCTGCTGGCCGCCGACCATCGTGAAGTGGCTCTGGTGGCCGTTCAGCCAGGCCATGAAGACCACGCCGGTCTTGTAGAAGCGGGTCGGCGCCGTGAAGATGTGGCGCGACAGCGGCACCGTCGGGCCGAGGATCGCGTGGAACTTCTCGACCTTGCCTTGCGCCAGTTCGCCCAGGGCGGCGCTGGCGGCCGGCGCGATCGCGTCGAAGATGCCGAGCAGCGCGTCGCTCCTGCCGTGCGTCGGCTCGCTGCCGTGGCCGTCGCCGGCGATCAGCTCCGCGTAGTTGAAGTCGTCGCCGGTGTACATGCGCACGCCGGGCGGCAGGCGCCGCCGCATCGCGATTTCCTTGTCCTTGTCGAGCAGCGAGATCTTGATGCCGTCGACCTTCGACGGATGCGCCGCGATGATGCCGAGCGCCGTGTCCATCGCGCGGTCGACGTCGGCGCTGCCCCAGTAGCCGGCCAGCGCCGGGTCGAACATGTCGCCGAGCCAGTGCAGCACCACCGGCTGCTTCGCCTGGCTCAGGATGCGGTCGTAGACGCGCTCGTAGTCGGCGGGGCTCTTCGCCACGCGCGCCAGCGCCCGGCTGGCCATCACGATCAGCTTGCCGCCGAGGGCCTCGATCGCGGCCATCTGTTCCTCGTAGCCGCGGATCACGTCGTCGACGCTGCGCACCGCGTCGATGTCGAGATGGTCGGTGCCGCAGCCGGAGGCCACCAGTGCGCCGGGCACGTCCTTGGCGGCATCGAGCGAGCGGCGGATCAGCTCGAGCGAGGTCGGCCAGTCCAGGCCCATGCCGCGCTGCGCGGTGTCCATCGCCTCGGCCACGCCGAGGCCGAGCGACCACAGGTGGCGCCGGTAGGCGATGGTGGCGTCCCAGTCGAGCGCGCAGCTCAGCCACGGATCGACCGCGGCCAGCGGATCGGCCACCACGTGGGCGGCGGAGTAGGCGATGCGGTCGAAGCGCACGCCGGCCTTCGGCGCGACCGGCGTCGTGCCGCGCAGGGTGTAGGCGGCGAGCGAGCGGTCCGCGAGGGGCAAGGTCAGCGAGAGAGCCATCGTCGACCTCAGACCTTCAGCGCCGGCACGTCGACCCAGCGGCGTTCCTTCCAGCTCTCGAGCGCGACCTCGACCAGCTGCACGCCTTTGGCGCCTTCGGGCAGGGTCCACTTGAAGGGCGCGTCCTCGACCACGTGGCGGATGAAGTGCTCCCACTGGATCTTGAAGCCGTTGTCGTAGACCTGCGAATCCGGAATTTCCTGCCATTGGTCGAAGAAGTTCATGGTCTGCTTCTGGTCCGGGTTCCAGATCGGGCGCGGCGTCGCGACGCGCGACTGCGCGCGGCAGCTCTGCAGGCCGGCGACTGCCGAGCCGTCGGTGCCGTCGACATGGAAGGTCACCAGGTCGTCGCGGCGCACCCGCGTGACCCAGCTCATGTTGATCTGCGCGATCACCGGCTCGCCGTTGTGGCCGGTGAGCTGGCAGGTGGCGTAGGCGGCGTCGTCGGCGGTGGCCTCGTAGGGCTTGCCGTCCTCGTCCCAGCGCGTCGGGATGTGCGTGGTGCCCAGACACGACACCGACTTCACCTCGCCGAACAGGTTGTCCAGCACGTAGCGCCAGTGGCACATCATGTCGAGGATCATGCCGCCGCCGTCTTCCTTGCGGTAGTTCCACGACGGCCGCTGGATCGGCTGCAGGTCGCCTTCGAAGACCCAGTAGCCGAACTCCAGTCGCACCGACAGCATGCGGCCGAAGAAGCCTGCGCGGCGCAGCATGTCGAGCTTGCGCAGGCCGGGCAGGAAGAGCTTGTCCTGCACCGCGCCGTGCTTCAAGCCGCGCGTCTTGCCGGCCTCGTCGGCCAGGCGCGCGATCTCGACCGCCTCGTTGAGGTTGGTGGCGATCGGCTTCTCGCAGTAGACGTGCTTGCCGGCGCGGATGGCCTTGGCCAGCAGCGTCGGGCGCATCTGGGTGGTGCCGGCGTCGAAGAAGACGGTGTCGTCCTTGTTGGCGAGCGCGGCGTCGAGGTCGGTGCCCCAGCGCGCGATGCCATGGGCCTTGGCCAGGGCCTCGATCTTCTCGGCGTTGCGGCCGATCAGGATCGGGTCGGGCATCACGGTGTCGCCGTTGCCGAGGGTCACGCCGCCCTGGGCGCGGATCGCCACGATCGAGCGGATCAGGTGCTGGTTCATGCCCATGCGTCCGGTGACGCCGTGCATGATGATTCCGAGTCTTTGTTGGGCCATGGGTCTCTTTCGCGAGGATGCGGCGCGCTCAGCGGCGGCCAAGGGGTTGCAGGGTGCTGGTATCCGGTATGGCACTGGCGGCGAAGCCGGGGCGGTCGAGCGAGCGCAGATCGATGCGGCCGTGCGAGATGGCGAGGCGTGCGTTGCCGCCGCTCGTGCCGCCTGCGCCGCCCGCGGCGTCCTCGTAGAGGCCGGGTTGCGCCTGCAAGAAGGCCTGCGCCTCCGCCGCGCTGCCGCCCTGGCCGGCGAAGCCGTCGACGTAGTGGTGGCCGTTGCGCTCGACATGGCCGAGGCCGATCAGGTTGACCAGCGCCAGGTCCTGCTGTACCGCCAGGCCGGCCTGCGTGGTGAGGTCTTCGGCCGACATGAAGTACGGCGCGCCGCGGCCTTCGGCTTCCGGGCGCAGGTTGAGCTGGCGGCAGCGCGCCGCATTCAGCAGCGAGCGGTAGATGCCCTTGCAGTCCTTGCTCGACACACCGGTGTAGCCCTGGGCCAGTGCCTCGGGAAAGGCCTCCAGCGTGCCGTCCGATTCGTCGATCAGCACCGGGCGCATCGCGGCCAGCGCGGTGACGTCGCTCTCGAGCGCGATCGCGCGCGGCAGCGGCTGCTCGATGTAGAGCGTGGCGGCGGCCAGCCGGCGCAGCGCCGGCGTCGCCTGCACCCGCTGCCAGAAGACGGCTGCGGCCATCGCGTCCTTGAACTGCTCGTTGCCGTCGAGCGTGACCACGTAGTCGGGCACCGCTTCGATGACTTGCGCGATTTGCGTCAGGCGGGCGATGTCCGCCTCGGCGTCGCCGCAGACCTTCAGCTTGAAGTAGCGGCAGCCGGTCGCGGCGACGACCTCCTCGAGCGTCTCGGGCAGGCCGTCGTCCAGGCGCGGCTCCTTCAGGTCGGCGGCGGTGATCGCGTCGACCAGGCCGACCGTGTGGCGCAGGGCGATGTCGGTGGCCGGCTGCAGCGAGGTCAGGAAGCGGTCGATGTCGAAGCCGGCGAGGTCCTGCGTCAGTCGTGCGTCGATGCCCGGCAGGTTCTGCCGCACCGCTTCGTAGAACGAGCAGTTGCGCGCATGGCAGAGCGCATCGAGCAATGCCCGGTCGATGAGGGCCGGGCCGAAGCAGGCGATCAGCGGATTGAGGCCATGCGCGGCGCCGGCCTCGATCCGGCTCGCGTAGTGCGCGGCGAAGTGCTCGAAGGCGCTGCGGCTCGCAGCCGTGCCGAGGTAGGCCTCGCGCGCCATCTGGAGCGAATCGCGCAGCTGGTCGAAGTTGTCGTCGTTGCTGAGCGCCAGGTTCTTGTCGAACCACTTGGGCGCCAGCAGCTCGGCCGCCCAGCCTTCGGCCTCGGCGCCGTCCTCGGTGCGGATGCGCACCTGCACGAAGGCCTGCGGGCAGGCGGTCAGCGTGACCACGCCGAAGCGGAAGGGCAGGCGCATGTGCACGCCGCGTTCGAAGAGCCGGATGTCGAGGATGCGAAAGGGCGCGGGCCGTGTCATGGGAGTGCCTCCAGCAGGCCCTTGAGGTAGCCGGCGGCGAAGGCGGCCACGCCCGGGCCGTCCGGCACGTAGTCGAAGGGCTCGACCGCGATCACGCCGTCGTAGCCGTTGCGCTGGAGCGCGGCGAGGATCGGTGCGAAGGCCATCGCGCCCTGGCCCGGTCCGCGCCGGTTCGGATCGTTGACCTGCACGTGGCCGATCAGGCCGGTCGGCAGCCAGCGGTCGATCAGCGCCGGCAGCGGCTCGCTCTCGCCGAGGCCGGCGGCGCTGCAGTCGATCATGGTGCGCAGGTGCGGGTTGCCGATCGCGCGCACCACCTCGGCGGCCTGCGCCACCGTGTTGAGCAGTTGCGTCTCGTGCGAGGACAGCGGCTCGATGCAATAGACCACGCCGTTGGTCGCCGCGGCGCGCGCCACCTGTGCGAGGCCTTCCTGCAGGCGGCCGAGGGCGGTCGCGTGGGTCTCGCCGTCGGCGATGCGGCGCTGCCCGGGCGAGCCGTGCACCAGCACCCGGCCGCCCAGTTCGGCGCACAGGCCGGTCAGGCGCTCCATGAACTGCAGCGTGCGCTGGCGCAGCGCGGCGTCCGCATCGGTGAGCGACAAGCCCGCGGGCTTGACCAAGAGCCAGTGCAGCCCGGTCACCACCAGCCCGAAGGACTCGACCACGCCGCGGATGCGGGCGGCCTCGCGCGCATCGATTTGCTCGGGCGTGTCGCTGAGCGTGAAGGGCGCGATCTCCAGGCCGTCGTAGCCGAGCGCGGCGGCGCGCTCGCACTGCGCCTCCAGCGGCAGTCCGGCCAGCACCTCGTTGCAGAGAGCGAGCTTCATGACGAGGAAGCCCGCAGCGACTTCAGGCCGCGGCCCAGCCCGCCCGTGATGCCGGTCACCAGCGCCTTGAAGGCCGGCACGTAGAGCAGGATGGTGAAGATGGTCACGGTCGCGAAGCCGATGCAGATCGGCCGCGTGAAGAAGGGCAGCAGGCTGCCGTCCGACAGCACCAGGCCGCGGCGCAGGCTCTTGTCGAGCAGCGGGCCGAGCACCAGGCCGAGCACGAAGGGCGCCATCTGGTAGCCGCGCCGGCGCAGGAAGAAGGCGCCGATGCCGACCACCAGCATGCAGTAGACGTCGAAGAGGCGCGAGGCCGAGGCGAAGGCACCGACGGTGCACAGGAGGAAGATGATCGGCATCAGCACCGTGCGCTTGATGCGCAGCACCAGCAGCAGCGGCTTCACCAGGAAGAGGCCGAAGATCAGGATCGAGATGGTGGCCAGCGAGGTCATCGCCACCACGTCGTAGACGAACTGCGGGTGCGAGATCATCATCATCGGCCCGGGCTGGATGCCGTGGATGATCATCGCCGCCATCAGCACCGCCGACGGTGCCGAACCCGGGATGCCGAGCGCCAGCGCCGGGATGATGTGGCCCGGGATCGACGACATGTCGCCGGTTTCGGCCGCCATCAGGCCGTCGATCGAGCCCTTGCCGAACTGGTCGCGTTCCTTGCTGGTGGCCTTGGCGGCGGCATAGGACATCCAGGCGCCGGAGTCTTCGCCGACGCCGGGCATCAGGCCGGTCAGCACGCCGATCACGCCCGAGCGCAGCACGGTCGGCCAGTACTGGATGACCTCCCGGAAGCGCGGCAGCACCGAATCCTTCAGCTCGACCATCTTCTTCTCGACCGGGTCGGCCAGGGTCGTCAGCACCTCGGCGAAGCCGAAGGCGCCGACCAGCGCCGGGATCAGCGAGATGCCGCCCGACAGCTGGTCCCAGCCGAAGGTGAAGCGGTCGTAGGCGTAGAGGCCTTCCTGCCCGATCTGCGCCACGAACAGGCCCAGCGCGCCCATCAGCCAGCCCTTGAGCGGGTCGTCGCCGACGATGCTGCCCGACATGGCGACGCCGAAGAGCGCCAGCCAGAAGAATTCGAAGGCGCCGAAGGACAGGGCGACCTCGGCCAGGACCGGCGTGAAGGCCGCCAGGCACAGCACGCCGAAGAGCGTGCCCATGAAGGCGCCCGAGGTGGCGATGCCGATCGCCCGGCCGGCCTCGCCGCGCTGCGCCAGCGCGTAGCCGTCGGCGCAGGAAGCCGCATTGGCCGCGGTGCCCGGGATGTTCAAGAGGATCGCGGTGCGCGAGCCGCCGTAGAGCGTGCCCACGTAGGAGCAGATCAGGATGAGGATGGCGTCGTTGGCCGGCAGCTTGATCGTCAGCGTCGTCAGGAGCGCGATGCACAAGGTGGCCGACAGGCCCGGCAGGCAGCCGACGATGATGCCGATCAGTGCGCCGCCGAGGCCGAACACGATCGATTGAAGGTTGAGGAAACCCAGATAGGCGTGGCCGAGCTGCGCGAGACCCTGGAACATCGACGACTCCGTTTCAGGGCAGGTGGACCAGGAACAGTTCCTGGAACACCAAGGTGACCACGATGCCCGCGCCCAGGCCGATCGCCACCGCCTTGGCGACGCCGAGCGCGGTCAGCGACTCGCCGGCGGCCTGGCGCTGGACCCGCTGCAGGCTCAGGATCGCGACGCTCACGAAGATCGCCGCCGCCGCCCAGTAGGGCAGCCCGTGGCCGACCAGGCCGGCCGCGAAGGCCACGCAGAGTGCGATCACCAGCGCGATGCGCTTCTTCTCGGCCGCGCCGGTGTGCAGCTCGGCGTCGTGCGTGTGGGCCGCGCGCCGGCGCCAGCTGCGCAGCGCCAGCAGCACGCCGAGCAGCATCGTGACGATGCCGAGCAGGCCCGGCAGCAGGCCGGGCGCGGTGTAGGGGTTGATGTCCTGCGATTCGAGCCGGTCCATGCGCAGGGCACCGATCAGCACCGCGGCGCCGAAGACGATCCAGACCGCCGAGGCGATCAGGTCGGAACGCGCCGAGGTCGGCGCAGCGGTGGGAGCGCTCATGGCTTGGGGATGCCGACGGTGTCGGGGGAAACCTTCGCCTTGCCGGCGTCGAACAGCATCCAGGTGTTGGCCTGGATCGCCGGCATCACCGCCTTCTGCGCGGCTTCGCCCGACAGCGGCAGGAACAGCGCGCCGCGGCTGTCGGCGTACTTCTTGAGCGCTTCGCTCTTGGGGATGTTCTCTTCCCAGATCTTCTGCACCGTCTTCACCACCTCGTCGGGCACGCCCTTGGGGATGAAGATGCCGAAGTAGTTCGGCGGCGCGGTGAAGCCCGGCACCGTCTTCGACAGCGGCTCGATCACGCCGAAGCCCTCGAGGTCGAGCGACTTGTCGCTGACCGTGGCCAGCGGACGCAGCCGCTTGCCGCGGATCATGTCGGCCTGCTCGACCGCCAGCTGGGTGGTGACCTCGGCCTCGCCCGAGACGGTGGCGACCACCGCGGGGTTGCCGCCGTCGTAGGGCACTTCGCGGTACTTGACGCCGGTGGCCTTGGCGATCAGGTCCATCGCGTTGTGGCCGGCGGAGGTCACGCCGGCGGTGGCGACCGTGACCTTGCCGGGCTTCGCCTTCATGGCGTCGAGCAGGTCCTTGGTGGTCTTGTAGGGCGTGTCGGGGTTGACACCGATGACCTGGATGTTGGCGACGGTGAGGAACAGGTTCCAGTCGCTCATGCGGGTCTTGAGCGAGCCGAGCGTCTCGTAGCTGCCCAGGTCCTGCGCCGCGCCGGCGGTCCAGGTGTAGCCGTCCTTGGCCGCGTCCAGCGCGCTCTTGGTGCCGATGGCTCCCGAGGCGCCGGGCTGGTTGATGATGACCACGGTCTGGCCGAGCGCCTTCTCGATCTCCGCCGCGGTGACGCGCGTCACCTGGTCGGTCGAGCCGCCGGCCGCCCAGGGGACGATCAGGTTGATGGGCCGCGTCGGCTTCCATTGCGCCATCGCGCCGGTGGCGGCAGCGGACAGCAGCAGGGTGACGAAGGCGCGGCGGGCCAGGGTTCGTGCCGGATTCAGAGGGTCCACGGGATCTCCAAGTTCGTTTTAATTCACTAGCGGGTTAATTGTAGAAATCGGGGCAGCCCTCAGTCCCTCAGTACATACCCTAGGATCACGTCGCACATGTGCGAGACCCGCTCGTTGTGCGCCTTGCGGGTCATGAGGTCGCGGCCGAAGATCGCCGACAGCGTGTGATTGTTCGAGAGATAGAAGTAGGCGAGGCCCGCGATCGAGATGTAGAGCTGCACCGGGTCGATGCCGCCGCGCAGGATGCCGTCCTTGCGGCCGCGCTCGAGGATGTCGCCGAGCGTCTGGATCAGCGGCGAGTTCATCTCGCGCACCCGCTTGGAGCGCTCCAGGTGCCGCGCCTGGTGCAGATTGGCGCTGTTCAGCAGGGTGAGGAACTCCGGGTGCTCGAGGTAGTAGTTCCAGGTGAACTCGGTGAGCTTGCGGATCGCCTCGGGCGGCGGCATGTCGAGCAGGTGCAGCTCCTTCTCGGCGGCGCGGATGTCGGCGTAGACGTTCTCCAGCACGGCCAGGAACAGCTCGTCCTTGCTGCCGAAGTAGTAGTAGATCAGTCGCTTGTTCAGGCCGGCGCGCTCGGCGATGCGGTCGACCCGGGCGCCGGCCAGGCCGTGCTCGGCGAACTCGTCGCGCGCGGCCACCAGGATGCCGAGCTGCGAGCGGTCGGCGTCCCGTTGGCGCGGTTCGGGGGTCGAGGTTTTCATGAGGCTGTTTTTAACCATTTGGTGAATTGGAACGCATCCGGTCTTTCCCTGGGGTGCGGATAATCGGGACCGGTCCATCCATCGGCAGAGCGAAAAATGCAATCACAGACAGGCGGGCAGGCAGACGGGCAATCGGGCGGGCACCTGATCGTCAGCTGCCTCGTCGCGCAAGGCATCGACACCGTCTTCGGCGTCCCCGGCGAAAGCTTCCTCGCGGTGCTCGACGGCTTCCATGCCCACCGCGACCGCATCCGCTTCATCGTCAACCGCCAGGAAGGCGGCGCCGCCTTCATGGCGGAGGCCGCCGGCAAGCTGGGCAACCGCCCGGGCGTGTGCTTCGTCACGCGCGGCCCGGGCGCCACCAACGCCTCCATCGGCGTGCACAACGCGTTCCAGGATTCGACGCCGATGGTGCTGTTCGTCGGCGACGTCGGCAGCGACTTCCGCGACCGAGAGGCCTTCCAGGAGGTGGACTTCGGCAGCTTCTTCGGTCCCAGCACCAAGGGCTTCGCCAAGCGGGTCGAGCGCATCGACGACGTCGACCGCATCCCCGAATACGTGGCCCGCGCCTTCGCCACCGCGATGAACGGCCGGCCCGGCCCGGTGGTGCTGGTGCTGCCGGAGGACATGCTGCGCGCCATCACCACGGCGCAGCCGCTGGCGCGGGTCGAGGCGGTGTCGGCCTGGAGCGATCCGGGGTCGCTGCGCACGCTGCGCGAGATGCTGCTGGCGTCCGAGCGCCCGCTGGTGATCGCCGGCGGCGGCGGCTGGACGCCGCAGTCGGCGCAGGCGCTGCAGCGCTTCGCCGAGAACTGGCGGCTGCCGGTGGCCAATGCCTTCCGCTTCCAGGACACCTTCGACAACCACCATCCGCTCTATGCCGGCGACGTCGGCATCGGCATCAACCCGAAGCTGGCCGAGCGGGTGCGCCGGAGCGACCTGGTGATCGCGATCGGCCCGCGCCTGGGCGAGATGACCACCAGCGGCTACACGCTGCTGGAAGCGCCGCGTTCGAAGCAGAAGCTGGTCCACATCCACGCCAGCCCCGAGGAGCTGAATCGCGTCTACCAGGCCGACCTGGCGATCAACGCCGGCATGGCCTCGGCCGCGCGCAGCCTGGAGGTGCTGAGCGCGCCGCCGGAACTGCCCTGGGAATCCTGGAGCGCCGCCGCCAACGCCGACTACCTCGCCAACCTGGTGCCGCAGCCGCTGGCCGGCCTGCCGGCCGATGCGCCGCGCGGCGCGGTCGACATGGTCGAGGTGGTCGCGCTGCTGCAGAAACACCTGCCGCCCGATGCCGCGATCACCAACGGCGCCGGCAACTTCGCCAGCTGGGTGCATCGCTACTTCCGCTACCACGGCCTCGCCAAGGGCTTCAAGACGCAGCTGGCGCCGACCAGCGGTGCCATGGGCTACGGCGTGCCCGCCGGCATCGCGGCGAACCTGGCGACCGGCCGCGTGGCCTTCACGATCGCCGGCGACGGCGACTTCCTGATGAACGGCCAGGAGCTGGCGACCGCCGCGCAGCATGGCGGCAAGAGCATCGTCGTGCTGCTCAACAACGGCATGTTCGGCACCATCCGCATGCACCAGGAGCGCGACTACCCCAGGCGCATCAGCGGCACCGCGCTGCAGAACCCCGACTTCTGCGCGCTCGCCCGGGCCTACGGCTACGCCGCCGAGAGGGTGAGCGAGACCGCGCAGTTCGAGGCCGCGCTGCTGCGTGCGCTGGCCGCCGACACCGGCACCCTGATCGAGATCCCGCTCGACCCCGAAGTGATCACCACCCGCGGCACGCTGAGCGCGATCACGCGGGCGGCCGAGGCGCGCTGAAGCCGCGCTGAAGCCACACCGGTCGCCGGCGAGCGGGCAAAAAAAAGCCGGCGGCTGCCGGCTTCTTCGAGGTGGGCGCACGAAGCGCCCGGGGTTCACTTGACGTGCTTGCCGATCAGCGAGGCCAGCTCGAACATCGACACTTGCGGCTTGCCGAAGATTTCCTTCAGCTTGGCGTCGGCGTTGATGTTGCGCTTGTTGGCCTTGTCCTGCAGGTTGTTCTTCTTGATGTAGTCCCACAGCTTGCTCACGACGGCGGTGCGCGGCAGCGGCGTCGAGCCGACCACGGCGGCCAGGGCCGGGCTCGGGGTCAGGGCCTTCATGAACGCTGCGTTCGGCGTGCGCTTCTTGGCAGGTGCCTTCTTGGCCGGAGCGGCCTTCTTCGCAGGAGCCGCCGCCTTCTTGGCAGGCGCCGCGGCCTTCTTCGCCGGAGCCTTCTTCGCCGGAGCTGCCGCCTTCTTGGCCGGAGCCTTCTTCGCCGCGACCTTCTTGGCCGGAGCCTTCTTTGCAGTTGCCATGATTGAATTTCCTTTTTTGGTTGGACACTTTTCACCAATGAAAAACAGTGTCTCCATCGGCATTGCGGATGCTAAAGGAGAAGAAACGCGTTTCCAAGGAGAAAAGCGACTTTTTCATTGGGAGCTGTTGTTTTTTCAGAGGGGCGGAAGAGCGGGTTTCTCCCTGGGGAAGCCCTGTGGAGTGGGCTCGGCTGCCATCAGGCACGTCGCGAGGGCCACGTCGCGAGCAGCACGCCGAGCAACGCGAGCGCGAAAGCGATGCTTTGCGGCAGCGCCAGGGGCTCGCCCAGCACCAGCACGCCGACCACCGCGGCGCTCACCGGCAGCATCACCGTGAAGACGCCCGCCTGCGAGGCCGGCACGCTCTTCAGGCCGGTCATCCAGAGCCACACGGTCCAGATGCTGGCCGCCACCGCATAGACGCACAGCAGGCCCCAGATGCCTGGCGCGACCGAGCCGAAGTCGAAGCGCAGCGCGAACCAGATGCCGAAGGGCGTCGACAGCGCGAAGCCCCAGAGGTTGATCAACGCCGAGATGCGCTTGGGGCCGAGCCGCCCGGTGAGCGACTTGCCGATGACCGCATAGGCCGCCTCGCAGAGCACCGCGCAGAAGACCAGCAGGTTGCCCAGCCAGGGCAGGGCGCCCGACGCCGCGCCATCCGCGTGCGCGGCCGGCGCATGCGCGGGCGCCAGCGCCAGCAGCCCGATGCCGAAGGCCGCGCACGCGATCGCCAGCCCGACGCGCAAGCCGATGCGCTCGCGCAGGAAGGCCCAGCTGCCGATCGCCACCACGGCCGGGATCGACGCCATGATCACGCCGGCCGACACCGCGCTGGTCATGCTCACGCCGAACAGCATGCAGATCGAGAACAGGAAGTTGCCGAAGAAGGATTCGAGGAACACCAGCCCGCGGGTGCGCCCGTTCATCGGCGGCTCGTCGGCCGGCCGGCGCAGCCAGTGCGGCATCGCCAGCGCCGCGATGCCGAAGCGCAGCCATGCCAGCAGCAGCACCGGGAAGGCCGCCACCAGCGGCTTGGACAAGGCCACGTAGCAGCCGACCAGCGTCATGCTCAAGGCGAGGCAGCCATAGGCCAGCAGCCGGCCGGGAGCGTGGGTGGCGCCCTGCGCCGGGGATGCGGTGTTCAATACGGGGAACCAGGAAGGGAGTGATTTCGATGATGCCCGATTCCCGATCGGCGCCCGGCGAGCGCCATGTGTTCGTCTACGGCACCTTGCGCGGCGGCGGCAGCAACGACATCGCGCGCCTCGCGCAGGTCGCGCGGCTCGCGCCGCCGGTGCGCGTGGCCGACGCGAGCATCGCCGGCACGCTGTACGACCTCGGCGCCTATCCGGGCGCGCTGCTGGGCGGTGCGGGCCGGGTGCGCGGCGAGGTCTACCGCATCACGCCCGCGCTCGAGGCCCGGCTCGACGTGCTCGAGGAGGTCGCGGCCGACGACAGCGGCGAATACCGCAAGCGCGAAGTCGTCGTCGAGGCCGACGGCCGGCGCTGGTCCTGCCTGGTCTACGAGATCCACCCCGATCGCCTCGCGGGCCGCGCGGCGATCGCGAGCGGCGACTGGTTCTCGCGTTGACGCGCCTCCGGTTTCAAGAACGAAAACCTCATTCCGCATCGTGGAAAACAAGGCTGTTGCGCTGCAATAAATTTTCTCAATATAAGAAAAAATATTCCGCATTGAGAAAATGTTGTTCTAACCCGTTGATCGGAAACGATAAAAAATAAGTCTTCTATAAGACATAAGAGTCCGACACCGGCCGTACAGTGAAGCCCATGCCGCACCCAACGGCAACCGCTTCAATCAACTAACCGGAGTGACTTCATGCCCCAGACCATCACCGAACAACTGAGCCGCGAACAGCAGATCGCCGCCCTCGAAAAAGACTGGGCGACGAACCCGCGCTGGAAGGGCATCAAGCGCGGCTACAGCGCCGCCGACGTGGTCCGACTGCGCGGCTCCTTCCCGATCGAGCACACGCTGGCCCGCCGCGGTGCCGAAAAGCTCTGGGACCTCGTCAACACCGAGCCCTACGTCAACTGCCTCGGCGCGCTGACCGGCGGCCAGGCCATGCAGCAGGTCAAGGCCGGCGTGAAGGCCATCTACCTGTCGGGCTGGCAGGTCGCCGCCGACAACAACAGCTACGCCTCGATGTACCCCGACCAGTCGCTGTACCCGGTCGACTCGGTGCCGACGGTGGTCGAGCGCATCAACAACACCTTCCGCCGCGCCGACGAGATCCAGTGGTCCAAGGGCACCAACCCCGGCGACGAGGGCTACACCGACTACTTCGCGCCGATCGTGGCCGATGCCGAAGCCGGCTTCGGCGGCGTGCTGAACGCCTTCGAGCTGATGAAGGCCATGATCAACGCCGGCGCCGGCGGCGTGCACTTCGAAGACCAGCTCGCCTCGGTCAAGAAGTGCGGCCACATGGGCGGCAAGGTGCTGGTGCCGACCACCGAGGCGGTGCAGAAGCTGATCGCCGCGCGCATGGCCGCCGACGTCTGCGGCACCCCGACCCTGGTCATCGCCCGCACCGACGCCGAAGCCGCCGACCTGATCACCAGCGACTACGACGCCAACGACAAGCCCTTCATCACCGGCGAGCGCACCGCCGAAGGCTTCTACCGCACGAAGAAGGGCATGGACCAGGCCATCAGCCGCGCCGTCGCCTACGCCCACTACGCCGACCTGGTGTGGTGCGAGACCGGCACGCCCGACCTCGAGTTCGCACGCAAGTTCGCCGAGGCCGTGCACAAGGTGCACCCGGGCAAGCTCCTGGCCTACAACTGCTCGCCGTCCTTCAACTGGAAGAAGAACCTCGACAACGCCACCATCGCCAAGTTCCAGAAGGAACTCGGCGCCATGGGCTACAAGTACCAGTTCATCACGCTGGCCGGCATCCACTCGATGTGGTTCAACATGTTCGACCTGGCCCAGGACTACGTGAAGCGCGGCATGTCGGCCTATGTCGAGAAGGTGCAGGAGCCCGAATTCGCGGCCCGCGACCGCGGCTACACCTTCGTCTCGCACCAGCAGGAAGTTGGCACCGGCTACTTCGACGAGGTCACGACCGTGATCCAGGGCGGCAAGTCGAGCGTGACCGCGCTGACCGGCTCGACCGAGGAAGAGCAGTTCCACTGATCGGCCGGCCCGGCTGAACAGAGCCCCGCGCGGAGCGATCCGCGCGGGGCTTTTTTCATTTCGGCGCGAACGGATAGAATCGAAGGCTTCCGCGCACCCAACAAGAGCGAGAAAGGCACCCTGGTTATGACACCGCGAACTACACCGCAAGACACCCGCGGTCTCTTCGAAGGAAGAGGCCGGTAGGCCGCGCATGGCTGGACCCGTTCCAGCAAGTCACCCAGCAAGCGCGGTCCCCTGACCG
The DNA here is from genome assembly GCF_009765735.1 of Xenophilus sp. L33. Classification (GTDB taxonomy): domain Bacteria; phylum Pseudomonadota; class Gammaproteobacteria; order Burkholderiales; family Burkholderiaceae_C; genus Variovorax. The sequence continues at coordinate 47,382 of NZ_LMUW01000024.1, forward strand.
CGCTTTTTTGTTGCCCCAAGATTTTTCGCCGAGGTTTTCCATGATCCAGATCACGCTCCCCGACAACTCCCAACGCGAGTTCCCAGGCCCGGTGTCGGTCGCCGACGTCGCCCGGTCGATCGGCCCCGGCCTGGCCAAGATGACGGTGGCCGGCAAGGTCGACGGCCGGCTGGTCGATGCCAGCGACATCATCGACCACTCCGCGCGCCTGCAGATCATCACGCCCAAGGACGAAGAGGGCCTGGAGATCATCCGCCACTCGACGGCCCACCTGGTCGGCCATGCGGTCAAGCAGCTCTACCCGACGGCCAGGATGGTGATCGGCCCGGTGATCGACGAAGGCTTCTACTACGACATCGCCTACGAGCGCCCCTTCACGCCCGAGGACATGGAAGCGATCGAGAAGCGCATGCGCGAGCTCATCGCGCAGGACTACGACGTGGTCAAGAAGGTCACGCCGCGCGCCGAGGTGATCGACGTCTTCTCGTCCCGCGGCGAGGACTACAAGCTGCGCCTGGTCGAGGACATGCCCGACGAGCAGGCCATGGGCCTCTACTACCACCAGGAATACGTCGACATGTGCCGCGGCCCGCACGTGCCGAACACGCGCTTCCTCAAGGTCTTCAAGCTCACGAAGCTGGCCGGCGCCTACTGGCGCGGCGACGCCAAGAACGAGCAGCTGCAGCGCATCTACGGCACGGCCTGGGCCGACAAGAAGCAGCTGGACGACTACATCCGCCGCATCGAGGAAGCCGAAAAGCGCGACCATCGGCGCCTGGGCAAGGAACTGGACCTGTTCCACATCGACGAGGCCGCGCCGGGCCTGGTCTTCTGGCACCCGAAGGGCTGGGCGATCTGGCAGCAGGTCGAGCAGTACATGCGGCAGGTGTACCGCGACACGGGCTACCAGGAAGTGAAGGGCCCGCAGATCCTCGACAAGAGCCTTTGGGAGAAGACGGGCCACTGGCAGAACTACCGCGACGCCATGTTCACGACGGAGTCGGAGAAGCGCGAATACGCGTTGAAGCCGATGAACTGCCCCGGCCATGTGCTGATCTTCAAGTCCGACCTGCGCAGCTACCGCGACCTGCCGCTGCGCTACGGCGAATTCGGCAACTGCCACCGCAACGAGCCGAGCGGCGCGCTGCACGGCATCATGCGGGTGCGCGGCTTCACGCAGGACGACGGCCACATCTTCTGCACGGAAGACCAGATCCTCGACGAATGCGTGGCCTACACGACGCAGCTGCAGAAGGTCTACGCCGACTTCGGCTTCACGGACATCCTCTACAAGGTCGCCACGCGGCCCGCCAGCCGCATCGGCTCCGACGCCCTCTGGGACAAGGCCGAACACGCGGTCATGGAGGCACTGCGCCGCTCCGGCGTCGAATTCGTGATCGCCGACGGCGACGGTGCCTTCTACGGCCCGAAGATCGAATACACGCTGCGCGACGCCATCGGCCGCCAGTGGCAGTGCGGCACGATGCAGGTCGACTTCAACATGGCCGAGCGCCTCGGCGGCGAATACGTGACGGAAACGAGCGGCCGGGCGCCGCCGGTGATGCTGCACCGGGCCATCGTCGGCAGCCTGGAGCGCTTCATCGGCATGCTGATCGAGCACCATTCCGGCGCCATGCCTGCCTGGCTGGCGCCGATCCAGGTCGCGGTGCTGAATATCAGCGAAGGACAGGCCGATTACGCTGCAGAAGTTGCCAATACGCTGCGGAATCAAGGGCTTAGGGTGCAGCTCGACCTGCACAACGAGAAGATTACGTATAAAATACGGAAGCATTCGTTGCAAAAGCTGCCTTACATCCTGGTCGTCGGCGACAAGGAAAAGGAAGCCGGTGCCGTCGCAGTGCGCGCCCGGGGCAATCTGGACCTCGGTGCCATGTCGGTGGAAGCGTTCTCCCAAAAGATCGCCCACGACATCCAACACAAGCTTTGAATTCAACCGGATTCAGGGGCTGATTTTTCGATCAGACGGCTTGTGGGCGTGATTTCGACGGCGATCGCCGCGGGCAACCGCGGCAAATTGTTTGAAGGATTCTGACCATCGCTACTGCATTTCGCGACCGCCGCCACCGCGAGGAACGCCAACACCGCCTGAACCGGGAAATCATGGCCCCGGAAGTTCGCCTGATCGGCCCCGAGAACGAGCCGTTGGGTGTCGTGAGTCTGGCCGAGGCCCTGCGCCTTGCCGGTGAACAGGACGTCGATCTGGTCGAAGTGGTCGCGGCGGCCAACCCGCCCGTCTGCCGCCTGATCGAGTACGGCAAGTTCAAGTACCACGAGCAGAAGAAGGCGGCCGAGGCGAAGTCGAAGCAGAAGGTCATCGAGGTCAAGGAAATCAAGTTCCGGCCCGGTACCGACGATGGGGACTACAACATCAAGATGCGCAACATCCGGCGCTTTCTTGAGGAAGGTGACAAGTGCAAGATCACGCTGCGGTTCCGCGGTCGTGAAATCACCCACCAGGAACTCGGATTGGCGCTGTTGCAGCGCATCCGCGACGAACTCGCCGACCTGATCGTCGTCGAGCAGTTCCCGAAGCTGGAAGGCCGGCAGATGATCATGATGATCGCGCCGGGCCGCAAGAAGGCCGGTGGGGCCGCCAAGCCGGCGACCGACGCAGCGACCACCGCACCCGCGGCGGCCTGAGTCGACAAGAAGAGGATCGAAGGGATTTCGCTGCTGTCCGCGCCCTCGGGCGCAGGCAGCGGCGAGGTAAAGAAGTGTCTCGGGGCCAACAAGCCCGTGGAGTTTCCGCGGCGCCTCACGAGCACAAATTAAAGGAGCATTCACATGCCCAAAATGAAGACCAAGAGCAGCGCGAAAAAACGTTTCCGCGTTCGTCCCGGTGGCACCGTCAAGCGCGGTCAAGCCTTCAAGCGTCACATCCTGACCAAGAAGACCACCAAGAACAAGCGCCACCTGCGCGGTGCAACGGCAGTTCACGAGACCAACATGGTTTCGATGGCCGCCATGTTGCCCGGCATGGGCATCTAACTCAGACGAACAAGGAGTACACACATGCCTCGCGTCAAACGTGGTGTAACGGCTCGCGCCCGCCACAAGAAGGGTCTCGCACTCGCCAAGGG
>NZ_LMUW01000024.1:50619-117864 GCF_009765735.1 Xenophilus sp. L33
GCCAAGCAGGCGGTGATGAAGGCCGGGCAATACGCCTACCGTGACCGCCGCACCAAGAAGCGCGTGTTCCGTCAATTGTGGATCGCGCGTATCAACGCCGCCTCGCGTGAACTGGGCCTGACCTACAGCCAGTTCGCCAACGGCATCCGCAAGGCGGGCATCGAGATCGACCGCAAGATGCTGGCCGACATCGCCGTGCACGACAAGGCCGCTTTTGCCGGCATCGTGGAGCAGGTCAAGGCCAAGCTGGCTGCTTGATCCCGCACAGCAGATCGCCGGTCTTCGGGCCGCGGTCTGCGCCCACATCGAGGGCTGGCGCTTGAAAGGGCTCCAGCCCTTTTTTCATCGCCGCTCTTCCTTTCTCTTCGCGAAGAATCTTTGACATGAACGAGTTGGACTCCCTGGTCGAGACCGCACGCACCGCCTTCGCCGCCGCCGCGGCGCCGGCCGACCTCGAGAACGCGAAGGCGCTGTTCTTCGGCAAGGCCGGCCGCATCACCGAGCTGATGAAGGGCATGGCCGCCCTCAGCGTCGACGAGAAGAAGTCGCGCGGCGCCGCGATCAACGTCGCCAAGCAGGCGATCGAAGCCGCGCTCGCGGAGCGCCGCCAGCAGCTGGCCGACGACGAGCTGGCGGTTCAGCTGCGCGCCGAGGCGCTGGACGTCAGCCTGCCGGGTCGGCGCCGCGTCGAGGGCGGCCTGCATCCGGTGAGCCGCACCATGGAGCGGATCGAGGCGATCTTCTCCAGCATGGGCTTCGACGTCGCCGACGGCCCCGAGGTCGAGAGCGACTGGCACAGCTTCACCTCGCTCAACAACCCGCCGAACCATCCGGCGCGTTCGATGCAGGACACCTTCTACGTCGACATCGACGGCGAGGACGGCGTGCCCTACAACCTGCGTCCGCACACCAGCCCGATGCAGGTGCGCTACGCCCATCAGCACATCAAGAAATACGCGGCGCAGTTCGAGGCCGCGGCGGCCGACAGCACGGGCAGCGTGAAGGCGCCCGAGATCCGTGTGATCGCGCCGGGCCGCACCTACCGGGTCGACAGCGACGCCACGCATTCGCCGATGTTCCACCAGTGCGAAGGCCTGTGGCTCGGCGAGAACGTGAGCTTCAAGGACCTGAAGGTGGTCTTCACCGACTTTTGCCGCACCTTCTTCGAGAGCGACGACCTGGTGCTGCGCTTCCGGCCCAGCTTCTTCCCGTTCACCGAGCCGAGCGCCGAGATCGACATCCAGTTCCAGAGCGGCCCGCTGGCCGGCCGCTGGCTCGAGGTCGCGGGCTCCGGACAGGTGCATCCGAACGTGGTGCGCAACATGGGGCTCGACCCCGAGCGCTACATCGGCTTCGCCTTCGGCATGGGCCCGGACCGCCTGACGATGCTGCGCTACGGGGTCAACGACCTGCGCCTCTTCTTCGACGGCGACCTGCGCTTCCTGAGTCAATTCCAATAACAAGATCGAGAACGACGAGATGCAATTCCCCGAGTCCTGGTTGCGCGAATTCTGCAACCCGCCGCTCAGCAGCGAAGCCCTGGCCGAGACGCTCACGATGGGCGGCTTCGAGGTCGAGGAGCGCCGTCCGGCGGCGCCGCCTTTCTCCAAGGTCGTGGTCGGCGCGATCGTCGAGGCGGCGCAGCATCCGAACGCCGATCGCCTGCGCGTCTGCCAGGTCGATGCCGGGCAGGGCGCGCTCCTGAACATCGTCTGCGGCGCGCCGAACGCGCGGGTCGGCATCAAGGTGCCGCTGGCGCTGGTCGGTGCCGAATTGCCGCCGGGCGAGGACGGCAAGCCCTTCCAGATCAAGCTCGGCAAGCTGCGCGGCGTCGAGAGCCAGGGCATGCTCTGCTCGGCGCGCGAACTGCAGCTGAGCGACGACCACGGCGGCCTGCTCGAACTGGCGGCCGACGCGCCGATCGGCGCCGACGTGCGCGACGTGCTCAAGCTCGACGACTGGCTGCTCACGCTCAAGCTCACGCCCAACCTGGCGCACGGGCTGAGCGTCTACGGCGTCGCGCGCGAACTGGCCGCGCTCACCGGTGCGCCCTTGAAGACGCCGGGGATCCCGAAGGTGGCCGCCGCGGTGACCGGCAAGCTGCCGGTGAAGGTCGAGGCGCCCGAGCTGTGCGGCCGCTTCTCCGGCCGCGTGCTGCGCGGCGTCGACACCCAGGTCGCGACGCCGGCCTGGATGGTCGATCGGCTGGCGCGCTGCGGTCAGCGCAGCGTCACGGCGCTGGTCGACATCTCGAACTACGTGATGTTCGAGTATGGCCAGCCTTCGCACATCTTCGACCTCGACAAGATCCACGGCGGCCTCACGGTGCGCTGGGGCCGGCCGGGCGAAGCGCTCAAGCTGCTGAACGGCAACACGGTGACCGTCGACGCGAAGGTCGGCGTGATCGCGGACGACCGCGAGGTCGAGTCGCTGGCCGGCATCATGGGCGGCGACGCGACCGCGGTCTCGGACGACACGCGCAACATCTACGTCGAGGCCGCCTTCTGGTGGCCCGAGAGCATCCAGGGTCGCTCGCGGCGCTTCAACTTCTCCACCGATGCCGGCCATCGCTTCGAGCGCGGCGTGGACCCGAGCCGCACCGTCGAGATCATCGAGCGCATCACGCAGCTGGTGATCGACATCTGCGGCGGCGAGGCCGGCGCGATCGACGACCAGACGCTGTCGCTGCCGGCGCAAAAGCCGGTCACCCTGCGCGTGGCGCGCGCCGCGCGGGTCATCGGCATGCCGCTCACGCAGGCGCAATGCGCCGACGCGCTGCGCCGGCTGGGCTTTCCGCTGGTCGAGGGCGAGGGCACCTTGACCGTGACGCCGCCGCCGCATCGCTTCGACCTCCTGATCGAGGAAGACCTGATCGAGGAGATCGCGCGTCTGGTCGGCTACAACCACCTGCCGACCACGCCGCCGCTGGCGCCGATCACCGCGCGCATGCGGCCGGAGGCCTCGCGCAGCCGCTTCGCCGTGGCGCGCCGGCTCGCGGCGCTGGGCTACCAGGAGACGATCAACTTCAGCTTCGTCGAGGCCGACTGGGAGCGCCAGCTCGCCGGCAACGCCGACCCGGTGAAGCTCCTGAACCCGATCGCCAGCCAGATGAGCGTGATGCGCTCCTCGCTCGTCGGCTCGCTGCTGCAGGTGCTGAAGTTCAACCTCGACCGCAAGGCCGCGCGGGTGCGGGTGTTCGAGATCGGCCGCGTCTTCATGCGCGACGCCACGGTCGCCACCACCGACCACACGGTCAAGGGCATCCACCAGCCGATGCGCGTCGCCGGCCTGGCCTTCGGCGACGCCCAGAAGTCGCGCTGGCAGGGCAAGGGCGAGCGGGTCGACTTCTTCGACCTGAAGGGCGACGTCGAGGCGCTGCTGGCGCCGCTGGTGCTGAGCTTCGAGGCGACCGAGCATCCCGCGCTCCATCCGGGCCGCGCCGCGCGCGTGCGTCTGGACGGCCGCGACATCGGCGTCATCGGCGAACTGCATCCGCGCTGGCGCCAGCAATGGGACTTCGCGCAGGCGCCGCTGCTGTTCGAACTCGACCTCGACGCGGTCATGGCGCGGCCGGTGCCGCTGGCGCAGCCGGTGCCGCGCCAGCAGCCGGTCGAGCGAGATCTCGCGCTGGTGGTGGCCGAGGCGGTGACGCACGACGCGCTCATGAACGCGATCCACGAAGCCTCGGATCCGGCCCTGTTGCGCGAGGCGACGCTGTTCGACATCTACCGACCGTTGGTTTCGCGCGACGGCGCGGCGCCGAGCGGCGGCGGACTGGCGGTCGGCGAGAAGAGCATGGCCGTGCGGCTGAGCTTCAACGGCGACAATGCGACGCTGACCGACGAGCAGGTGGAAGCGGCCGTCCGCACCCTGATCGACCGACTCGGCGCCCGGCTCGGCGCCCGCCTGCGGGTATGACAGACACCATGGAATTCACGCTCGAAGCCCTCGACACGCCGGCGCTGACCAAGGCGCACCTGGCCGACCTGCTGTTCGAGCAGATCGGCCTGAACAAGCGCGAGTCGAAGGACATGGTCGAGGCCTTCTTCGACCTGATCGCCAACAGCCTGATCGAGGGCACGGACGTCAAGATCTCGGGCTTCGGCAACTTCCAGATCCGGGTCAAGGCGCCGCGGCCGGGCCGCAATCCGCGCACCGGCGAGGCGATCCCGATCGGCGAGCGGCGGGTCGCGACCTTCCACGCCAGCGCCAAGCTGAAGGAACAGATCCACGGCGCGATCAGCGCCGAGGGACCCCAAGAGGTCGAATGGAGCGTGGGCGCCGAATAACGCTTGGTGGCCTGGCGATGCGTGGAGTAACCTATGAGGTTTCGCGCGCACCATCTTGATTTCAATGGAGAAAACACTCCCGCCGATTCCCGTCAAACGCTACTTCACGATCGGTGAGGTGGGCGAGCTGTGCGGCGTCAAGCCGCACGTGCTGCGCTACTGGGAGCAGGAATTCACGCAGCTTCGCCCGATGAAGCGGCGCGGCAACCGGCGTTACTACCAGCACCACGAGGTGCTCATGATCCGCCGCATCCGCGACCTGCTCTACGACCAGGGCTTCACCATCAGCGGCGCGCGCAACAAGCTGCAGGAACTGGTCCAGACCGAGCGCGACCGGCGCAAGGGCGGCGAGGTGCCGCTCGAAGGCATGGAAGCGATCGAGATCGACCAGGAAGAATTCGACGCCGCGCTGCAGGACGAGGAAGCCGAGAACGAGGGCGAGCCCGCCGAGCCGGTGCGCAGCATCGACCTGTCGCAACTGCTGCACCTGCGGCGTGAACTGACCGAAATTCGCGAGCTGCTCGGCTCCGGGACCTGATCCGGCGACGCTATAATCGAAAGCTTCGGTGTGTGGCGCAGCCTGGTAGCGCACTTGCATGGGGTGCAAGGGGTCGAAGGTTCGAATCCTTTCACACCGACCAAACGGACAAATTGAGAGCCAGACAGACAGACAAATGGCAAAAGGCCGCTGACGACAAATCGCCAGCGGCCTTTTTGCTTTCCGCCTGCTTCGCGGCTCAGTGTTGCTGAGCGCGCTCGAAGCGGATCGCCGCCACCCCGATCACCAGGGCGGGCAGCAGCGCAGCCAGAGAAATAACCGTCGTAAACATTTTCGAAACCTTGTCTGTCAAAGATGGCGTGATTATAGGGTTTACCCTTAAAAGACGCTGAAGCCCGGATTTAGACTCGAAGCTCCACGCACACCGACCACACCCCATGACCGCCTCGACGAAACCCGCGATGCCTCCGTTCCACCTCGCCTTTCCGGTCCACGACCTGTCGGCAGCGCGGGCCTTCTACGGCGACTTGCTGGGCTGCCCGGAAGGGCGCAGTTCGCCGGACTGGGTGGACTTCAATTTCTACGGACATCAGATCGTGGCGCATCTCGCGCCCGACGAATGCGGCCACCGCAGCGCCAGTCCGGTCGACGGCCACGACGTGCCGGTGCGGCATTTCGGCGCGGTGCTGTCGATCCCGGAATGGGAAGCTCTGGCCGAGAAGCTCAAGGCGGCCGGCACTGCCTTCGTGATCGAGCCCTACACCCGATTCAAGGGCGAAGTCGGCGAGCAGTCGACGATGTTCTTCCTCGATCCGTCGGGCAACGCGGTGGAACTGAAGGCCTTCGCGGACATGGATTCGCTCTTCGCCAAGTAGTCACCTCGGCGCGCCCGGCCGACCCAGCGCGCATTCGAGCGCCTGCCGGTCCCAGGCGCCGGCGTCCGCGGCCGCGCCGTAACTCGCAGCCAGGAAGGCCTGCAGCAGCGCATCGGGATCGGCCGCCTGCCGCACGGTGTCGTAGGGCAGCAGGTATTCGCCCATGGCCGGGTCGAAGGCCGCGCCGGGCGGCATCGTCGCGTCGCGGAAGCCCGGCGGCTCCGGGTAGGCGTAGGCATAGAAGGCGGCTTGCGGATAGGCATCGTTGCCGGGCCAGAAGCCGGCGCTGCTGACCTCGTGCGAATAGGCGTCGCGCGTGACCCGGTCGGGCAGGCCGGGCGCGCCCGGATGCGGCGGCGCACGCCGGCCCGAGAAGCGCGTGACCGCCAGGTCGAAGCTGCCCCAGAAGAAGTGCACCGGGCTGACCTTGCCGACGAAGCCGGTGCGAAACAACTTGAACGCCCGGTCGGCCTGCAGCAGTGCGCGCCAGAAGCGGTGGGCCGCGTCGGGGTCGTAGTCGGCGTGGATGCGGTCTTCGGCGAAGGGGATCGGATCGGGCACTTCGTTCGGCAGGCCGTGGATCGAGACCTCGATGCCGATCGAAGCGAGCAGTCGAACGATGCGCGCATGGAAGTCGGCGACGCACTGCGGCTCCAGTTGGAAGGCGGCTTCGTCGCCTCGGCTGCTGCGGCAGGCCAGCCGATGGCCGATGAAGTCGAATTCGATCTCGAAGCTCTCGGAACCGTCCGGGATCGGCGAGCTGCCGAGGCCGCGCGAGGTCACGTAGAGCGGCACCTGCCAGCCGTGGTTGATCCAGGGTGAGCGCGACAGCCGGATCTTGCCGACGATCTGGGTCCACAGTTGCAGCGTCTGCAGGGTGCCTTTCCAGGCCGGGTAGGCGAGCGCGGGCCAGACGTCGGGTGCGGACGCGGACGCGGATGCGGATGCGGATGCGGCGTTCATGGTCATTCCTTTCGCAGCACGCATCCTAGACCGCGCAACTCTTCTTCAGGCCACAGGCGTGCCGCGCGCCGGCATCACGAAGTCCGGATGAAAGGACCGCCGGCTGCCGTCGGCGAATTCGATGGTGATCGCCTCGGCGTCCGATTGCAGCACGCGGCCGCGCCCGTAGCGGCGCACCCGCACCGCCTGCTGGAGCGAGAAAACCGGTGTCGCGGGTTTCGCCTCGGGCGTGGCGCCGGCCTCGGCCGCGCGTGGCGAGGTCGCGTTGTCGGCCTGCAGGCGCGCCATCCGCAGGCAGTTGTCGCAGGTCCGGCAGCGCTCGATGTCGGCGGCCTGCTCGAGGTGCGCGAGCAGCACCTGCCAGCGGCAGCGGCCGCTCTGGGCGTAGGCGACCATGCCTTCGAGCATCGCCTGGTCGTTCTCGCGCTTCTCGCGGTAGCCGGCCAGCAGCGCGGCCAGGGTCGCGGCATCGACTGCGGGCCTCAGGAGCGCGATGCGGCCTTCACGGTCCTGTTTCGCGATCCTGTGCTGGCGCAGCAGCGCCAGGCCGACCTGGACCTTGCCGCGCGCCGCTTCGAGCCGCTCCTGCAGCGTGACCAGGGTCCAGCCGGCGGGTTCCGGCGGGTCGCCCTGCAAGGCGCCGTAGAGCGAATCGAGGTCCTTGTTCGACGGATAGCGGCCGGCCAGGAAGAACTGCTGCACCGCCTTGTCCTTCTGCAGGAAGAGCAGGGTGCAGCGGGCCGCTTCGCCGTCGCGGCCGGCGCGGCCGGACTCCTGGTAGTAGGCGTCGAGACCGGCCGGCATCTGGTAGTGCAGCACGAAGCGGATGTCCGGCTTGTCGATGCCCATGCCGAAGGCGTTGGTCGCGACCATCACGCGCTGCTCGCCGCTCATGAAGGCATCCTGCGCCTGCCGCCGCTCGGACGCGCCGCGCTTGCCGTGGTAGAGGCCGGCGGAGACGCCCGCATCGAGCAGCAACGCGTGCACCTGTTCGGCCGCCTTGACGGTCGCGGTGTAGACGATGCCGCTGCCTTCGGTCTCGTTCACCAGCGTGCGCAGGCGCTCGCGCTTCTCGTCCTCGGTCGCCAGTTGCTCTGCCGCGTAGTGCAGGTTCGGGCGGAAGGTGCCGGTGTCGACCAGGCCGGCGCGCGGGATGCCGAGCCGGCTCATGATGTCGGCGGCCACGGCCTCGTTGGCGGTCGCGGTCAAGGCCAGCACGCAGGGCTTGCCCAGCCGCGCGGCGACCGGGCCGATCTCCAGGAAGGCCGGGCGGAAGTCGTGGCCCCATTGCGAGATGCAATGCGCCTCGTCGACCACCAGCAACGAAGTCGGATGGCCCTGCAGCAGCGCCAGGAAGTCGGGGTCGGCCAGGCGCTCCGGCGTGACCAGCACGATGCGCGCGGAGCCGTCGGCGACCGCGCGCTCGGCGGCATGCATCTCTTCCGTGTCGACCTGGCTGTTGAGCTGTACCGCGGCCACGCCCTGCGCGCGCAGCTTCTCGCACTGGTCCTTCATGAGCGCGATCAGCGGCGAGACGACCAGCGTGCGGCCTTCGAGCGACAGCGCCGGCAGCTGATAGCACAGCGACTTGCCGGCGCCGGTCGGCATGATCGCCAACGTCGAGCGGCCTGCCAGGACCCGCTCGATCACCTCGCTCTGGCCTGGCCTGAGGCTGCGCAGGCCGAAGACCTCGTGCAGGGTCTGCAGGGCGCGACGCAGCGCAGGCGTCATGCGCGGCGTGCGTCCGAAGTCGCCTCGACGTCTCCGGTCGGGTTGCCGTCTTCGTCTTCTTCTTCCTCGTCCGCCGACTCGGCCAGCTCGTCGGCCGACATCGCCTGCGGATCGTCGATCGAGAGCGCGGCATCGAGCGCATCGTTGGGGAAGAGGCCGATGCGGTCGGGCATCAGGTCGGCGTCCATCACCGGCGCCGAGGCGTCGGCCGAGCCACGCTCGCCGGTGCCGCCGGCGTCGGTGTCGCTGTGGTGCGCGATCGCGATGCCGCCTTCGCTGCCTTCGTCGAGGGCGCTGCGGCCCAGGTCGGTCTGCACGTCGCTGCCGCTGTCGGAACTGTCGCTCGGCCCCAGGGCGTCGACATCCTTGCCGGATGCGTATTCGGCGGGACGATCGCCGCCGAGGATGCTGCTGTTGGCCATGAACGGGCTCCTGTGTTGATTCGGGAGTCCACTCTCGGCAGCGGGTCGCGCGCCGCGTGTGAGCCGGGGCCCACGCGTCCTGTCGGAAGGACCGCCGGTCGGCTGCTCAGGCGCCGAGCGCGAGCGCCGACAGGCACAGGCCCAACGATCCGGTCGCGCTGCGCGGCTCGCGGGCCTCGCGCGGTGAGGCCGATGCCGACGACGGCGATGGCGGAACGATGATTTCCTCCACCGGCGCGGTCGAGACGGTGACCGCGCCGAAGTCGCTCGCTTCCAGCAGCACGGCGCGCTCCGGCGCATCGCGATGCCGCTGCAGCGCGAGGCGTTCGATCGCTTCGAAATGGCTCTGGCAGGCGTCGAGCAGGCCGGCCTCGTCGGCGGTAGCGCCGAACGCGGTGCGCAGGGCACGGCCGGAGACCCGCGCCATGATGCGAGGTCCGTCGAAGCCGTCCGGATAGATCGCGAACCTGACCGTGTCGGTGTCAGGGCAATGGATGGCTTCGCATCGCATAGGAATGTCTCCTTTTGTTTTCATTTCGATTGGATGCGCCGGCATCGAAAAAAGTGCAGGCCGCAGTTCCCGACGTGGCGACAGCCGGCGCCTACAGGGCTTGTGAGATGCCGCTCCTATAGTCCGGCATGCCGCGCATCGCGACCTACAACGTCAACGACATCCGAAAGCGCTTCGAGCCGCTGCGCGCCTGGCTCGACGTCACGTCGCCGGACGTGGTCTGCCTGCAGGAGATCAAGTGCACCGAGGCCGACTTCCCGTTCGATGCGCTCCGCGCGCTCGGCTACCACGCGCTGGTGCACGGGCAGGCCGCGTGGAACGGCGTCGCGATCCTGGCCCGCGACGCGCCGCCGATCGAGATCCGCCGCGGCCTGGCCGGCGATCCGAAGGACAAGCAGGCACGCTATCTCGAGGCCGCTGTGCGCGGACTGGTGATCGGTTGCCTCTACATGCCCAACGGCAATCCGCAGCCCGGCCCGAAGTTCGACTACAAGCTCGCCTGGTTCGAGCGTTTCCATCGGCATGCGGCCCCGCTGCTGGCGACCGGCCATCCGGTGGTTCTGGCGGGCGACTACAACGTGGTGCCGACCGACGCCGACATCTACGCCACGGCTTCGTGGAAGGACAACGCGCTGCTGCAGCCCGCGCCGCGCGCCGCCTACCAGGCGCTGCTGCATGCCGGCTGGCTCGATGCGCTGCACCGGCAGTCACCCGACAAGCCGCTCTTCACCTTCTGGAGCTACATGCGCAATCGTTGGCCGCGCGATGCGGGCATGCGCATCGACCATGTGTTGCTGAGCCCGTCCGCCGCTCGGCGTATGAAAGAGGCCGGTATGGACCGCGCGGTGCGCGGGCTCGAAGGCGCGAGCGATCACGCGCCGGCCTGGGTCGAGCTGGAGGACTGAATGCGCTCTAGCGAAGCGTGCCGTTGAGGTACGGCTCGGGGTCGACGGCCACGCCTTGCTTCCTGATCTCGAAGTGCAGCTTGACCCGGTCGGCGTCGCTGTCGCCCATCTCGGCGATCTTCTGGCCCTGGCGGACCACGTCCTTTTCCTTGACCAGGATCGTCTGGGCGTGGGCGTAGGCGGTGAGGTAGGTCTCGTTGTGCTTGACGATCACCATGTTGCCGTAGCCGTGCAATTCGCCGCCGACATAGACCACGCGCCCATCGGCCGCGGCCACGATCGGGTCGCCCAGGCTGCCGGCGATGTCCAGGCCCTTGTTGCGGTCGCCGTCGAAGCCGGCGATGGTGCGGCCCGCGGCCGGACGGATGAAGAGCGCCTGCGGCTTGGGCGCCGGTGGCGGCACCGGCACGGCGGCCGGCGGAACCGCCTGCGCCGAGGGCGGCAGCGGATAGAAGTTCGGTGGCGTGCTCGGAGGCGGTGTGGCGCATCCGGCCAGCACCGCGGCGGCGATCGCCAGCAGGCCGGCACGAATCGAAGACGTCTGGAATTGCATGGTTTTTTTGGAACGTGATCGCTGCAAAGGGTTCCCCGCTGCCGTCCGGGCCGGCCGGGCGAGAGCGCTTTTTAGCATGGTGCGGCAGGCGCGGACATAGGCGCAGGCGCCGTCATCTTCTGGAGCAGCGGCTGACGCGCGAGCACGCTGTCACGGGGCCCGGCGTCGACCACCCGGCCGGCTTCCATGAGCACCACGGTGTCGAAGCGGTCGAGCAGGCTCAGGCGGTGGATCGATGCGATGACGCAGGCCTGCGGGAAGGCGGCCGCGATGCGCTCGAGCACCCGCGCCTCGGTCGCGGCGTCGAGCGCGCTGGTCGGTTCGTCGAGCAGCAGCAGCGAACTGCCCTGGGCCGCCAGCACGCCGCGCGCCAGGCACAGGCGCTGCCGCTGGCCGCCGGACAGGTTGAAGCCGCGCTCAGACAGCGGCGTGTCGAGGTCGCCGTGCGTGGCCGCCAGCACGTCGTCGAAGGTGCTGACGTGGATCGCCTGCTTGAGCGCCTCGTCGTCGGCCGGCTGGCCAAAGCTCAGGTTCTCGCGCACGCTGGCCTCGAACACCTCGGTCTCCTGCGGGATCAGCGTGGCGACCCGGCGCAGGCTGGCCCAGGGCTGCGGCTGGCCGTCGATCGCGAGCTGGCCCGCCTGCGGCGCATAGAGGCCCGCCAGCACGCGCAGCAGGGTGCTCTTGCCGCCGCCGCTCGGGCCGACCAGGGCGACGCGGGTGCCGCGCTTCAGCTCGAGCGCGACCTGGTGCAGGCCGCTGCGCGTCGCCTCCGGATTGGCTTCGGCAGCGACCGGCGTGCCGCGCGGGCGGTAGTTCCAGACCAGGCCCTCGACCGCGATGCGGCTCCAGCGTGCCTGCGGATCGATCGCTTCGTCGGCCAGGTCGTCGATGCGCGCCGGCGCCTGCCAGATCGGCGAGGCGCTGCTGTAGTCGGTGTGCATGCGGGCGAAGAACTGGAAGTTGGCCGCCATCGAGGTCACCACGCTGGCGGCCTGCTGCGCGTACTGGTAGATCATGAAGACCGAGCCGAGCATCACCGCCTGCCCCGGCTGGCGCGCCTGCCAGACGTAGATGACCACCAGGCCCCAGGTCAGCGCCAGGCCCATCAGGTCGACCGCGAACCACTTGCCTTCGTTGAGCACCACGGTGCTGCGCATCGGCACCGAGATCGCCGCCATGCGGCGGCCGAGCAGCCAGCGCGAGGCGGTCGACAGGCGCAGGCCGATCACGGTCGAGGTGTTGCCGAGGAA
Source organism: Xenophilus sp. L33 (assembly GCF_009765735.1). GTDB lineage: Bacteria > Pseudomonadota > Gammaproteobacteria > Burkholderiales > Burkholderiaceae_C > Variovorax. The sequence goes on from NZ_LMUW01000024.1 coordinate 62,621, forward strand.
GTCGAGCAGGGCGGCGACATAGCGCCGGTCGGCGTCGTTCTCGATGCGCGCGAGACGCATCAGCGCACGGTCGAAGCGCACGATCAGCACGCCGATCACCACGTAGCCCAGAACCGCCATCGCGCCGCTGGCATGCGAGAGCAGGGTCAGCGCAACCAGCGGCCCGATGAAGTTGACGATGTTGGTGAGGTAGATGAACTGGTTCTGGGCGAAGTCCGACAGCGCCTTGCTGGCCTGGTGCACCCGGTGCTGCAGTTCGCCCGAATGGTGGCCGTCGTGCCAGGCCAGCGGCGCTTCCGCCAGCCGCGCATAGAGCGTGTCGGCCAGCCGCTCGCGCACCTGGAGGCCGACGTTGCGCTCCAGGATGCGGCCGGGCCCGTGGATCACCCAGGAGGCCAGGTAGATCAGCGCCAGCGTGCCGATCCACTTGCCCGCGCCCTCGAAATTGCCGCCTTGCAGCGAGTTGATTGCCTGCGCCGCGAGCCAGGGCATCGTCAGCCGCATCAGCTGCGAGCAGGTCAGGAGGAAAGTGGCGCCGAGCATCTGCGGCCGGGCGCCCTCGGCGTAGTGCCAGAGCGCGCCGTAAAGCTCGCGCATCGCATTGCCCGGTGCATTGCTGCTCATCGTCGGTGCTCGCGAACTACTTCTGCGGAATCGGGCTGGCGCGGTCGATCGGCACCGCGGTGACGCTGTTCTTGGGCGAGCCGTCGACCAGCAGGTCGGAGTAGGTGAGGTAGACCAGCGTGTTGCGCTTGGCGTCGACCATGCGCACCACGCGCTGGCGCTTGAAGAGCACCGACTGCCGTTCGCTGAAGACTTCCTCGCGCTGCGGCAGCGGCTGCGTGATGCTCACCGGGCCGACCTGGCGGCAGGCGATCGAGGCGTCTGACTTGTCGGTCGCGAGGCCCAGCGCGCCGGAGACGCCGCCGGTCTTCGCGCGCGAGAGGTAGCAGGTGACGCCGGCGACCTTCGGGTCGTCGTAGGCCTCGACCACGATCTTGTGGTCCGGGCCGATGAACTTGAAGACCGTGTCGACGTCGCCGACGGTCTCGGCATGCGCGGCCGCGGCCATCGCGCAGAGGGCCGCCAGGCCGAACCGCCGCGCCAGGTGGCGCGTCGCCGTCATGTGATGTCCACCGTGTGCACCCGGTCGAAGCTGCCGCGCTTGCGGTCCTCGAAGAAGCGCTGCAGCGCCTCGCGCACGGTGCGAAAGGCGATCTCTTCCCAGGGAATCTCTTCCTCGGTGAAGAGCCGGGCCTCGATGGTCTCGTGGCCCGGATCGAACTTGTCGCTCAAAAGGCGCGCCCGGTAGAACAGGTGCACCTGGCCGACCCGCACCACGCTCATGACCGCGAAGAGGCCTTCCATCTCGTATTCGGCGCCGGCTTCCTCGTCGGTCTCGCGGGCCGCGCCCTCGGCGGTCGATTCGTCCAGCTCCATGAAGCCGGCCGGCAAGGTCCACTTGCCCCAGCGCGGCTCGATGTTGCGCTTGCACAGCAGCACCCGGTCGCCCAGCACCGGGATCGTGCCGACCACGTTCAGCGGGTTCTCGTAGTGGATCGTGTGGCAGGCCGGGCAGACCGCGCGCAGCTTGGTGTCGCCGTCGTCCGGGATGCGGTAGACCACCGCGGTGCCGCAGTTCTTGCAGTGCTTGATGGGTACGCGCAAAGGCATCGGTGGCTGCCGGATCAGACGATCGTCACGCGCAGGGCCGGCAGGCCCTTGACCTCGCCGACCAGCGTGTCGCCGGCGACCACCGCGGCGACGCCTTCGGGCGTGCCGGTGTAGATCAGGTCGCCGGGTTGCAGCTCCCAGGCGGCCGACAGGTGCTCGATGGTCTCGGCCAGGTTCCAGATCAGCTTGCTCACGTTGCTGCGCTGGCGGTCCTCGCCGCCGACCTGCAGCGAGATCTCGGCGTTCAGCACGTCGCCGGCGGCGGCCGCCGGCACGATCGGGCCGATCGGGGCGCTCTGCTCGAAGCTCTTGCCGATGTCCCAGGGACGGCCCTGCTTCTTCATGTCGTTCTGCAGGTCGCGGCGGGTCATGTCGAGGCCGACCGCGTAGCCGAAGACGTGCTTGAGGGCGTCGGCCGCGGCGATGTTCTTGCCGCCGGTGCCGATGGCCGCGACCAGCTCGATCTCGTGGTGCAGGTTCTTGGTGAGGGTCGGATAGGCCATGGAGCCGGTCTCGCCGGCGGGCACCACCACCACCGCGTCAGCGGGCTTCATGAAGAAGAAGGGCGGCTCGCGGCCGGTGAAGCCCATTTCCTTGGCGTGGTCCTCGTAGTTGCGGCCCACGCAATAGATGCGGTGCACCGGGAAGCGGGCCGTCTGGCCGACGACGGGAATGGAGACGACCGGCGGGGGAGTGAAAACGAACTCGGTGGCCATGGCGAAATTGTCCTTTGCGTCGAAAGCGGCAGTGTGCCAGAGGGCCGGGGCGCCTGTCGGAATGGCTATGCTCGGCGGGATGATGAAGCTGCACAACTACTTCCGCTCCTCGGCGTCCTTCCGGGTGCGCATCGCGCTGAACCTGAAGGGCCTGGACTACGACTACGTCCCGGTGCACATCGCCCGCGGCGACCACCGCACCGGGCCCTTCGCCAAGCTCTCGGCCGATCAGCTGGTGCCGCTCCTGGAGGACGACGGCGAGCGCTTCTCGCAGTCGATGGCGATCATCGAATACCTGGAGGAGCTCCATCCCGAGCCGGCGCTGCTGCCGCACGACCCGGTCGGCCGGGCGCGGGTGCGGGCGCTGTCGGAGTCGATCGCCTGCGAGATCCACCCGCTGAACAACCTGCGGGTGCTCAAGTACCTGGTGCGCGACCTCAAGCTCGACGACGACGCCAAGAACACCTGGTACCGCCATTGGGTGCGCGAAGGCATGCTGGCCTTCGAGCGGCAACTTGCGCAGCAGCCGGTCGGCATCTACTGCTACGGCAACACGCCGACCATGGCCGACTGCTGCCTGGTGCCGCAGGTCTTCAACGGCCAGCGTTTCGACTGCGACTTCAGCGGCCTTCCGCGCACCATGGCGGCCTTCGAGGCCTGCATGCAGCTGGAGGCCTTCCAACGGGCGCAGCCTTCGCACTGCCCCGACGCCGAAGCCTGAGCACCCGCGTGGAAAACGCCGCCGCGCCCGGATGGCTGCTGCCCCAATGGCCGGCGCCGGCGGGCGTGCATGCGCTGTGCAGCACCCGCGAAGGCGGCGTCTCCGAGGGACGCTACGGGGGACTGAACCTCGGCACGCACGTCGGTGACGATCCTTCGAGCGTGCAGGTCAATCGCAGGCGCTTCGCCGAACGGCTGGCCGCGCGTCCGGTGTTCCTCGAACAGGTCCACGGCACCCGGCTGCTGCCGATCGAGGCCGCCACCGAAGACGGCGCCGCCGCCGACGCCTGCACCACGACTGAGCGCGGCCTGGCCTGCACCATCATGGTGGCCGACTGCCTGCCGGTGCTCTTCACCGACCGGGCCGGCCGCCGGGTCGCCGCCGCCCACGCCGGCTGGCGCGGGCTCGCGGCCGGTGTGCTGGAGCGCACGGTCGAGGCCTTCGACGGCGAGGGCGGCGCCGGGAACGTCATGGCCTGGCTCGGCCCCTGCATCGGCCCGGATGCGTTCGAGGTCGGCGACGAGGTGCTGGCCGCCTTCGAGGCAGCGGCGCCGCAAGCCCGCGAATGCTTCCGCCCGGGCGCCCGGCCCGGCAAGTGGATGGCCGACCTGGCCGGTCTCGCCCGCCAGCGCCTGGCTGCGGCGGGCGTGCAGAGCCTGCACGGCAACGACGGCAGCGAAGCCTGGTGCACCGTGCACAACCCGTTACTTTTTTTCTCCCACCGGCGCGACGGGGTCAGCGGGCGCTTCGCCGCCAGCATCTGGCGCGGATGAAGGCGGTGCCGCCGCCCGGATCGCCGCCTGGCGTTCGGCTTCCTCGCGCTCGCGCAAGGCGCGGCGACGTGCCGGCGTGCTCAGCAGGTAGACCACCAGGGCCACCGGCGCCAGCCCGTAGAGCAGGAAGGTGAAGATGGCCCCGAGCACGGTGCCGTTGCTGTTGGTGGCTTCCGCGACGGCCATCATCAGCGCAACATAGAGCCAGGCGATGACGACGAGGTGCATGGAAGATTGGAGCGAGGAAGGCGGCGCCCGCTGGTGGCGGTGCCGCGAATACAGCATACTCAATTCCCGTTTTGATGAGCCGCGTTCGCAGGAGACACGATGACACAACAAGATGCCCGGTTGGCCGACACCTTCGCGCCATTTCAGCAGGCACTCACCCAGGGCTGGGAAAAGGCGCTCGAATCCTTCCAGTCGCTCGGCAACGGCACCCAGGCGGCGTCACCGCCCTGGGACATGCCCAAATTCTCGTTTTCCGCCGGCAAGCTGCGTGAACTGCAGGAGCAGTACGTCGGCGAGGCCACCGCGCTGTGGCAGACCGGCATCGGCGAGCAGGCGCGGGCCGACAAGCGCTTCGCGGCCGAAGCCTGGGGCAGCAATCCGGTGTCCTCCTTCTCGGCCGCGGTCTACCTGTTGAACGCCCGCACACTGCTCGGCCTGGCCGACGCGGTCGAGGCCGACGAGAAGACCCGAGCGCGGCTGCGCTTCGCGGTCGAGCAGTGGATGGCGGCCTCGGCGCCGAGCAACTACCTGGCCTTCAACGCCGACGCGATGAAGAAGGCGGTCGACACGCAGGGCGAGAGCATCGCCAAGGGCATCCAGAACCTGCTGAAGGACGTCCAGCAAGGCCATGTGAGCATGACCGACGAAAGCGCCTTCGAGGTCGGCCGCAACGTCGGCACGACCGAAGGCGCGGTGGTCTTCGAGAACGCGCTGTTCCAGCTGCTCGAATACAAGCCGCTCACCGCCAAGGTCTACGAGCGGCCGCTGTTGCTCATCCCGCCCTGCATCAACAAGTTCTACATCCTCGACCTGCAGCCCGAGAATTCGCTGATCCGCTATGCGGTCGAGCAGGGCCATCACACCTTCGTGGTGAGCTGGCGCAACCCGGACGCCTCGCTGGCCGAGACCACCTGGGACCAGTACATCGAGGACGCCGCGATCAAGGCGATCCACGTCACGCAGGAGATCAGCGGGCAGGACAAGAAGGGCGGGCAGATCAACACGCTGGGCTTCTGCGTCGGCGGCACCATCCTGAGCACCGCGCTGGCGGTGCTGGCGGCTCGCGGCGAGAAGCCGGCCGCCTCGGTGACGCTCTTGACCACGCTGCTCGACTTCAGCGACACCGGCATCCTGGACATCTTCATCGACGAGGCCTTCGTGCGCTTTCGCGAGATGCAGATGGCCCACGGCGGCCTGCTGCAGGGCGGCGAGCTGGCCTCGACCTTCAGCTTCCTGCGGCCGAACGACCTGGTCTGGAACTACGTGGTTGGCAACTACCTCAAGGGCGAGACCCCGCCGCCCTTCGACCTGCTCTACTGGAACAGCGACGCCACCAACCTGCCAGGGCCGATGTACTGCTGGTATCTGCGCAACACCTACCACGAGAACAAGATGGCGCAGCCCGGCGCCCTGACGGTCGCCGGCGAGAAGCTGGACCTCGGCGCGATCGACGCGCCGGCCTACATCTACGGCTCGCGCGAAGACCACATCGTGCCGATCGGCGGCGCCTACGCCTCGACCCAGGTGCTCAAGGGCCGGAAGCGTTTCGTGATGGGTGCGTCGGGCCACATCGCCGGCGTGATCAACCCGCCGGTCAAGAAGAAGCGCAGCCACTGGCTGCGCGAGGACGGCAAGTTCCCCAAGACCCAGGCCGAATGGCTGGGCGGTGCGACCGAGCATCCCGGCAGCTGGTGGACCGACTGGTCCAACTGGCTCAAGACCCATGCGGGCAAGCAGATCCCTGCCCCGAAAGGCTACGGCAAAGGCAGCGCCTACCAGGCGAGCGAGCCGGCGCCGGGCCGCTACGTGAAGGCCAAGGCCTGATTTTCCCGACACTCATTTTCAACCCGGCATCGGAGAGCACATCATGGAAGACATCGTCATCGTTTCGGCCCTGCGCACCGGCGTGGGCAAGTTCGGCGGCACGCTGGCCAGCACGCCGGCGACCGAGCTCGGCGCAGCCGTGCTCAAGGAGATCCTGGCCCGCACCAAGGTCGGCAACGACCAGGTCGGCGAGGTCATCCTCGGCCAGGTATTGACGGCCGGCAGCGGCCAGAATCCGGCCCGCCAGGCGCTGCTCAAGAGCGGCATCGCCAAGGAAGTGCCGGCGCTGACCATCAACGCGGTCTGCGGCTCCGGGCTCAAGGCCGTGATGCTGGCCGCCCAGGCCGTGGCCACGGGCGACAGCGAGATCGTGATCGCCGGCGGCCAGGAAAGCATGAGCATGGCGCCGCACGTGCTGCCCAACTCGCGCAACGGCCAGCGCATGGGCGACTGGAAGCTGGTCGATTCGATGATCGTCGACGGCCTCTGGGACGTCTACAACCAGTACCACATGGGCATCACCGCCGAGAACGTGGCCAAGAAGTACGACATCAGCCGCAGCGCGCAGGACGAACTGGCGCTCGGCAGCCAGACCAAGGCCGCGGCCGCGCAGGACGCCGGCAAGTTCAAGGACGAGATCGTTCCCTTCAGCATCGCGCAGAAGAAGGGCGACCCGATCGTCTTCGACAAGGACGAGTTCATCAACCGCAAGACCAGCGCCGAAGGCCTGGCCGGCCTGCGCCCGGCCTTTGACAAGGCCGGCGGCGTGACCGCCGGCAATGCCTCGGGCCTGAACGACGGCGCCGCGGCGGTCATGGTGATGACCGCCAAGAAGGCCGCCGCGCTCGGCTTGAAGCCGCTCGGCCGCATCGCCAGCTACGCCTCGACCGGGCTCGACCCGGCTTTCATGGGCATGGGCCCGGTGCCGGCCTCGCAGAAGGCGCTGCAGCGCGCCGGCTGGAAGCCGCAGGACCTCGACCTGCTCGAGATCAACGAGGCCTTCGCGGCCCAGGCCTGCGCGGTGAACCGCGAGATGGGCTGGGACGTGAGCAAGGTCAACGTCAACGGCGGCGCGATCGCGATCGGCCATCCGATCGGCGCGTCCGGCTGCCGCATCCTGGTCACCCTGCTGCACGAGATGGAGCGCCGCAATGCCAAGAAGGGCATCGCATCGCTGTGCATCGGCGGCGGCATGGGCGTGGCATTGACCATCGAACGTTGAGCCGCGAAGCGGCGCGCGGTGACAGCCGGTTGCATCGAGGCTCAGTGTTTTCCTCATCGGGTATCGGTGCAAACTTCGCTAAAGTCAGATGCGCCTGTTCGGGCTCGCAACTAAGGAAATCTCATGAGCAATAAAGTCGCATACGTCACCGGAGGCATGGGTGGCATCGGAACGGCCATCTGCCAGCGGCTTCACAAGGACGGCTTCACCGTCATCGCCGGTTGCGGACCCACCCGCGACCACGCCAAGTGGCTCGCCGAGCAGAAGGCCGAAGGCTTCGTGTTCCACGCGTCGGTCGGCAACGTCGGCGACTGGCAGTCGACCGTCGAGGCCTTCACCAAGGCCAAGACCGAGCACGGCAGCATCGACGTGCTGGTCAACAACGCCGGCATCACGCGCGACCGCATGTTCCTCAAGATGACGCCGGAAGACTGGAGCTCGGTGATCGAGACCAACCTCAACAGCATGTTCAACGTCACCAAGCAGGTGGTCGGCGACATGGTCGAGAAGGGCTGGGGCCGGATCATCAACATCAGCTCGGTCAACGGCGCCAAGGGCCAGGCCGGCCAGACCAACTATTCGGCGGCCAAGGCCGGCATGCACGGCTTCACGATGGCGCTGGCGCAGGAACTGGCGTCCAAGGGCGTGACCGTGAACACGGTGAGCCCGGGCTACATCGGCACCGACATGGTCAAGGCGATCCGCCAGGAAGTGCTCGACAAGATCGTCGGCACGATCCCGGTCAAGCGCCTGGGCGAGCCGAGCGAGATCGCGTCTATCATCGCCTGGCTCGCGAGCGACGAGGGCGGCTATTCCACCGGGGCCGATTTCTCGGTCAACGGCGGACTTCACATGCATTGAGGCGGCCACGACGCCACTTGCCGATCGAAAAAACCCGCCGAGGCGGGTTTTTTCTCGTCGTTCCGCAGCGACCTCGCTCTCTCGTCCATAACCACAACATCCAGAGATCCGCATGACATCCACCTCCCTGCCGGCTTCGTCGTCCGCCCTCCCGGCCCGCAAGCCGCCGCTCTACAAGTCGCTCTACGTGCAGGTGATCACCGCCGTGATCATCGGCGTGCTGATCGGCCACTTCTACCCGCACACCGGCGAGGCGATGAAGCCGCTGGGCGACGCCTTCATCAAGCTGATCAAGATGATGATCGCGCCGATCATCTTCTGCACCGTGGTGGTCGGCATCGCCGGCATGGAGGACATGAAGAAGGTCGGCAAGACCGGCGGCCTGGCGCTGCTGTACTTCGAGGTGGTGAGCAGCGTCGCGCTGGTCGTCGGCCTGGTGCTGGTCAACCTGCTGCAGCCGGGCGCCGGCATGAACATCGACCCGGCCTCGCTCGACACCAAGGCGCTGGCGGCCTTCACCGGCCCGGGCAAGATGGAAGGTGCGCAGGACTTCCTGTTCCACATCATCCCGGACACCCTGGTCAATGCCTTCGCCACCGGCGAGATCCTGCAGGTGCTCCTGATCGCGATCCTGTTCGGCTTCGCGCTGCACCGCTTCGGCGGCCGCGGCACGCTGGTGTTCGACGTCATCGAGAAGGGCTCGCACGTGCTCTTCGGCATGGTGAACTACATCATGAAGGTGGCCCCGATCGGTGCCTTCGGCGCGATGGCCTTCACCATCGGCAAGTACGGCATCGGCTCGCTGTTCTCGCTGGGCAAGCTGATGGGCACCTTCTACCTGACCTGCCTGCTGTTCGTCTTCATCGTGCTGGGCGCGATCGCGCGCTTCCACGGCTTCAGCATCTGGAAGTTCGTCAAGTACATCAAGGAAGAACTGCTGATCGTGCTGGGCACCTCGTCGTCGGAGTCGGTGCTGCCGCGGATGATGGAGAAGATGGAGAACCTGGGCGCCAACAAGACCACGGTCGGCCTGGTGATCCCGACCGGCTATTCGTTCAACCTGGACGGCACCTCGATCTACCTCACGATGGCGGCGGTGTTCATCGCCCAGGCCACCAACACGCAGATGACGATCATGCAGCAGGTGACCTTGCTGGCGGTGCTGCTGCTGACCTCCAAGGGCGCGGCCGGCGTGACCGGCAGCGGATTCATCGTGCTGGCGGCGACCCTGTCTGCGGTCGGGCACGTGCCGGTCGCAGGCCTGGCGCTGATCCTCGGCATCGACCGCTTCATGTCGGAAGCGCGGGCGCTGACCAACCTGGTCGGCAACGGCGTGGCGACGATCGTGGTGGCGAAGTGGACCCACGAACTGGACATGGACCGGCTGCAGGCCGGCCTCAACAACGAGACCTGGGTCGAGGCCCAGGAGCCGGAGGCGCTGGTCGACGCGCGCGACGGCAAGATGGCGGTCTGAGCGCAACCGCCGTCCGTCCTCGGTCCTTTCGTTTCAGAGATCCTCGATCACCAACGCCCGGTAGCGCTGGGCGATCGAGTACTTCACCTTCCTCACCTCCAGCATCAGCCGCTCCGCCGCGGCTTCGTCGTCGGTCTTCACCAGGAGCGCCGTGTGGCCGTCGCGCGCCAGCTTGGTGTAGGCGCGCACGGTGGCGGCGTCGGTGCCGGCCGAGGGCAGGGGCGTGTCGGCGTCCTTCACGGTCGGAGTGATCTGCGAAAGCAGCATCTCGGGCGTGATCAGGTAGACGTCGTCACCGCCGAATCCCTGCTCGGGCAGGTGCTGGCCGACTGCCTGCGCCTCGTCGGCCGACGGGAACATCACCATCGAGTAGCCGGTGGGATAGAAGGCGCCGCCGATCGTGGCGATCATCGCGGGGTCGAGAAAAAAGGGCTTCATGTCTCCTCCTAGCGGTGGTGAGCGAAGCCTTGAACCTAGGCCGCGGCCTGCGCGGGCGCTGTAGGTCAAGCCCGGCGGAAGAGTGTCGGAAGTTGGAATTTGCACACAATTTCGCGTTTCACGCGATTAACACTTGCGTATTCATTTCAGGGTCGTCACATTTGCAACTGACCGTGAATTTGTGACTAGGTGTTGCCCATGCGGATGCATAGGATCAGCCCGTCCCACACAACGACCCGCTGCTAACCCTATGTCGCAATTGCGAAATATCGCGCTGACCGTGCAAGAGCTCGAAGAAGGCGAGTACTACTGGATCTTGATGGAAGCCACCGAGCGGCCTGTCGAGGATGCCCTGCCGTACCTGCCGATCGAGGCCGCCGTGGATCCGTATTTCAGCTACGCCAACGCCCTCGTCGCCGGCGTGGCGGCGATGCGGCGGATGTTCGGCAAGGAAGGGCCGCGGCTGTGAATCACCAAAACGACGGGGCTCGACCCCAGGGGGGAACCATGCGAAGACTGGGAATTGCGATCGCCGGCGTGGCCGTGCTGCTGGTGCTCGGCTGGTTCTACCGCCCGACGACCTCGGCCGAGTGGGCCGCCTGGGTGCAGACGCTGGGCGTTCTGGCGGCCATCGTGTGGGGTGTGCGGGTGCAGCAGTCGGCGTCGCGGCAGGGCCTGCGGCAGGCGGGCCAGGTGGCTTCGATGTTCGCCAACAACATGCATTGGGTCTTTCGCGAGCTGAACGACGCCTGCAACAAGCCCAGCTGGGCCGATTATTCGGTGCACCGCCGCATCCTCGAGGAAGTGCTGGCCCAGGGCCGGGAAGTAACCCTGCAGATGCTCGATGGCCGGTCGCTCGCCATGGTGAGCAGCCTGCGCACCCTCGCCGTCGAGGCGCTGGAAAAGACCGACGGCCATGCCGAGGACGGCAACTGGATGCATCTCGCGGCTCATTTCGACCGCCGCCTGCCGAGCATCGCGGCCTGGATGACCGCGACCGGCAGCCCGCCGGAAAGCAGCGGCCCGACCGACTACGCCGGCTTGCGCACTTCCTTCGGCTGACCCCTCGACAGGTTCAAGCGCCGCCGAACACCGGCCGCAGGGCCACGTAGAGCGCCTGGAAGCGCGCATGGCGCGTCCCGTGCCCCGCGGCATCGGCGGCGGCCGGCACGAAGCGCTGGCGCAGCTGCGGCAGCCGGCAGACATCCGCCTCCGAACCGCCATCCGCCAGCCAGGCCAGACGGGCCGCGCCCATCGCGCCGCCGGCTTCGCCGCCTTCGCAGATCGCCAGCGGCACTTCGAGGATGTCGGCCAGCAACTGGGCCCACCAGGTGCTGCGGGCGCCGCCGCCGACCAGCACCAAGTCGCCCGTGGGCCGCGCGAGCGTGTCGAGCCCGTCGCGCAGGCCGAAGCTGACGCCCTCGACCACCGCATAGGCGATCTCGGCCGGGCCGTGGGCATGGGTGAGGCCGAAGAGCGCGCCCTGCGCCTCGGCATGGTTGTGCGGCGAGCGTTCGCCCGACAGGTAGGGCAGGAAGAGCGGCGCACCCGCGCGGCCGGCCGCGTCCAGGCTGGCTGCGGCGGCCAGCAGGCCCGGCTCGTCGCCGAAGCCGAGGTTGCGCGACGCCCAGCTGAGCGCGCTGGAGGCCGACAGCATCACCGACATCTGGTGCCAGCGACCGGGCAGGGCGTGGCAGAAGGCGTGCACCGCCCGCTCCGGATTGGGCTCGAAGCGCTGGCCGCAGACGAAGATTACGCCCGAGGTGCCGAGGGAGACGAAGCCCTGGCCGGCCGTGACCAGCCCCATGCCGACCGCGCTGGCGGCGTTGTCGCCGCCGCCGCCGGCGATCGGGACGCCGGCGGACAGGCCCCATCGCGAGGCCAGCTCCGGCTTCAGGTGGCCGGCCACGGCGCTGCCCTCGACCAGCGCCGGCATCTGCCCGCGCGTGAGGCCGCAGGCGGCCAGCAGTTCGTCGGACCAGTCGCGGGCGCCGACGTCCAGCCACAGCGTGCCCGAGGCGTCCGACATGTCGCTGGCCTTGGTGCCGCTCAGCATGAAGCGCAGCCAGTCCTTGGGCAGCAGCACGCAGGCGACCTGCGCGAAGAGCGCCGGCTCGTGCTCGCGCATCCACAGCAGCTTGGGCGCGGTGAAGCCCGGCATCGCCAGGTTGCCGGCGATCTGCGCGAGGCGCGGCACGCGGGCCGTGAGCTCGGCGCACTGGGCGGCGCTGCGGCCGTCGTTCCAGAGGATCGCCGGGCGCAGCACCGCGTCGGCGGCGTCGAGGGCGACCGCGCCGTGCATCTGGCCGGACAGGCCGATCGCCCGCACCTGCGCCAGCGCATCGGCATGGTGCTGGCGGAGCTGGGCCATGACGCTCTCGACCGCCTCCCACCATTGCGCCGGCGCCTGCTCGGACCACAGCGGCGCCGGCCGACTGACGGTGAGCGGCGCGCGGGCGAGGGCGACGATGCGGTGCTCGCGGTCGAGCAGCAGCGCCTTCAGCTCCGAGGTTCCGAGGTCGAGTCCGAGGTACATGGGAAGTTGTCTCAGGCCAGGTTGCCGAAGCGGCTGTCGCTCTGGCGCCGGAACTCGGTCGGGGTCATGCCCTTGATCTCGAGGAAGCGGCGGTTGAAGTTGGCGACGTTGTTGAAGCCGACCTGATAGCAGATGTCGGTCACGAAATGGTCGGTCTGCATCAAGAGGTGGCAGGCGCTGTTGATGCGGACCCGGTTCACGAAGTCGGTGAAACTGTTGCCGGTCGAGCGCTTGAAGAAGCGGCTAAAGCGGCTTTCGCTCATGCCCAGCTCGGTCGCGATGTCGGCCATCGCCACCGGCTCGGCCAGGTTGGCGGTGATGCGGTTGACGATGATGTTGACCTGGTCGACCTCGTTGTCGCCCTCGACGCCCTGCATCTGCACGTTCGACAGCAGCCGGTAGTCGGCGCAGTGCGCCAGCTCGGCCAGGTATTCGAGGAAGATCGCCAGCCGCTGCAGGCCGCGGGCGGCCTTGATCGCGTCCCATTGGGCCGCCGCGCGCTGCTCGAAGCCGAAGAACTCGATGCCGTGGCGGGCTCGGCCGAGCAGTTGCAACGCCTCGCGCAGTTCGGGAATCTCGGTCGCCGCGCGCTCGATCGGCTCGTGGCGGAACTGGATCACCCGGTCACGCCCGGCGGCGCCGCCTTCGGGGGCGTCCAGCGAGATCCAGTTGTGCGGCAGCCGCGGCCCGCACAGCACCAGGTGGCCGGGTTGGAAGGGCCCGATCCAGTCGCCGATGAAGGCCCGGCCCGAGGTCTCGGTGATCAGGTGCAGCTCGTATTCCTCGTGGAAGTGCCAGCGCACCAGCGGGCTCGGGAAGCCATGGGCGAGGCAGCGCACCAGGCCGGTCTCCTCTGGGGCCTCGTAGCCGAGCGAGGGGGAGCGCGTGATCTCGCGTTCGAGTTCGGGTTTTCGGTCGCGGGGGATGTGTCTGTGACGGGTGGAAGTCATCGAGGCGGTCCTTCTCATGGACTTCAATTCGCCACGTTAGCACCCTTGACGAAGGCATCGACCCGGGCGCTGGCCCGGCGCATGGCGTCCAGGAGGCGCGGATCGGCCGCGGCACTTCCCCACAGTGCATGGTCGGCGCTGATCGCGGCCACCGGATCGGCGGCCTCGCAGATGGCATGCGCCACCGCCTCGTCCATGCCCTGGTCCTGGTAGGTGTAGGTCAGCTGGCCCTTGTGCCAGCGCTGCAGGAAGGCCAGGAACAGCGCCGGCAGCATCGCCACGCTGTCGATCGACGCACCTGCGGCCAGCCGCTCGCGCACCGTCGGCGCGATGAAGCCCGGAATCTTCGAGAAGCCGTCCATCGCCACCCGCTGGTTGGTGTCGCGGATCGCCGGGTTGCCGAAGCGGTCGAGCACCACGTCGCGGTAGGTCGGCAGGTCGACCGGGCTCGGCTCCCCGGGCTTGTTCAGGCACGGGATGACGTCGTCGGTGACGTAGTCGTAGGCCATCTTGCGGATGGTCGGGTTGTGGGTGCCTTCGTGGATGAACTGCAGCCCGATCAGGGTGCCGGCCCAGGCGATGCAGCTGTGGCTGGCGTTGAGGATGCGGATCTTGGCCTCCTCGTACGGCGAGACCGACTCGACCATCTGCACGCCGACCTTCTCCCATTCGGGCCGGCCGTTGACGAAGCGGTCCTCGATCACCCACTGGATGAAGCTCTCGCCGGTGATCGGCGCGGCATCGTCCCAGCCGGTGGCCTTCTTGACCCGCTCGCGCAGTTCCGGCGGCGGCCGCGGCGTGATGCGGTCGACCATGGCGTTGGGGCAGGCGGTGTTGGCGCGCACCCAGTCGAGCAGCGCGGACTCGCCGGCCTTCTCGATGAATTCGAGCAGGCCCTTCCTGAAGCGGTCGCCGTTGTGGCGCAGGTTGTCGCAGTTGAGCAGCGTCACCGCGCCGGCCTCGGCCGCGCTGCGGGCGCGCAGGATCGCGCAGATCGCGCCGTAGATGGTCGAACCCGGCTGGCCCTTGCGGGCGCGGTCGAGGTCGGCCGAGAGGTCCGCCGCGGAGAGGTCGAGATGGTCCTGGTGGTCGAGGTAGTAGCCGGCCTCGGTCACGGTGAACGAGATCACGCGGGTGGCCGGGTCGGCGCCGCGGGCGATCACGCCGGCCAGGCTGGCGTCGTACGCGATGACCTCGCGGATCGACTCGATGCGCTGGTACTTGTATTCGATCGACGGCGAGACGGTCTCCAGCGTGTACCGGCAGCCCTGGCCGCGCAGCGCGTTCTCGACCGCCGCCATGTCGGGCCTGAGGTTGGCGCCGACCAGCGACCAGCGGCGATCGCCGCTGTCGATCAGCGCCTGCATGTAGACCGCCTGATGGGCGCGGTGGAAGGAGCCGAGCCCCAGGTGGAGCTCGACGAATTCGGAAGGTGCGGCTTGGGTCATGGCTTTGGCATCAGGCGGCAACCGTCTGCCCCTCGCGGTTGAAGAAGTGCAGGACCGAAGGATCGAGCTCGACGTTCACCGCATCGCCGGCCTGCAGCGCGGTGCGGTCGTTCTGGCGCGCCACCAGCGGCACGCCGTTGACGTTCACGTGGATGAGCGTGTCGGAGCCGAGCGCCTCGATCAGTTCGACCTGCGCCGCTGCGCCGATGCCCTGCACGCCCGGATGCACCCGCAGGCCTTCGGGCCGCACGCCCAGGAAGCCGTCGGCCGGCAGCCGGCCGCCGGTCTGCGCCGAGAAGCTTGGGATCGCCTGCGCGTTCACCATGTTCATCGACGGCATGCCGATGAACTGGGCGACGAACTGGTTGGCCGGATGGTCGTACAGCTCCATCGGGGTGCCGACCTGCTCGATCAGGCCGTCGCGCAGCACCACCACGCGGTCGGCCAGCGTCATGGCCTCGACCTGGTCGTGGGTCACGTAGATGCTGGTGGCGCCGAGCGCGCGGTGCAGCTTGTGGATCTCCACGCGCGTGTTGCCGCGCAGCGCGGCGTCGAGGTTGGACAACGGCTCGTCGAACAGGAACACCTTCGGCGCTCGCACGATCGCGCGGCCGATGGCCACCCGCTGGCGCTGGCCGCCCGACAGTTCCTTGGGCGTGCGCTCCAGGTACTGCGTGAGGTTGAGCGTCTTGGCGGCGTAGTCGACCTTGGTCTTGATCTCGTCCTTGGGCACCTTCGCCAGCTTGAGCGCGAAGGACATGTTGTCGTAGACGCTCATGTGCGGATAGAGCGCGTAGCTCTGGAACACCATCGCCAGGTCGCGCTTGCCCGAGGGCGTCTCGGTGATGTCCTTGCCGTCGAGCATGAGGCGCCCGCTGGTGATGCCCTCGAGCCCAGCGATCAGCCGCAGCAGGGTGGACTTGCCGCAGCCCGAGGGACCGACGAAGACGATGAACTCGCCTTTCTCGATCTCCAGGTTGACGCCCTTGATGACGTGGGTGTCGCCGAAGCTCTTCTTGATGTTGTCGAGTTGGAGGTAGGCCATGAATGTCCCCTGTTCGATTATTTGACGGCGCCGAAGGTCAGACCTTGGACCAGTTGCTTCTGGCTGAACCAGCCGAACACCACGATCGGCGCGATGGCCATGAGCGAGGCGGCCGAGAGCTTGGCCCAGAAGAGGCCTTCGGGGCTGGAATACTGGGAGATCAGCGTCGCCAGCGTGCCCGCCTTGGCCGAGACCAGGTTGAGCGCCCAGAAGGCCTCGTTCCAGCTCAGCACCAGGCACAGGAGGCCGGTCGATGCCAGGCCACCGACCGACAGCGGCAGCACCACGTGGCGGAACTCGGTCCAGAGCGTGGCGCCGTCCATCCGCGCGGCTTCAAGGATCTCCGGCGGGATGTCCTTGTAGGCCGTGTAGAGCATCCAGACCATGATCGGCAGGTTCGACAGCGTGAACACCACGGTGAGCGCGGTGCGGCTGTCGAGCAGGCCGGCCGTCTGCGCCAGCACGTAGATCGGCACCAGCGCGCCGACCGCCGGCATCATCTTGGTCGACAGCATCCACATCAGGATGTCGCGGGTCTTCCTGGTGCGGAAGAAGGCCATCGAGTAGGCGGCGGGCGCAGCGATCAGCAGGCCGATGATGGTCGAGCCGATGCTGGTGATCAGCGAGTTCTTGGCGAACAGAATGTAGTCGCTGCGGCGCTGCACCTCGCTGAAGTTCTCCATCGTCGGCTCGAAGATGAAGAGCGGCGGCACCTGGATGGCCTGCAGTTCGGTCTTGAACGAGGTCAGCACCAGCCAGCCGAGCGGGAAGAACAGCAGCAGGGTGACCGCCCAGGCCACCACCGACCGGATCGAGAGGGCGAGAACGCTTTCGGTATTCATGATGTTGTCTGCCTCAGTCCAGGTTCTTGCCGATGATGCGGATCAGGAAGGCCGCCACGATGTTGGCCAGGATCACCGCGAAGAGCGCACCCGCCGAAGCCACGCCGACGTCGAAGTTCAAGAGCGACTGCTTGAAGATCAGGTAGGTGAGGTTGGTGCTGGCATTGCCCGGACCGCCGTTGGTCGTGATCGCGATCTCCGCGAAGACCGAGAGCAGGAAGATCATCTCGATCATGATCACCACCGCCATCGGCCGGCCCAGGTGCGGCAGGGTCAGGTAGCCGAAGCGCTGCACCGCGGTGGCGCCGTCCATGCGGGCGGCTTCCATCTGCTCGCGGTCGAGCGACTGCAGCGAGGTGATGAAGATCAGGCAGGCGAAGGGCAGCCATTGCCAGGCCACCATGATGATCACCGACAGCAGCGGCCAGTCGGTCAGCCAGTCGACCGGCTCGGCGCCGACGCTGCGCCAGACGAAGGCCAGCACGCCGTAGATCGGGTTCATCATCATGTGCTTCCACAGCAGCGCATTCACCGTCGGCATGACGAAGAAGGGCGAGATGAGAAGCACGCGCACGATGCCACGGCCCGGGAACGGTTCGTTCACCAGCAGGGCCAGCAGCACGCCGAGCACCACCGTGATCACGATCACGCTGCCGATCAGCAGGAGGGTGTTGATCACCGCGGGCCAGAAGTCCGGGTCGGTGACGAAGTAGACGAAGTTCTCGAAGCGGGCGAAGGTGTGCTCGCCGGGCTGCATCAGGTTGTAGTTGACGAACGAGAAGTAGAGCGTCATCAGCAGCGGCACGATCATCCAGAGGACGAGCGTGAGCACTGCCGGCGCCATCAGCGCGCGGGGCAGGAGACGTTTCATGGCGAAGAGCCTTTCTTGTTCTTTCCTTCTTCCGTCGGAAGAAAGTCGGGGCGCGAGGCAAGCCTGCGCCCCAGCCCTCCCCGCGAAGGAGGAGGGAAGTCGGCTTACTTGTAGTAGCCGGCCTTCGTCATCTCGCGTTCGGCCGCGGTCTGCGAAGTCTTCAGGGCCTGGTCGACGGTGACCTTGCCCGACAGCGCGGCGCTCATCTGCTGGCCGACCGCGACGCCGATCGCCTGGAACTCCGGTATGGCGGCGAACTGCACGCCGACGTACGGCGACTTGGGCAGCGTGCTGTCATGCGGGTTGGCGGTCGAGATCGCCTTCTCCTCGGCCGGTGCGAAGCGCGCGGCCTTCACGAACTCGGGGTTGGCGTAGGTCGACTTGCGGGTGCCGGTCGGCACCGAGGCCCAGCCGGCTTCCTTGGCCACCAGGTTGATGTAGTCCTTGGAGGTCGCCCACTTCACGAAGGTCTGTGCCGCGTCGTTCTTGGTCGAGCTTGCCGGAACCGCCAGTGCCCAGGCCCACAGCCAGTTCGCGCCCTTCGGGGTCACGGCGGTCGGGGCTTGCGCGAAGTCGACCTGGTCGGCCACCTTCGACTGCTTCGGATTGCTCACGAAGGAAGCCGCGATGGTCGCATCGACCCACATGCCGCACTTGCCGGCATTGAAGAGCGCCAGGTTCTCGTTGAAGCTGTTGGCCGACGCACCGGGCGGGCCGTAGTTCTTCATGATGTCGACGTAGAAGCTGACGGCTTCATGCCAGGGCTTGCTGTCGATCTGCGGCTTCCAGGCCATGTCGAACCATTGGCCGCCCCAGGTATTGACCATGGTGGTCAGGAGCGCCATGTTGTCGCCCCAGCCCGGCTTGCCGCGCAGGCAGATGCCGTAGACGCCGTTCTTCGGATCGTTGATCTTGCTGGCCAGTTCTTTCACCTGCACCCAGGTCGGCTGGTCGGGCATCTTGAAGCCGACCTTGTCGGCCAGGTCCTTGCGGTACATCAGCATCGAGCTTTCGCCGTAGAAGGGCGAGGCGTAGAGCTTGCTGTCGGCCGACAGGCCGTCGCGGATGGCCGGCAGCAGGTCGTCGACGTCGTAGGCGGCGTCGGTGGCGATCGGCTTGAGCCAGCCCTTCTTGGCCCAGATCGGGGTTTCGTACATGCCGATGGTCATGACGTCGAACTGGCCGCCCTTGGTCGCGATGTCGGTCGTCACGCGCTGGCGCAGCGTGCCTTCCTCCAGGGTCACCCACTTGAGCTTGATGTCCGGATGGGCTTCTTCGAAGAAGTGACCGAGCTTCTGCATCTCGATCATGTGGTCGTTGTTCACCGTCGCGATGACCAGTTCGGTTTCGGCGTGGGCCAGGCCCGCGCCGAGCATGGCGAGCATGAGGCCGGTCTTCAGAAAGCGCTTCATTGGGGGTGTCTCCTAGTGTTCGGCGACGGGCGGTCGCCGTGCAACGATTGTGGAGAGGCCGCCTTGCCGCTTTGGTATTTACATCGCCGGTACCGATACTTCCTTGCACCGATGTCTCGGTATTTCCCCTAGTTTCGGCAATTGGGGATGTGTCGGGTGGGCGCCTTCAGGCTGCTGCCACCAGCGCCTTGCGCCGGAATTCGGTGGCGTAGAGGAACAGCGCCAGCAGCGCGAAGACCGCGCCCAGCAGGCACAGCGCGTTCCAGCCGTGGAAGGCGTAGAGCGCCGCCGAGATGCCCGAGGCCACCGCCGCGCACAGGAAGATCAGCGTGAAGAAGACGCCGTTGAGCCGTCCGCGCAGCTCCGGCGCCAGCATGTAGAGGCTGCGCATGCTCAGCACGTTGCACGCCTGCACCGCGCCATCGAGCAGCACCGCGGCCAGCACCAGGCCGGCCATCGAGTGGTAGTGCACCGCGACCGCGCCGACGCCGAAGGAGGCCATCGCGACCACGATCGCGGCGCCGGTCGCCGGCCGGGTGAGGCCGCGGTCGGCCAGGTGCCCCGACCACGGTGCGACCAGCGCGCCGGCCGCGCCCGCCAGGGCGAAGAGCGCGATGCCCAGTTGGCCGAGGCCGAACTCGTGGTCGAGCGCCAGCGGCACCGTGGTCCAGAAGGCCTGGAAGCCGGCGAAGAGCATGCCCTGGTAGAAGGCCCGCCGGCGCAGGAGCGGCGTGTTCAGCACCAGCGCCGGCAGCGAGGCGAGGGTGCGCGCATAGCCGATCGAGCCGTGCGGGATGCGCCGCGGCAGGGCCCGCCAGAGCACCAGGCCGAGGACGGTCATCATCACCGCCGAGGCGGCGAAGACGGCGCGCCAGCCGGCCACCGAGGCGATCACGCTGGAGAAGGGCCGCGCCAGCATGATGCCGGCCAGCAGGCCCGCCATGATGTTGCCGACCACCTTGCCGCGGGTCGCGTCGTGCACCAGGTGCGATGCCAGCGGCATCAGCACCTGTGCCGCCACGGCGCAGGCGCCGATCAGGAAGGTCGCCGCCAGGAAGGTGGCCGCCGAATCCGACAGCGCGATGCCCACCAGCCCGATCACCACGCCGGTGATCGCCGCCAGGATCAGCTTGCGGTTCTCGACCACGTCCGCCAGCGGCACGAGGAACAACAGCCCGGCGCCGTAGCCGAGCTGGGTCAAGGTCATGATCAGGCCTGCCAGGCCGGGCGGCAGCTGCAGGGTGAGCGCGATCGGCCCGATCAGCGGCTGGGCGAAGTAGATGTTGGCGACGCACAGGCCGCAGGCCACGGCGAACAGCATCGTCATGCCGGTGGACAGGCCGTGGGTGGGCGCGCCGGCGGCGTGCGTCGGGGCCGCGGTGGGCGTGGGAGCTTGGGGGAGTGGCACGGGAAAGCTGTCTCGTTCATTCAGGGTTAACCCTGGAGGCCGGGCACCTTAGCACGTCCGGCTTGCCGCTGCAGGCCTACGACCAATGGCCCATGGTGGCTCGCAGGCGGGCCGCCGACACTGCGGGCCGCGACAACCCGAAGAAAAGGAAGCACCCATGTCGAAGACCATCGTGTTCTGTGCGGACGGCACCTGGGACGGCCTCGGCGACGGCGACGCGCAGGACCTGCAGGCCGATGCCACCAACGTGCTGCGTCTCTTCGCGGCGCTGGCCGGCACGGTCACGCCGGAGACGATCCGCAAGCAGGACGAGCAGGAGAAGGTGTCGACGGCCGCCGACGGCACGGTGGTGCAGGTCGCCAAGTACCTGCACGGCGTCGGCGATTCGCAGAACAAGATCCGCAAGGTGCTCGGCGGTGTCTTCGGCGAAGGCTTCATCGGGCGCATCGTGCGCGGCTACACCTTCGTCTCGCGCAACTACCGGGCGGGCGACCGGATCGTCCTCACCGGCTTCAGCCGCGGCGCCTACACCGCCCGCGCGCTCGGCGGGATGATCGCGACGATGGGCCTGCTGCCGCCCGACGCGGCGCTGGCGGCCGACGGCAGCTACGACGACGAGGCGGCCTACAAGAAGGGCGTGTACGTCTGGGCGCAATACCGGCGTGCGGCCGGCAAGACGAGCAGCCTGCTCGGCTTCGCCGAGGAATTCCTCGGCACCAAGGTCGACATGGCCACGCTGGTGCCGTCGATCCCGATCGCGGCGATCGGCGTGTGGGACACGGTCGGCTCGCTCGGCATCCCGCTCTACGGCCTGGACAAGATGAGCATCGAGAAGATCGACCTCTTCCAGTTCGCCGACACCGTGTTGTCCAAGCAGGTGGCCGCCGGCTTCCAGGCGCTGGCGTTGGACGAGCAGCGGGTCGACTTCCAGCCGACGCTCTGGGACGACCGCAGCGGCATCCAGCAGCGCTGGTTCTGCGGCGCCCACGGCGACGTCGGCGGCGGCTACCCGAAGCAGGACCTGTCGATGTGCACGCTCGACTGGATGGTCGGCCACCTGAAGGAAAGCGGTGCCGTCATGGCGCCGTCCTGGCAGGCCAGCGTCGCCTTCGACTTCGGGCCGATCCACACGCCCTACCAGCAGCCGCCCTTCAATGCGCTGGCGCACGCGCCGCGCAAGCTGCCGCCCGATGCGCTCTTCCATCCGAGCGTGCCGGACTACCTGAAGCTGTTCCCGGACTACGACCCGGTGGCGCTGGCCGCGCGGCTGCAGGGGCGGCAGCTGGATCCGAAGACGGTGCTGGCTTAGCTCCGCGTCCTTCAGGCAACGGCCGGCCGGCCTTCGTGGAAGCGCGAAAGGAAGCTGCGCGTCGCCGCCTCGGCCGGCGCATCGATCACCTGCCGCGCCGGACCGAATTCGACGATCACGCCGTCGCGCATGAAGGCCACCCGGTCGGCCACCTCGCGCGCGAAGGCCATCTCGTGGGTCACCAGCACCATGGTCATGCCTTCCTCGGCCAGCAGCTTGACCACACGCAGCACCTCGCCGACCAGCTCCGGGTCGAGCGCGGAGGTGACCTCGTCGAAGAGCATCACCTGCGGTTCCATCGCCAGCGCGCGGGCGATCGCGACCCGCTGCTTCTGGCCGCCCGAGAGTTGCTCGGGCCAGGCGCCGGCCTTGTCGGCCAGGCCGACCTTGCCGAGCAGCAGCCGAGCCTTCGCCTCGGCCTCGGCCTTGGTCTTTCGCAGCACCGTGACCGGTCCTTCCATCACGTTGCCGAGCACCGTCATGTGCGGGAACAGGTTGAAGTGCTGGAACACCATGCCGGTGCGGGCGCGGAAGGCCGCCAGGACCGCGTCCTTGGGCATGCGGGTGGCGGCGCCCTGGAAGTTCATCTCGTGGTCGCCGATGCGCACCGTGCCTTCGTCGGGCACCGCGAGCAGGTTGAGGCAGCGCAGCAGCGTCGACTTGCCGGAGCCCGAAGGCCCGATTAGCGCCACCGCCTCGCCGCGGCCGATCGACAGCGAGACGTCGCGCAGCACCTGGTTGGCGCCGAAGGACTTGCCGAGATGGCGGACCTCGATCATGGCTTCGGTCACGGTGTCGTTCATGCCGCCGCCTTCGTCAGCCGCGTTTCGGCCCGCTTCACCAGGATGGTCGCCGGCAGCAGCACGACGAAATAGGCAACCGCGACGACGGTGTAGGTCTCCAGCGGCCGGTAGGTCTCGTGCGCGATGCTCTGGCCCTGGTAGAGCAGGTCGGGCAGCGCCAGCACCGACAGCAGCGAGGTGTTCTTCAGCTGCAGGATCGACTGGTTCAGGAGCGGCGGGATCATCCGCTTGAAAGCCTGCGGCAGCACCACGCGACGCATCACCTGCCAGCGCCGCATGCCCAGCGCGCGGGCCGCGTCGCTCTGCTCCGGATCGATCGAGATGATGCCGCCGCGAATGATCTCCGAGAAGAAGGAGCTGCCGTAGAGCGACAGCGCCAGGATCGCGGCCAGCGAGGCCGAGATCTGGATGCCAGTCAGCACCGGCAGCGCGTAGTAGAACCACACCAGCTGCACCAGCACCGGCGTGCAGCGGAAGACTTCGACGTAGGCGCGCAGCGGCGCCCGCAGCCAGACCTGCCTGGACAGCCGGCCGAGCGCGACAGCCAGCCCGATCGCCAGGCCGAGCAGGGTGCAGACGACGGTGTAGATGGCCGTGTACAAGAGCCCCATCAGGAGCAGGTTGCGAAAGCCCCAGAGAAATTCGAAGTCCCAGTGGTACACGGCGCGCCTGTGCTCAGAAGCTGATCTCGGCCGGGATCTGCTCGGGCTTCACGCCAGAGAGCGTCTGCATGTTCGACAGCACCACCTGCTTGACCTTGCCGCTGGCGCGCGTCTGGGCGATCCACTTGTTGACGTACTCGAGCCACTGGCGGTCGGTCTCCTTGCGGAAGCCGAGGTTGGTGGTGGTGGCCTGCGTCGGCGTCGGCAGCACCAGGTGGCCGATCGACGGGTTCTTGCTGATCACGGTGAGCGCCAGCACCACGGCGATGACCTGCGCATCGGCCCGGCCGGTCTGCACCGCCAGCGTCGCGTCGGCCGCCTTCTCGAGCCGGATGATCTGCGCGTTCGGGCACATCTTGGTCACGACCTGGTCGTGCGACGAACCGATGTCGACCGCGATCTTGACGTCGGGCTTGTTGAGCTCGTCCCAGGTCTTCGGCGCGAAGTCCTTGCGCGCGATCAGCACGAAGGCGTTGTTGAAGAGCGGGTCCGAGAAGTCGACCACCAGCGCGCGCTGCGGCGTCGGGTTGAGGCCGAAGAAGACGTCGATCTTGTTGGACTGCAGGTCGAGCACCGAATTGCCCCAGGTGGTCTCGTTGATCTCCAGCTTGACCTTCAGGCTGGACGCCAGGTCGTTGGCGAAGTCGATCATGAAACCCTGCCACTGGCCGCTCGCGAGGTCCTTGTTGTAGTAGGGCGAGGCGCCGGCCACCGCGCCGATGCGCAGGGTCTGCGTGCGGTGGATGCGCGCCCAGGCGCTCTCGGTGTCGTCGGCGTGCGCGAGGCCGGTCCAGCCTGTGGCGATGCCGGCGGCGGAGAGGCCGGCGATGAATTGGCGACGGTTCGTCATGAGGCTCTTCTCTCTCTTTTGGCGTTGGAAAAACGGGCGTTGAAAAACGGGTGGGTCACAAGGTCATGCCGCCGTCGACGTGCAGCACCTGGCCGGTGATGAAGGCGGCCTGCGGGCTCAGCAGGAAGACGATCGGCGCGGCGATGTCGTCGGGCGTGGCCAGCCGTCCGGCCGGCACCCGCGACAACGCCTGCTGCCATTGCTCGGCACTCAATGCGCCGCTTGCCGGATGGTCCTTGCGCACGAACCCGGGCGCGACCGCATTGACAGTCACGCCGCGCGCCGCCACCTCGGCGGCCGCGGCCTTGACCAGCGCCTCGACCCCGGCCTTGGCGGCGGCCGTGGCCGGGAAGGTCGACGTGCCGGTCGTGAAGCGATGGGCCACGAAGGAACTGACGGCGACGAAGCGACCGTGCGGCTGGGCCTCCAGCAGCGGCAGGCTCAGGCGCAGCAGGCGGGCCAGCGACACGACCATGGTGCGCAGCGACCGCTCGACCGTCTCGTCGTCGAGCGCTGCCAGCGTGCGTTTGTCGGCGAAGCCGGCGTTGGCGACCACGCCGCGAAGGCCGCCCTGGGCGCGCGCGGCATCGAGCAGGGCGTCGACGGTCGCGGGCTCGGCCATGTCGCCGACCACGACGCTGCAGCGCACGGCGCTGCATTCGCGCGCCACGGCCTCGGCCGCCTCACGCTGCCTGCCGGTGTGGATCACGAGATCGATGCCGTCGGCCGCGAGGCGCCGGCAAGTCGCCGCGCCGATGCCGGAGCCCGCGCCGGTCACGACCACACTGCTCATTCAGGATGCTTTCTATTGGGTGCCGGGGGCGCCGCTGGTTTTTTGAAGCAAGTATTGTGCAAGCAAATGTGGCGGCTCCGACTCATGAGTGAAGGCTTCCGGTCGGTACGGGGGGCGCGCTCGACCTGGCCTCAGGTCCGATCCATGAAATGCCTGGTGACGACGGCGGCCAGTTCCTTCAGTTCGGACCGATCGTCGAAGCGCGCCTCGCGCCGTGACCTCAGAAAGAATCGCACCTTCGGCAGCGGCGGAAGAGAGGGCCTGGACACCACCCGCAGCGCGGTCTGCGCGGCTGCGGAGGCATTGAGGCATCCCACGCCCAGCCCGGCCTCGAGGGCGGCGGTGAGCCCCCCGACCCCGGATGCGACATGGCTCACGTAGAACGGAATTCCCTTCTTGCGCAGGCTGTCCACCGCCAGGCGATGCAGCCGGCACGACTCGGGCAGGAGCACGAGAGGCAAGGGGCGCCCCGCAGGCCAATCGGCGCGGTCGACGCCCGTCACCCAGCGCAGCGGCTCGACGCCGAGGTCGGTGCTGTCTCGCTGCCGGGGCGCCTTCTCGCCGGGGAGACTCATCAGCAGTGCGAGGTCCAGGTCGCCGCGATCGTAGGCCGCCTGGATCTCGGAACTCGTGCCGACGAGGCTGCGAAGCCGGATGCGAGGACAGTCCGTCCTTGCCCGGGCCAGCAATCGCCCGAGGTCCGTGCTCCGGAAGTAGCCCGTGACGCCGATGCCCACCTCGATGTCCTCCGGGATCTCGTGCATGTCTCGCCAGGCGGCGTCCGACAGGCTGACGATGCGCCTCGCATGGCGCAGCAACTGCAGGCCGGCGGAGGTCGGAGAAACGCCGCTCTTGGCGCGCAAGAGCAGCGTTCGCCCTGTGCGGATCTCCAGCTTGGCCAGCTGCTCGCTCAAGGCGGACTGCGACAGGCTGCGCTCGGGGGCCGCGGCCGTGATGCTCCTCGCATCCACCGCAGCGATGAACGACTTCAGTTGCTCGACGTCGAAAGCGTGCATTTGATCCCCCGGAATGTCCGATGGATCCTATCTTATCTTCCCGCTTTTCTGATGATGAGAACCTGCGCATGATGACTCCATCAGCAACCACTGGAGCCACCATGCCTCACATCAACATCCAGCTTTCAGGACCTCGTGACCGCGAGCTCGGCCGCCGGGCCGCGCAAGTGGTCAGTCGTCTGACGGCGGACATTCTCGGCAAGGTCCCGGCCGACATGGCAGTGGCGCTCGACTACATCGCCGACGAGGATTGGCTGGTGGGGGGCAAGAGCCTGGCCGAGCTGTCCGCCGCCTCGTATTTCGTCGAAGTGAGCATCACCGACGAGACCAACACCAAGGCCGAAAAAGCCCGGTTCATCCGCGAGGTTCACGAGGCGATGACCGGCTTGAGGCCGGCGTTGCACGAAGTCTCGTACGTGTACCTGATCGACGCCCGGGCCGCCGCCTACGGGTTCGGCGGCCGGACGCAGGAATGGCGGCACCAGAAGGCAGGCGTCTAGACGGCCGCCTTGCCTTCCGTCGAACACCGCCTGCGCCCCATCTCAAGTCTTGAAGGAGATCGCCATGCTTTCCGCTTTTCTCGACACCGTCGCCGTGCTGGGCCTGTTGGCCAGCGTCGTCGCTCACTACAGGTTGGCCGTCGGCGGACGCGCCGCGTGCCCGCCCGACGTTGCGCCCGATGTTCACCCGCGGTGAGGCAGGCGAGGGCTCGCTGCCTGAACCAGCGGCCCCGCATAAGATCGCCCCATGACCGTCGACGAGACCCGCATCCGCACCGAACCCAGCCCCGTTCACGCCACGGATGCGGTCGCCCAAGCCATGCGAGTGTCCGTTGCGCCGATGATGGATTGGACCGACCGCCATTGCCGATACCTCCATCGCCTCCTCTCCCGCCACGCGCTCCTCTACACCGAGATGGTCACGACCGGCGCCCTGATCCACGGCGACATCCCGCGCCACCTGCGCTTCAACGACGAAGAACACCCGCTCGCCCTGCAACTCGGCGGCAGCGAACCCGCAGACCTCGCCCATTGCGCCAAGCTGGGTGAAGAGTGGGGCTACGACGAGATCAACATCAACTGCGGCTGTCCGAGCGAGCGGGTGCAGCGCGGTGCCTTCGGTGCCTGCCTCATGAACGAGCCGCAGCTGGTCGCCGACTGCGTGAAGGCGATGGTCGACGTGGTGTCGGTGCCGGTCACGGTCAAGCATCGCATCGGCATCGACAAGATCGAGCGCTACGACTTCGTGCGCGATTTCGTCGGCACGGTGAGCGAAGCCGGCTGCGACACCTTCATCGTCCATGCGCGCAATGCCTGGCTGAAGGGGTTGTCGCCCAAGCAGAACCGCGAGGTGCCGCCGCTGCGCTACGAACTGGTGCATCGCCTGAAGCACGACTTTCCCGCTCTGCGCTTCTCGATCAACGGCGGCTTCACCGACGTGGCGCAGATGAAGGCGCACCTGCGGCTGCTCGATGGCGTCATGGTCGGGCGCGAGGCCTATCACAACCCCTGGTCGCTGGCCGATTGGGATGCGCTCTTCTTCGGCGAGGCGCCGACATCGCTCACGCGCGAAGCGGTCGAGCTGGCGATGTGCGACTACATGGTCCGCGAGGCCGCCGAGCACGGCACGCCGTGGTCGAACATCGCCCGTCACATGCTGGGGCTGCGCAACGGGCTGCCCGGTGCGCGCCGCTGGCGGCAGGTCTGGAGCGACCACCGGCTGAAGTCGAAGTCACCGCACGAGGTGATGGCGTCGGCGCACGAGGGCGTGCCGCAGGAAGCCTGAGCGCGAAGGGCGACGCTAGTTCGCCGCTTCCAGCCCGTTGCGGAAGTGCTGCTGCATCCGCGCCATCGTGGCGCTGGGGTCGCGCGCCTTGATCGCCGCCATGATCGCCCGATGCTCGCTGAGCGATTCGGCGATGCGCCCGGACTTCAACAGCGAGTTGTGCCGGTTGAGCTTCATCACCTTGCGCAGGTCGGCCACCATCTGGTCGCGCCAGCGGTTGTCGGCGATTGCCATGAGCCGCATGTGGAAGCGCTCGTTGAGGGCGAAGAAATGCTCGCGGTCGACGTGGCCCGGCCGGGCGGCGGCTTCGAGTTCCGCATGCAGGCGCTCCAGCTCGGCCCGTTCGGCCTCCGAGGCGCGCTCGGCGACCACGCCGGCCGCGTCGCTCTCCAGCAGGCCGAGCAGGTGGTAGACGTCGCTCAGGTCCTTCTCCGACACCTCGGTGACGTAGGCGCCGCGCCGCACCTTCATCGTCACCAGGCCTTCGGCGGCCAGCACCTTCAGGGCTTCGCGCAACGGGGTGCGGCTGATACCGTATTCCTCGGCCAGCTTCAGCTCGTCGATCCAGCTGCCGGGATCCAGCTCGCGATTGAAGATGCGCTGACGCAGCAACTCGGCCACCTCCTCGTAGAGGGCGCGCGGGGTGAGGGTGGCAGCGGACATGGGCCGAATGTACCGCAAGTTGCGTGTTTGAATTAATAATTATGGTTGCGGTAGACTCGCTGCCGAAATCGTCGTTTCTACCGACACTGTGAGACCCTCGACCGATTCCCTGACGTCTGCCTAACGCCTTCCCCAACGCTTTCCGAAGCGGCGCCCATGAGCAAAATCGAATTCACCTTCAAGCCCGTCTCCCTCGATGCCTGGACCAAGGCCGCCGCCAAATCCGCACCCGGCGGCGACGTCGGCGCGCTGAACTGGGTCACGCCGGACGGCATCACGGTCAAGCCGCTCTACACCGCCGCCGACCTGCAGGGCTTGAAGTACACCGACACCTTGCCGGGCTTCGAGCCCTACCTTCGTGGGCCGCAGGCGACCATGTACGCGGTGCGGCCGTGGACCATCCGCCAGTACGCCGGCTTCTCGACCGCGGAAGAGTCCAACGCCTTCTATCGCAAGGCGCTCGCCGCCGGCGGCCAGGGTGTCAGCGTCGCCTTCGACCTGGCCACGCACCGCGGCTACGACAGCGACCATCCGCGCGTCACCGGCGACGTCGGCAAGGCCGGCGTGGCGATCGATTCGGTCGAGGACATGAAGATCCTGTTCGACCAGATCCCGCTCGACAAGGTGAGCGTCTCGATGACGATGAACGGCGCGGTGCTGCCGGTGCTCGCGGGCTACGTGGTGGCCGCCGAAGAGCAGGGCGTGGCGCAGGACCAGTTGAGCGGAACCATCCAGAACGACATCCTGAAGGAGTTCATGGTCCGCAACACCTACATCTTCCCGCCCGCGCCGAGCATGCGGATCATCGGCGACATCATCGAGTACACGGCGCACAAGATGCCGAAGTTCAACTCGATCTCGATCAGCGGCTACCACATGCAGGAAGCCGGCGCCAACCAGGCGCTGGAGCTGGCTTTCACGCTCGCCGACGGCAAGGAATACGTGAAGACCGCGCTGGCCAAGGGCCTGGACGTCGACGTCTTCGCCGGGCGCCTGAGCTTCTTCTGGGCCATCGGCATGAACTTCTACCTGGAGGTCGCCAAGATGCGCGCGGCGCGCCTCCTGTGGTGCCGGATCATGAAGGAGTTCGAACCGAAGAACCCCAAGAGCCTGATGCTGCGCACCCACTGCCAGACCTCCGGCTGGTCCCTGACCGAGCAGGACCCCTACAACAACGTTGTGCGCACCACCATCGAGGCGATGGCCGCGGTCTTCGGCGGCACCCAGAGCCTGCACACCAATGCGCTCGACGAGGCGATCGCGCTGCCGACCGAGTTCAGCTCGCGCATCGCCCGCAACACGCAGCTCATCATCCAGGAAGAGACCCACATCACCAGCGTGATCGACCCGTGGGCCGGCAGCTACATGATGGAAAAGCTGACGCAGGACATGGCCGACGCCGCCTGGACCCTCATCGAGGAAGTCGAGGCGATGGGTGGCATGACCAAGGCCGTCGACAGCGGCTGGGCCAAGCTCAAGATCGAGGCCGCCGCCGCCGACAAGCAGGCCCGCATCGATTCCGGCAAGGATGTGATCGTCGGCGTCAACAAGTACAAGCTAAAGTCCGAGGACGCGATCGACAGCCTGATGATCGACAACGTCAAGGTGCGCGACAGCCAGATCGCCAAGCTGAAGGCGATCCGCGCCAAGCGCGACACGGCCGCCACGCAGGCCGCGCTCGACGCGCTCACCGCCGCCGCCGAGAGCGGCGAAGGCAACCTCTTGGCGCTGAGCATCGACGCGGTGCGCCTGCGCGCCACGGTCGGCGAGATCAGCGACGCGCTCGAGAAGGTCTATGGCCGCCATCGCGCCGACACGCAGAAGGTCACTGGCGTCTATGCCGCCGCCTACGACTCGGCCGAAGGCTGGGAGGCGCTGCAGCACGAGATCGCCGCCTTCGCGGAAGAGCAGGGCCGCCGCCCGCGCGTGATGATCTCCAAGCTCGGGCAGGACGGCCACGACCGCGGCGCCAAGGTGGTGGCCACGGCCTTCGCCGACCTCGGCTTCGACGTCGACATGGGGCCGCTCTTCCAGACGCCGGAGGAGTGCGCGCGGCAGGCGATCGAGAACGACGTGCATGCGGTCGGCGTCAGCACCCTGGCCGCCGGCCACAAGACGCTGGTGCCGGCCATCATCCAGGAGCTGAAGAAGCAGGGCGCGGACGACATCATCGTCTTCGTCGGCGGCGTGATTCCGCGGCAGGACTACGACTTCCTCTACGAGGCCGGCGTCAAGGGCATCTACGGGCCCGGCACGCCGATCCCGGCGAGCGCCAAGGACGTGCTGGAACAGATTCGCGCAGCCGTCGCGGCCTGACGATGCCGCTCGAGAAGACGGCGCACGCAACGCCTCTCCTGGTGACCAGCGAAGGCCCGGCCCAGCGCCGCGCCATCGCCAAGGCGATCACCCTGCTCGAATCGACCCGCGCCGACCATCGGGCGCAGGCCGACGAGCTGCTCACCGCGCTGCTGCCGCACACCGGCCGCTCCTTCCGCCTTGGCATCTCGGGCGTGCCCGGCGTCGGCAAGTCGACCTTCATCGAGGCGCTCGGCCTGTTCCTGATCGGCCGCGGCCACCGGGTCGCGGTGCTCACCATCGATCCGTCGTCGACCGTCTCGGGCGGCTCGATCCTCGGCGACAAGACCCGCATGGAGCAGCTGTCGGTGCACGAGCGCGCCTACATCCGGCCCAGCCCGTCGTCGGGCACGCTGGGCGGCGTGGCCGAGAAGACGCGCGAGGCGATGCTGGTCTGCGAGGCGGCCGGCTACGACATCGTGATCGTCGAGACGGTCGGCGTCGGCCAGAGCGAGACCGCGGTCTCCGGCATGACCGACATGTTCGTGCTGATGCAGCTGCCCAATGCCGGCGACGACCTGCAGGCGATCAAGAAGGGCGTGATGGAGCTGGCCGACCTGGTGGTCATCAACAAGGCCGACATCGATCCCGACGCCGCCACGCGCGCGCAGGCGCAGATCACGTCCGCGCTGCGCCTCTTCGGCCACCACGGCAATCCGGCCCATCTGCAGGTCATGCACGCGGCCCACGCCGCGCCCGGCTCGCCCGAGGCCGAGGTGCGCTTCTGGCTCCCGAAGGTGATCCAGCTGAGCGCCTTGCTCGGCACCGGCGTGGAGGCCTTCTGGGAGTCGGTGCAGCAGTTCCGTTCGCTGCAGTCCGCCAACGGCAAGCTGGCGAGCCGGCGCGAGAAGCAGGCGCTCTCCTGGATGTGGGAGCGCATCGACGCCGGCCTCAAGCAGGCCTTCCGACACCATCCGCGCGTGCGCGAGCAACTGCCGCAGGCGATCGCCCAGGTGGCGGCCGGCACGCTTCCCGCTTCCACCGCCGCGCGCCAGTTGCTGGCCGCGCAGGCCGGCCCTCAGACCCTCGACAAGATCCACTCTTCCCACAGGACGCCATGAAAGAAATCCTCGAACAACTCGAAAAGCGACGGGCCCAGGCGCGTCTCGGCGGTGGCCAGAAGCGCATCGACGCGCAGCATGGCAAGGGCAAGCTGACCGCGCGCGAGCGCATCGAGCTGCTGCTCGACGACAACACCTTCGAAGAGTGGGACATGTTCGTCGAGCACCGCTCCAGCGACTTCGGCATGGCCGAGCAGAAGATCCCGGGCGACGGCGTGGTCACCGGCTACGGCATGATCAACGGCCGCCTGGTCTTCATCTTCAGCCAGGACTTCACGGTCTTCGGCGGCGCGCTGAGCGAAGCCCATGCCGAGAAGATCTGCAAGGTGATGGACCAGGCGATGAAGGTCGGGGCACCGGTGATCGGCCTGAACGATTCGGGCGGCGCCCGCATCCAGGAAGGCGTCGCCTCGCTCGGCGGCTATGCCGACGTGTTCCAGCGCAACGTGATGGCCTCGGGCGTGGTGCCGCAGATCAGCATGATCATGGGCCCGTGCGCGGGCGGCGCCGTGTATTCGCCGGCCATGACCGACTTCATCTTCATGGTGCGCGACAGCAGCTACATGTTCGTCACCGGCCCCGAGGTGGTGAAGACCGTCACGCACGAAGACGTCACCGCCGAGGAACTCGGCGGCGCCTCCACCCACACGACCAAGAGCGGCGTGGCCGACATGGCCTTCGAGAACGACGTCGAGGCGCTGATGATGCTGCGCCGCCTCTACAACTACCTGCCGCTCAACAACCGCGAGAAGCCGCCGGTGCGCCCGAGCGGCGACCCGGCCGAGCGTGCCGACCTGTCGCTCGACACGCTGGTGCCCGACAACCCGAACAAGCCCTATGACATGAAGGAGCTGATCACCAAGGTGGTCGACGACGGCGACTTCTTCGAGCTGCAGCCCGACTACGCCAAGAACATCGTGATCGGCTTCGGCCGCATGGAAGGCCAGAGCGTCGGCATCGTGGCCAACCAGCCGCTGGTGCTGGCCGGCTGCCTGGACATCAAGTCGTCGATCAAGGCGGCGCGCTTCGTGCGCTTCTGCGACGCCTTCAACATCCCGGTCGTGACCTTCGTCGACGTGCCCGGCTTCATGCCCGGCACCAGCCAGGAATACGGCGGCATCATCAAGCACGGGGCCAAGCTGCTCTACGCGTACGCCGAATGCACGGTGCCGAAGATCACGGTCATCACCCGCAAGGCCTACGGCGGCGCCTACGACGTGATGGCGTCCAAGCACCTGCGCGGCGACGTCAACCTGGCCTGGCCGCGCGCCGAGATCGCGGTGATGGGCGCCAAGGGCGCGGTCGAGATCATCTTCCGCGAGGACAAGAACGACCCCGAGAAGCTCGCCGCGCGCGAGGCCGAATACAAGGCCC
Source organism: Xenophilus sp. L33 (assembly GCF_009765735.1). Classification (GTDB taxonomy): domain Bacteria; phylum Pseudomonadota; class Gammaproteobacteria; order Burkholderiales; family Burkholderiaceae_C; genus Variovorax. Next base: position 95,735 of record NZ_LMUW01000024.1, read on the forward strand.
GCTTCGCCAACCCCTACGTGGCCGGCACCCGCGGCTACATCGACGACGTGATCCTGCCGAGCGAGACCCGCAAGCGCATCTGCCGCTCGCTGGTGATGCTGCGCGACAAGAAGCTCGACAACCCGTGGCGCAAGCACGGCAACATTCCCCTGTGAGCGCCGGAGACTCTCAATGTTCAAAAAGATCCTGATCGCCAACCGCGGTGAAATCGCCTGCCGCGTCATCAAGACCGCCAAGAAGATGGGCATCCTCACGGTGGCCGTCTACTCCGACGCCGACAAGGACGCCCGCCACGTCGAACTGGCGGACGAAGCGGTGCACATCGGCGGCTCGGCCAGCCGCGACAGCTACCTGCAGGCCGACCGCATCATCGCGGCCTGCAAGACGACCGGCGCGCAAGCCGTGCACCCGGGCTACGGCTTCCTGTCCGAGAACGAGGCCTTCGCCCGCAAGGTGGAAGAAGAGGGCATCGTCTTCATCGGGCCCAAGCACCACTCGATCGCGGCCATGGGCGACAAGATCGCCTCCAAGAAGCTGGCCAACGAGGCCAAGGTCAACACCATTCCCGGCTGGAACGACGCCATCGAGACCGCCGAGCGCGCGGTCGAGATCGCCCGCGAGGTCGGCTACCCGGTGATGATCAAGGCCTCGGCCGGCGGCGGCGGCAAGGGCCTGCGCGTGGCCTTCAACGACAAGGACGCCTTCGACGGCTTCACCTCCTGCCGCAACGAGGCCCGCAACAGCTTCGGCGACGACCGCGTCTTCATCGAGAAGTTCGTCGAGGAGCCGCGCCACATCGAGATCCAGGTGCTGGGCGATTCGCAAGGCCACGTGATCTACCTCAACGAGCGCGAATGCTCGATCCAGCGCCGCCACCAGAAGGTGATCGAGGAAGCGCCGTCGCCCTTCATCAGCGACGAGACGCGCAAGGCCATGGGCGAGCAGGCGGTGCAGCTGGCCAAGGCGGTCAACTACCAGAGCGCCGGCACGGTCGAGTTCGTGGTCGGCAAGGACCAGAGCTTCTACTTCCTGGAGATGAACACGCGGCTGCAGGTCGAGCATCCGGTGACCGAGGCCATCACCGGCCTCGACCTGGTCGAGCTGATGATCCGCGTGGCCGCCGGCGAGCCGCTGCCGCTCACGCAGGCCGAGGTCAAGCGCGAAGGCTGGGCGATCGAATGCCGCATCAACGCGGAAGACCCGTTCCGCAACTTCCTGCCCTCGACCGGCCGGCTGGTGCGCTTCCAGCCGCCCAGGCAGACCATGTTCGCGGCCGACACCGAGCATCTCTACGGCGTGCGCGTCGACACCGGCGTCTACGACGGCGGCGAGATCCCGATGTTCTACGACTCGATGATCGCCAAGCTGATCGTCCACGGCCGCGACCGCGCGCATGCCATCGCGCTGATGCGCGAGGCGCTCAACGGCTTCGTGATCCGTGGCATCAGCAGCAACATCCCGTTCCAGGCGGCGCTGCTGGCGCATCCGAAGTTCGTCAGCGGCGACTTCAACACCGGCTTCATCGCCGAGCACTACGGCAAGGGCTTCCACGCCGAGGACGTGCCGCACGACGACCCGGACTTCCTGGTCGCGCTGGCGGCCTACATGCATCGCCGCTACCGTGCGCGCGCTTCGGGCATCAGCGGCCAGCTGGAAGGCCACGGCGTCAAGGTCGGCGAGCAGTTCGTCGCGGTGGTGCTCGATGCAGAAGGGCAGCACGTGCACAAGCCGGTGTCGGTCACCGACTTCCACGGCAAGGCCGGCTCCAGCGCGGTCGCGGTCGACGGCAAGACCTATCACATCGAAAGCCACGGCGCGCTCGGCAACGTGCGGGTCGAAGGGCTGGTCGACGACCGCGCCTTCGTCGCGCAGGTCGAGCGCGGCGCCGGCAAGAATCCGCTGGCGCTCAGGGTGTCGCACAACGGCACGCAGATCGAGGCGGTGGTGCTGTCGCCGCTCGGCGCGCGCCTCTTGAAGCTGATGCCCTACAAGGCGCCGCCGGACCTGAGCAAGTTCCTGATGTCGCCGATGCCGGGCCTGCTGGTCGAGGTGTCGGTGCAGCCGGGCCAGCAGGTACAGGCCGGCGAGAAGCTGGCGGTGATCGAGGCGATGAAGATGGAGAACGTGCTGTTCGCCACGCAGGACGGCGTGGTCGGCAGCATCTCGGCGGCCAAGGGCGAGTCGCTCGCGGTCGACCAGATCATCCTGGAGTTCGCATGAGCACGGCGCGGCCTTTCAAGGTGCTGGGCATCCAGCAGATCGCCATCGGCGGCCCCGACAAGACCCGGCTGCAGAAGCTCTGGGTCGACATGCTCGGGCTCGAGGTGACCGGCACCTTCAGGAGCGAGCGCGAGAACGTCGACGAGGACATCTGCGCCATCGGCAGCGGCCCCTTCAAGGTCGAGGTCGACCTGATGCAGCCGCTCGATCCCGACAAGAAGCCGGCGGTCCACACCACGCCGCTCAACCACGTCGGGCTGTGGATCGACGACCTGCCCAAGGCGGTCGAGTGGCTCACCGGCCAGGGCGTGCGCTTCGCGCCGGGCGGCATCCGCAAGGGCGCGGCCGGCTTCGACATCTGCTTCCTGCACCCCAAGGGCAACGACGAGTTCCCGATCGCCGGCGAGGGCGTGCTGATCGAGATGGTGCAGGCGCCGCCGGAGGTGGTGAAGGCCTTCGCGGCGCTGGCCGCCTCGGCCTGACACGCAGCCCGTGCCGCGCCGGCGAGGCGCTCAGGCCCCGGGCCTGCGCCACACCGCCAGCGTCGCCGCCAGCAGCCACATCCCGATCGCGCAGCCGCGGTTCAGCGCCCGCAGGCTGCGCTGCGACATCCATCGCACCGCCTGCGTGCCGGCGCCGGCATAGCAGAGCATCGCCACGATGTCGACGCCGACGAAGATCGCGCCCAGCACCAGGTATTGCAGCGCCTGCGGCCGGCTGGCGTCGACGAACTGCGGCAGGAAGGCCGCGAAGAAGAGCAGCGACTTCGGGTTCGACAGCGCCACCGCCAGGCTGCGCGCCAGCGCCAGCCGCCCGCGCAGCGGCCTGGCCTGCGATTCCGCCAGCACCTTGCCGACGTCCATCGGCGGCGTGCGCCAGAGCTTGATGCCGATCCACACCAGGTAGACCACGCCGACGATGCGGATCGCGTTGAAGAGCCAGGCCGACGCCGCCAGCAGGGAGCCCAGGCCGAGCGCCACCGTCGCGATCACGATGCTGCTGCCAAGCGAGGCGCCGGCGATGCCGCCGACCGCCGCCCGCATGCCGCCGGAGATGCCGTTCGACAGTGCCAGCAGCATGGTTGGGCCCGGAGTGACGGCCAGCGCAGTCGAGGCGACGGCAAAGAGCAGCAGGGTGTTGGCGTTCATGACCGGAGTTTGGCATGGGTTGCTTCGCTCTTGAGAATCTTCCGCTTTCGTGCGCGTCTTTTCATTTCTACTGCGAATCAACCACCCGATGTAGGACGCAGTGCTAGTTTTGGTTTCTTTGTTCTGGGAAACAGATGGCAAATATTGATGGGTGGAAAGCCGGCGTGGATGGAGCCGACGAGAGCTGGGACATCTACGACGTCGACATCAGGCCCGCAGTCAGCGAGTACGAACGGCATCTTCGACTGACGAGCACCGGATTTCCCGGAATAGATTGGCGTCTCGTCAAAGCGATGATCTGGGTAGAGACCGGGCCGCAATCGCGCGACTGGACGACTCGGCCCATACAGATTGGCAATGACGGCGACCCAGGACTTGGTGCGCTGCTCAATGGAAAAGAAGGCGGAGATCTGATTGTTCCCTCTATCTACCGATGGACACGCGGCGAAGTTCAAACCAATCCACGAGCGAACATCCAAGCCGGGATTGGCTTCTTGCTGATGAAAATGGCCAGGTTCGAGATTCGCTCCGTGCCAGATTCAGACCTTGGTCTGCACTCGGTGACTGTCCGAGCGGGCGACAGCTTGGATCGAATCGCCAGAAGCCAGGGAAGCACTGTTGAAACTATGAGAAGACTCAATCCAGGTGCCACGATGCTCAGGCCCGGCCAGACGCTGAAATATCAGAAGGGAGCCATGAAGAGAGTCATCGCAGGTTGGAGGCCATTGGATCCATCGAGCATTGCCTCCAACTACAACGGCGGCGGCGACCGCACCTATGGGCTCAAGCTCACCTACGCGTATCAAGCCGTGCGCAAGGCAGCTACGAGGTGAAGGGATCCTTGCGCGGGGCAGTCTTTGTTTCGGTGTTGGTGGCTGCCGCGACTTGCGCTGCTACCGGTGAAGAGGCACCTTATCTCGGAACCTACGAGCCCTGGAGCCGGGGCTGCATTGGCACGGCTCATCTGCGGGCCAAGACCTTCTCCTGGAAGTCCAGTTGGAGCGATTGCGCGCCGAGCGGCTATGAAGTATTGGAGACGGCTCCGCGGAACGAACCCCCACGGATTGCTCTGTCGATCAACAAACTCAGCAAGAGTTGCAGATACAAGGTCGTCGAAATCATGCGAGAGACGGGCAGTCGCCAGCTTTGGAGTCTCAACGGCTATCCGACTCTGGATGCCTACGAGAAACGCGCTCGGCCCGAATGGAAAAACTCGATCTTGGACGGACGAATGGTGCTGTCTTGTTCACTCGACCCTAGACCGGATCCGAGGCCCTGAAAACCTGACGCGCTGGACCTCACGGTTTGAGCTTGGCGCGCGCCCTCGCCAAAGCCGTAGCGACGATCAATCGCTTTTGGGCCTCGGGATCGGGCTTCTCAGATGCCGTCGCCCCGTCTTGGCTTGCGTCTGCAGGGGGTGCTTCGCCTTTGGTGGTTGCGCGTTGTGCCGCCGCACCCAACCGCCGCGCATGCACCGCATACCGCGCCCGCGCTTCGCTCGCTTGGGTCTGTGACCACGCCGCCCAGCCGCTGCGGCCCTCCGTCACCACGTCGAGCGAGATGCAATCCACCGGACACACCGGGATGCACAGCTCGCAGCCGGTGCAGTGTTGATCGATGACCGTGTGCATGCGCTTGTGGATGCCGACGATCGCATCGGTCGGGCAGGCGTCCAGGCACAGGGTGCAGCCGATGCACCAGGCCTCGTCGATCACCGCCAGCGCGCGCGGGCCCTCGACGCCGAAGCGCGGGTCGATCGGGCGCACCGGCAGGCCGGTGAGCCGCGCCAGCCGCGCCACGCCTTCGGCGCCGCCCGGCGGGCACTGGTTGATGTCGGCTTCGCCGGCGGCGATGGCCTGGGCATAGCCGGCGCAATCGGGCAGGCCGCAGCGGGTGCACTGCGTCTGCGGCAGCGCATCCAGCAGGGCGTCGGCCGAGGCGTTCACGGGCTCGGTCGCCATGAAGGGGACGCCGCGCCGGGGAGCGCGATCAGGCGCTCTTGCGCGCCCGGGGCGCCGTCTTGCGCGCCGGCGCCGCGGTCTTCGCGGCGACCGCGGCAGTCGCCGTGCGGGTCGCGACGGCGGTGCTGCGCTTGCGCGCGGACGGCGCCGGAATCGAATCCTCGGCGGCCAGGATCGAATGGTCGGCGCGGGTCTGCGGCTTGTCGTGCGCGGCGATGAAGGCGGTCACCACCGGGTAGACCTGCTCGCGCCAGCGGCGGCCGCTGAAGATGCCGTAGTGGCCGGCACCGGCGACTTCGAAATGCTTCTTGTCCTTGGCCGGGATGCCGGTGCACAGGTCTTGCGCGGCCTGCGTCTGGCCTGATCCGGAAATATCGTCCAGCTCGCCCTCGACCGTGAGCAGGCCGACCGAATGGATGTCCTGCGGCCGCACCGCCTCGAGCACGCCGTCGGCGTTCTTCACCTGCCAGGTGCCGTTGACCAGGTCGAACTTCTGGAAGACGGTCTTGATCGTCTCGAGGTAGTAATCGGCGTCCATGTCGAGCACCGCGTTGTACTCGTCATAGAAGGTGCGGTGCGCCTCGGTGCTGGCGTCATCGCCCTTGATCAGGTTCTTGAAGTAGTCGTAGTGGCTGGTCGCGTGGCGGTCGGGGTTCATCGCCACGAAGCCGGTGTGCTGCAGGAAGCCGGGATACACGCGCCGGCCGGCACCCGGGAAGCCGTCGGGCACGCGGTAGATCACGTTGTTCTCGAACCACTCGAAGCTCTTGTTCATCGCCAGGTTGTTGACCGCGGTCGGCGACTTGCGGGCATCGATCGGTCCGCCCATCATGGTCATCGACAGCGGCAGCGGCTCGCCGCGGGTGGCCATGAGCGACAGCGCGGCCAGCACCGGCACGGTCGGCTGGCACACGCTGATGACATGGCAGTTGCCGTATTCGGCCTGCAGGTAGCGGATGAAGTCCTCGACGTAGTTGACGTAGTCGTCGAGGTGGAATTCGCCTTCCGACAGCGGCACCAGGCGGGCGTTGGTCCAGTCGGTGATGTAGACCTTGTGGCCCTGCAGCATGGTGCGCACCGTGTCGCGCAGCAGGGTCGCGTAGTGGCCCGACAGCGGCGCGACGATCAGCACCACCGGCTCGCTCTTGAGCGTCTGCAGGATGTGCGGCTCGTCGGTGAAGCGCTTGAAGCGGCGCAACTGGCAGAACGGCTTCGTGATCTCGACGCTCTCGTGGATCACCACGTCCTTGCCGTCGACCTTCACCGTCTTGATGTTGAACTCAGGCTTCTCGTAGTCCTTGCCGAGCCGGTAGAGCAGGTCGTAGCCGGCCGCCATGCGCTGCGCCATCGGCAACTGGCCCAGGGCGGCGCCGTGGCCGTAGAGCTTGGAGGCAGCCTGTGCGAAGTCCGCAAACGGCTCCATCAGGGAACGTTGCGCTTCGTAGAGTTGATACAGCATGGGACGACCGGTTGGAGTTGTTGCACTGCAATATATCAGCACACTGACGAACGAAATAGAGGAAGCGCCCCAGTCTGGACACGCACCAATGTGAAGTTTTCAGGCTTTTTCCGAGAAGCCTGGAAGCACCGTCAGCCAGGGCCAGCAGCCCTTGTAGTCCGCTGCCTTTTTTGCGAACAGCACGGGGTCGTGAAGCCGCAGGTTGGGGCGCAGCACGCCTTCGTAAAGGTCTTCCAGGCTCGAAGGCGCATGCAGAACCGGGCCATTGCCGGAAGGCTGCAGTCCGATGCAGGTGCAGTCGACCAGGAAGCGGTCGATGCCGTCTTGCGAACAGGTCGACGCCGCGTACGGCCGGCCGAACCAGTCCTCGTACTAGGTGTGGACCCGCGCCTGGTTCTTGGCCTCGATCGTCACCGGCAATGAAGCGAAATGCCGGCGCACCCGCGCCTCTACCACCTGCTCGGCCTCGGCCGAAAGATCGGACGCGTCGAAGTAGAAGAGGTCGTAGTCGCGGATGCCGGCATCCGGCGCACGTTCGCAGCGCAGGTTCCAGACGGTCTGGAACAGGCAGCCGGCGACCAGCCAGGCGTCGGGCAGGTCGAGCGCCGGCAGGCCGTCGAGGATCGCCCGGTTGTGCGGATTGCGCAGGGCGTCCTCGACGAAGCGCCCCGCGGAATGAGGCCCCGTCAGAGGACCTTGGCGATGCTTTCGCAAACGTAGTCGATGTTCTTGCTGTTGAGCGCGGCCACGCACATGCGGCCGGTGTCGGTGCCGTAGACGCCGAACTCCTCGCGCAGCCGGATCATCTGGGCCTTGCTCAGGCCCGAGTAGCTGAACATGCCGATCTGCTGGGTGATGAAGCTCATGTCCTGCTTCACGCCGGCGGCCTTCAGGCCGTCGACCAGCTTCTGCCGCATGGCCTTGATGCGCACCCGCATCTCGGCCAGCTCGCCTTCCCAGACCGCGCGGCGGGCCTGGTCGTTCAGGACCGCGGCCACCACCGCGCCGCCGTGGATCGGCGGGTTGCTGTAGTTGGTGCGGATCATGATCTTGAGCTGCGACAGCACCCGCGCGGCCTCGTCCTTGTTCTCGCACAGCACCGACAGGGCGCCGACGCGCTCGCCGTACAGGCTGAAGCTCTTGGAGAACGAGGTCGAGACGAAGAAGGTCAGGCCGGCCTCGACGAACTTGCCGATCACCGCGCCGTCCTCACGGATGCCGTGGCCGAAACCCTGGTAGGCCATGTCGAGGAAGGGCGTCAGCTTCTGGGCCTTGACCGCGGCGATCACCTGCTCCCACTGTGCGGCCGTGATGTCGTAGCCGGTCGGGTTGTGGCAGCAGGCGTGCAGAACCACGATGGTGCCGGCCGGCGCGCCCTTCAGCGCGGCCAGCATGCCTTCGAAATCGATGCCGCGCTTGGCGGCGTCGTAGTAGGGATAGCTTTCGACCTCGAAGCCGGCCTGGGTGAAGAGCGCGCGGTGGTTTTCCCAACTGGGGTCGCTGATCAGCACCTTGGCGTGCGGGGTCAGCTTCTTCAGGAAGTCGGCGCCGACCTTCAGGCCGCCGGTGCCGCCGAGGGCCTGGATGGTGGCGACGCGGCCGGACTTGACCGGCTCGCTGTCGGCGCCGAAGACCAGGCTCTTGACCGCGTTGTCATAGGCGGCGATGCCGTCGATCGGCAGGTAGCCGCGGGCGCTGGGCGCCTTCATCATGTCTTCCTCGGCGGTCTTGACGCAGGCCAGCAGCGGCAGCTTGCCGTTGTCGTCGTAGTAGACGCCGACGCCGAGGTTGACCTTCTTGGGATTGCCGTCGGCCGCAAATTGCTCGTTGAGGCCCAGGATCGGGTCGCGCGGCGCCATCTCGACGGCGGTGAACATAGACATGAAAAATCCTTCGGGGGTTCGATTCACGGAAAACCGGACCTGCGGTACGCTGCCCGGTTGGGTTGAATTTTACCGGCCGCGCCACCAACTCCTCGTTCGACGCCCCACGCCATGCCAGAAATCTCCGAACTCATTCCCGGATCGCAACGTTCCGACCCGCCCGGCCCGGCCGAAGCGGCCCCGGCCGGCGAATTCGTCCGCTTCCCGGATTCGCCCTTCGAGCTCTTCCTGCCCTATCCGCCGGCCGGCGACCAGCCGAAGGCCATCGACGGCCTGGTGGAGGGCGTGCGCGACGGCGAGGTGTTCCAGACGCTGCTGGGCGTGACCGGCTCCGGCAAGACCTTCACCATGGCCAACGTGATCGCCCGCCTGGGCCGGCCGGCGATCGTCTTCGCGCCCAACAAGACGCTGGCGGCGCAGCTCTACAGCGAATTCCGCGAGTTCTTCCCCAAGAACGCGGTCGAGTATTTCGTCAGCTACTACGACTACTACCAGCCCGAGGCCTACGTGCCGCAGCGCGACCTCTTCATCGAGAAGGACAGCTCGATCAACGAGCACATCGAGCAGATGCGCCTGTCGGCCACCAAAAGCGTGCTGGAGCGCCGCGACACGGTGATCGTCGCGACGGTGAGCGCCATCTACGGCATCGGCACGCCCGAGGACTACACGCAGATGCGTTTCATCATGCGCCAGGGCGACAAGATCGGGCAGCGCGACGTCATCGGCCGGCTGATCCGAATGCAGTACACGCGCAACGAGCAGGACTTCGCGCGCGGCAGCTTCCGGGTGCGCGGCGACACCATCGACGTCTTCCCGGCCGAGCACAGCGAGCTGGCGATCCGCATCGAGCTCTTCGACGACGAGATCGAGTCGCTGCAACTGTTCGACCCGCTCACCGGCCGCATCCGGCAGAAGATCCCGCGCTTCACCGTCTATCCGTCGAGCCACTACGTGACGCCGCGGGACAAGGTGCTGAGCGCGGTCGAGACCATCAAGCTCGAGCTGGACGAGCGGCTCAAGTTCTTCGTCAAGGAAGGCAAGCTGGTCGAGGCGCAGCGGCTGGAGCAGCGCACCCGCTTCGACCTCGAGATGCTCGCCGAGATCGGCCACTGCAAGGGCATCGAGAACTACACCCGCCATCTCTCGGGCGCCGCGCCCGGCCAGCCGCCGGCCACCCTGACCGACTACCTGCCGAAGGACGCGGTGATGTTCCTCGACGAGAGCCACCAGATGATCGGCCAGCTCAACGGCATGTACGCCGGCGACCGGGTGCGCAAGACCACGCTGGTCGAATACGGCTTTCGCCTGCCGTCGGCGCTGGACAACCGGCCGCTGAAGTTCGAGGAGTTCGAGACGCGCATGCGCCAGTGCATCTTCGTCTCGGCCACGCCCGCCCAGTACGAGCAGGACAACGCCGGCAACGTGGTCGAGCAACTGGTGCGCCCGACCGGCCTGATCGACCCCGAGGTCGAGGTGCGGCCCGCCACGCACCAGGTCGACGACGTGCTGCAGGAGATCCGCCTGCGCGTGGACAAGAACGAACGGGTGCTGATCACCACGCTCACCAAGCGCATGGCCGAGCAGCTCACCGACTACCTGAGCGACAACGGCGTCAAGGTGCGCTATCTGCACAGCGACATCGACACGGTCGAGCGGGTCGAGATCCTGCGCGACCTGCGTCTCGGCAGCTTCGACGTGCTGGTCGGCATCAACCTGCTGCGCGAGGGCCTGGACATTCCCGAGGTGTCGCTGGTCGCCATCCTCGACGCCGACAAGGAAGGCTTCCTGCGCGCCGAGCGCTCGCTGATCCAGACCATCGGCCGGGCGGCGCGCAACCTGAACGGCAAGGCGATTTTGTACGCCGACCGCATGACCGATTCCATGAAGAAGGCGATCGGCGAGACCGAGCGCCGGCGCGAGCGGCAGATCGCCCACAACCTGGCGCACGGCATCACGCCGCGCAGCATCCTGAAGGAGGTACGCGACCTGATCGACGGCGTCTACAGCGAGAAGTCGACCAAGGAAGCGGCCAAGCGCGACCTGGAGCGCGCCAAGGTCGAGGACATGTCCGAGAAGGACGTGGCGCGCGAGATCAAGCGGCTCGAAAAGCAGATGCTGGAGCACGCCCGCAACCTGGAATTCGAGAAGGCGGCGCGGGTGCGCGATCAGCTGGCCGGGCTGCGCGAGCAGGCCTTCGGTGCCCCCGGCCACGACAACATCGCGCCCCCGGCCGCCTGAAAGCGGGCCGGAACCCGCCGCCCGGGTTTACCCGAGCAGAGCTGAAGGTCTTCTGTTATACTTGACCAAAATGCTCAACAACAACGAACTTCGCGATGAAGGCCGACTCCCACTGACTGGTTCACCAGCAGCGCAGGCGTCGGGCAGGACGGAGATGAAGTCGCCGCGGCCCCCGGCCCTGGTGTCATTTCAACGGTAAGCACTCAAGGAGCTTGCGATGCGTCTCACTACCAAAGGCCGTTTTGCGGTCACGGCCATGATCGATCTGGCCCTGCGCCAGAACACCGGCCCGGTCACCCTGGCGGCGATCAGCCAGCGCCAGCAGATTTCCCTGTCCTACCTGGAACAACTGTTCGGCAAGCTGCGCCGGCACGAGCTGGTCGAAAGCACCCGCGGCCCCGGCGGCGGCTATTCGCTCGGCCGCAAGGCTGCGGACATCACGGTCGCCGACATCATCGTCTCGGTCGACGAGCCGATCGACGCCACCCAATGCGGCGGCAAGGAAAACTGCCTCGGCGAGGCCGGTCGCTGCATGACCCACGAACTGTGGGCCTCGCTCAACCAGCGCATGGTCGAGTTCCTCGATTCGGTCACCCTGCAGAAGCTGGTCGACGACCAGATCGCCAAGGGCGTGCAGATCGAGAACAAGCCCGCGGTCAAGCGCGCGATCTCGGCCCAGCCGGTGGTCAAGCCGATCCGCGTCAATGCGCCGAACTCGGTGTTCGCACTGGGCAACGCCTTCGCCAAGTCGTGATGCCGGGGGCCGCCGTAGCGTCTTCCGGCGCTGCGGCAACGCCCTCGCCAAGATTCCGATAAAAAAGATCAACCCCACGCCAGCCCGAGCCAGCCATGGACGTCACTCCCCATTTCCCGATCTACCTTGACTACGGCGCCACCACGCCGGTCGACCCGCGAGTCGTCGACGCGATGATTCCCTGGTTGCGCGAGCATTTCGGCAATCCGGCGTCGCGCAGCCACGCCTGGGGCTGGGAAGCCGAGGAAGCGGTCGAGAAGGCGCGCGGCGAAGTTGCCGACCTGATCGGCGCCGACCCGCGCGAGATCGTCTGGACCTCCGGTGCCACCGAGTCGAACAACCTCGCGCTCAAGGGCGCGGCGCAGTTCTACAAGGGCAAGGGCAAGCACCTGATCACGGTCAAGACCGAGCACAAGGCCGTGCTCGACACCATGCGCGAGCTGGAGCGCCAGGGCTTCGAGGTGACCTACCTCGACGTCCAGGAAGACGGCATGCTCGACCTCGAGGTGTTCAAGGCGGCCATCCGCCCCGACACCATCCTGGCCAGCGTCATGTTCGTCAACAACGAGATCGGCGTCGTCCAGGACGTGGTCGCGCTGGGCAACATCTGCCGCGAGAAGGGCGTGATCTTCCACGTCGACGCGGCGCAGGCCACCGGCAAGGTCGAGATCGACATGAAGACCCTGCCGATCGACCTGATGAGCCTGGCCTCGCACAAGACCTACGGCCCGAAGGGCATCGGCGCCCTCTACGTGCGCCGCAAGCCCCGCATCCGCCTCGAGGCGCAGATGCACGGCGGCGGCCACGAGCGCGGCATGCGCTCGGGCACCTTGCCGACGCACCAGATCGTCGGCATGGGCGAAGCCTTCCGCATCGCCAAGCTCGAGATGAAGGACGACATCGCCAAGGCGACCGCGCTGCAGAAGCGGCTGCTCGACGGCCTGAAGGACGTCGAACAGGTCTTCATCAACGGCAACCTCGAGCATCGTGTGCCGCACAACCTGAACATCAGTTTCAACTACGTCGAGGGCGAGTCGCTGATCATGGGCATCAAGGGCCTGGCGGTGTCGAGCGGCTCGGCCTGCACCTCGGCCAGCCTGGAACCCAGCTACGTGCTGCGCGCCCTCGGCCGCAGCGACGAGCTGGCCCACAGCAGCCTGCGCATGACCATCGGCCGCTTCACGACCGAGGAAGAAATCGACTACGCCGTCTCCACCATCAAGCACAACGTGGCCAAGCTGCGCGAGCTGAGTCCGCTGTGGGAGATGTTCAAGGACGGCATCGACATCAGCACGATCCAGTGGTCGGCCCACTGAACGCATCCAGAATTCAAAGAGGTACCCCATGGCTTACTCATCCAAGGTCATCGACCACTACGAGAATCCCCGCAACGTCGGCTCCTTCGAAAAGGGCGACGACTCGGTCGGCACCGGCATGGTCGGCGCGCCGGCCTGCGGCGACGTCATGAAGCTGCAGATCAAGGTCAATCCGGAAACCGGCGTGATCGAGGACGCGCGCTTCAAGACCTACGGCTGCGGCTCGGCGATCGCCTCGTCGTCGCTGGTCACCGAATGGGTCAAGGGCAAGACGCTCGACGAGGCGGCCGCGCTCAAGAACGCGCAGATCGCCGAGGAACTGGCGCTGCCGCCGGTGAAGATCCACTGCTCGATCCTGGCCGAGGACGCGATCAAGGCGGCGGTGAACGACTACAAGGCCAAGCACGGCGCGGTTGCGAAGTCGCAGGAAGCAGTTCACTGAAATGGCTGTGACATTGACCGAAGCGGCCGCGCGCCACGTCAACCGCTACCTCGGCAAGCGAGGCAAGGGCGTGGGCGTGCGGCTGGGCGTCAAGACCACCGGCTGCTCGGGCCTGGCCTACAAGCTCGAGTACGTCGACGAATTCGCGCCCGAGGACGTGATCTTCGAGGACCACGGCGTGAAGGTGCTGGTCGACCCCAAGAGCCTGGCCTACATCGACGGCACGCAGCTCGACTTCGTGCGCGAGGGGCTGAACGAGGGCTTCAAGTTCAACAACCCGAACGAACGCGACCGCTGCGGTTGTGGCGAGAGCTTTCGCATCTGATCTCGTCAGGCTTTCCGAACCGAGCCGCCACCAAGTCATTGCTGGCGGCTTTTCTTTCGCCATGAATCTCAACGACACCGACTTCGAGCTGTTCGCCGTGCCGGCCACCTTCGCGCAGGACCGCGCGACCCTGGACGCCCGCTGGAAGGAACTGCAGCGCGAAGCCCATCCCGATCGCTTCGCGGCCCAGGGCGCGGCAGCGCAGCGGCTGGCCATGCAATGGTCGGTGCGCATCAACGAGGCCTACCAGCGGCTGAAGGACCCGGTCCGGCGCGCCACCTACCTGTGCGCGCTGCACGGCGAGCCGATCGATGCCGAGACCAACACCGCGATGCCACCCGCCTTCCTGATGCAGCAGATGGAATGGCGCGAGAGCCTCGATGAAGCGCAGGCACCGGCCGCGCTCGACGCGCTGCATGCCGAGGTGATCGCGGCGCGGGCCCGTGCGCTCTCGTCGCTCGACTGGCTCATCGACGAGAAGGGCGACTACGCCGAGGCGGCGCGCCAGGTCAGAGCCCTCATGTTCATCGAGCGCTTTGCCGCCGACGTCGAAGCGCGGCTCGACGCGTAGCGACAATACCGCCATGGCACTTCTCCAGATCTCAGAACCCGGCCAGGCGCCGGACCCGCACCAGCGCCGGATCGCGGTCGGCATCGACCTCGGCACCACCCATTCGCTGGTCGCCGCGGTGCGCAACGGCGTCGCCGAGTGCCTGCCCGATGCCGAAGGCCGCGTGCTGCTGCCGTCGGCGGTGCGCTACCTCGATGCCGAGCGGCGCCAGATCGGCTTCGATGCGCTGGCGGCGCGGGCGACCGACCCGGCCAACGTGATCACCTCGGTGAAGCGGCTGATGGGCCGCGGCCTCGCCGACATCGCGCATCGCGACAGCATGACTTACGGGCTCACGGGCGAGGGCGGCATGGTCAAGGTCGCGACCGCCGCCGGCGAGAAGTCGCCGATCGAGGTCAGCGCCGAGATCCTGGCGACCTTGCGCTATCGCGCCGAGGACACCTTCGACGACGAGCTCTACGGCGTGGTCATCACGGTGCCGGCCTACTTCGACGAAGGCCAGCGCCAGGCGACCAAGGACGCGGCGCAGCTGGCCGGCCTCAACGTGCTGCGGCTGATCAGCGAGCCCACCGCGGCCGCCATCGCCTACGGCCTGGACAACGGCAGCGAAGGCGTTTACGCGGTCTACGACCTGGGCGGCGGCACCTTCGACATCTCCATCCTGCGGCTGACGCAGGGTGTCTTCGAGGTCATCGCGACCGGCGGCGACTCGGCCCTCGGCGGCGACGACTACGACCATGCGCTGGCCGATGTCGCGGCCGCGCAAGGCGGCGTGCAGGCTGCGAGCGACCTCGATCGTTCGGCGCTGCTGGTGGCCGCGCGCGCGGCGAAGGAAGCGCTGTCGGACGCCGAATCGACGACGTTCGAGGCCGCGCTGAGCGGCGGCCCGCTGCGCATCGAGCTGCACCGCGAGCAGTTCGAGGCCGCCACCGCCACGCTGACCCAGCGGACGATCGCCGCGGTGCGCAAGGCCGTGCGCGACGCCCGCCTGGCGCCGGACGAATTGAAGGGCGTGGTGCTGGTCGGCGGTGCGACGCGCATGCCGCAGGTGCGCCGCGCGGTCGCCGAATGCTTCGGCCGCGAACCGCTGGTCAACCTCGATCCCGACCAGGTGGTGGCGCTGGGCGCCGCCATCCAGGCCAACCAGCTGGCCGGCAACGGCGGCGCCGACGACCTGCTGCTGCTCGACGTGATCCCGCTGTCGCTCGGCATCGAGACCATGGGCGGCCTGGTCGAGCGCATCGTGCCGCGCAACCAGACCATCCCGACCGCGATGGCGCAGGACTTCACGACCTACAAGGACGGCCAGACCGCGCTGTCGCTGCACGTGGTGCAGGGCGAGCGCGACCTGGTCGCCGACTGCCGCAGCCTCGCGCGCTTCGAGCTGCGCGGCATTCCGCCGATGGCCGCGGGCGCCGCCCGCATCCGGGTCACCTTCACCGTCGACGCCGACGGCCTCTTGAGCGTGGGTGCCAAGGAACAGGTGAGCGGCGTCGAGGCGCACGTCACGGTGAAGCCGTCGTACGGCCTCTCGGACGACCAGATCGCGACCATGCTGCAGCAGAGCTTCGCCACCGCCCAGGAAGACATGCAGGCGCGGGCGCTGGTAGAGGCGCGGGTCGATGCCGACCGCATGCTGCTGGCCACGCGCAGCGCGCTCGATGCCGACGGCGAATTGCTGTCCGCCGAGGACCGCGCCGCGATCGAGGCGCTGATGGACGCCTTGCGCGTCGCACAGGGCGCCAGCGACGCCGCCGTGGTCGAAGCCGCGACGAAGGCCCTGGCCGACGGCACCGAAGCGTTCGCCGCCGAGCGCATGAACGCGGGCATCGCGCGTGCGCTGGCCGGCCGCCAGATCGAATCCCTCTGAGAAGAACAACAAGAAGCACGATGCCCACGATCAAGATCCTTCCCCATCCCGAATACTGCCCGCAGGGCGCCGAGATCAGCGCGCCGGCCGGCACCTCGATCTGCGAGGCACTGCTCGACAACCACATCGACATCGAGCATGCCTGCGAGATGAGTTGCGCCTGCACCACCTGCCACGTGATCGTGCGGCGCGGGCTGGAGTCGCTCAACGAGGCGGAGGAGGGCGAGGAAGACCTGCTCGACCGCGCCTGGGGCCTGGAGCCGCAATCGCGGCTGAGCTGCCAGGCGATACTCGCGCAGGCCGACCTGACGGTCGAGATCCCGAAATACTCGATCAACCACGCCAAGGAAAATCACTGAGCCCATGAGCCGACTCATCGTCCTCGACACCGAGACCACCGGCCTGTCGGCGGAAAACGGCGACCGCATCATCGAGCTCGGCTGCGTCGAGCTCTTCAACCGCAAGCTGACCGGCAACGACCTGCACATCTACTTCAATCCCGAGCGCGAAAGCCACGAGGATGCGTTGAAGGTGCACGGCCTGACCACCGACTTCCTGCGCGACAAGCCGAAGTTCGCGACCCTGGCGCAGGACGTGATCGACTACCTGCGCGACGCCGAGCTGATCATCCACAACGCCGCCTTCGACGTCGGCTTCCTGAACCGCGAATTCGAACTGGCCGGCCTGCCGCCGCTGCACAGCTTCGTGGCCGAGGTGACCGACACGCTGGCCTTGGCCAAGGCGGTCTACCCGGGCAAGCGCAACTCGCTGGACGCGCTGTGCGACCGCTTCGGCGTCGACCGCTCGAACCGCACCTTCCACGGCGCCAAGCTCGATGCCCAGTTGCTGGCCGACGTCTACATCAACCTCACGCGCGGCCAGGACGCGCTGCTGATCGACATCGGCACCGCCGAGCCGGAATTCGGCACGCTCGTCTCGGTCGACCTGCGCAGCTTCCAGCTGCCGGTGCTGAGCGCGACCGACTACGAGCTGGCGGCGCACGAGGAGCTGCTGCTGCAGCTGGACAAGTCGAGCAACGGCAAGACGCTTTTTCGGCAGGTGGCCTCCGCGGGTATGGCATAATCCGAGGCTTCGCACCAAACGGTGCGATCTCCGCAAGTCGGAGCCGGGCGGTTAGCTCAGGGGTAGAGCACAGCATTCACACTGCTGGGGTCGGAGGTTCGAAGCCTCCACCGCCCACCACCATTCCAGACCAAGGCCGCAAGCTGCATCCAGCTCGCGGCCTTTTTCTTTTGTTTTCCTCGGCTGGCCCGGCCATCCGCATGTTCCGACAGCCGCTGCCTGCGCTGCGCCTACAAGGTCCGCGATCTTTGGCACCTACTCTGGCGAAAACCTCATCGGAGCCGCCATGCCAGACGACACCTTCGCTCCCAACGCCACGGGTCCCGACAGCATCGACCTCCATTCGGACGAGGCGCTGCAGATGTGGGCGCGCCGCTTCGACGTCACGACCGACCAGGTGCGCGACGCCGTCGCCCGGGTCGGCGACAAGGCGACCGACGTCGGCGCGCACCTGAAGGCACATGGGAAAGCCTCCGGCAGCGGCGTATAACCGCGAGGCAAGGAGAAAGCCTCATGACGCCACGTCCTGTGCATCCGAACCCGATCAGCGCCGACCCGCCGGATTTCCCCGACCTGCCGGTCGAGCCGGACAAGGGCCCGACGCCTCCGCCGGGCAGCCCGGCCGATCCGGAAAACCCGATCAGCCCGATCAGCACCTGAAGCATCCATTTCCGGCGGCGCTAAGCTCGCCGGATGGATGAGATCGATTGCGCCGTCATCGGCGCCGGCGTGGTGGGACTGGCGGTGGCGAGCGCCCTGGCGCAGCGCGGCCGCGAGGTGGTCGTGCTGGAAGCCGAGGGCGCCATCGGCACCGGCACCAGCTCGCGCAACAGCGAGGTGATCCACGCCGGCATCTACTACCCGAAGGATTCGCTCAAGGCGCGCCTGTGCGTCGAGGGCCGCGGCCTGCTCTATGCCTACCTGCAGGAGCGCGGCCTGCCGCATCGGCGCTGCGGCAAGCTGATCGTCGCCACCGACGAAGCGCAAGTGGCGCAACTCGAAGCGATCGCCGCACGGGCGCGCGCCAACGGCGTCGACGACCTGGCGACGCTCGACCGTGACGCGGCGCGCGCGCTCGAGCCGCAGCTCGAATGCCTCGCCGCCTTGCATTCGCCGAGCACCGGCATCGTCGACAGCCATTCGCTGATGCTGAGCCTGCAGGGCGACCTCGAACGCGAAGGCGGCGTCGTGGCGCTGAAGTCCGGCGTGGCCGGCGCGCGCTGCGAGGACGATGCGATCGTGCTGTCGATGCAGGACGGCACGGACCTGCGCTGCCGTGCGGTGGTCAATGCCGCCGGCCTCGGCGCGCCGTCGTTGGCGGCCCGTTTTGGAGGCCTGCCGGCGGCCGCGGTGCCCACCGCGCACTACGCCAAGGGCAACTACTTCGTGCTGGCGGGACGGGCGCCCTTCAGCCGTCTCATCTATCCGGTGCCCGAGGCGGCCGGGCTCGGCGTGCACCTCACGCTCGACCTCGGCGGCCAGGCCAAGTTCGGTCCCGACGTGCAATGGGTGGCGTCGCCGGACGACCTGGTGGTGGATCCGGACCGCGGCGAGGCCTTCTACGCCGAAGTCCGCCGCTACTGGCCCGGGCTGCCGGACGGCGCCTTGCTGCCGGGCTACGCGGGCATCCGGCCGAAGATCTCGGGCCCGCGCGAGCCGGCCGCCGATTTCGTGATCCAGGGACCGGCGGTCCATGGCGTGGCAGGGCTGGTGAACCTGTTCGGCATCGAGTCGCCGGGCCTGACCAGCAGCCTGGCGATCGGCCGCCGGGTGGCCGATCTGCTGTCGGACTGACGCGCGGGCATGTACCATCGAATGCCCGCTAATTACCGGCGCCATTCACCGAGGAGGACCCTTATCCCATGACTGCATCCACCAACATCGACGCGGCCGCCAACGCCGTCACCGAAGACATTGCCCGCGACGTCAAGGGCGTGCTGGCCAGCAAGGACCTCGAATCGCTGCCGCAGATCAAGGCGCTGCGCCAGCGCATCGACAGCAAGATCGCGATCGCCCGCGAACTGGCCGCCGAGAAGAGCCGCCTGGCCGCGCAGAAGGCCAAGGAAGCCGCCAGCACCGCGAACGCCTACGCCCACGACGAACCCTGGCAGATCGCCGGTGCCGCACTCGCGGTCGGCGTGCTGGTGGGCCTGCTGCTTGGCCGCCGCTGAGCCCGGCCCGGTCACAGCCCTGCGCATCCGTCCCTCTGCCGGCTCGCGCGGAGGCGCGGCATGAGGCTGACCGACCTCTTCGGCCTGCGCTCGCGACTGCGCCGGCTGCGCATCATGGCCGGCGAGGGCGCGCTGGCGCTGGAAGACCGCACCCATCTGCTGCGCTTCGCCTGGCATGACGAGAAGGAGCGCCTGCGCCTGATCCTCGGCCTGGTGGTCGTGGTGGTCGGACTGACCACGGTGGCCGCGGCCTTGCTGTCGGTCGCGTTGGTGGTCCAGTTCTGGGACACGCCGCAGCGTGCCCTGGTGGCCTGGCTGGTGGCCGCGCTGTGGGTGCTGCTGTGGCTCGTCGCCGTGGTGATGCTGGTGCAGAAGCTGGGCATGGCCTCCAAGGCCTTCGAGCCGGCCCGCGATGTCTTCGAGCGCGACGTGGCCTGGTTCCACGAGAACTTCGGTGCCGACGACGAAGAGGTCCGGCGCCCGCCGCCGCCGGTCAGCCGGGACGAGCTGCTGGCCCGCATCGAGCGCCAGCGCCTGCGGGTCGAAACGCTGCAAGCCGCCGCCAACGACGTTGGCGCGGCGCCCGTGCCGAGCGAGACCGCCAGCGCAGCCGCGGTCCGCATCGCCCGCGAGCATCCGGTCGCCACCGGCATGGCCTCCGCCGCCGTGCTGGCAGTGCTGGGCCCGAAACGGCTGGTGCGCTGGGCCGCGGTGGTCGCGCCGGTGCTCTGGCGGATGCGCTGACGGAGGCGCTGAATCAGTCCCCGCGGGTGCCGCTCGCGCGCAGCGCGCTCGCCACCCGCGTGACCAACGCCGGACCTCGGTAGATGAGGCCGGTGTAGATCTGCACCAGGTCGGCGCCGGCCGCGATCTTGGCCCTCGCGTCGGACGCGCTCAGGATGCCGCCGACGCCGATGATCGGGTAGCCGGCGCCGAGCGCCTGGCGCAACTGGCCCACCACCCGATCGCTGGCCTCCCGCACCGGCGCGCCCGAGAGGCCGCCGGCTTCTTCCGCGTGCGGCAGGCCGGCCACCGCGTCGCGCGCCAGCGTGGTGTTGGTCGCGATGACGCCGTCCATGCCGTGCCGCTTCAGGGTCGCGGCGATCACCTCGACCTGCGCCGGCTCGAGGTCCGGCGCGATCTTCACGAAGAGCGGCACCCGCTTGCCCAGGCGGGCGGCCAGCGTCTCGCGCTTGTCGGCCAGGGCGCCCAGCAGGGTGTCGAGCGCCTGGTCGCTCTGCAGCGAGCGCAGGTTGGCGGTGTTCGGGCTGGAGATGTTGATCGTCACGTAGTCGGCGTGCGGGTAGACGCCGGCCAGGCAGACCAGGTAGTCGTCCACCGCGCGCTCGATCGGCGTGGCCGCGTTCTTGCCGATGTTCAGGCCGAGCAGCATCGGCGGTCGCGAGGTGTCCCGGCGAAAGCGCGCCTTCTGCACATTGGCGACGAAGGCGTCGAGGCCCTCGTTGTTGAAGCCGAGGCGGTTGATCAGCGCGTCGCGCTTGGGCAGGCGGAACATGCGCGGCTTCGGATTGCCCGGCTGCGCCTTCGGCGTGACCGTGCCGACCTCGACGAAGCCGAAGCCCATGGCGGCGAAGGCGTCGATGCAGCGCGCGTTCTTGTCCAGCCCGGCGGCCAGGCCGACCCGGTTCGGGAAGGACAGGCCGGCGAGGGTCACGCGGTCCGCCACCCGCGGCGCCGTGTAGACGCCG
The DNA here is from genome assembly GCF_009765735.1 of Xenophilus sp. L33. Lineage (GTDB taxonomy): Bacteria > Pseudomonadota > Gammaproteobacteria > Burkholderiales > Burkholderiaceae_C > Variovorax. The sequence continues at coordinate 116,885 of NZ_LMUW01000024.1, forward strand.
GCCAGCGGCGTGTTCTGGCTGCGCGCCAGCGCGTCGAGGGTCAGCTCGTGGGCCCGTTCCGGATCGAGGTTGAACAGGAAAGGTCGGGCAAGCCCGTACAGGGAGGAGGGCAGGAGCAGGGGCATCGGATAATCGTCGGTTACTTCGAACAGCTCAAGGATTCTCCGCGATGACCTCTCCTGCCGCCCCCACACCTGCCCCGACCCAGGACGAACTGAAGGCCCAGGTCGGGCGGGCCGCGCTGGACTATGTGGTCAAGGGCGAGATCGTCGGTGTCGGCACCGGCTCGACGGTCAACAAGTTCATCGACGCGCTGGCCGGCATGAAGGACGAGATCCGCGGCGCCGTTTCCAGTTCGGTCGCATCGACCGACCGGCTGCGCGCGCTGGGCATCGAGGTCTTCGACGCCAACGAGATCGAGGAGCTGGCGGTGTACATCGACGGCGCCGACGAGATCGACGGCCGCGGCTACATGATCAAGGGCGGCGGTGCGGCCCTCACGCGCGAGAAGATCGTCGCCGCCCAGTCGCGGCGCTTCGTCTGCATCGCCGACTCGTCGAAGCTGGTGAACACGCTGGGCGCCTTCCCGCTGCCGGTGGAAGTGATCCCGATGGCGGTGCGGCGGGTGATCCGCCAGTTCGCCCGGCTCGGCGGCATCGCCCAGGTGCGCGAGAAGGACGGCCTGCCGCTGGTGACCGACAACGGCCAGCACATCGTCGACGTCACCGGCTTGCGGATCACCGATCCGCTCGGTTTCGAGACCGAGGTGAACCAGTGGGCCGGCGTGGTCACGGTCGGTGTGTTCGGGCGGCAGCGCGCGAGCGTCTGCCTGCTGGGCACGTCGTCGGGCGTGCGGACCTTGCGCTTCGGCTGAAGCTTCCGCGGATTCCTAGAACTTGATGCCGGCCGGATTGCTCGGCGTCGGCCCGCTCGGCGGCGCAACCGCGTCGGCGGCCGCGGCGGGCGCCGGTGCCGCGGCA
>NZ_LMUW01000199.1 GCF_009765735.1 Xenophilus sp. L33
CAGCTTCGCGCTGATCGCCGATGGACTCCGTTTGTGTTAACAGGCCCTAGTCATTTGCCGAGGATTTCGCGCTCGACCTTGCGGTCGTTCGTCGCTTCGGCCGCCTTTCGCTCCGCGGGCCGCCTGAACTGCGCGCGCGCATGCCGCTCCGGCAGATGGTCGCCCTCGCCGAACAGCTTCCGGCGCAGCGTGCCCGGCGCGTAGGCGGTCTTGTAGACGCCGCGCTGCTGCAGCTCCGGCACGACGAGGTCGACGAAGTCCTCGTAGCTTTCGGGCACCACGGTGCGGCTGAGGTTGAAGCCGTCGACCCCCGTCTCGTCGACCCATGACTGCAGTTCGTCCGCCACGCGCGAAGGGTCGCCGACGATCGCCGGATAGCGGCCGCCCAGCTCGAACAGCTCGAGCAGCTGCCTGCGGGTCCAGCCGTGCTGCTCGGCGGTGCGGGTGGCCGACTCGATCGCGTTGGTCGCGCCGTAGCGGATCGGCGCGTCCAGGTCGTAGCGCGAAAAGTCGATGCCGGTGCTGGCGGAGAAGTGCGCGAGGCCGGCATCGCGGCTGGCGTGGCGCTTGTAGTCCTCGAACTTCTCGCGTGCCTGGCGCTCGGTCGGCGCGGTCACCGCCGAGGCGCCGACGAAGACCTTCACGTCGTCCGGCCGGCGGCCGGCCGCCACCAACTGTTCGCGCAGCGAAGCCACGCTCTTCTTCGCCGAGGCCTTGTTCGGCGGCGAGATGAAGACGCACTCGGCATGGCGTCCGGCGAAGCGTTGGCCGCGGCCCGAGCTGCCGGCCTGGAACAGCACCGGCGTGCGCTGCGGCGAAGGCTCGGCCAGGTGGTAGCCGTCGACCTGGTAGTAGCGGCCGTGGTGATGCACCGCGTGCACCCTGGCCGGGTCGGCGAACACGCGCGCGGCCTTGTCGCGCCGCACCGCGCCTTCTTCCCAGCTGCCTTCCCAGAGCTGGTAGAGCACGTCGAGGAATTCGTCGGCCCGCTCGTAGCGCTCGTCGTGCGGCAGCTGCTCGGAAAGCCCCATGGCGCGCGCAGCGCTGTCCAGGTAGCCGGTGACGATGTTCCAGCCGATGCGCCCGCGGGTGAGATGGTCGAGCGTCGAGAAGCGCCGCGCCAGCAGGTAGGGCAGCTCGTAGCCCAGGTTCACCGTGACGCCGAAGCCGAGGTTGCGGGTGACCGCCGCCATGGCCGAGATCAGCAGCATCGGGTCGTTCACCGGCAGCTGGATCGACTCGCGCAAGGTGACGTCGACGTTGCCCTGGTAGACGTCGTAGACGCCCACGATGTCGGCGATGAAGAGGCCGTCGAAAAGTCCTCGCTCCAGCGTGCGGGCGATGCCGGTCCAGTGCTCGATCGTGTTGTAGTGCAGCGATTCGTCGCGCGGATGGGTCCACAGGCCGTGGTTGATGTGGCCCACGCAGTTCATGTTGAACGCGTTGAGCAGGATCTCTTTCTTCGCTGCCATGGTCGTCGTCAGAAGGCGGGAATGACGCCGCCGTCGAAGGTCGCGAGGATGAACCTGCGCACCTCCTCGCTCTGGTAGGACTTCACCAGCTGCTGCACCCAGGGTTGCGCCTGGTCCTGCTCGCGCACCGCGATCACGCAGGCGTAGGGGCCGTCCTTGCTCTCGAGCAGGATCGAGTCGCGGGCCGGGTTGAGGCCGGCCTTGTTGGCGTAGTCGGCGTTGATCGCCGAGGCGTCGGTGTCGTCCAGCGTGCGCGGCAATTGCGCCGCCTCGATCTCGGAAAAGCGCAGCTGCTTCGGATTGGCGACGATGTCGCGCGGCGTCGCGTTGATGCCGGCGACCGGATCGATGCCGGTCTTCAAGGTGATCAGGCCGCTCTTCTGCAGCAGCAGGAGCACCCGGCTCTCGTTGGCCGGGTCGTTCGGGATCGCGACGTTTGCGCCCTGCGGCAGGTCCTCGATGCGCTTGAACCTCTTGGAGTAGATCGCGATCGGCCCGATGAAGGTGCTGCCGAAGCCGACGATCCTGTAGCCGCGCGAACGCACCTGCGCGGCCAGGAAGGGACGGTGCTGGAAGCTGTTGGCGTCGAGGTCGCCGGCGTCGAGCGCGGCGTTCGGCCGGCTGTAGTCGGTGAAGGGCACGATCTCGATGCGCAGGCCGTAGTCGCGCTCGGCGACGCCCTTGGCGACCGCGAACACCTGCTCGTGCGGCCCGCTGGTGACGCCGACCTTGAGCAGCTTGTCGCTGCCGGGCGGCTCCTTGAAGGCGGCATGGGCCGGCAGGCCGCCGGCCGCGAGCGCGCCGGCCGAAGCCAGTTGCAGCCAGCGGCGGCGCGACAGCGCCGCTTCGAGGAAGGAAGGATCGAGGATCAAGGAAAGGCTCCGGGGTTGAAGGCGTGGCGGCGTGGCGGCGCGTGCCGGCTCACAAGGCGCCGTGGCGCGGCGGCAGCTTGTCGTTGAGGTGGTAGTTGCCGATCGCGTGGTATTTCCAGCGCACCGGGTCGTGCAGCGTGTGCGTGCGCGCATTGCGCCAGAAGCGGTCCAGGCCCAGCCCGTCGAGCGTGGCGCCGGTGCCGGCCAGCTCGAAGAGGCGGGTGCCGGCATCGAGCGAGGCGGTGGTCGACAGCACCCGCGCCTCGGCCACCGCGATCGAGGCCGCGGCGACGCTGGCCTCGTCGGGCGCGCGCTGCGCGGCGT
>NZ_LMUW01000200.1:0-31226 GCF_009765735.1 Xenophilus sp. L33
GCCGCACCGATCGCCGCCGGCGGCAGCGCCAAGCCCGGCATGGACGCACGCGGCAACGTGATCGATTCGTCGAAGGTCGAATCGGGCAGCGGCCGCACGGTCAAGGGCATCAACGACTACGAAGGCGAGATCACCGGCATTCCGGCGGCGAACTCGAAATTCACCCAGCTGCAGATCGGCATGCCGATGCGTCAGGTCACCGACCTCGTCGGCCAGCCCACCGACCAGGGCGCCTACATGACCGGCAAGGCCTGGATCCCGTTCTACTTCGGCAGCGACCGGCACCGCTTCGAGATGGTCTACAAGGGCCAGGGCCGCCTGATCTTCGCCGGCGGCGGCATCGGCGACTTCACCAGCGGCAACCTGATCTGGATCATCCACAACCCGAACGAGCCGGGGTACCGCTGAGCGGGCGGCCGAAGGGCCGTTGAAAGCTCCGGACGTGGCGCGACGGCCTCGTCCCTCGGGCGTTCCTGTTCAAGATGCTGGCGGTCCGCCGTGCGCCACGCACGGCGGTCTTAGCAGCAATGAACAGGAAGGAACCATGCAGGACCCGGCGAGCACCGAAGTAATTTCTGTTACTACAATAAACTGATGCTGGTCGAGTTCGACAGCATCAAGCGTGACAGGACCCTGATCGAGCGCGGACTGGATTTCGCGCGTGCAGCCGAAGTGTTCGAAGGCCCATCGCTGACCTTGGTCGACGAGCGTTTCGCCTACGGCGAGAAACGGTTCCTGAGTTTCGGCCTGCTCGACGGGCGACTCGTCGCGATCGCCTGGACCCTTCGCGGCGCGGTGCGCCGCGTGATATCGATGAGAAATGCCAATGCCAGGGAAAAAACCAGGTACTCCACCGCGCTGGACTGATCCGGACGACGCGCCCGAACTGACCGGTGAGATGGTGGCGCGCGCCACGCTGACCGTCGACGGCAAGGAAGTGTCGCGACCCGCTTTCGACGCCGCCGTGAAAGCCGATCAGACCCGACGCCTGGGTCGGCCACGCGCGATCCGGCCGAAGGTGTCGACCACGATCCGGTTCGACGCCGAGTTGTTGGCGGCGATCAAGGCAACCGGGCCCGGTTGGCAGACCCGGGTCAACGACGCGTTGCGCGCCGACATGAAGGCAGGTCGCCTGAAGTAGCGCGCAAGGCGCGGATCAAGCTCGGACCAGCGCCGGCCCCTGCCCCACGAAGCGCTCCCGGATCGACTGCTCGATCCCCGCCGCATCGAGCCCGATGCTCTCCAGCAGCTTGACCGGATCGCCATGCTCGATGAAGCGGTCGGGCAGGCCCAGCTGCAGCACCGGCTTCAGCATCGCGGCGGCCTGCAGCGCCTCGATCACCGCGCTGCCGGCGCCGCCCATGATCGCGCCCTCTTCCAGCGTCACGATGCAGTCGTGGCCGGCCGCCACCTTGAGCAGCAGCTCGACGTCCAGCGGCTTGACCCAGCGCATGTTGACCACCGTCGCGTCGAGCGCCTCGGCCGCCTTCAGCGCCGGGTAGAGCAGGCTGCCGAAGGCCAGGATCGCGATGCGCCGGCCTTCGCGCCGGATCTCGCCGCGACCGATCGGCAGCGCGTCGAGCGTCAGGTGCGGCGTCACGCCGGCACCGGCGCCGCGCGGATAGCGCACCGCCACCGGATGGTCCTGGGCGAAGGCGCTGCTCAGCAGCTGGCGGCATTCGGCCTCGTCCGCCGGGCAGGCCACGCTCATGTTCGGGATGCAGCGCAGGAAGGCGATGTCGTAGGCGCCCGCATGCGTGGCGCCGTCGGCACCGACCAGGCCGGCGCGGTCGAGCGCGAAGACCACCGGCAGGTTCTGGATCGCGACGTCGTGGATCAGCTGGTCGTAGGCCCGCTGAAGGAAGGTCGAGTAGATCGCGACCACCGGCTTCAGCCCTTCGCAGGCCAGGCCGGCGGCGAAGGTCACCGCGTGCTGCTCGGCGATGCCGACGTCGTAGTAGCGCTCCGGGAAGCGCTGCTCGAACTCGACCATGCCGGAGCCCTCGCGCATCGCCGGCGTGATGCCGACCAGCCGGCCGTCCTGCGCCGCCATGTCGCACAGCCAGCTGCCGAAGACCTGGGTGAAGGTCTGCTTCGGCGCGGTCGCGGGCTTCACGAGGCCGACCGCGGGATCGAACTTCGACGGCCCGTGGTAGGCCACCGGGTCGGCCTCGGCCAGCTTGTAGCCCTGGCCCTTCTTGGTCACCACGTGCAGGAACTGCGGGCCGTCGAGGTGCTTCAGGTTCTCGAGCGTCGGCACCAGCGAATCGAGGTCGTGCCCGTCGATCGGGCCGACGTAGTTGAAGCCGAACTGCTCGAACAGCGTGGCCGGCACCACCATGCCCTTGGCATGCTGCTCGAAGCGCTTGGCCAGCTCGAAGAGCGGCGGCGCCGCCCGCAGCACGCTCTTGCCGACGTTCTTGGCGGCGGCGTAGAAGTTGCCGCTCATCAGCTGCGCCAGGTAGCGGTTGAGCGCACCGACCGGCGGGCTGATCGACATGTCGTTGTCGTTCAGGATCACCAGCAGCTTGCAGTCGTCGCAGACGCCGGCGTTGTTCAGCGCCTCGAAGGCCATGCCGGCGGTCAGCGCGCCGTCGCCGATGATCGCCACCGAATGGCGGTCCTCGCCCTTCTGCCGGGCCGCCAGCGCCATGCCGAGCGCGGCCGAGATGCTGGTCGACGAATGGGCGGTGCCGAAGGTGTCGTATTCGCTCTCGCCGCGCTGCGGGAAGCCGGAGATGCCGCCGATCTGGCGCAGGCTCGGCATGCGCTCGCGCCGGCCGGTGAGGATCTTGTGCGGATAGGTCTGGTGACCCACGTCCCACACCAGGCGGTCGTGCGGCGTGTCGAAGACATGGTGCAGCGCGACGGTGAGCTCGACCGTGCCGAGGTTGGAACTGAGGTGACCGCCGGTGCGCGAGACGTTGTCGAGCACGCAGGTGCGCACCTCGTCGGCCAGCTGCTTGAGCTGGGCCCGGTCGAAGTGCCGGATCGCCGAGGGATCGTGGATGGTGGGAAGCAGCGGTGCAGCCATGGAATGAGGGGTTATCGATCGCGGTCCACGACCATGTGGGCCAGCGCGCGCAGCGCGCCGGTGTCGGCCAGGGCGCTGCGATCGAGCGCCTCGAGCGCGCGCACCAGCAGTTCGCGGGCCTGGGCGCGGGCGCCGTCGAGGCCGAGCAGCGAGACGTAGGTCGGCTTGTCGCTGGCGGCGTCCTTGCCGGCGGTCTTGCCGAGCGTCGCCGAATCGGCGACGACGTCGAGGATGTCGTCCACCACCTGGAAGGCCAGGCCGATGGCGGCGCCGTAGTCGCGCAGCGCGGCCAGCGCCGCGGCCGAAGGCGGACGGCCGCAGGCCGCGCCCATCTCGACGCTGCCCTGCAGCAGCGCGCCGGTCTTCATGCGGTGCATCTCGCGCAGGCGCTCCTCGTCGAGCGCGACGCCGACGCTGGCCAGGTCGATCGCCTGCCCGCCGGCCATGCCCTGGCTGCCGGCGGCCCGTGCCAGCAGGCGGCACAGGTGGGCCTGCACCGCCGGCGCGATCGCGTCGCCGTCGGGCGTCAGCAGCTCGAAGGCCAGCGCCTGCAGCGCGTCGCCGGCCAGCAGCGCGTCGGCCTCGCCGAACCTCACATGGACGGTGGGCTTGCCGCGGCGCAGGACGTCGTTGTCCATGCAGGGCAGGTCGTCGTGAACCAGCGAATAGGCGTGGATCAGCTCGACCGCGCAGGCCGCACGCAGGGCCGTGCCCGCATCGCCGCCGGTGGCTTCGCTGGCCGCGAAGACCAGCAAGGGCCGCAGGCGCTTGCCGCCGTCGAGCACCGCGTAGCGCATCGCGTCGCCCAGCTCGGCCGGCGCGTCGACGCCGACCCAGGCGCCCAGCGCGTCCTCGACCCGCGTCAGCCGCGATTCGATCCAAGCGGCCAGCCGGGCCGGTTCCCAGCGCGAAGCCTCGACAGCGCTCATTCGGACGCCCAGACCTTGAGGCTGCCGGCGTCGAGCACCTTGATCTGGTCCTCGACCGCCTGCAGCCGGTCGCGGCAAAAGGCCAGCAGCGTCGCGCCGCGCTGGTAGCTGCCCAGGAGGCGGTCGAGCGGCAGCTGGCCCGATTCGAGTTCGGTCACCAGCTGCTCGAGTTCCTGCAGGCCGGCCTCGTAGCTCGCGGGCAGAGCGCCGGCGCCGGGATCGGCGGTCGGTTCGTCGGGAGAAGCGGTGGGCACCTTGGGCATGCGGGATCGTGAGGTGAAACCGGCCATTTTAGAACGGGGGCCGCGCGCCGACGCCGAGGGTACAATCGCGGGCTTCCCCGGCCGGCAGCCACCGGCACTATTCCTCGGGCCGCCCTCATTTTTTCCGGGCGGCAGCCTTTTCGTTTTTCTCTTTCTCCCTTTTGTCCTTGTGGGGAGCTTGGTCAGGTCACCCATGTCTGATTTAAGTCTTCAACTGCAGCAGGCCTCGAGCCAACTTCCGGTTTCCGCGTACTTCGACGAGGCGCTCTACGCCCGCGAGCTGCAAACGCTTTTCGCCGAAGGCCCGCGCTACGTCGGCCACCGCCTGGCAGTGCCCGAGGCGGGCAACTTCCACACCCTGCCGCAAGAGCAGCACGGCCGGGCGCTGGTGCACACGCCCAAGGGCGTGGAGCTGATCTCCAACGTCTGCCGTCACCGCCAGGCGCTGATCCTCCAGGGCCGCGGCGAGCTCGACACCGGCACCGGCGGCAACGTGGTCTGTCCGCTGCACCGCTGGACCTACGCCGCCGCCGATCCGCGCCCCACCGGCATGCTGATCGGCGCGCCGCACTTCGAGCAGGACCCCTGCCTCAACCTGCACAACTACCCGCTGACCGAGTGGAACGGCCTGCTGTTCGAGAAGAACGCCGCCGGCCGCGGCCGCGACGTGGCCGCCGACCTGGCCTCGCTCGGCCCGCGCGCCGACCTCGACTTCAGCGGCTACGCGCTCGACCGGGTCGAGCTGCACGAGTGCAACTACAACTGGAAGACCTTCATCGAGGTCTACCTCGAGGACTACCACGTCGGTCCCTTCCACCCGGGCCTGGGCAGCTTCGTCACCTGCGACGACCTGCGCTGGGAATTCAACCGCCACTTCTCGGTGCAGACGGTCGGCGTCGCCAACCGCCTGGGCCGCGCCGGCAGCCCGGTCTACCAGCGCTGGCAGGAGCAGCTGCTCAAGTACCGCGACGGCAAGCCGCCCAAGTACGGCGCCATCTGGCTCACCTACTACCCGCACGTGATGGTCGAGTGGTATCCGCACGTGCTGACCGTGTCCACGCTGCACCCGATCGGGCCGCAGAAGACGCTCAACATGGTCGAGTTCTTCTACCCCGAGGAAATCGTCGCCTTCGAGCGCGAATTCGTCGAGGCGCAGCAGGCCGCCTACATGGAGACCTGCGTCGAGGACGACGAGATCGCCGAGCGCATGGACGCCGGCCGCCGCGCCCTCATGGCCCGCGGCGAAGACGAGAGCGGCCCCTACCAGAGCCCGATGGAAGACGGCATGCAGCAGTTCCACGAGTGGTACCGCAAAGAGATGAGCGTTTGACCGCGCCGTCGAAGCAGGGACGCGCCTAGGCATGCAGGCCGCATGGATGGTCCTGGGCGCGCTGCTGTTCGCGACCATGGGCGTGTGCGTCAAGTACGCTTCGGTGTGGTTCACCAGCGCCGAGCTGGTGCTGTGGCGCGGCGTGATCGGCATCGTCTTCCTGTGGGTCATCGCCCGCTGCCGCGGCGTCTCGCTGGCCACCCGCTACCCCGGCATGCACGCCTGGCGCAGCACCATCGGCGTGGTCTCGATGGGCGCCTGGTTCTACTCGATCGCCCACATGCCGCTGGCGACCGCGATGACGCTCAACTACATGAGCAGCGTCTGGATCGCCGCCTTCCTGGTCGGCGGCGCACTGCTGGCCTGGGTGCCGGTGCCGGGCCGCGACGGCAGCCTGCCGCGCCCGCCGCTTCAGGGCCCGCTGGTGCTCACCGTGCTGGCCGGCTTCGCCGGCGTGGTGCTGATGCTCAAGCCGACCGTCGCCGACAGCCAGGGCTTCGCCGGCATGGTCGGGCTGATGTCGGGCCTCACCGCCGCCTTCGCCTACATGCAGGTGGTGGCGCTGTCGCGGCTGGGCGAGCCGGAGGCGCGCACGGTCTTCTACTTCGCGCTCGGCTCGGCGATCGCCGGCGGCGGCGCGACCGTGCTCTCGGGCGAGGCCACGCCCTGGTCGGCCTGGACCTTCGGCCACGCGGCCTGGCTGGTGCCGATCGGCGTGCTGGCCGCGCTCGGCCAGCTCTGCATGACCCGCGCCTACGCCAGCGCCAAGACCCAGAGCGGAACCTTGCTGGTCGCCAATCTCCAGTATTCGGGCATCCTTTTCGCGGCGATCTACAGTGTGCTGCTGTTCGGCGACCCGATCGACGCCGCCGGCTGGGCCGGCATGGCGCTGATCGTGGCCAGCGGCATCGCCGCCACGGTGCTGCGCCAGCGCTCGCTGCCCAAGGCACCCGCCGAAGAACATTGACCAGGGTCGCGTGCGGCCCGCGAAGGACCTTATGTACACGACCCTGATCACCGCCGAGCAACTGAGGGCCCTCGAGGCCGGCGGCGCGCCCTTCATGCTCTTCGACTGCAGCTTCGAGCTGATGAAGCCCGAGGCCGGCGCCGAGCACTACCGCATGGCCCACATCCCGGGCGCGGTCTACGCCAACCTCGACACCGACCTCAGCGCCCGCCACGGCGCGCCCGGCCCGCACGGCGTGGTGGTGGCGCAGGACGACGGCCTGCCCGCCTCGGGCGGCCGCCATCCGCTGCCGAGCCGGGAGCGCTTCGCCGCGTGGCTGTCGAGCATCGGCTTCGCCAACGACATGCAGGCGGTGGTCTACGACCGCAACGGCGCCAACTACTGCGGGCGGCTGTGGTGGATGCTCAAGTGGATGGGCCACGAGGCGGTCGCGGTGCTCGACGGCGGCCTGCAGGCCTGGCAGGCCGCCGGCGGCGCGGTCACCCGCGCCGAGGAGCCGAGCCATTTCCAGTCCAACTTCGTGCCGGGCGAGCCGCTGCTGGCGCTGGTCGACACCCAGGCCGTGCTGGCCCGGCTCGAGCAGCCCGGGCAGACGGTCATCGACGCCCGCGCCGCGGCCCGCTACCGCGGCGAGGTGGAACCTCTGGACCCGATAGCCGGTCACATTCCCGGGGCCCTGAACCGGCCCTTCGCCGAGAACCTCGGTCCCGACGGCAAGTTCAAGCCGGCCGCCCAGTTGCGCGCCGAATTCGAATCGCTGCTGGCGGGGCGCGACCCGGCGACGGTGGTCCACCAGTGCGGCAGCGGCGTCAGCGCCCTGCCGAACCTGCTCGCGATGGAGATCGCGGGCCTCGGGCCGACCGCGCTCTATGCCGGCAGCTGGAGCGAATGGAGCAACACGCCGGGGCTGCCGACCCGGCAAGGCGCGAATCCTTGACTCTCATGACCCTGCCGCGATCGCTCGTCACCCTGGCCCTTGCCGCCCTGCTGGCCGCGCCGCTCGCGGCATCCGCCCAGTCGCAGGCCCAGCCGGCGCACGTGCACGGCCAGGTCCAGCTCGACATCGTGGTCGACGGCCCGACCATCGTGATCGACATGCGCTCGCCGCTCGACAATTTCCTGGGCTTCGAGCGCGCGCCGCGCAACGACGCCGAGCAGAAGGCGGTCGACGACGCGGTGGCGCAGTTGCGCGCCGCCGACCGCTTCATCCAGATCGACCCGGTCGCCAACTGCAAGCTGGGCCCGGTCACGCTCGAATCGGCGGTGCTCGGCCTCGGCAAGGACGAGGCCGGCGCGCCCGAAGGCCATGCCGACCTCGACGGCAGCTTCGCCTTCAACTGCACCAATGCGGTCGCCGCCAAGTTCATCGACGTCGACCTGTTCACGCCATTCAGGAACATCCGCCAGGTCGATGCGCAGATCGCGTCGCCGCAGGGCCAGTTCAAGCGCAGCCTGAAGCGCCCGGCCACGCGGCTGGCCTGGGTCAGGTGACGGCCGCGTGAACGTCAAGTGAGCCAGGTCCTGTCCGCGCAGTCGCTGCGCTTCTCCTGGCCCGGCGCGGCGCGGCCCTGCATCGACATCGAGCGTTTCGAGGTCGCGGCCGGCGAGGCGGTGTTCGTCCACGGGCCGAGCGGCTGCGGCAAGAGCACGCTGCTGTCGCTGCTGGCCGGCGTGCTGGTCGCGCAATCGGGCAGCGTCACCCTGCTGGGCCACGACTGGAACGAGCTGTCCGGCGCCGCGCGCGACCGGGCGCGGGCGGCGCACGTGGGCTACATCTTCCAGCAGTTCAACCTGCTGCCCTACCTCAGCGTGATCGACAACGTGCTGCTGCCCTTGCGCTTTTCCGGCCGCCGCCTGCGTGCCGCCGGCGGGACCGGCCGGCCGCACGCCGAGGAGTTGCTGCGGCGCATGGGCCTGGAACCCGCCCTGTGGCCGCGCCAGGCAATGCAGCTGTCGGTCGGCCAGCGCCAGCGGGTGGCGGCGGCGCGCGCGCTGGTCGGGCATCCCGAGGTCGTGATCGCCGATGAGCCGACCTCCGCCCTCGACGAGGGCCGGCGCGAGGCCTTCCTCGACGTGCTGATGGCGGCCTGCGAAGCCAACCGGAGCGCCCTGGTCTTCGTCAGCCACGACCAGCGCACCGCGGAGCGCTTCGGCCGCCATGTGCTGCTGCCCGAGATCAACCGCGCGCCGAGCCACGAGGACGCCGCGTGACGCTGGTCGGCATCGCCTGGCGCAGCGCCTGGAACCGGCGCTTCACGCTGGCGTTGACCGTGCTGTCGATCGCGCTGTCGACCTTCCTGCTGCTGGGCGTCGAGCGCATCCGCACCGAATTGCGGGCCAACTTCTCGTCCTCGGTCTCGGGCACCGACCTGATCGTCGGCGCCCGGGGCGGCTCGACGCAGCTGCTGCTCTATTCGGTGTTCCGCATCGGCGCGGCGACCAACAACATGCAGTGGAAGAGCGTGCAGGCGCTGGCCGCGCATCCGGGCGTCGCCTGGGTGGTGCCGCTGTCGCTGGGCGATTCGCACCGCGGCTTCCCGGTGCTGGCCACCACGCCCGACTACTTCGAGCACTTCCGCTACGGCCGCCGGCAGCCGCTGGTGCTGAGCGAAGGCCGGCCCTTCAGCGACCTCTTCGACACCGTGATCGGCGCCGAGGTGGCCGCCCGGCTGGGCTACCGGCTCGGCCAGAAGATCACGCTGTCGCACGGCAGCGGCGGCCTGGGCATGGCCGAGCATGCCGACAAGCCCTTCACCGTCGTCGGCGTGCTGGCGCGCACCGGCACGCCGGTCGACCGCACGGTGCACATCGGACTGGCGGCGATGGAGGCGATCCACCTCGAATGGATCGGCGGCGCGCCGATGCCGGGCCTCGTGATCCCGGCCGACCAGGTGCGCAAGTTCGACCTCACGCCCAAGAACGTGACCGCGGCGTTGGTCGGCCTGCAGAACCGCTCGGCGGTGTTCGCGGTGCAGCGCTGGGTCTCGCGCTATGCCGAGGAGCCGCTGATGGCCATCCTTCCCGGCGTCGCGCTCGACGAGCTGTGGAGCGTGGTGGGCGTCGGCGAGAACGCGCTGCTGCTGATGTCGGCGCTGGTCGCGCTGGTGAGCCTGGCCGGGCTGGTGTCGGTGGTGCTGGCCAGCCTGAACGAGCGGCGGCGCGAGCTGGCGGTGCTGCGCGCGGTCGGCGCCAGCCTGCGCCACGTGCTGGTGCTGCTGGCGCTCGAAGGCACGCTGGTGACCCTGCTGGGCGTGGTGATCGGCGTGGTCTTCGCGGTGCTCGGCATCGCCCTTCTGGCGCCCTGGCTGCAATCGCAGTTCGGGTTGGCATTGCACCTGTCGGAACCTACACTGAACGAATGGCTGCTGCTCGCCAGCCTGGTCGCCGCCGGCTGGCTGGCGAGCCTGCTGCCGGGGATTCGGGCCTATCGGCTGTCGCTGGCCGATGGCTTGTCACCAAGGATCTGAGACATGACTTCGCGGTCGCTTCGACGCGCTTTCCTCTCGCTGGCCGTCTTCGGGCTGCTCGCCGCGCGCGTCGCCACGGCCGCCGACGCACCGCCGCCGACCTCCGCCAGCCAGCCGCTGGCCGGCAAGCAGGTCGATGCCAAGGTGGTGCCGGGCCAGCCCCGCACCATCGGCTGGGACGAGCTGGTGCCCAAGGGCTGGGACCCGATGAAGCAGTTCAAGGACGTCGATCTGAGCCAGCTCGACGACAGCGATCCGCGCGCCAACGACATGCTCATGAAGCTGCAGGATGCCTTCGACCACGCGCCGGTCAACAGCGCGATGAACGGCGTCGAGGTGAAGATCCCGGGCTTCGTGGTGCCGCTGGAAGAAGAGCAGGGCACAGTCACCGAATTCCTGCTGGTGCCCTACTTCGGCGCCTGCATCCATACGCCGCCGCCGCCGGCCAACCAGATCCTGCACGTGCAGCCCAAGCAGGCGGCGAAGTTCAGGTCGATGGACACGGTCTGGGTCACGGGCAAGCTGCAGACCGTGCACAACGATTCGACCATGGGCGTGAGCGGCTACCACATCACCGCCGACAGCGTGACCCGCTACACGCCAGACAAGTCCGCCAAGCCTTGATCCACCCCGAGAAGGAGACCGCCATGTCCGACCACGTCTACAAGATCCTCGAACTCACCGGCTCTTCGCCGACCGGCAGCGACGACGCGGTGCGCCGCGCGATCGCCAAGGCCAGCGAATCGGTGCGCAACATCCAGTGGTTCGAGGTGATCGAGACCCGCGGCCACGTGAAGGACGGCAAGATCGGCCACTGGCAGGTGACGCTCAAGGTCGGCTTCACGCTGGAAGGCTGAGGCCTCCGGGGCCGCCGGCGCCGCGCTTCAGTCGGGCGCCTGCATCACCCGATCGAATTCCTCGTCGGCGGTCACGTTGTCGGCGTCGAGCTCGCTGGCGTCGGTGAGGTCGATACCGGTTTCCTCGGACAGCTCGTCCGAGGCTTCGGTCTCGTCCTCGGAGGTGTCGAAGTCTTCCTCGGCGTCCTCGCTCGACTCGGCGTCGATCGGATCGACTTCGCTGTCCGCGGTTTCCTGGGCTTCGGCTTCGATCCGCTTCGGCGGCTTGGCGCTGGTCATGTGAGGCTCCTTCTGGGTGCCTGCCATGATGCACCCCCGCGGCGCGTTTGGCCGCATCAGCCACGACGGCGGAGGGGCAACCGCCGTGTCGGACAACGCCTCGCCGATGCGGGAAATCAGGGAGCGGCCGGCGGTGCCGCGCTGACCGCCGCGGCGTGCGCATGTCCGCCCTCGTGGTGCTCGTGGTCCTCGTGCGCCAGCCGGCTCACCGCGGTGACGAGCACGATGCCGGCCAGCAGCCACACCACCTGCAGCGCGGTCTGGCGCGCCGGCAGGCGCTTTTGCAATTGCGGGATCAGGTCGGCCAGCGCCACATAGACGAAGCTGCTGCCGGCCAGCACCAGGAAGTACGGCAGCCAGTCGTGCAGCCGGTCGACCAGCCACCAGCCGGCGATGCCGCCGAGCGTGGTCATGGTCCCGGCCAGCGACACCTTGACGAAGGCGGCGCGCGAATTGGCCGAGCTCTGGCGCAGTACCACCAGGTCGCCGATGTGGTGCGGCACCTCGTGCGCCAGCACCGCGATCGCGGCCACCAGCCCGAGCCGCAGGTCGGCGATGAAGGCCGAGGCGATCAGGATGCCGTCGCCGAAGCAGTGCACGCTGTCGCCGGTGAGCACCGCCCAGCCGCCGGCGCGGCGCTGGTCCGGCGCGTGGTCGTGCGCGTGGGCGTGCGCATGCACATGCCCGTGGTCATGCCCATGGTCGTGGTCGTCGGCCGCCCCGGAGGCCGGCACGCCATGGTGATGCTCGTGCCCGTGGTGCCACAGCTCCGCCTTGTCGAGCAGGAAGAAGAAGACCAGGCCGAACAGCAGGCAGCCGAACAGCACGGCCGGCTCGATGCCGCTTTCGAAGGCCTCGGGCAGCAGATGCATGAAGGCCGTCGCCATGAGCGCGCCCGCGGCCAGGCTCAACAGGTGCTGTGGATTGACGCCGCCACCGCCGCTGCGCACGCCGACCCGAAGCAGCAGTGCCGCGACCCAGACGCTTCCGGTGCCGGCAATCAGGGTCGCGGCGATGATGACGAACAGATTCATGCGGGCAGCGTAGCAGGTGAGAGTGACTCAGGGCGCGGGCAGCTTCACCCGGCCACGCGAGATGTCGATGATCATCTGCGCCGACAGGTAGAGCCGCGGCTCGATCGAATCGAGCGACACGTATTCGGCATCTGCGGTGTGGGCGCCGAAGCCCTGCAGGCCGAAGCGCTCCACCACCGGCGCGCTGGTGTGCAGCCCGGCGAAGGCGGCATCGGTGCCGGCGCCGCCGACCTGGTCGTCGGCGCCCAGCTCCCTGCCGAGGGTCTTGTAGATGGCCTGCGCATGCGCCGCCAGCACGCGCGAGGCCGGCGTCGCTTCGAGCGGCGGACGGCGACGCTCGAAGATCACCTGCACCTTGGCCTCGGGGATCAGCTGCTTCTTGACGCGCTCGTTCACCTGCTGCTCGATGCGGTCGTAGTCGGCGACCTTCAGCACCCGAACGTCGGCGCCGGCGGTCGCGCTGGCCGGGATCACGTTGCGGTTGGTGCCGGAGCGGGCGATGGTCCAGTTGAGCTTGAGGCCGGTGGACGGGTCGGACAGGTCGCGCATCTGCAGGATCTGGTGCGCCAGCTCGTACAGCGCGTTGACGCCGGCGTCAGGCGCACCCGCATGCGAGGCCTTGCCGGTGACGTTGAGCGTCACCGAGGCGATGCCGGCAGTCGCCAGCGACAGCTTGTCGCCATTGACCGAGGCGCCTTCGTACGACAGCACCACGTCGCTCTCGCCGGCCAGCCGCGTGATGAGCGCGCGGGCGCCGGGCGAGCTGATCTCCTCGTCGCCGTTGACCAGCACCGTGACGCTGCCGTATTCCTTGAAATTCAGCGCCTTCAGGATCGCCATGGTGTGGGCGATGACCGCGATGCCCTGCTTGTCGTCGGCCACGCCGAGGCCCCAGGCCTTGTTGTCCTCGACCCGGAAGGGCTGGCGGCTGAGCATGCCGATCTGGTAGACCGTGTCCATGTGCGCGATCAGCAGGATCTTCTTGCTGCCGGTGCCCTTGAAGGTGGCCTGAACGATCTTGCCGATGCGCTCGGGCGTGTCTTCCATGCGGTAGGCATCGGCCGAGGGATCGATCAGCTGCACCTGGGCGCCGAGCGTCCTGAAGAGGTCCGCGACCACCTGGCTGATCTTGTCGAGGCCGTCGAGATCGCGGCTGCCCGACTCGATCGACACCAGCTGCCCGAGGGTCGCGAGGAAGGCCGGCTTCTCGTCGGCGGCCAAGGCGACCAGGCGTTCATCCGGCGCCGCGGCGTTCGCGATGCCGATGCAACCCAGCCACAGCAGCCACAGGATGCGAACGCGAAGGAAAGCCTTCATCGCTCAGTGCGCCTGGTCCCAGTTCGGCCCGAAGCCGATCTCGGCCAGGAGCGGCACCTTGAGCGCGGCCACGCCGGCCATCAGCCGCGGGACCTCGGTGCGGACCCATTCGACCTCGCCCTCGGGCACCTCGAAGACCAGTTCGTCGTGCACCTGCATGATCATCTTCGTGCCACGCCGCTCGGCGTCGAGGACGCGCTGCACCTCGACCATGCTGAGCTTGATCAGGTCGGCCGCGGTGCCCTGCATCGGCGCATTGATCGCCGCGCGTTCGGCGCCGCCGCGGCGCGGGCCGTTGGGCGAATTGATCTCCGGCAGGTACAGGCGCCGGCCGAACACGGTCTCGACGTAGCCCAGTTCCTTGGCCAGCGCCTTGGTCTCGTCCATGTAGACCTTCACGCCCGGGTAGCGCGCGAAGTAGCGCTCGATGTAGCTGGCCGCTGCCTTGGTCTCGATGCCGAGGTTGCGCGCCAGCCCGAAGCTGCTCATGCCGTAGATGAGGCCGAAGTTGATCACCTTGGCATAGCGCCGCTGCTCGCTCGACACCTGGTCGACCGCGGTGCCGAAGACCTCGCTGGCGGTCGCCCGGTGCACGTCGATGCCTTCGGTGAAGGCGCGCAGCAAGGTGGCGTCTCCGCTGATGTGGGCCATGATGCGCAGCTCGATCTGCGAGTAGTCGGAGCTGGCGATCACGCTGCCGGCCGGCGCCACGAAGGCCTCGCGCACGCGGCGCCCTTCGGGCGTGCGGATCGGGATGTTCTGCAGGTTCGGATCGTTGCTCGACAGCCGCCCGGTCACCGCCACCGCCTGCGCGTAGTGCGTGTGGACCCGGCCGCTGCGCGGATGCGCCAGCTGCCCCAGCTTGTCGGTGTAGGTGCCCTTGAGTTTCGACAGGCCGCGGTGCTCCAGGATCTTGGCCGGCAGCGGGAAGTCCTCGGCCAGCTTCTCGAGCACCTCCTCGTCGGTGCTGGGCGCGCCGCTCGGCGTCTTCTTGACCACCGGCAGGCCGAGCTTGGTGAAGAAGACCTCGCCGATCTGCTTGGGCGAACCGAGGTTGAAGGGCTGACCGGCCAGCTCGTAGGCTTCCTGCTCGAGCGCCAGGATGCGCTTGCCGAGCTCGTTGCTCTGGCCTGCGAGCATCGGCGCGTCGATCAACACGCCGTTGCGCTCGATGCGGTAGAGCGCCTCGCTCGACGCCATCTCGAGTTCGTAGATGAAGCGCAGCTTCTCGTCGGCCTCGAGCTTCGGCCAGAGCGCGCGGTGCACGTCCAGCGTCTGGTCGGAGTCCTCGCAGGAATACTCGGCGGCCTTGTCGATCGCCACCTGGCTGAACGAGATCTGGTGCGCGCCCTTGCCGCAGAGGTCCTCGTAGTCGATGCCGGTGCGGCCCAGGTGCCGCTCGGCCAGGCTGGCCAGGCCGTGCGGCTTGTGCACCTCGAGCACGTAGCTCTGCAGCATGGTGTCGTGGGCGTAGCCCCGCACCTCGATGCCGTGGTTGGCGAAGACGTGGCGGTCGTACTTGACGTGCTGGCCGAGCTTCTTCCGGCTCGCGTCTTCGAGCCAGGGCTTGAGCCGGGCCAGCACCTCGTCGCGCGGCAGCTGCACCGGCGCGTCGGGGTAGTTGTGGCCGACCGGCACGTAGGCGGCCGCGCCCGGCTCGACGCTGAAGCTGACGCCGACGATCTCGGCGCGCACCTCGTCGAGCGAGGTGGTCTCGGTGTCGATCGCGACCAGGTCGGCGGCCTCGATCTTCGCCAGCCAGGCGTCGAAGGCCTCCCAGGTCATGACCGTGTCGTAGGCCAGGTTGCTGACCTTCTCGGCGGCCGCGAAGCTCGGGTCGTCGAAGAGGCCGGTGCCGCCCTGCGGGCCCTTGTGCTTGAGGTTCTCCTCCAGCATCTCGGGCTGCACCGCGTGGGCTTCCAGCGTGCGCACCAGGCTCTTGAAGCCGAATTCCTCGTAGAAGGTCTTGAGCTCGTCGGTCTGCTGCGGGCCGATGGCGATCGCGTCGAGCGCCGGCAGCCCGGCGATCTCGGCGCCGAGGTCGCAGTCGGTGCGGATGGTGACCAGCCGGCGGCCCTGCGGCAGCCAGTCGAGCGCGGCACGCAGGTTCTCGCCGGCCTGGCCCTTGACCTCGGCGGCGCGCTCGATCAGCGCGTCGAGCGAGCCGTATTCGAGCAGCCACTTGGCGGCGGTCTTGGGGCCGACCTTCTGCACGCCGGGCACGTTGTCGACGCTGTCGCCGACCAGCGTCTGGTAGTCGACCATCAGGTGCGGCGGCACACCGAATTCGGCGGTGACGCCGGCGACGTCGCGCTTCTTGCCGTTCATGGTGTCGATGATCGTGACGTGCTCGTCGACCAGCTGGCTCATGTCCTTGTCGCCGCTGGAGACGATCGTCTCGATGCCCTGCCGCGCGGCGGTGCGCGCCAGGGTGCCAATCACGTCGTCGGCCTCGATGCCGGGCACGGACAGCACGGTCCAGCCGAGCAGCCGGACCACGCGGTGGATCGGCTCGACCTGGCTGCGCAGGTCGTCGGGCATAGGCGAGCGGTTGGCCTTGTAGTCGGGGTACCAGTCGTCGCGGAAGGTCTTGCCGGGCGCGTCGAAGATGCAGGCGGCGTAGTCGGCGCGAACCTCGCGGCGCAGCGCCTGCATCATGTTGATCATCCCGCGGATGGCGCCGGTGGCCGGGCTGCTGCTGTCGCCGGGCACGGCCCGCAGGTCCGGCATGGCATGGAATGCGCGGTAGAGGTAGCTCGAGCCGTCCACCAGCAGCAACGTTTTCTTGTCTGTCATCGCTGCATTTTGCCGTGCCGCGGACGGCGTCCGGGACGACATGCAAAGTCGCCACTTACTTGAACGGCCGCTCGAACGCCGACCTACAATCTCGCCCATGTCCTCCCCAAAGCTTCTCGTTCACGGCCTCCGGCTGGCTCCCCTGGCCTTGGCGCTGGCCCTGCCTTTCGCGGTCATGGCGCAGGATCCGCCCCAGCCGGCGCAGCCCGCCCAGGCGCAAGCCCAGCCGGCGCCGGACGCGGACAAGGCACCCAGCGCCAAGAACCAGAAGATCGAGCGCCTGCACACCCAGGACAACAACGCCTCGATCGACGAGGTGCGGGTCGGCGGCCAGGCGCAGAGCATCACGGTCACGCCGAACAACTCCAAGGCGCCGCCCTATCAGGTGATGCCCAACGACGCCGAGAAGTCGCAAGGCCAGGGCAAGCCGGATTCGGCGCCCACCGGCGGCGACCGCGTCTGGTGGAACGTCCACAAGTTCTGAGCGCGCAGTGGCGGTTTTCACGGAAGTCGGATTCGACGAAGCGGACGCGCTCGTCCGTCGCCTCGGCCTGGGCGCGCTGAGCGGGCTCAAGGGCATCGAAGGCGGCATCGAGAACACCAACTATTTCGCCAGCACCGAAGCCGGCGAATTCGTGCTGACCCTGTTCGAGCGCCTCGGCGCCGAGCAGCTGCCCTACTACCTCTGCCTCATGAAGCACCTGGCGGCGCACGGCCTGCCGGTGCCCGAGCCGGTCGCCGACCCGGCGGTCGCGCCGCCGACCGGCCATGCGCTGCAGATTCCCGCCGGCGCGCCCTGCGAACTGCTGCACAGCGTCGCCGGCAAGCCCGCGGCGCTGGTGCGGCGGCTCGACGGCCGAAGCGAATTGGCGCCCGGGGCACCGCACTGCGCCGAGCTCGGCCGGCTGCTGGCGCGCATGCACTTGGCGGCGCGCGATTTCCCGCGCATCCAGCCGAACCTGCGCGGCCTGGCCTGGTGGAACGACACCTGCCCGGTGGTGCTGCCCTACCTGGAGCCGGCGCAGGCAAGGCTTCTGCGGGCCGAACTGGCCTACCAGAACCATGTCGCCGCCTCTTCCGCGTACGAGGCGCTGCCGCGCGGGCCGGTGCATGCCGACCTGTTTCGCGACAACGTCATGTTCGACAGCCACGCCAGTGCCGACGCGCCGCGCCTGACCGGCGTCTTCGACTTCTACTTCGCCGGCACCGACAGCTGGCTGTTCGACATCGCGGTCTGCCTGAACGACTGGGCGATCGACCTGCCGACCGGCCGGCACGACGCCGTGCGGGCCAACGCCCTGCTGGCGGCCTACGCCACGGTGCGTCCGCTCACCGGCGCCGAGCGGGCTCTCCTGCCCGCGATGCTGCGGGCGGCAGCGCTGCGCTTCTGGATCTCGCGCCTCTGGGACTTCCACCTGCCGCGCGAGGCGAGCATGCTCAAGGCCCATGACCCGACCCATTTCGAACGCGTGCTGCGCGAACGTGCCCATGCAAGCTTCGACCTTGCCGCCAGCGCCGACGCGCTGGCCGCCTGACCGCGCCCGATGAAACTCAATCTCGTGCCGCCGCGCACCGGCGTGTTGTGGGTTCGCGCCGGCCTGCGGGCTTTCGCTAGGCAGCCGCTGGCCTTCGTCTCGCTGTTCTTCTTCTTCATGGCGCTGGTGTCGATCGCCTCGCAGGTGCCGCTGATCGGCGCCGCGATCGCGCTGATGCTGCTGCCGACCATGACCCTCGGGCTGATGGCCGCCGCCGCGCAGGCGGCGGGCCCCGACAAGCCGCCTGCCGGCACGGTCTTCCTGGCCGCCATCAAGGCGGTGCGCGGCGACCTGCGGCCGATGGCGGTGCTGGGCGTGCTCTACGCGGTCCTGTTCCTGCTGGTGATGGCCATTTCGGCACTGGCCGACGGCGGGCAGTTCGCCCGCGTCTACCTGCTGGGCGGCCCGCTCAGCCGCGAGCTGGCCGAGTCGACCGAATTCCAGACCGCGCTGTGGATCTCGATGGCGCTCTACCTGCCGTTGTCGCTGGCCTTCTGGCATGCGCCGGCGCTGGTGCACTGGCACCAGGTGCCGCCGGCCAAGAGCCTGTTCTTCAGCTTCGTCGCCTGCTTCCGGAACTTCGGTGCGTTGACCGTCTTCGGTCTGGTCTGGGTGGCCGTGTTCATCGGCGCCGGCATCGTGCTGAGCCTGGTCGCGACGCTGCTGGTGGCCTTCGGCGCGATGGGCGGAGGCGAAGGCGGCTCGGCGGCCATCGGCGGCGCGCTGATGATCGGCGGCGCGCTGGTGATGGCGGCGATGTTCTTCACCAGCACCTGGTTCACCTTCCGCGACAGTTTCGGTGCCCCGCCCTGACGCCTTTCGGCGCCTGGCCACCTCGGACCGGTCTCAGACCGGCGTCAACTTCGCCACCGACAGCGCCAGCCACTTGACGCCGTGCCGCGGGAAGTTCACCTGCGCCCGCGCGTCGTCGCCGCTGCCTTCCAGCGCCAACACGGTGCCTTCGCCGAACTTGTTGTGGAAGACCTGCATGCCCGAGCGCAGGCCGTGCGAGGGCGCCGCCTTCTGCGGCGGCACCGGCGGGCTGGCGAACGAATCCTTGCTGAAGCCGCCCGCGCCGCCGCGCGTGGTGGCGTAGCCGCCGCCGTAGCCGAAGGCCGAGGGCGTGAAGCCCTGGTTCTTGGGCGTCAG
Organism: Xenophilus sp. L33; assembly: GCF_009765735.1. Taxonomy (GTDB): domain Bacteria; phylum Pseudomonadota; class Gammaproteobacteria; order Burkholderiales; family Burkholderiaceae_C; genus Variovorax. The sequence continues at coordinate 18,958 of NZ_LMUW01000200.1, forward strand.
CCACTTGAGCGCGCCCTCGGGCAACTCGTCGTAGAAGCGGCTCTTGATGTGATAGCGGGTCTGGCCGTGCAGCATGCGCGTCTGCGAGTGGCTGAGATAGAGGCGCTGGCGCGCCCGCGTGATCGCGACGTACATCAGCCGCCGCTCTTCCTCGAGACTCTCGTTGTCGGTCATCGAGTTCTCGTGCGGGAAGAGGCCCTCTTCCATGCCGGTGATGAAGACGCAGTCGAATTCGAGGCCCTTGGCTGCATGCACCGTCATGAGCTGCACCGCGTCCTGGCCGGCCTGGGCCTGGTTGTCGCCCGATTCGAGCGCGGCATGGGTCAGGAAAGCGGCCAGCGGGCTCAGCGTCTCGCCGGTCTCGGCATCGGGCGCGAGAGGCTCGTCGAGCACCGGCAGGTTCGGGTCCAGCCCCTGGCTGGCCGGCGACTGCCGCAGCTCGTCGACCGGCAGCGCCACCGCGTCGCGGCCGAAGCCTTCCTGCGTGACGAAGCTCTCGGCGGCGTTGACCAGTTCTTCCAGGTTCTCGATGCGGTCGGCGCCTTCGCGGTCGGCCTTGTAGTGCTCGATGAGGCCGCTGTGGTCGAGCACCAGCTCGATGATCTCTCGCAGCGACAGGCCCTGCGTCTGTTCGCGCATGACGTCGATCTTCGCGACGAAGGCGGTCAGGTTGCCGCCGGCCTTGCCGCCGACCGCGCTCACCGCGTCGTGCAGCGAACGGCCGGCGGCGCGCGCCGCGTCCTGCAGCAGTTCGAGGCTGCGCGCGCCGATGCCGCGCGGCGGGAAGTTGACGATGCGCAGGAAGCTGGTGTCGTCGTCCTTGTTCTCCAGGAGACGCAGGTAGGCCAGCGCATGCTTGATCTCGGCCCGCTCGAAGAAGCGCAGGCCGCCATAGACGCGGTACGGCACCGCCGCGTTGAAGAGCGCGGTCTCGATCACCCGGCTCTGCGCGTTGCTGCGGTAGAGCACCGCCATTTCCTTGCGGTCGAAGCCTTCACGCACCAGCTGGCGCATCTCCTCGACCATCCATTGCGCCTCGGCGAAGTCGCTGGTCGATTCGTAGATGCGCACCGGCTCGCCCGGCCCCTGGTCGGTGCGCAGGTTCTTGCCCAGGCGCTTGGTGTTGTGGCCGATCAGCGCATTGGCCGAATCGAGGATGTTGCTGTAGCTGCGGTAGTTCTGCTCCAGCTTGATCTGGTGCGTGACCTCGAACTCGCGCACGAAGTCGGCCATGTTGCCCACGCGCGCGCCGCGGAACGCGTAGATGCTCTGGTCGTCGTCGCCGACCGCGATCACGCTGTTGTGGCCCGGCACGAAGCGGCCTTCGGTGGTGACGCCCGAGAGCATCTTGATCCACGCGTACTGCAGGCGGTTGGTGTCCTGGAACTCGTCGATCAGGATGTGGCGGAAGCGCCGCTGGTAGTGCTCGCGAATCGGATCGTTGTCGCGCAGCAGCTCGTAGCTGCGCAGCATCAGCTCGCCGAAGTCGACCACGCCTTCGCGCTGGCACTGCTCCTCGTAGAGCTGGTAGAGCTCGACCTTCTTGCGGTCGTCGTCGCTGTGGGCCTCGACGTCGCGCGGGCGCAGGCCGTCTTCCTTGGCGCCGGCGATGAACCACTGGGTCTGCTTGGCGGGAAAGCGCTCGTCGTCGACGTTGAACTGCTTCATCAGCCGCTTGATGGCCGAGAGCTGGTCCTGCGTGTCGAGGATCTGGAAGGTCGACGGCAGGTTGGCCGGCTTCCAGTGCGCGCGGAGGAACCGGTTGCACAGGCCATGGAAGGTGCCGATCCACATGCCGCGCACGTTCACCGGCAGCATCGCGCCCAGCCGGGTCATCATTTCCTTGGCCGCCTTGTTGGTGAAGGTCACGGCCAGGATGCCGCCGGGCGACACCTGGCCGGTCTGCAGAAGCCAGGCGATGCGGGTGGTCAGCACCCGCGTCTTGCCGGAGCCGGCGCCGGCCAGGATCAGCGCATTGCCTTCGGGCAGCGTGACGGCGGCGCGCTGCTCGGGGTTGAGGTTGTGGAGCAGCGGCGAATCTGCGGCAGCCGCGAGGTCGGTGAACATCGGTCGATTGTAGAAAGCCTCGCGTATGCGGGTTATACGATTCGACACAGCCTCGCTGCCGACGCGGGCGCGTAAAATCAGACACCGGGCCCAAGTTTCTTGCGCCCGGTTTTTTGCGGGCGCCTGCTTTGTCGGGGCGCCCCGGAAGCCGGCCGGACCAAGCGCTCAATTCAACCCTGAAGGAGCTTGGACATGCAGATCTTCGACTACGACAACATCCTTTTGCTGCCCCGCAAGTGCGTGGTGGAAAGCCGTTCCGAATGCGACGCCAGCGTCGAGCTCGGCGGCCGCAGCTTCCGCATCCCGACCGTGCCGGCCAACATGAAGACGGTGGTCGACGAGAGCATCTGCACCTGGCTGGCGCAGAACGGCTACTTCTACGTGATGCACCGCTTCGACCTCGACAACCTGAAGTTCGTGCGGGACATGCAGGCCAAGGGCGTCTTCGCCTCGATCTCGCTGGGCGTCAAGAAGGCCGACTACGAGACGGTCGACCAGCTGGTCGAGGCTGGCCTGGTGCCCGAATACGTCACGATCGACATCGCGCACGGCCATGCCGACAGCGTGAAGAACATGATCGGCTACCTCAAGAAGAAGCTGCCGAAGACCTTCGTGATCGCCGGCAACGTCGGCACGCCGGAGGCGGTGATCGACTTGGAGAACTGGGGCGCCGACGCCACCAAGGTCGGCATCGGCCCGGGCAAGGTCTGCATCACCAAGCTCAAGACCGGCTTCGGCACCGGCGGCTGGCAGCTGTCGGCGCTCAAGTGGTGCGCGCGGGTGGCGACCAAGCCGATCATTGCCGACGGCGGCATCCGCGACCACGGCGACATCGCCAAGAGCATCCGCTTCGGCGCCTCGATGGTGATGATCGGCTCGCTGTTCGCCGGCCACGAGGAATCGCCCGGCAAGACGGTCGAGGTCGACGGCGTGCTCTTCAAGGAGTATTACGGCTCGGCCAGCGACTTCAACAAGGGCGAATACAAGCACGTCGAGGGCAAGCGCATCCTGGAGCCGATCAAGGGCAAGCTGGCCGACACGCTGGTCGAGATGGAGCAGGACATCCAGAGCTCGATCAGCTACGCGGGCGGCCGCAAGCTGATGGACATCCGCCGGGTCAACTACGTCACGCTGGGTGGCGACAACGCGGGCGAGCACCTGTTCATGTAGCCGTCGCGCGCAGCAGCTGCAGCGCCAGCCGGTGCACCCGGTGGGCCGGATCGGCCAGCGCGTCGACGATGCCGAAGTGGTTCAGGCCCGGCTGCAGTTCGCTGACCGGCACGCGCTCGCTGCCCCAGGCCGCCTGCATCAAGCCGTTCTGGCGCTGGAATTCGGCGCTCTCGGCGCCACCCGCGACCGCGTGGAGCACGCCGCGGGCCGGCGCCGGCTGCAGGCAGGGGCTCAGGCGCTCGGCTTCGGCATCGTCCAGGCGGAGCGCGTCGGCGATGAAGGGCGCGTGCTGCAGCGGCCGCAGGTCGTGGACGCCGGAGATCGACATCGCGTTGCGGACCAGGCCGGCCGGCAGGTCCGGCGCCACCGCCGGCCAGTCGACGGCCAGCAGCATCGCCGCCAGCTGGCCGCCGGCCGAGTGGCCCGCCACCGTGATCCGCGCCGGATCGCCGCCGAACCCGGCGACGTGCCGCCAGGTCCATGCGAGCGCCTCGACCATCTGCGCCAGGATGTCGCCGACCGAGACCGGCTGTTCGGCGCTTCCCGGGCAGAGCGCGTAGTTGGGCACCACCACGCAGGCGCCTTCCTGGTTGAAGGCCGGCGCGATGAAGGAGTGGTCGCTCTTGTCGAGCGAGCGCCAGTAGCCGCCGTGGACGAAGAACAGGATCGGTGCGTTCTCGCCCGCAGGGAAGACGTCGAGCGTCTCGCTCGCGCCTTCTCCGTATCGCAGGTCGATGCGGCAGGCCGGCGCCTCGCGCGCGGCGGCGGAGTCGGCGGCCCAGCGTTGCAGGTAGGCGGGATGGTCCGGCACCAGCGCGCGGTTGTTGTACATGCTGTCCAGCCAGGCGGGATCTTGCGAGTGCATCGGTCGGGCTCCGGAGTGGGCGAAGCGGCGATCTTGGCAGGTCGCGGCCGGCCGCGCAGGGCGTTGCCGGATCTGGTTAGAATCCTGGCTGCGTTGGGGGGGTAGCTCAGCTGGGAGAGCGCCGCGTTCGCAATGCGGAGGTCGTGAGTTCGATCCTCATCCTCTCCACCAACCTTTTCTCTCGAAATCGACGCCTCGCGCTTCACGGCACGAGGCGTCGTTTTTTGTGCGGCCGGCCAAGGCGCATAAAAAAAGCCCCGCACCAGCAACGCCGAGCAGGGCTTGAAGCCCCCCGCGAAGGGGGACCGAGGGTGCCGGCGGATGAGTGCCGGCGAGCGCAGCTTAAGCGGGGCTTCCCAGCAGCGCCTGACCAGCGGCCTCAGGGACTTCCCTGCCCTCGGCGGGCCGGCGCCTCAGCCGAAGGGGCCGATCTGGAAGGCCATGCTCGAGATGGCGAAAAGGCCGATCAGCAGCAGCAGGAACGCCACCGCCAGCGTGAAGGACGGCGGGAACTGGCTCTCGGCGTGAATCAGCCCTTCATCCTTCAGCGCCGCGCGCTCGCGCCGGAGGCCCAGCATGAAGAACACGTGATAAGCGATGCCCGACAGCAGCATCGCGATGCCGATCACGACCAGCGCCTCGCCGAAGTGCCGCGGCGCCTCGCTGCTCTTGAGCACCGCGGCGTCGTGCAGCTTCTGGAACACCTGGAAGATGGTGAAGCCGAAGCCGATCAGCGAGAGCGAAGTGCGGATCACCGACATCAGCGTGCGGTCCGCGCTCATGCGGGTGCGCTGGAAGGACATGCCCGTGCGGCGCGAGGACAACTCGACCGAGATGTCTTCGCTGCTGCGGGCGGCAGGGTTCGATGGGATGGCGTTGGGCATGGACCGGATTCTCCTGCGTTCCAATGCATTCGGTCAGGCGATGCGGACCACCGGCGGCGGCGTCCAGCGGCCATCGAGGGCGGCCGGCTCCGGCCAGTAGGCGCGGATGTAGAGCGAGAACGCGCCGGTGGCTGGCGCCGGCAGCCAGTTGGCCTGCGCATCGGCGCCGGGAGAAGCGGCCTGCACCCGGATCGTCAGCGAGCCGTCGGCCGCGAAGCGCAGCGACCGGCTCTTGGTGCCGATCGAATAGCGCCGCAGCACATTCGGCGCGAAGAAGTGGTGCGCGTTGTAGAGCGTCAGCGACCAGAAGCCCTTGACCGGCGGCAGCTCGCCCGCCTCGAAGCACACGCTGTAGCTGCCCTCGCCCGCGAGCCGTTCGCCGGCCTCGTCGAGGTCCTGGTAGAAGTATTTCGTCTCGCTGGCCTTGTTGACGAAGATGTTCGACTTCGCCACCGCGGTGCGGGTGAAGTAGTCGGTGCCGAAGCCGGCACCGTTCGCGATCGTCGACCAATGGTGCGGCAGCTGCCGGCCGTAGTGACGGAACTCGAAGAGCGGCGCCACCAGCTCGGCTTCGGCGGCGACCAGTGCCTCTTCGAACACCTGCCGCAACCGCGCGTCCTTCGTCGCGACGTCGGCCACCGCCAGCGCCTGCGCGTAGCGCGCCGCCTCGCCGGCGAGCGGCGGCGCATCGGCCAGCGCGGGCGGCAGCATCGCCAGGAATTTCCGAGGCGGCACCCAAGGCGTCTCACCGGGCGGCTCGGGCTTGCCGCTCGACGGCGGAAACACCTTCGGCAGCGCCTGCCAGTCGGTGCGCCGGATGCGGCCGTCGAAGTCCGCGACCGGAAAGAGCGCGAGGCCCTCGACCAGCGCCCGCACCGCGGCCAGGTCCTCCGGCGTGTCGTCGCGAAAGACGCGCGGGATCACGACCGCGCTGTGCGTCTGCGCCACGAAGACGCGCTCGATGCCGGCCGGTACGGTGCCGGCCCAGTTCGGTCCTACCAGCAGGTAGAAGCCTGCCCGGGTGCCGTACATCGTGCCCAGCTCGGCAAAGCTGTCGGTGCGCGAATCGACCGCCTGGCAGACCCAGAAGCGGTCGCCGAAGTCCGGCAGCTGCAGCACCACCGGCGACTGGTCGAGCGCCAGCACCGCGTTGCCATAGACCACGTCCTGGTTCGGGCAGGCGACCGCGCGTTGCGCCGGATCGATGGTGTCGGTGAGCATGGTCAGCGTGTTGTTCGGGCCGGCGGGAACCACGCCGCCCAGCAGCATCGGGTGCGCGAAGGCGGCGCCGCGCAAGCGCCGGTGGTAGACGTTGACGATCGGCCAGGCCCAGAAGAAGACGTCGCGCGCCACCATGCGCACGTAGTCGTCGCTCAGCTTCATCTGCATGTCCGGACCGGGAATCGACTGCGCCATGCTCAGCCCCTGGAAATGGACGAACGCCTCTCGCCGCGTCGGCTTGGCCGGGCCGGTGCGGGCGCGGGGACGTCGATGGAATCCGGCTCTGGCCATGAACGAGCATGCGCCGAGCAGCGCCGCCAGCGCACTTGTCCGAAGGTGACGGGCGGCCTGCCCTTTGGTGCAAGCGCGGTGCGATGAGCGCAGGCGTCTCGCGCCCGGTTCTCAGGCGTCGAGCGCCAGGTGCTGGCCGTGCAGCGCGGCGGCCGCGGCCGAGCCCAGGAAGTCGATCGTTTGCGCGGCGACGGTGGTCGACACCCACTGGTCCGGATTGGCGTCGGGCATGGCCGCGCGGTTGGCCGGCGTGTCGAGCGTGCTGGGCGCGATGCTGTTGACGTTGATGCCGTGCGGCGACAACTCGGCCGCCGACACCTCGACCAGCCGCTGCAGCGCGCTCTTCGAGGCGATGTAGGCGGCCATGCCGGCGGCGCCGCGGCTGGCGGCCTTGGCCGTGACCGCGATCACGGCGCCGGCCTTGCGCTCGATCATCGAAGGCACGAAGGCCTGCGAGACCGCGACGAAGGACCAGGCATTGAGATTCATCATCCGGTCCCACGAAGCGCGGCTGAGCGCATGCGCCTCTTCGCCCATCTCGAAGCCGCCGGCGATGTGCACCAGCACGTCGACCTGCTTGAACGCGGCGAGGATCTGCCTGCCGGTGGCGCTCATCGCGTCGACCGAGGCGACGTCGGCCTCCAGCAGCAGGTGCTGCGAGTTCTCGAGGCCGGGGAAGCTGCTGTTCAGGTGCGCCATGTGCTGGTCGATCAGCGCCACGCGCGCGCCCTGGTCGAGGAAGTGCTGCACGACCGCGCGGCCGAGCGCGCCGGCCGCGCCGGTGACGACGATGTGACGCGGGGAAGTGGCTTCGGTCATCGGTGGCTCCTGGGATCCTGGTTGGACCGATCATGGTAACGGCGGGTCGCCGAACGCTTTTCTTGCCGAGTCCGGAAACGAGCCTCCGGCTGTGGCTATAATCGTGGGATTGCCTGAATGACAGTAAATGTCGATCAGGGGCTCTTAGCTCAGTTGGTAGAGCAGCGGACTCTTAATCCGTAGGTCGAGTGTTCGAGTCACTCAGGGCCCACCAAACACCAAGAAAGAATCAGCACCTGGCGCCGAACGGCTTCAGGTGCTTTTTTCTTGCTATAATCGCAGGCTGCCTTGGAAACGTCTGTTTTCACTGCAGAACGCCTGCGCAGGCAAGCCGGATCTCATAACGGCACGTCGAACAAGAGCTACGCCGACGAGAAAAACAACAAGTAGCTCCTGCAAGTGAACATGCCGTAACGTGGGCCGCGTAAGTGCCCACGACCACACATCCGAACCAAGCCGCCCACCGGGCGGCTTTTTTCATGGCCGACCCACGCCGAGCGGCGCCTGGCCGAATGCGCCGAAAATCGCCGGCCATGACACCGACCGAACCCTCGACCGCTCGCACGGTCTTCACCCGCGAAGGCGACCTGTGGCACCCCAGCGTGCTGTCGCGCGGTCCCTGGGACCCGCGGGCGCAGCATGGCGGCGCGCCCAGCGCCCTTTTCGCGCACGTCGCCGAAGGCGCCATGGCCGAGCCCGGCTGGCAGCTGTCGCGCCTCAGCGTCGAGCTGGTCAAGCCGGTGCCGGTGGCGCCGTTGTCCACCCGCGTGAATGCCGCGCCGCCGACCCGCGCCACCGCGCGCCTCACCATCGACCTGCTGGCCGGCGAGGTGCTCGTGGCACGGGCCCATGCGCTGATGCTGCGCAGCCAGTCGCTGGCGCTGCCCGCGGGCCTGCCGGAGCCGCAGACGCCGCGCATGCTCCCGCTGCCCGCCGACTGCAGCGAGCCCCTGCGCATCCCCGGACTGCCGCTCAGCGGCACCTCCTTCTACGAGACCGCGATGACCACCCGCGCCGCCCAAGGCGACGTCTCGCGTGGCGGGCCGGCGGCCGCCTGGTTCCGGCTCGCGGTGCCGCTGATCGACGGCGTGCCCACCTCGCCCGCGATGCGCGCGGCGGCCGCGGCCGATTTCGGCAACGGCCTCAGCTGGGTGCTGCCGGCCGAGCGCATCCTCTTTTCCAACGCCGACCTCAGCCTGCACCTGTACCGCCCGCCGGCCGGCGAATGGGTCGGGTTGATGGCCGAGACGCTGGTGGATGCCGGTGGCGCGGGCATCGCGCAGTCGAGGCTCTACGACGAGCAGGGCCCGATCGGCATCGCGGTGCAGACGCTGGTGCTGCGGGCCCGCAACGCTGCATAGGCCAAGCCCCGCGAATCGCCACGGCAAAGCGAATGACAATCCCGGCGTGAACCTGCATTTCGATCTCTTCGACCTGAAGCTCTTCGCCGCCGTCGCCGAAGCCCAGAGCCTCACACGCGGCGCCGACAAGGCCTGCATCTCGCTCGCGGCCGCGTCGACCCGCATCAAGCAGATGGAAGAAGCCGTCGGCGGCAAGCTGCTGCACCGCACCGGCCAGGGCGTGAACCTCACGGCCGCGGGCGAGGCCCTGCTCTATCACGCCAAGCGCGTGATGCAGCAGATGGAGCACCTGCGCATCGACATGCAGGACTTCGGCAAGGGCATCAAGGGCCATGTGCGGGTGTTCGCCAACACCACCTCGATCACCGAATACCTGCCCGAGAAGCTGGCCGGCTTCCTGACCCGGCACCCGGCAGTGCAGGTCGACCTGCGCGAGTACCTGAGCGAGGAGATCGTGCGTTCGGTGGCCGACGGCGGCGCCGACATCGGCATCCTCGCGGGCGACGCCCACACCGGCGACTTCGACACCTGCCCCTTCGGCCGCAACCAGCTGGTGCTGGTGGTGCCCACGTCGCACCGCTTCGCCGGCTCGAGCGCGATGGCCTTCGTCGACACGCTGGAGGAGCAGCACGTGGGCCTGCACCATGCGAGCGCGATCCATCGCTTCCTGCTGCGCAAGGCCGAGCTGGCCGGGCGCGGCTACAGCCCGCGGATCCAGGTCGGCAGCTTCGAGGCCATCTGCCTGATGATCGAAGCGGGCGTCGGCATCGGCGTGCTGCCGGCGTCGTCGGCGCGGCGCCTGTCGATGGCGCTGCGCATCACGACGGTGCCGCTGGCCGATGCCTGGGCCGAGCGCGAACTGAAGATCGTGGTCCGCAGCCGAGCGCAGCTGCCGGCCTCGGCGCGCGAGCTGTTCGACTACCTGGCGCAGCAAGGCGGCGCCACCATGACGAAGCGCGAGACGCCTGCCTGAGCGTCGACGCGCCGGCCTGCAATTCCGGCGCGCTTTCTTCCAAGGTCTCTTCTGAGGTTTCTACCTAGAGTCTTCCACGTGGTTTAAGCTTACCATTTGGACAATCTAGCGCATGGAGGCTCTCGCGTGAATTCCAAACCTTCCGTCCGGCGCCCGCGATCGATCGAGGTCGAAGGCGTCACCCATGGCAGCGCGCCGATCCCGATGGGTGCGCGCGTCGGCAACATGATCTTCTCGTCGGGTCTGCTGGGCAAGGACCCGGCCACCGACCGCCTTCCGGCCGACGGCCCGGCGCAGGCGAAGCATCTCTTCGACAACCTGCAGACCCTGCTGCGCAACGGCGGCTCGGCGATGGAGGACGTGGTGCACGTCACCGTCTTCCTCAAGGACAACACCCATCGCGAGGCACTCAACGCCGAGTGGCTGCGCTGCTTCCCGGATCCGCACGACCGGCCGGCGCGCCACGTGCAGATGGCCGACCTCCAGAACGGCATCCTGATGCAGCTGGAGATCGTCGCCGTGGTGCAGGAGCGCTGAGATGGACGATCCGGTCAAGCGCCTCGCGCGCCTCGACGTCTGCGCGGTCTCCGATGCGATGGACAAGCTCGGCCTGCCGGGCGGCGTCAGCGGCCTCGCGCAGCAGGCGACCACGCGGCGCATCGCCGGCCGCGTCGTCACCTACCGCCTGGTAGCGAAAGCCGACGCGCCGCCCGCGACCGGCGCGCCGCGGCACCTGGGCACCACCGCGATCGAGGCCGCCTCGGCCGGCGACATCGTGGTGGTCGAGCAGCGCACCGGCATCGACGCCGGCTCGTGGGGCGGCATCCTGTCGCTCGGCGCCAAGGTACGGAACCTGGCCGGCGTGATCGCCGATGGCCCGGTGCGCGACATCGACGAGGCCCGCGCCTACGACTTCCCGGTCTTCTGCCGGAGCCTGACAGCGCGCACCGCGCGCGGCCGCGTGGCCGAGGCCGAGACCAACGGCGTCGTGACCATCGGCGACGTCAAGGTCGCCGCCGGCGACTACGCGATCGCCGACGCCAGCGGCGTCGTCTTCATCGCCGCGGCCGACATCGAGCGGCTGCTGGACGCCGCCGAGGACATCGTCGGGCGCGAAGCCGCCATGGCCAAGGCGCTGCTGGCCGGCACGCCGATCAGCCAGGTCATGAACGGCGACTACGAACACATGCTGCATTGAGGTTTTCAAGATGACCGACAAGAACGTGACGCGCGCCAGCGCGCTCGACACCGCGACCCTGAGCGACGCGCTCGACAAGCACGGCCTCAACGGCCAGTGCTATCGCATCCACCCGTGCGCCGACAGCTCGCGCATGACCGGGCGCGCCTGGACCCTGCTCTACGGCCCGGCCGGCTCGCCCGCCGGCACCGTGGGCGACTACATCGACGACGTGGCGCCGGGCAGCGTGATCGTGCTGGACAACGGCGGCCGCGACAACGCCACCGTGTGGGGCGACATCCTCACCGAGGTGGCGCACAACAAGGGAATCGCCGGCACCGTCATCGACGGCATCAACCGCGACGTCGCGCTCGCGCTGTCGCTCGGCTACCCGGTCTACAGCCGCGGCCACTGGATGCGCACCGGCAAGGACCGGGTGCAGGTCGAAGCCACCGGCGTGCCGGTGAACATCGGCGACGTGCGCGTCTGCCCCGGCGACCTGATCCGCGGCGACGCCGACGGCGTGGTCGTGATCCCGAAGGCGCACGAAGACCAGGTGCTGGACACCGCCGAGGCGATCCAGCATGCCGAGGACGCGATCCGCGCCTCGGTGCGCGGCGGCATGACGCTGCGCGAGGCGCGCGAGAAGCACCGCTACCACCAACTGCAGACGCGGGAGGCGGCGTGAGCAGCATCCCGACCGGCCCGACGATCCGCGCCGACTTCGAGCGCGTCGACGCCGCGACCGTCGCCGCCGCGCGCGCCCTGCCCGCGGCCACCCTGCACGAAGCCGGCGGCCGCATCGGCGTGATGCCCTCGGCGATCAAGCCGGTCGCGCCGTCGTTCCGCGTCTGCGGCCCGGCGGTGACGGTGCATTCGCCCGGCGGCGACAACCTCTGGCTGCATCGCGCGATCTACGTGGCCAAGCCCGGCGACGTGCTGGTGGTGAACGTCAGCGGCGCCTACGACTTCGGCTACTGGGGCGAGATCATGTCGGCCGCCGGCCGGGCTTGCCGGCTCGGCGGCCTGGTGATCGACGGCTGCGTGCGCGACGGCGCGGTGCTGGCCGAATTCGGCTTCCCGGTGTTCGCGCGGGGCCTGTGCATCCGCGGCACCGGCAAGGACTTCGGCGCGCGCGGCTGGATCAACCATCCGACGCTGTTCGGCGACCTCACGGTGCAGCCGGGCGACCTGATCGTCGGCGACACCGACGGCGTGGTCGCGGTGCCACGCGAACGCGCCGAGGAGGTGGTCGCCGCATCGATCGCGCGCGAAGCCAAGGAAGCGGCGATCGTCAAGCGCATCGACGCCGGCGAACGCACGCTGGAGCTCTACAACTTCTGAAGCGCCGCGCGGCGCCCGCATCCACCGACCCACAGGAGACTGCATTGATCATCGATTCCCACGCCCACGCGGTCATCCCGACCGACAGCTACAAGTA
>NZ_LMUW01000200.1:31453-31563 GCF_009765735.1 Xenophilus sp. L33
ATTCCGGGTGAAGGAGCAGGGCTTCATCGGCTGCCTCTTGAACCCGGACCCGACCGAGGGCGACGGCACGCCGCCGCCCGGCCTGGGCGACAAGTTCTGGTACCCGATCT
>NZ_LMUW01000201.1 GCF_009765735.1 Xenophilus sp. L33
ATGCTTAAGTTCAGCGGGTAGTCCTACCTGATTTGAGGTCAAATTGTCATAAGTTGTCCAGTGACGGACGGTTAGAAGCTAAACTCTATTCATGCAGCGTTCCAACAGCATAGATAGTTATCATACTGATGGTCAGCAACAAAAGTCTTGCTAATGCATTTAAGGACAGCCGATTTCAAATGAAACCCGCAGATCCCAACATCCAAGCCACACATAGTTAGTAAAAACCAGTGTAGTTGAGAATTTAATGACACTCAAACAGGCATACTCCTCGGAATACCAAGGAGTGCAAGGTGCGTTCAAAGACTCGATGACTCACGCGT
>NZ_LMUW01000203.1 GCF_009765735.1 Xenophilus sp. L33
CACAGGCCTCCCGCTTCCAGACTTGGCGGGAAGAACCTATTGCAACTCAACAACTAGCGGGCCAGCCGGCGCTCCAGCGCCGCCTTCACCGCCGGCCATTCGCTGTCGATGATGCTGAAACGCACCGAATTGCGCTTGCGGCCGTCCGGCATGATCCGCTCGTGCCGGACGATGCCTTCCTGCTTCGCGCCCAGTCGCAGGATGGCGGCGCGCGATGTCTTGTTCAACTCGTCGGTGGTGAACTGCACGCGCACGCAGTCCATGGCCTCGAAGGCATGGCGCAGCAGCAGGAACTTGGCCTCGGTGTTGACCGCCGATCGCTGCGCCGAGTCGCCGAGCCAGGTGTGGCCGATCTCCAGCTTGCGGTTTACGCGGTCGATCTTCCAGAAGCGGGTGCTGCCGACGATCCGGCCGCTGTCGCGTCGGAGGATGGCGAAGGGCATCACGGTGCCGGCCTCGCGTCCGGCCAGCGCGGTGGCGATGTAGGTGTCGATCGTTGCGGGGTCCGGCACGACGGTCAGCGTCATGTTCCAGAGCTCGCCGTCGGCCGCCGCTTCGAGCAGGGCGGCGCGGTGGCTCGCCTCGAGCGGTTGCAGTTCGACCGCGGTGCCGCGCAGCGCGACGAGCGGTGCCACCACCTCAGGTCGACGCCGCGGCTGCCCGGGGCGCGGCCGGTGCCGCGGCATCGGGCGGCACGTGGTTGCGCAGCAGCTTGTCGTCCGCGTAGGGGCGCAGGTAGGCCGCGGTTTCCTCGACCGGGCATTCGAGCCAGTCGTCGATCCAGGCGTCGCGCAGGATCACGGTGCGGCGCTGCTCGGGCTTGTCCGGCGCGGCCAGCGTGAGCAGGGCGAAGCTTTCGACGCACTCGCCGGCCGGCGAGCGCCAGCCGTTCCAGAGGCCGGCCAGCGAGAGCGGCTCGCCGTCGAGCCGCGAGACCCGCACGGTCGAACCCGGCTCGGCACCGGGCTGGAAGATGGCATCGGCCAGGATCACGCAGCGGTGGCCGCGCTTCCAGGGTTGATAGAAGTTGCGCTCGGCCGAGGCGGTCTCGCCGCGGGCCTCGAAGGTGAATTCGTCCTGGCCGTCCTTGCTGAACAGCGGGATCAGGCCCCAGCGGCCGGGCGCCACGTCGTAGCGCACGCCGGCCTCGCGGGGCGCGCGGTCGGCCCGGGGCCGCCGCACGAAATAGCCTTGCTGGCCCGGTCGCACGACCTGCCCGTCCGGCCTGAACGACAGGCCGAAACGCCCCGCGAAGTGTCTCGACTCGCTCGCTGCTTGATAGTGGGTGGGCATGGGCGGACTCGGTGAAAGCGGGGCCGATTCTAGACAGCCGATCGCTACCATGGGAGGGCTTGTGGGGCGTTCCGCCACACACCTTTCGGCATATTCCGCCAAATCTCACGAAAGTTTCCCAATGACGTCTCCTCAGCTGTCCCAGCTGTTCGTGATCACGGGCGCCTCGCGCGGCCTGGGCCTCGCCATGGCCGACCGCTTGCTGCAGCCGGGCCATCGCCTGCTGTGCATCTCGCGCCAGGCCAACGAGGCGCTGGCCGGGCGCGCTGCGGCCGCCGGCGTCGAGCTGACGCAGTGGCAGCAGGACCTGGCCGAGCCGGTGGCGGCCGCGGCGCGGCTGACCGACTGGCTGCAGGCGCTGGACGGCGCCGGCTTCGACCGCGCGACGCTGATCAACAACGCCGGCACCGTGGGCCGGCCGCGGCCGCTCGCGCAGGCGGTGCCGGCGGAACTGGCCCAGGCGCTGCAGATAGGTCTTTCGGCGCCGATGCTGCTGACCGCGGCCTTCCTCGGCGCGACCCGCGGCTGGCGGGCCGATCGACGGGTGCTCAACATCTCTTCCGGCCTCGGGCGCAACGCGATGGGCAGCCAGGCGCCCTATTGCGCCGCCAAGGCCGGCATGGACCATTTCTCGCGCACGGTCGCGCTGGAGGAAGCCGCGGCGCCGAACGGCGCCCGGATCGTGTCGCTGGCGCCGGGCGTGATCGACACCGACATGCAGGTCGAGCTGCGCGGCAGCGACGCCGCCCTGTTCCCGGACCGGACCCGCTTCGAGCAGCTCAAGGCCAACGGGCAGCTGGATTCGCCCGAGGCCGCCGCCGCCAAGGTGCTGGCCTACCTGGCGCGCGAGGACTTCGGCAGCCGGCCGGTGGCCGACGTGCGCGACGCCTGAGCGGCGGGCGCCTTATTCGATCGTCGCGCCGGAGGCCTCGACGATGCTCTTCCACTTGACGTAGTCTTCCTTCAGCAGGGTTTCGAGCTGCGCCGGCGTCATGGCCTGCGGCTCGGCGCCCTGGGCGATGATCGCGGCCTTCACGTCGGGCATCTCGAGCAGCTTGTTCACCTCGGCGTTCATGGCCGTGACGATCGGCTGCGGCGTGCCGGCGGGCATGAAGAGGCCGTACCAGGTGCTGACGTCGAAGCCCTTGTAGCCGGATTCGGCGACGGTCGGTACGTCCGGCAGCGAACTGCTGCGGCGGGCCGAGGTCACGGCCAGGGCGCGCAGCTTGCCGGCCTGGATCTGGCCGATCGCCGACGGCACCGAGGACACCATCAGGTCGACGTTGCCGGCCAGCACGTCCATCATCGCGGCGTTCGAGCCCTTGTAGGGCACGTGGCGCATCTTGATGTTGGCGGCGGTCTTGAAGATCTCGCCGGCCAGGTGGATGGTGGTGCCGTTGCCGGGCGAGCCGTAGGTGATCGAATCGGGCGCGGCGCGGGCGGCGGCCACCACGTCCGCCAGCGTCTTGAACTTGGAGTCGGCGCGGGTGACGATCACCACCGGCGTGTAGGCGACGTGCGCCACCGCCACCAGGCTCTTGGTCGGGTCGTAGCTCAGGTGCTTGTAGATCCAGGGCGCGACGACCATGTCGTCCTTCTGGCCCATCACCATGTCGTAGCCGGTCGGCGCAGCGTGCGCCGCCTCGGCGATGCCGATGGTGCCGCCGGCGCCGGCGCGGTTGTCGGCGATCACGCTCCACTTGGCGACCTCGGTCAGCTTGGCCGCGATCAGCCGCGACAGGATGTCGGTGCCGCCGCCGGGCGGGAAGGGCACGATCAGGCGGATCGGCTTGTTCGGGTAGCCGTCCTGGGCCTGGGCCTGGCCGAGGGAGAAGGCGAGGGCGGTCGCCAGCGTGAAGAAGGTGAGGAGCTTTCGGATCATGCGCAGTCTCTGGGTCCGGACGCCGCGATGGCGGGGGCACAGATTGTGCAGTCTGGGCGCGGCGAACGGGCCGGCTCGGACTTTCGCGGGATCGCAATTCGCGATGCCGGCCTTCGCGGACCGCGACCGCGGGTCGCCGCCTTCGCCAGGTTCAGTGCAGGTGCGACGGCCCGCGCTGCCCTGGCGGCGGCATCTTGTAGGCCTTGACGATCGGCACCCGCGCCGCGGCGCCGCGCAGGTCGGCGCGCCGCTGCAAGGCGGCGATGCCGGCCATCATGGCCGCGCCGTAACTGGGCATCGGCCCGGGCGAGGCCTCGACCGGGCGGGTGTCGTTGCCTTCCTGTTTCTGCAGCACCCAGTAGAAGTGGCCGGCGATCGGTTCGTCGACGATCAATGCGATGGCTTCGGTATCCATGTAATCCCTTTGGATTCGTTTCAAGTGGCGTTTGTACGCAGCCGCCGGGCTGGCGGATAGCAACGAAGTCACGGGATAGGGCGAGTGAGCGCGATAGTCGGAAGTTGTGTGCAAAAGTTACGAAGCCGCAGGCGCCGAACGGTGTTCCGGGTCCATCGCCGAGAATGCCGGGCCCATGACCGACCTTCCCGCACCTTCCCGACTCAACAAGCGCATGGCCGAACTGGGCCTCTGTTCGCGCCGCGAGGCCGACAACTGGATCGCCCAGGGCTGGGTCAAGGTCAATGGCCGGGTCGCCGAGATGGGTGTCAAGGTGACGCCGGAAGACCGCATCGAGGTCGACCGCAAGGCGCAGAACCAGCAGCAGCAGCAGGTCACGATCCTGCTGCACAAGCCGATGGGCTACGTCAGCGGCCAGGCCGAGGACGGCCACGAGCCCGCGGTGGTGCTGATCAACCCGCGCACCCACTGGCGCGAGGACCCGAGCCGCAACCGCTTCTTGCCGCCGCAGCTGCGCGGCCTGGCGCCTGCCGGGCGACTGGACATCGATTCGGTCGGCCTCCTGGTGCTGACGCAGGACGGCCGGGTCGCCCGCCAGTTGATCGGCGAGGACTCCGGCATCGAGAAGGAATACCTGGTGCGCGTGGCCTACGGCCCGGTGGCGCAGAACTCGCAGGCCGCGTTTCCGCGCGAGCAACTGGCGAAGCTGCGCCACGGACTGAGCCTGGACGGCCAGCCGCTGAAGCCCGCGAAGGTGGATTGGCAGAACCCGGAACAGCTGCGCTTCGTGCTGACCGAAGGCAAGAAGCGGCAGATCCGGCGTATGTGCGAGCAGGTCGGCCTGAAGGTGGTCGGCCTCAAGCGCATCCGGATCGGCAACGTGGTGCTGGGCAACCTGCCGGTGGGTGCCTGGCGTTACCTGGGGCCGCAGGAGCGCTTCTAGCCTCCCGCG
Organism: Xenophilus sp. L33; assembly: GCF_009765735.1. GTDB lineage: Bacteria > Pseudomonadota > Gammaproteobacteria > Burkholderiales > Burkholderiaceae_C > Variovorax. Next base: position 4,543 of record NZ_LMUW01000203.1, read on the forward strand.
TCCCGGTCAATGCGCGCTGGAGATCAGCTGCAGACCTTGCCGTGCGATGCGTGCGCGCCCTTGGCCTTGGCTTCGGCTTCGGTCAGGTATTCGCCCTTCTTGGTCTTGCCGTAGTACTTGTCGGTGCTGCAGTGGTAGACGTTGGTCGAGTCGTTGAGCCAGACCTTGCCGGCGCCGCCGCCGGGCGCGGCCGCCATCGTCGACACGTCGGGCTTGCCGGCCTTGGCCGGTGCGGCGGCCATCGGGGCCGGCGCCGCGGGTGCGGCGGCGGCA
>NZ_LMUW01000204.1 GCF_009765735.1 Xenophilus sp. L33
CCGAAGAGTCGTTGCGCTTGCTGTCTTGAGCGGAGCCTTCGATTATGACACGGTTTTTAATCACCGGGCAAGCACTCGGGCTTTTATTTTTTTCTTCTTGCTTCCCTGCTGCTTCGGCCTTGGGCCTCAGTAGCGGAGCCATCGATCATATACCGGTTTCGAGCCCTCTTCCAACCAGCCTCAACTTTTTTACTGGCGTGCGGTACGAAGGTTCGCCGGCAGCGCCTGCGGCCAGCTGGTGCGGAAGGGATTGATGTCCAGGCCGCCGCGGCGGGTGTAGCGGGCGTAGACCGCCAGCTGGGTCGGCTGGCAGCGCTTCCAGATGTCCAAGAAGATGCGCTCGGCGCAGGGCTCGTGGAACTCGTTGTGGTTGCGAAAGCTGACGATGTAGGCCAGCAGGCCCGCCTGCTCGATCGGCGGGCCGTTGTATCTGATCTGTACGCTGCCCCAGTCGGGCTGGCCGGTCACCAGACAGTTGCTCTTCAGCAAGCGGCTGCTCAGCGTTTCCGTGACCGGCGGCTGGCTGGTATCGGCCGACAGCAGCTCGGGGGCCGGCTGGTAGTGCGTGCACTCGATGTCGAGGCGGTCCAGGTCGAGACCGTCCAGTTCGCCCACGGCTTCCAATTCGAAGGCGTCCGGCGCGATCAGCTTGACGCCGACGCCGCCGCTGCGGTCGCTGCCGCGCCAGACGGCCTCGGCCAGATCGGTGCGCAACCGCTCGCGCACCGCCTGGGCATCGGCGAACACCGTGCTGTTGAAGCTGTTGAGATAGAGCTTGAAGGACTTGCTCTCGATGATGTTGGCCGTCTCGCAGGGCACCGTGAAATGGGCGATCGCCAGTTGCGGCTTGCCGCGCGGGTTGAGCCAGCTCAGCTCGAAGGCGGTCCAGAGGTCGGCGCCGAAGAAGGGCAGCGCCGCGCCGATGCCCATGGCCTCGCGTTGGGTGGCGCGCGGGATCGGGAACAGCAGGCTCGGGTCGTAGTGGTCGACGTAGGCCGAAGCCCGGCCTAGCTGCGACTGCTCGGGTGTGTTGGCAATGCTCATGCGGAGCTTTCGACGGACTGCAGGAAGGGAACGATGTTGCGCAGCAGGATGTCGACGACCTCCGGCGGCAGGTCGTGGCCCATGCCGGGAATGCCGACGAAGCGGGCGCCGGGAATGCGGGCGGCGGTGTCGCGGCCGCAGACGATCGGGATCAACGGGTCGGCCTCGCCGTGCAGCACCAGGGTCGGCGCGGTGATCTTCGCCAGCACGTCGGCCCGGTTGCTGTCGGCGCCGATGGCGAGGATCTGCCGCACCACGCCGGCCGGGTTGTAGGCGCGGCGCATCGCGACCCGGAGGCGATCGGCGATGGCCTGGTCCGGCTGCGGATAGGCCGGGCTGGCGATCAGCCGCGCGAAGCCCAGCCCGTAGGCGACCAGGGTCGCTTCGCTGCGGTCCGCCGGGCGGCGGATCAGGGCCGCGGTGACGTCGGAGCGTGGGCCGGGCAGCCGGCGCGCGCCGCTGGAACTCATGATGCTGACCAGGCTGGCGGTGCGCGCCGGCGCGCTGGCTGCCAGGCGCTGGGCGATCATGCCGCCCATCGAGGCGCCGACCACGTGGGCGCGCTCGATGCCGAGCGCGTCCAGCACGCCGAGCGCGTCGTCCGCCATGTCCTGCAGGCTGTAGGCGGAGCGCACCGGCAGGCCGAGGCGCTGGCGAACGCTCTGCCAGATGAGATTGCCGGTGCCTGCCGAGGCGAAGTCCTGGCTCAGGCCGATGTCGCGGTTGTCGTGGCGCACCACGCGGTACCCGGCGTCGACCAGCCCCTGCACGAAGTCGTCAGGCCAGCCGATCAGCTGCATGCCCAGTCCCATGATCAGGAAGACGACCGGCCGGCCCTCGCCGCCGCTGTCCTCGACTTCGATCCCGATGCCGTTGGCTGTGATTTTCATGAGAGGTCGTTCAGACGAATTCGCGTTCGCGCAGCCATTTGGTGGCGACCCACTTCTCGCCGGCGACCACCGGCGCACCGCCGTGCAGGGTGCGGGTCGCCGGGTCGGGCCGCTCATAGCTGAAGAAGACGCCGGTGCCGCGCTTGGGCGCGACTTCGAGACCGACGTCCGGGAAGGTGGTGGCGCCGCCTTGCGCCGGCTCCTGCAGGTACATCACCAGCGTGCCGACGCGCTGGCCGCCGCGCTTCAGGATGCTCGGCGTGCCGGCCTCGGCCGGGTCGAAGTAGTCATAGTGCGGCCGGTATTGCGCGCCCGGGGCGTAGCGCAGGATCTGCAGCCCTTCGCCATATTCGACCGGCCATTGCAGGAGGTCGGCGATGCGCTGCTCGAGCCGCGCGACGACCTCGTTCTCGCCACGCTCGAAGAACATGCCGTCGCTGGTGCGATCGACATTGAGCGCCTCGCCGCCGGTGTGGGTCTCGACGGTCAGCGAGCGCGCCAGCCGAACGCGGGCGGCGGCGATGAGGGCCTCGCATTCCTCGTCCGAGACCAGGTTGCCGAAGACGATGACCCGCGGATGCCGCATCGTCTGCAGCACCTCGACGCGGGTGTCGCCGACGTCGATGTAGAGCGGCGAGCCGCTGAGGTCCGGACCGGGCATGCCGATGCGCGGGCTGGCGGCCTGCACCACCGACGGCGCGAGGCCGGCCGCCTGCAGCTCGACGCTCGAGAGCGCCGCGTCGGCCGCATCGTCCTGCCAGCCGGCCTCGCGCATGGCCACGCGCAGGCTGGGCACCGAATGGCCGGCGGCCAGCTGCGCCACCACCCAGGCGCGCAGCTCGGGGCTGAGCACTTGCTGCGAACTCATGCGGCACTCCTGCGGAAGACCAGGCGGTCGGGCTTGGAGGCCGCGGCGTCGAAGGCGTAGCCCTCGAGGTCGAAGCGTTCCAGCGCCTTCGGCGTGGCCGCCTGGTGCAGCACCGCCCAGCGCGCCATCAGGCCGCGGGCCCGCTTGGCGAAGAAGCTGATGATCTTGTAGCGGCCGGCCTTCCATTCCTCGAAGACGCACTCGACCACCCGGGCCTTGAGCTTCGCGGTGTCGACCGACCGGAAGTATTCCTGCGACGCGAGGTTGATCACCACCGGCGTGCGGTCGGCCACCAGCCGCTCGTTCAGGTAGCCCGCGATGCGTTCGCCCCAGAAGGCGTAGAGGTCCTTGCCGCGGCGGTTTTCGAGCGGCGTGCCCATCTCGAGCCGGTAGGGCTGCAGCAGGTCGAGCGGCCGCAGCACGCCGTAGAGGCCGCTCAGGATGCAGAGATGGTCCTGCGCCCAGGCCAGCTGGCGGGCGTTCAGGCTCCTGGCGTCGAGGCCGCCGTAGACGTCGCCGTCGAAGGCCAACGCCGCCTGCTTGGCATTGCCGTTATGGCCGCGCTGGGCCCAGGCCGCGTAGCGGGCCACGTTGAGCGCGGACAGCTTGTCCGACAGGCTCATCAGCTCGGCGACCTGCTGGGGCGACTTCTCGCGCAGGATCCGGATCAGTTCGGAAGCCGGGCTCCTCGGACCCTCGAAGCGGGCCTGGGTCGCGGGAACGGTGTCGGGGACCGGCGTCTCGTAGTCGAGCGACTTGGCCGGGGAAAGCAGAAACAGCATCGTTGAATTATCGGCGGCGTTGGCGCGCGCCTGCATGACAGGGCGGCTCGGTGGTCGGGCGATTCGCGGTCGAATAAAATCCGTCCACCTTCACACCCCACCAGCGGCATCCTGCGGGATGCCGCTTGTCTTTGCAACGCCATGAGCGACACCACGTCACAGCCCGGCCTCGAGAGCCTTTCCAAATCCTTCGAACCCGTCGCCATCGAGGCCCACTGGGGTCCGGAGTGGGAGCGGCGCGGCTATGCAGCGGCAGGCTACCGCGGCACCGGCCAGGCCAAGGCCGGCGCCGAGGCCTTCGCGATCCAGCTGCCGCCGCCGAACGTGACCGGCACGCTGCACATGGGCCACGCCTTCAACCAGACCATCATGGACAGCCTGGCGCGCTACCACCGCATGGCCGGCGACAACACGCTGTGGGTGCCGGGCACCGACCACGCGGGCATCGCGACCCAGATCGTGGTCGAGCGCCAGCTGCAGGAACAGAAGCAAAGCCGCCACGACCTCGGGCGCAAGAACTTCGTCGCCCGGGTCTGGGAATGGAAGCAGCAGTCGGGCGACACGATCACCCGGCAGATGCGCCGCATGGGCGACACGGTCGACTGGGGGCGCGAATACTTCACCATGGACGAGGGCCTATCGAAGGTCGTCACCCAGACCTTCGTGCAGCTGTACGAGGAAGGCCTCATCTACCGCGGCAAGCGGCTGGTCAACTGGGACCCGGTGCTCAAGACCGCGGTGAGCGACCTGGAAGTCGAGAGCGAGGAGGAAGACGGCTTCCTCTGGCACATCGCCTATCCGCTGGAGGACGGCTCGGGAACGCTCACCGTCGCGACCACGCGTCCCGAGACGATGCTCGGCGACACCGCGGTGATGGTCCATCCGGAAGACGAGCGCTACAAGCACCTGATCGGCCAGCGCGTGCGGCTGCCGCTGGTCGACCGGCTCATTCCGATCATCGCGGACGACTACGTCGACAAGGCCTTCGGCACCGGCGTGGTCAAGGTCACGCCGGCGCACGACCCGAACGACTATGCGGTCGGCCAGCGTCACCAGCTGGACAGCATCTGCGTGCTGACGCTCGACGCCGCCATCAACGACAACGCACCCGAGAAATATCGCGGCATGGACCGCTTCGTCGCCCGCAAGGCGGTGGTCGCCGACCTCGAAGCATCGGGCCTGCTGGTCGAGACCAAGAAGCACAAGCTGATGGTCCCGCGCTGCGCCCGCACCGGCGCGGTGGTCGAGCCGATGCTGACCGACCAATGGTTCGTCGCGATGACCAAGCCGGACGCCAAGGGCCAGTCGATCGCACAGAAGGCGATCGAGGCGGTCAGCTCCGGCGAAGTGCGCTTCGTGCCCGAGAACTGGGTCAACACCTACAACCACTGGATGGAGAACATCCAGGACTGGACCATCTCGCGCCAGCTCTGGTGGGGCCACCAGATCCCGGCCTGGTACGACGACCAAGGCAACGTGTACGTCGCCCGCACCGAGGAAGAAGCCCAGGCCCAGGCGCCCGGCAAGACGCTCACGCGCGACGAGGACGTGCTCGACACCTGGTATTCGTCGGCGCTGATCCCGTTCTCGTCGCTCGGCTGGCCGGAGAAGACGCCGGAGCTCGACCTCTACCTGCCCTCGACCGTGCTGGTCACCGGCTACGACATCATCTTCTTCTGGGTCGCCCGGATGATCATGATGAGCAAGCACTTCACCGGCAAGGTGCCGTTCAAGCACGTCTACATCCACGGCCTGGTGCGCGATTCGCACGGCAAGAAGATGAGCAAGTCCGAAGGCAACGTGCTCGATCCGGTCGACCTGATCGACGGCATCGCGCTGCCCGAGCTGCTCGACAAGCGCACCCAGGGCCTGCGCAAGCCCGAGACCGCGCCGACGGTGCGCAAGAACACGCAAAAGGAATTCCCGGAAGGCATCCCGGCCTTCGGCGCCGACGCGCTGCGCTTCACCTTCGCCTCGCTGGCCTCGCTCGGTCGCAGCATCAACTTCGATGCCAAGCGCTGCGAGGGCTACCGCAACTTCTGCAACAAGCTCTGGAACGCCACCCGCTTCGTGCTCATGAACTGCGAAGGCCAGGACTGCGGCCTCATGGAGCACACCAAGGAACAGTGCGCGCCCGGCGGGCCGGCGCACGGCTACCTCCGCTTCAGCCAGGCCGACCGCTGGATCAGTTCCAAGCTGCAGCGGGTCGAGGCCGAGGTCGCCAAGGGCTTCGAGGAATACCGGCTCGACAACGTCGCCAACGCGATCTACCAGTTCGCCTGGGACGAGTTCTGCGACTGGTACCTGGAAATCGCCAAGGTGCAGATCCAGCAGGGCGACGAGGCGCAGCAGCGCGGCACCCGCCGCACCCTGATCCGCACGCTCGAGACGCTGCTGCGGCTGGCCCATCCGGTGATCCCGTTCATCACCGAGGCGCTCTGGCAGAAGGTTGCGCCGGTGGCCGGCCGCGCCGGCGAGTCGGTGATGATCGCCGCCTATCCGCAAAGCCAGCCCGGCAAGATCGACGAGGCCGCCGAAGCCTACGTGGCCCGCCTGAAGGCGCTGGTCGACGCCTGCCGCACCCTGCGCGGCGAGATGAACGTCTCGCCCGCCACCCGCATGCCGCTCTACGCGGTGGCCGACGATGCGGCCGGCAACGCCTTCCTGCGCGAAGCGGCGCCGGTGCTGCAGGCGCTGGCCAAGCTGAAGGAAGTGAAGGTCTTCGACGACGCCGCCGCCTGGGCCGCGGCCGCCGAGGCCGCGCCGGTGGCGGTGGTCGGCGACGCCCGCATCTGCCTGCACATGGAAATCGACAAGGCTGCGGAAAAGGTCCGCATCGGCAAGGAACTGGCGCGGGTCGAAGGCGAAATCCAGAAGGTCAACGCTAAGCTTGGCAACGAAGCCTTCGTCGCCAAGGCGCCGCCCGCGGTGATCGAGCAGGAGCGCAAGCGGCTCGCCGACTTCAGTGCCGCGGTGCAGCGGCTGGGCGACCAGCTTATGCGCCTTCGCTGACAGACGACGGCAACCGGCGGCATTTAGTATCCAGCCCAGCGCTCGAAGCGCTGACCGATCCATCCTCTACCGATCCGATCCAAGCCCATGTCCACTTCCCCGACGCGCATTCGCAAGGCCGTGTTTCCCGTTGCCGGCTTCGGCACCCGATTCCTGCCGGCCACCAAGGCCCAGCCCAAGGAAATGCTGCCGGTGGTCGACAAGCCGCTGATCCAGTACGCGGTCGAGGAAGCCTATGCCGCCGGCATCCGCGACATGATCTTCGTGACCGGCCGCAACAAGCGCGCGATCGAGGACCACTACGACACCGCCTACGAGCTCGAAAGCCAGCTCGAGGCCAGCGGCAAGAACGAGCTGCTGCGCATCGCCCGTTCGGTGATGCCCGACGACATGACCTGCTCCTACGTGCGCCAGCCGCGCATGCTGGGCCTGGGCCACGCGGTGCTGTGTGCCGAGCACCTGGTCGGCGACGAGCCCTTCGCGGTGCTGCTGGCTGACGACCTGATGGTCGGCCCGAACGGCGGCGAGCCGGTGCTGGCCCAGATGACCCGCATGTTCGGCAAGCTCGGCGGCTCGCTGCTGGCGGTGCAGGAAGTACCGCTGGAGCAGGTCAAGCGCTACGGCATCGTGGCCGGCGACGCGGTCGAGGACGGCCTGGTCAAGGTCAACCAGATGGTCGAGAAGCCGAACCCGAAGGACGCGCCCTCGCGCCTGGGCGTGGCCGGCCGCTACATCCTGACGCCCGGCGTCTTCGAGGAGATCCGCAAGCAGCCCAAGGGCGCCGGCGGCGAGATCCAGCTGACCGACGGCATCGCGGCGCTGATGAAGAAGGAGCCGGTCTATGCCTACGCCTACAAGGGCGTGCGCTACGACTGCGGCAGCAAGGAAGGCTTCCTGCAGGCCAGCGTCGAGCTGGCGCTGGCGCATCCGGAAGTCGGCGCGTCCTTCCGCGAATACCTCAAGAGCCTGGCGCTGTAGGCGCTGCCTCCAAGTTGCCGCCGATGCCTCAGCGGCGGCGCAGCACGTGGATGTAGTCGGTGCCGACGGTCTGCTGGTCGACCAGGTCGTTGCCGGTCTGGCGGGCGAAGGCCTGGAAGTCGCGCACCGAGCCGGCGTCGGTCGACACCACCTTCAGCAGTTCGCCGCTGTGCATCTCGTTGAGCTGCTTCTTCGCCTTCAGGATCGGCAGCGGACAGTTGAGGCCGCGGGTATCGATTTCTTTGTGGATGTGCATCGCGTCGTTTCCTTGCAGGCGAGGCGCGCTCAGCGCCGCGGCCATTCCATGAACTGGGGCTCGTGCCCGCGGGTGCGCAGCCAGTCGGCCAACGCATAGCCCGTGCCGGCCGGCCAGCAGCGCAGGTCTGGCAGGTCGTAGAGCTTGTAGTCGACCAGTTCGGGCGACAGCGAGACCTCGCCGTCGGCCACCGCGTGGTAGGCGATGATGACCTGGTTCATCCGCTGGAAATCGTAGACGCCGACCAGGTTCAACTCGCTGGCGTCGAGGTTGGTCTCTTCCTTGATCTCGCGGGCGATGCCTTCCTGCGGCGTCTCGCCGGCTTCCATGAAACCCGTGATCAGCGCATAGGCCTTGTGGGCCCAGGCCGCATTGCGCGCCAGCAGCACCTGGCCGCGGTATTCGATGATGCCGGCGAGCACCGGCGTCGGGTTGTTCCAGTGGGTCCAGCTGCAGTTGGGGCAGCGCAGGCGCGCCTTCAGCCCGCCGTCCTCCATCGCTTGGACTTCGGCCAGCGGGGTGGCGCAGGTGGGGCAGAACTTGTAGTCGGACATGGATCGCTCTCAGGCAAGGTTCGGGCAGATTCAGGCGGGAAAGACACCGGTGGACAGGTAGCGGTCGCCGCGATCGCACACCACGAAGACGATGGTCGCGTTCTCGACCTTGCGGGCAATCTCGAGGGCGACCCACAGCGCGCCGGCGGCCGAGATGCCGCCGAAGATGCCTTCCTCGCGGGCCAGCCGGCGGCACAGTTCCTCGGCATTGTCCTGGCTGACGTTGACGACCTCGTCAACCCGGCTCGGGTCGTAGATCTTGGGCAGGTATTCCTGCGGCCACTTGCGGATGCCCGGGATGCGCGAACCTTCGTCCGGCTGGGCGCCGATGATGCGCACCGCCGGGTTCTTTTCCTTCAGGAAGCGCGAGACGCCGGTGATGGTGCCGGTGGTGCCCATGGCACTCACGAAATGGGTGATGCGACCCTGCGTGTCGGCCCAGATCTCGGGGCCGGTGGTCTCGTAGTGGATGCGCGGGTTGTCCGGATTGGCGAACTGGTCGAGCACCCGGCCCTTGCCCTGCCGCACCATCTGCTCGGCCAGGTCGCGGGCGTATTCCATGCCGCCGCTCTTGGGCGTGAGCATCAGCTCGGCGCCGAAGGCCTTCATGGTCTGGGCCCGCTCGACCGACAGGTCCTCCGGCATGATCAGGATCATGCGGTAACCCTTGATGGCCGCGGCCATGGCCAGCGCGATGCCGGTGTTGCCGGAAGTGGCCTCGATCAGCGTGTCGCCCGGCTTGATCTCGCCGCGCTCCTCGGCCCGCTGGATCATCGACAGCGCCGGCCGGTCCTTGACCGAACCGGCGGGGTTGTTGCCCTCGAGCTTGCCCAGGATGACGTTGCCGCGCTGGGCGTTGGCCGCTGCATCGATGCGCTGGAGCGCGACCAGCGGCGTCTTCCCAATCGCGTCTTCAATCGTCGGATATTGCATACAGGCACTGTGCCATAATTTTGGGCTTCCTTCTTTTCGCGCCCGAGTGGTGAAATTGGTAGACGCAGGGGACTCAAAATCCCCCGCCGAAAGGCGTGCCGGTTCGATTCCGGCCTCGGGCACCAGCGCGAAACCAGGCTAAAACCAGAGCGAAATCATGCAGCCCGCCGACTTCCGCGCGGCGAATTCGCACAAGCGATCCACCCCTTCACCGACATTCCCGCGCGTCCGCCCCCGCTGGCGAACGCCCTGCCATGTGCCTACACCTTCATTCATCGGAGGTGTGCCATGAACAACTTCTTGCAAGCGGCAGGCGCCGGCTGGTTCTACGAATGCACCGGTCCTGAGAGTTCGGTCGTGCTCACGCGCAGCGCCGCCGAGGCCCTGTTCTGGCACCGCATCGGCTACGTGATACGCCACGCCGCCTACAAGCTGCCCTGAGGCGCCGAGGGAGATGCACCATGGTCATCGCTGTCCGTCACGTACCGCCGACGCAGGATCCACGCTTCGTGGTCGCCTGCATCCGCGCCTGCGTCTGGGCCGAGGTCGAAGGCCGGCCGTTCTGCCCGCTCAGGGACTCGGCCCGGGCGACCGCAGGCCGCTCTCCACGGTCGGGTAGCGCAGCCGCAGCCGCAGTTCGCGCTTGAGGCGGGTGTTGTCCAGCCGCCGGGATTCGCCCATGAAGCTCAGCAGCGACAGCGGCAGCCGCGCCTGCGCTTCCTCGCGGGCGATGCGCGGCGGCAGCGGCAGGCCGTAGAGGCGCGCCGCCAGGTCGACGTAGTCGCCCATCTTCAGTTCGCTGTCGTCGCTGGCATGGAAGACGCGCGGCGCGCCGCCCAGGTAGAGCGCCGCCACGCAGGCCCGCGCCAGATCGTCGGCATGGATGTGGTTGGTGTAGACGTCGTCCTCGGCGCGCAGCAGCGGCGTGCCGCGCTCGATGCGCGCGCGCGGCGTGCCGCCTTCGCGGTCCGGCGCGTAGATGCCGGGAATACGCAGGATGCGCACCCGCACGCCCGCACGGCCGAACCAGCGCACGCTGCGCTCGGCGTCGACCCGGCGGTGCGCGCGCGGCGTGTCGGGCCGCAGGCGACGGCCCTCGCCGATGCGCTCGCCCGCGCAGTCGCCGTAGACGCCGCTGG
>NZ_LMUW01000205.1 GCF_009765735.1 Xenophilus sp. L33
GACCTCGATCGGGCCGGCGGCTGCGGCCGGAGCGGCCGCGGGTGCCGCGGCGGCAGCCGGTGCCGGTGCCGGTGCCGGAGCGGGCGCGGCAGCGGCCGGAGCCGGTGCGGCAGCCGCTGGCGCAGGCGCCGCGGCACCGCCGCCTTCGGCCTCCAGCACCAGCACCACCGAGCCTTCCTTGACCTTGCTTCCGACCTCGACCTTCAGCTCCTTCACCACCCCGGCCTGGCTCGACGGGATCTCCATCGAGGCCTTGTCGGATTCCACCGTGATGAGCGACTGCTCGGCCTTGACCGTGTCGCCCGCCTTCACCAGCACCTCGATCACCGCGACCTCGTCGAAGTCGCCGATGTCCGGCACCTTGATTTCCACTGTTGCCATGTCGTGTCTCCCGCCCGACGGGCGTCTTGTTGGTTGTTCTTACGCGTAGAGCGGGTTGATCTTCTCGGCGTCGATGCCGTACTTCTTGATCGCGTCGGCGACCTTCTGCGCCGGAACCGTGCCGTCCTCGGCCAGCGCCTTCAGCGCGGCGACGACGATGTAGTGGCGGTTGATCTCGAAATGCTCGCGCAGCTTGGCGCGGAAGTCGCTGCGGCCGAAGCCGTCGGTGCCCAGCACCTTGTAGTTGCGGCCCTTCGGGATGAAGGGACGGATCTGCTCGGCATAGGCCTTCATGTAGTCGGTCGATGCCACCACCGGGCCGCTGCTGGCCGCCAGTTGCTGGCCGACGAAGGACACGCGCGGCGTGTCGGTCGGATGCAGCAGGTTCCAGCGCTCGGCTTCCTGGCCGTCGCGCGTGAGCTCGTTGAAGCTCGGGCAGCTCCAGACCGAGGCGGCGACGCCCCAGTCCTTCTCGAGCAGCGCCTGCGCCTCGAAGCTCTCGCGCAGGATGGTGCCGCTGCCGAGCAGCTGCACCGTCGGCGCCTTGGCCTTGAGCGCGGGTGCCTGCTTGCACAGGTACATGCCCTTGATGATCTGCTCCTCGGTGCCGGGCTGCAGGCCGGGCATCGGGTAGTTCTCGTTGAGCAGCGTGATGTAGTAGTAGACGTTGTCCTGGCGCTCGACCATGCGCTTGAGGCCATGGTGCAGGATCACGCCCACTTCGTGCGCGAAGGTCGGGTCGTAGCTGACGCAGTTCGGGATGGTGTTGGCCAGGATGTGGCTGTGGCCGTCCTCGTGCTGCAGGCCTTCGCCGTTCAGCGTGGTGCGGCCCGAGGTGCCGCCGAGCAGGAAGCCGCGCGCCTGCATGTCGCCCGCCGCCCAGGCCAGGTCGCCGATGCGCTGGAAGCCGAACATCGAGTAGTAGACGTAGAACGGCACCATGATCCGGTTGTTGGTGCTGTACGAGGTGGCCGCCGCGATCCAGCTGGCCATGCCGCCGGCCTCGTTGATGCCTTCCTGCAGGATCTGGCCGGCCTTGTCCTCGCGGTAGTACATGACCTGGTCCTTGTCGACCGGCGTGTATTGCTGACCCGCGGGGTTGTAGATGCCGATCTGGCGGAACAGGCCCTCCATGCCGAAGGTGCGCGCCTCGTCGACCAGGATCGGCACCACGCGCGGGCCGAGCGCCTGGTCGCGCAGCAGCTGCGTGAGGAAGCGGACGTAGGCTTGCGTGGTCGAGATCTCGCGGCCCTCGGCGGTCGGCTCGAGCACCGCCTTGAAGGTCTCCAGCGCCGGCACCGTGAAGCTCTCGTCGGCCTTCACGCGGCGGTGCGGCAGGTAGCCGCCGAGCGCCTTGCGGCGTTCGTGCAGGTACTTCATCTCGGGCGTGTCGTCGGCCGGCTTGTAGAACGGCAGGTCGGCGATCTGGCTGTCGGGGATCGGGATGTTGAAGCGGTCGCGGAAGGCCATGATGTCCTCGTCGCCCAGCTTCTTGGTCTGGTGGACGGTGTTCTTGCCCTCGCCGACCTTGCCCATGCCGAAGCCCTTGACCGTCTTGACCAGCAGCACGGTCGGCTCGCCGGCGTGGTGGGTGGCGGCGTGGAAGGCGGCGTAGACCTTCTGCGAATCGTGGCCGCCGCGGCGCAGATTCCAGATGTCGTCGTCGCTCATCTTGGCGACCATCTCGAGCGTGCGCGGGTCGCGGCCGAAGAAGTGCTTGCGGACGTAGGCGCCGTCATTGGCCTTGAAGGCCTGGTAGTCGCCATCGTTGGTGTCCATCATGATCTTGCGCAGGGCACCGTCCTTGTCGCGCGCCAGCAGCGGATCCCAGTTGCTGCCCCAGATCAGCTTGATCACGTTCCAGCCCGAGCCGCGGAATTCGCCTTCCAGCTCCTGGATGATCTTGCCGTTGCCGCGCACCGGGCCGTCCAGGCGTTGCAGGTTGCAGTTGATGACGAAGACCAGGTTGTCGAGCTTCTCGCGCGCCGCCAGGCCGATGGCGCCGAGCGACTCGACCTCGTCCATCTCGCCGTCGCCGCAGAAGACCCAGACCTTGCGGTTCTCGGTGTTGGCGATGCCGCGCGCATGCAGGTACTTGAGGAAGCGGGCCTGGTAGATGGCCATCAGCGGGCCGAGGCCCATCGACACCGTCGGGAACTGCCAGAACTGCGGCATCAGCTTCGGATGCGGGTAGCTCGACAGGCCCTTGCCATCGACTTCCTGGCGGAAGTTGAGCAGCTGCTCTTCGGTCAGGCGGCCTTCGAGGTAGGCGCGGGCGTAGATGCCGGGCGAGACGTGGCCCTGGATGTAGAGGCAGTCGCCGCCGTGGTTCTCGCTCTCGGCATGCCAGAAGTGGTTGAAGCCGGCGCCGAACATGCTGGCCAGCGAAGCGAAGGAGCCGATGTGGCCGCCCAGGTCGCCGCCTTCGGGCGGGTGGTGGCGATTGGCCTTGACCACCATCGCCATCGCGTTCCAGCGCATGTAGGAACGCAGCCGTTCCTCGATCTCGGCATTGCCCGGGGAGCGCTCCTCCTGGTCGACCTCGATCGTGTTGACGTAGGCGGTGTTGGCCGAGAAGGGTTTGTCGATGCTGTGCTGGCGGGCATGTTCGAGCAGCTGCTCGAGCAGGAAATGCGCACGCTCCGGCCCCTCGCTCTGGATGACGGCCGACAAGGCGTCCATCCATTCACGCGTCTCCTGCGCGTCCGGGTCGTTCGCGGCCGAGCCGAACTGGTTCTCGGGAATTGCCGACATGCTTGTCTCCTTTTTGGGCGGGTTGTGGCAGTAATTTAGTGCCGTATTCCGGCAGCGCGGGGAGTTTCTCACAGAATATCTGGAATTTCAAATGGTGCTTTTTGATTTCTTAATATGAAATATTCCACGGAAAGGCGCGTCGCAGCTGCATTCCTCCGAACGGTCTTGACAAGCGCGGACGACTTCGATCGCTTGGAGAAAGGCCGTTGACCTAAACTCGACCCCATGCCTCCCACCACCTCCATCGCGGTCAGCGGCCACGGTTCGCCCCTGTCCTGGTGGCGGCGCTGGTGGCGGCGCCAGACCCCGGTCCTGCAGGACGCGGTCGCGATGCTGGCGCCGCTGGCGGCGGTGCTGCTCTTCCTGGCGGCGATCGTCAGCGCCTTCTGGTACTTGCGCGCCGAGGAAGGCGAACGCGTTCAGCAATCGGTCAAGCGCGACGTCGAATACGCGCAGCAGCGCGTGCGGCTGCGGCTGCTCGAACGCCAGGAGCAGCTGATGCGCCTGGCCCGCGACGCCTCCAACCACGAGATCGATCCGGCCGAATTCACCAGCCGCGCCGAATCGCTGGTGAGCCAGTTCCCCGAACTGCAGTCGATCAGCTGGATCGACGACCGGCGCCGCTTCAAGGCCGGCTATTCCGCGCCGAGCGTGCATCCGGCGCTGCAGCATGCGGTCGGCGACGTGCTGCGCCCGGGCGACCTGGAAAGCAACTACGCGCTGGCGCGCGAGCTGCGCCAGCCGGTTTTCGCGCAGCCGCCGGCCAGCGGCGATCCGGTGCCGATGCTGCAACTGCACATCCCGATGTTCGACCAGGGCCTCTTCGCCGGTGAGGTGCTGGGCGAGTTCTCGACCGACGGCCTCTTGCGCTACGGCATGCCGGCGGAAGTCTCGGCGCGCTACGCCGTCTCGCTGCTCGATGCCAACGGCGGGCTGCTGGCGGGCAACACCGTAGCCTCGGCGCGCAGCGGCACCGCCTCGCGCATGCTGCCCTGGACCGTGAAGACCAGCGAATACGAAGTGCCGGTCTCGCCGGTCGGCAATGCGCTGCTGCTGCGGGCGCAGGCCTATCGCACCTCGCAGGGCGTGGTCGGCAACGGCCTCTTCTGGCTGGTCTGCGCGCTGAGCGTGCTGACCAGCTGGATGCTGATCGGCACCTGGCGCCACACCCGGCGCCGCATGCAGGCGCAGCAGGCGCTGGTCGCCGAGACCAACTTCCGCCGCGCGATGGAAAACTCGATGCTGACCGGCATGCGGGTGCTCGACCTCGAAGGCCGCATCAGCTACGTGAATGCCGCCTTCTGCGCCATGACCGGCTGGACCGAGGCCGAGCTGGTCGGCCAGACGCCGCCCTTCCCCTACTGGCTGGAATCCGACCGCGAGGTGATGAACGACCGCCTGGAAGAAGAGCTGCACGGCCGCGCCCTGCCCGGCGGCTTCCAGGTCCGGGTCAAGCGCAAGAACGGCAGCGTCTTCAACGCCCGGCTCTACGTGTCGCCGCTGATCGACGCCCGCGGCCACCAGACCGGCTGGATGACCTCGATGACCGACATCACCGAGCCCACGCGCATCCGCGAGCAGCTGTCGGCCTCCTACGAGCGCTTCACCACGGTGCTGGAAGCGCTCGACGCCTCGGTGTCGGTGGCGCCCCTCGGCAGCGAGGAACTGCTCTTCGCCAACAAGTTGTACCGGCTCTGGTTCGGCTCCGACACGGTCGGCCATCTCGGCATGGTGGCGCAGGCCGGCGTGCCGGCCTCGCACGCCCGCGACGAGGAGCTGGACGACGTCGACTCCTTCGCCGGCCTGCCGATCGACCAGCTGACCACGGCCCAGCCGGCCAACAACGAGATCTTCGTGCCGCAGCTGGGCAAGTGGCTGGAAGTGCGCTCGCGCTACCTCACCTGGGTCGACGGCCGGCTGGCGCAGCTGGTGATCGCCACCGACATCACGCCGCGGCGCGACGCCGAGGACCTGTCGGCCGCGCAGGCGGACCGCGCCCAGGCCGCCAGCCGGCTGATCACCATGGGCGAGATGGCCTCCAGCGTCGCCCACGAGCTGAACCAGCCGCTGACCGCGATCACCAACTATTGCAACGGCATGATGTCGCGCATCAAGGGCCAGTCGATCGACTCCGACGCCCTTCTGGCTGCGCTCGACAAGACCTCCAAGCAGGCCCAGCGGGCCGGCCAGATCATCCAGCGCATCCGCTCCTTCGTGAAGCGCAGCGAGCCGAACCGCACGCCGGCCGAGGTCTCGACCATGGTCAGCGAGGCGGTCGAGCTGGCCGGCATCGAGCTGCGCCGGCGCAACGTGCGGCTCAACCACTACGTGGCGGCGCGGCTGCCGGTGCTGCGGGTCGACCCGATCCTGATCGAGCAGGTGATGGTCAACCTGCTGAAGAACGCGGCCGAGTCGATCGACGTCGCCAACCGGCCGCTGGCGCGCCGCAGCGTCGAGCTGCGGGTGCTGCCGAAGATCATCGACGGCCAGAACGCGGTCGAGTTCTCGGTGCAGGACACCGGCATGGGCCTGGCGCCCGAAGTGATGGACCGGCTCTACGAAGCCTTCTTCTCGACCAAGCCGGAAGGCATGGGCATCGGCCTGAATCTCTGCCGCACCATCGTCGAGTCGCACCGCGGCCGGATGCAGGCGGAGAACATCTACAATGGCCAGGATGTGGTCGGATGCCGTTTCTCCTTCTGGTTACCGGTGTTGGACGCTATCGATTCCATAGCAAGCAACGAGGCGAAAGTACCCGCATGAGTTTGATTCCGAAGAAGGGCACCGTCTATGTCGTCGACGACGACGAAGCAGTCCGCGATTCGTTGCAATGGCTGCTCGAAGGCAAGGACTACCGGGTTCGATGCTTCGACTCCGCCGAGTCCTTCCTGTCGCGCTACGACCCGCGCGAGGTGGCCTGCCTCATCGTCGACATCCGCATGGGCGGCATGTCCGGCATGGAGCTTCAAGACCGGCTGATCGAGCGCCGCTCGCCCCTGCCGATCGTGGTCATCACCGGCCACGGCGACGTGCCGATGGCGGTCGACTCCATGAAGAAGGGCGCGATGGATTTCATCCAGAAGCCCTTCAACGACGAAGCGCTGGTGACGCTGGTCGAGCGCATGCTCGAGCACGCGCGCGGCGCTTTCGCGCAGCACCAGCAGTCGGCCAGTCGCGACGCGCTGCTGTCCAAGCTCACCGGCCGCGAGGCGCAGGTGCTCGAGCGCATCGTCGCCGGCCGCCTCAACAAGCAGATCGCCGACGACCTCGGCATCAGCATCAAGACGGTGGAGGCGCACCGCGCCAACATCATGGAAAAGCTCAACGCCAACACGGTCGCCGACCTGCTCAAGATCGCGCTCGGACAAGCCGCCGCCGCCAAGGCCTGAGCCCCTTCGAACATCTCCATGCACGCCTGCTGCGAAGCGGGCGTTTCCATTTCTGAAGACGACAAACCGATGACTGCTCAACTGATCGACGGCAACGCCCTCTCGCGCCAACTGCTGGCCGAGGTCGCCACCCGCGCCGCCGCGCTGACCGCCCGCGGCGTCACGCCGGGCCTGGCGGTGATCCTGGTCGGCGACGACCCGGCCAGCCAGGTCTACGTCGGCAAGAAGGTGCAGGCCTGCGAGGAGCGCGGTCTGCGCTCGGTGCTGGAGCGCTATCCGGCCGCGCTGACCGAGGCCGAGCTGCTGGCGCGCATCGCCGCGCTCAACGCCGACCCGGCGATCCACGGCATCCTGGTGCAGATGCCGCTGCCCAAGCACATCGATCCGCACAAGGTGATCGAGGCGATCGCCACCAGCAAGGACGTCGACGGCTACTCGGTGCTGTCGGCCGGCGAGCTGATGGCGGGCCTGCCCGGCTTCCGGCCCTGCACGCCCTACGGCTGCATGAAGCTGATCGAGAGCACCGGCATCTCGCTCAAGGGCAAGCACGCGGTGGTGATCGGCCGCAGCAACACGGTCGGCAAGCCGATGGCGCTGCTGCTGCTGCAGGCCAACGCGACGGTGACGGTCTGCCACAGCGGCACGCCCGACCTCGGCTATCACACGCGCCAGGCCGACGTGGTGGTGGTCGCGGTCGGCCGCCGCAACACGCTGACCGCCGACATGGTCAAGCCGGGCGCGGTGGTGATCGACGTCGGCATGAACCGCAACGAGCAGAACAAGCTGGCCGGCGACGTCGACTTCGCCGGCGTGCGCGAGGTGGCCGGCCACATCACGCCGGTGCCGGGCGGCGTCGGGCCGATGACCGTGACGATGCTGATGGTCAACACCGTCGAGTCCGCCGAACGGCAGGCCGCGGGTGTACCGTCGCACTGAAGCGAAGCGACTTTTCGCCTTCTTGAATCCGACCGAACCGACCGCCACCTACGCCCATGACCAATCCGCTCCTCGACTTCGACGACCTTCCCCCCTTCGACAAGATCCAGCCGGCGCACGTGGCCCCCGCGGTGGACGTGCTGCTGGCCGATGCCGAGAGCGCGCTGCAGCAGGTGACCGCGCCCGACTTCCCAGCCGACTGGCTGGCGATCTCGAAGGTGCTGGACGTCGCCTCGGAGCGCTTCAGCCGCGCCTGGGGCGCCGTGGGCCATCTCAATGCGGTGGCCGACACGCCGGAGCTCCGCGCCGCCTACAACGAGGCGATGCCGCGCGTCACGGCCTTCTGGACCCGGCTGGGCTCCGACGAGCGGCTCTACGCCAAGTACAAGGCGATCGACCCGAGCGGGCTGAATCCGGAGCAGCGCCAGGCGCACCGCAACGCGATCCGCAACTTCGTGCTGGGCGGCGCCGAGCTGCAGGGCGCGGCCAAGGAGCGCTTCGCCGAGATCCAGGAGCGCCAGGCCGAGCTGAGCCAGAAGTTCAGCGAGAACGCGCTCGACGCCACCGATGCCTTCGCCCACTACGCGCAGCTCGGCGACCTCGAGGGCGTGCCTGACGACGTGATGAGCGCGGCCCGCGCCGCCGCCGAGGCCGAAGGCAAGGACGGCTACAAGCTCACGCTCAAGATGCCGTCGTACCTGCCGGTGATGCAGTTCGCCAAGAGCAGCGCGCTGCGCGAGACCCTCTACCGCGCCTACGCCACGCGGGCCAGCGAATTCGGCGACCCGGCCTTCGACAACACCGCGCTGATCCGCGAGATCCTGGCGCTGCGCCAGGAAGAGGCCAAGCTGCTCGGCTACCCCAACTTCGGCGAACTGTCGATCGTGCCCAAGATGGCCAAGTCGGCCTCGCAGGTCGTCAAGTTCCTGCGCGACCTGGCGTCCAAGGCCAAGCCGTATGGCGAGCGTGACCTGGCCGACCTGCGCGTCTTCGCGACCGCCCAGCTCAACCTGCCCGACCCGCAGCCCTGGGACTGGAGCTACGTCGGCGAGAAGCTCAAGGAAGCGCGCTACGCCTTCAGCGAGCAGGAGGTGAAGCAATACTTCACCGCGCCCAAGGTCATGGCGGGCCTGTTCAAGATCGTCGAGACGCTGTTCGAGGTGCGCATCAAGCGCGACGTCGCGCCGGTCTGGCATCCGAGCGTCGAGTTCTATCGCATCGAGCGCGCCGGCCAGAAGGTCGGCCAGTTCTACCTCGACCCGTCCGCCCGCGCCGCCAAGCGCGGCGGCGCCTGGATGGACGACGTGCGCGCCCGGTGGCTGCGCCCCGACACGGGCCGGCTGCAGACGCCGGTCGCGCAGCTGGTCTGCAACTTCGCCGAAGGCGTCGACGGCAAGCCACCGCTGCTCACGCACGACGACGTCACCACGCTCTTCCACGAGTTCGGCCACGGCCTGCACCACATGCTGACCCGCATCAACGAGCGCGACGTGTCGGGCATCAGCGGCGTCGAATGGGACGCGGTCGAACTGCCGAGCCAGTTCATGGAGAACTTCTGCTGGGAATGGGACGTGCTGGCCCACATGACCTCGCACGTCGACACCGGCGAGCCGCTGCCGCGCGCCCTCTTCGACAAGATGACGGCCGCCAAGAACTTCCAGAGCGGCCTGCAGACGCTGCGCCAGATCGAGTTCTCGCTCTTCGACATGCTGCTGCACACCGAATACGACGCGACCACCGCCCAGCCCGGCGACGTCATGGCGCTGCTCGGCCGGGTCCGCCAGGAAGTCGCGGTGATGCCCTCGCCCGCCTTCAGCCGCACGCCCAACACCTTCAGCCACATCTTCTCGGGCGGCTACGCGGCCGGCTACTACAGCTACAAGTGGGCCGAGGTGCTGAGCGCCGACGCCTACGCGGCCTTCGAGGAAACGACCGGCGCCAACGGCGAGCCGAGCATCGAGACCGGCCGCAAGTACCGCGAGGCGATCCTCGAGGCCGGCGGCAGCCGCAGCGCCATGGAGTCCTTCAAGGCTTTCCGCGGCCGCGAGCCGCAACTCGATGCGTTGCTGCGACACCAGGGCATGACCGAAGCCCAACCGGGTTGATCCTGCTGGTCTTCGCCGAGCCGGGCCTGAGATACTTCGCCATCCGGTTTCGGGGGAACTCATCGATGAAGCTCATTGCCGCCCTCACGGGCCTCAGCCTGGTCCTGCTGGCCGGCGCCGCGCCGGCGCAGGCGGTCTATCGCACGGTCGACAAGAACGGCAAGGTGGTCTTCACCGACCAGCCGCCGACCGCCAACGCCAGCGGCGCGCCCGCGCCCGGCGACAGCAGCGGTGCCTCCGACCAGCCGCTGCCCTACGAGCTGCGCCAGGTCGTCCAGCGCTACCCCGTCACCCTCTACACCAGCGCCGACTGCAGCGCCTGCGGCGCCGGCCGCTCGCTGCTGATCACCCGCGGCGTTCCCTTCGAGGAGCGCACCGTCAAGAGCAACGAGGACATCGCCGCGCTGCAGCGCCTGAGCGGCCAGACCGGCCTGCCGGTGCTGGCCATCGGCGCGCAGAAGCTCACCGGCTTCTCCGATTCGGAGTGGTCGCAATACCTGGACGCCGCCTCCTATCCGGCCAGCGCCCAGTTGCCGGCCGGCTACCGCAATCCGCAGCCGCGGCCGCTGGTGGCCGTGCAGCAGGCCGCACCGGCTGCCGCGCCGACCGCTGCCGCGGCACCGGCGC
>NZ_LMUW01000206.1 GCF_009765735.1 Xenophilus sp. L33
CCGCAACGCCTGCGCCGGCTACGCCGACAACCACGCCCGCCACGCCCACCACGCCGGCCGCAGGCACCCCCGCTGCCACAGCAGCAGCCGCCGGCGCCGCCGCCTCAACCGCAACGCCGGCCACGACCACACCGGCAGCTTCCGCCGCCACAGCAGCCGTTACACCAGCCGCCGCACCCGATGCAGCGCCCGCAGCAGCCGTCGCCAAGCCGCCGGTGGCCCCCAAGCCCAAGGTCGCCGCCCCGCCGCCGCCCGAGCCCAGCTTCTTCGCCGACCTGCTCGACAACCCGTTGATGGCCGCGCTCGCCGCGCTCATCGCGCTGGTGATCGCCTTCATCCTGTATCGCGTGCTGGGCAAGAAGCGCCGCGACGCGGGCGACAGCGTGTTCATCGAAAGCCGGATCCCCAAGGACTCCTTCTTCGGCGCCAGCGGCGGCGAATCGGTCGACACCAAGAACCGCGGCAACTCGGTGGTGTCGTCGCTGTCCTATTCGCCCAGCCAGCTGGACGCCGGCGACGTCGATCCGGTGGCCGAGGCCGATGTCTACCTGGCCTACGGCCGCGACCTGCAGGCCGAGGAAATCCTGCGCGAGGCGCTGCGGGTCAACCCGGAACGCACCGCGATCCACCTCAAGCTGCTCGAGATCCACGCCAAGCGCCGCGACCTGCGCGCCTACGAGGCGCTGGCCGCCGACGTGCAGAAGCTGACCCACGGCACCGGCACCGAATGGAACCGCGTGGTCGAGATGGGCAAGGAGCTCGATCCGGGCAATCCGCTCTACGAAGCCGGCAATCGCGGCGTCTCGGCCGCCGAGGCCGCCGCCTTCGCCGGCACGCTGGCAGCCGCCACCGCCAGCGCCCCGGC
>NZ_LMUW01000207.1:0-33410 GCF_009765735.1 Xenophilus sp. L33
GCCCGCCCAGCCCGGCCTGCCGCCGGTGCCCGGCGTCGGCGCTTCGCCGCAGAGCGTCGGCCCGGCTGCCGCCTCGGGTGCGCCGATCAGCGGCGCGCAGCGTTGAACTGACTCGTTGCCGCGAACACCGAGCCTCGAGCCCTGATGAGTCCCTCACGTCCCTTCATCCTCCGACCGGTCGCGACATCGCTGCTGATGCTGGCGATCGTGCTGGCCGGCCTGGTCGGCTTCAAGTTCCTGCCGCTGTCGGCCCTGCCCGAGGTCGACTACCCGACCATCCAGGTCCAGACCCTGTATCCGGGCGGCAGCCCGGAGGTGATGTCCAACACGGTCACCGCGCCGCTGGAGCGCCAGTTCGGCCAGATGGCCGGGCTCGACCGCATGAGCTCGGTCAGCGCCGCCGGCGTGTCGATGATCACGCTGCAGTTCACGCTCGGCCAGACGCTGGACGTCGCCGAGCAGCAGGTGCAGGCGGCGATCAACGCCGGCGGCTCGCTGCTGCCGGCCGACCTGCCGGCGCCGCCGGTGTATGCCAAGGTGAACCCGGCCGACGCGCCGGTGCTGACCCTGGCGGTGAGCTCCGACACGATGCCGCTCACCGACGTGCAGAACCTGGTCAACACGCGGCTGGCGCAGAAGATCAGCCAGGTGTCGGGCGTCGGCCTGGTGTCGCTCTCCGGCGGCCAGCGGCCGGCGGTGCGGATCCAGGCCAACACGCAGGCGCTGGCGGCCAACGGCATCGGCCTGGACGCGCTGCGCACCGCCATTACCAACGCCAATTCCAACGGCGCCAAGGGCAGCTTCGACGGACCGAAGCGCAACTACTCGATCAACGCCAACGACCAGCTGGTCACGGTCGACGACTACAAGAACCTGATCGTCGCCTACAAGAACGGCGCGCCGATCCGCATGATCGACGTCGCGACCGTGGTCAACGGCGCCGAGAATTCGCAGCTCGCGGCCTGGTCGGGCATCGCCTGCCTGCAGAACGGCCACTGCCTGGATGCCGCCGAGCGGCAGCTGACGCCGGCGATCGTGGTCAGCGTGCAGCGCCAGCCGGGCGCCAACGTGATCGCGACCGTCGACGCCATCAAGGCCCAGCTGCCGGCGCTCGAGGCCGGGCTGCCGGCCGGCATCAAGATCGACCTGCTGAGCGACCGCACCGCGGGCATCCGTGCCTCGGTCGAGCACGTCGAGATGGAGCTGGGCCTGGCGGTGCTGCTGGTGGTGCTGGTGATCTTCGCCTTCCTCGGCAGCCTGCGGGCCACGGTGATCGCCAGCATCGCGGTGCCGATCTCGCTGATCGGCACCTTCGGGCTGATGTACCTGCTGGGCTACAGCCTGAACAACCTGAGCCTGATGGCGCTCACCATCGCCACCGGCTTCGTGGTCGACGACGCGATCGTGATGATCGAGAACATCGCCCGCTACATCGAGGACGGCGAGTCGCCGATGCAGGCCGCGTTCAAGGGCGCGGCGCAGATCGGCTTCACCATCATCTCGCTGACCGTGTCGCTGATCGCGGTGCTGATCCCGCTGCTCTTCATGGGCGACGTGGTGGGCCGGCTCTTCCGTGAATTCGCGGTGTCGCTGGCGATCACGATCCTGATCTCGGCGGTGGTGTCGCTGACGCTGGTGCCGATGATGTCGGCGCGTTGGCTGCGCCACGAGGCACCGAAGACCGACCGGCGCGGCATCGCCGCCCGCATCCAGCATTTCTTCGACGGCGTGATGGACCGCTACGACCGCTCGCTGCACTGGGTGATCGCGCACCAGACGCTGACCCTGATCGTCGCGCTGCTGACCATGGCGCTCACCGTCATCCTGTACATGACGATCCCGAAGGGCCTGTTCCCGACGCAGGACACCGGCCAGCTGCAGGTGCGCATCCAGGCCGCGCAGGACGTCTCCTTCGACCGCATGACCTCGCTGCAGCAGCAGGCTGCCAAGGCGATCCTCGCCGACCCCGACGTGCAGACCCTGAGCAGCTTCGTCGGCGTCGACGCGGCCAACAACATGATGCTGCACACCGGCAGCATGCTGGTGAACCTCAAGCCCGGCCACGGCAACCAGCAGACCGTCATGGACCGGCTGCGCGACCGCGTGCTGCAGGTGCCGGGCCTGACCGTCTACCTGCAGCCGACGCAGGACCTGACCATCGACGCCGAGACCGGCCCGACCGAATACCGGGTGTCGCTCGAAGGCGTCGACAGCGCCACGGTCACGCAGTGGATGAACGCGCTGGTGCAGAAGCTGCAGACCGTGCCGCAGGTGCGCAACGTCAGCAGCGACGCCGGCGCGCAGGGCCTGGCGGCGTACGTCGACGTCAACCGCGACACCGCGGCGCGGCTGTCGATCACCGCCAGCTCGGTAGACGACGCGCTCTACAGCGCCTTCGGCCAGCGCATCGTCTCGACCATCTTCACCGAGACCAACCAGTACCGGGTGATCCTCGAGGCCCAGCCGGGCATGGTCGACAGCCCGCAGTCGCTCGGGCAGCTGAACCTGATCGCCGGCTCGGGCACCGCGACGCCGCTCTCGGCCTTCGCCTCGGTGACCGAGAAGCAGGCGCCGCTGCAGGTCACGCACGTGGCGCAGTATCCGGCCAGCACCTTGAACTTCGACACCGCGCCGGGCGTGTCGCTGGGCACCGCGGTGGATGCGATCCGCGCGACGGCCAAGGAGATCCAGCTACCCAGCAGCTTGACATTGACCTTCCTCGGCGCCTCGGGCGCCTACGAGAATTCGCTGTCGAACCAGCTCTGGCTGATCCTGGCGGCGGTGATCTGCGTCTACATCGTGCTGGGCGTGCTCTACGAGAGCTTCGTGCATCCGCTCACCATCCTGTCGACCCTGCCGTCGGCCGGCGTCGGCGCGCTGCTGGCGCTGATGGTGACCGGCAACGACCTGGGCGTGATCGGCATCATCGGCATCATCCTGCTCATCGGCATCGTCAAGAAGAACGCGATCATGATGATCGACTTCGCGATCGCCGCCGAGCGCAACGAAGGCAAGTCGGCGCGCGAGGCGATCCACCAGGCGGCGATGCTGCGCTTCCGCCCGATCCTGATGACCACGCTGGCGGCGCTGTTCGCGGCGGTGCCGCTGATGCTGAGCTGGGGCGACGGCGCCGAGCTGCGACGGCCGCTGGGCCTCGCGATCTTCGGCGGCCTGATCGTGAGCCAGTTGCTGACGCTGTTCACCACGCCGGTCATCTACCTGGCCTTCGACCGCCTGGGTGGCGGCGAGCGTCGCCGCATGCGCAAGCTGGAGGCCGAGCGCGCCGAGGCCGGTCCGGAGGCTGCCGCGTGAACCTGTCGTCGCCCTTCGTGCGCCGGCCGATCGGCACGGTGCTGCTGACGGTCGGCGTGGCGCTGGCCGGCATCGGCGCCTTCTTCGTGCTGCCGGTGTCGCCGCTGCCGCAGGTCGACTACCCGGTGATCTCGGTCAGCGCCGCGATTCCCGGCGCCAGCCCCGAGACCATGGCCAGCAGCGTGGCGACCCCGCTGGAGCGGCGCCTGGGCACCATCTCCGGCGTCAACGAGGTGACCTCGACCAGCTCGATCGGCTCGACCCGGGTCACCCTGCAGTTCGACCTG
This sequence comes from Xenophilus sp. L33, assembly GCF_009765735.1. Lineage (GTDB taxonomy): Bacteria > Pseudomonadota > Gammaproteobacteria > Burkholderiales > Burkholderiaceae_C > Variovorax. The sequence continues at coordinate 3,600 of NZ_LMUW01000207.1, forward strand.
AGCCGCGACATCGACGGCGCCGCGCGCGAGGTGCAGGCGGCGATCAACGCCAGCCGGGTCGACCTGCCGGCGACGCTACGCAGCAACCCGACCTACAAGAAGGCCAACCCGGCGGCCTCGCCGGTGATCATCCTGGCGCTGACCTCCAAGACCAAGACGCCGGGCCAGCTCTACGACGCGGTGTCGAACATCGTCAGCCAGCGGCTGTCGCAGGTGAAGGGCGTCGGCGACGTCGAGATCGGCGGCGCCACCTTGCCGGCGGTGCGCATCGAGCTGCTGCCCTTCGCGCTCAACAGCTACGGCATCAGCACCGAGGACGTGCGCGCCGCGATCCAGGCCGCCAACGCCAACCGGCCCAAGGGCGCGGTGATGGACGCCGGCCGCCGGCTCGAGATCTACACGCAGACGCCGGCGCTCAGGGCCAGCGACTACGCGCCGATGGTGATCGCCTGGCGCAACGGCGCCGCGGTCAAGCTGTCGGACGTGGCCAACGTGATCGACGGCGTGGAGGACACGCGCACGCTCGGCCTCTTCAACGGCGAGCAGGCGATCGCGGTGCTGGTCACGCGGCAGCCCTCGGCCAACGTGATCGAGACGGTCGACCTGGTGCGGGCGCTGCTGCCAGAGTTGCGCGCGCAACTGCCGCCCGACGTCACGCTGGAGGTGGCGTCGGACAGCACCAACTCGATCCGCGCCTCGCTGCACGAGGTCGAGGTCACGCTGATCATCTCGGTGATCCTGGTGGTGCTGGTGGTGAGCGCCTTCCTGCGCAGCGTGCGCGCCACCATCGTGCCGGCGGCCGCGACCGTGGTCGCGCTGCTGGGCACCTTCGGCGTCATGTACCTGCTGGGCTTCAGCCTCAACAACCTGAGCCTGATGGCGCTGACCGTCGCCACCGGCTTCGTGGTCGACGACGCCATCGTGGTGCTCGAGAACACCAGCCGCCACATCGAGGCCGGCATGACCCGCATGGAAGCGGCCCTGCTCGGCGCCAAGGAGGTCGGCTTCACGGTGCTGTCGATCAGCATTTCGCTGGTGGCCGTGTTCATCCCGCTGCTGTTCATGGGCGGGCAGGTCGGGCGCCTCTTCCGCGAGTTCGCGGTGACCCTCTCGGCCGCGGTGCTGATCTCGCTGGTGATCTCGCTGACCACCACGCCGATGATGTGCGCCTGGCTGCTCAAGCCTGGCGGCGAGCACGACAAGACCCGGCCGCCCGGCCGCTTCGCCAGGGCCGCCGAGCGCGGCTACGACTGGATCCTGAAGCGCTACGAGCACGGCCTGGACTGGGCGCTGGTCAACAAGGCGATGGTCATGCTGATCCTGTTGGCGGTGGTGGGGCTGAACGTCTACCTCTTCAGCGCCGCGCCCAAGGGCTTCTTCCCGCAGCAGGACAGCGGGCAGTTCAACGGCGGCCTGCGGGCCGACCAGAGCATTTCCTCGGCCGAGATGAACGCCAAGCTCAAGCAGGTGATCGACATCATCCGCAACGACGAGGCGGTGGCCACCGTGGTCGGCTTCGCCGGCGGCTCGCGCGCCGGCGGCGGCTTCCTGTTCGCCAGCCTGAAGCCGGTGTCGGAGCGCAAGGACAGCGGCCTGGCCGTGATCGCCCGGCTGCGCCCGCAGCTGGCCAAGGTGGTGGGTCTGCAGGTGTTCCTGAACCCGGTGCAGGACGTCCGCTCCGGCGGCCGGCAGAGCAACTCGACCTACCAGTACACGCTCAAGAGCGACAACGTGGCCGACCTGCGGACCTGGGCCTCCAAGCTCTCGGACGAACTCAAGAACTTCCCGGCGCTGACCGACGTCGACACCGACCAGGCGGAGAACGGCATCCAGACGATGGTGCAGATCAACAGCGACGAGGCGCAGCGCTTCGGGCTGACTTCGACCTCGGTGGACAACGCGCTCTACAACGCCTTCGGCCAGCGCCAGGTCGCGACCATCTACACCGAGCTGAACCAGTACCACGTGGTGATGGAATGGGCGCCGCCCTACACGCGCAGCCCGAATTCGCTGCACGACGTCTACGTGCCGACCACCAAGACCGTCATCAGCGGCGGCCAGGCGGTGACGACCGAGCTGCCGGCCTCGACCGCCTCGGGGGCCAGCAGCGGCAGCAGCGGCAGCACCTCGGCCTCGGCGGCGACCACCAGTGCGTCTGCGTCGTCGACGTCCAGCACGGTGCCGGTGTCGGCCAACCCGGGCCTGAAGAGCGCGTCCAGCGGCAACGTGCTGAGCAACACCGTGACCGGCCAGGTGCGCCTGCCGGTGGTGGCGAGCTTCGTCGAGGGTGCGGTCGCCAGTTCGGTCAACCACCAGGACGGCGAACTCGCCACGACCGTGTCGTTCAACCTGGCCGAGGGCGCGACGCTCGACCAGGCGCGCGAGGCCATCGCCCGGGCCGAGGCCAACATCGGCATGCCGACCAACGTGCGCGGCGCCTTCGCCGGCACCGCGCTGAGCGCGCAGCAGTCGCAGGGCCAGCAGGCGATGCTGATCGTCGCGGCGCTGCTGGTGATCTACATCGTGCTGGGCATGCTCTACGAAAGCCTGGTGCATCCGATCACGGTGCTGTCGACCCTGCCTTCGGCCGGCGTCGGCGCGGTGCTGGCGCTGCTGATGTTCCGCATGGAGTTCTCGATCATCGCGTTGATCGGCGTCTTCCTGCTGATCGGCATCGTCAAGAAGAACGCGATCCTGATCATCGACTTCGCGCTCGAGGCCGAGCGCGGCCGCGGCCTCGCGCCGCTGGCGGCGGTGCGTGAGGCCTGCCTGCTGCGCTTCCGCCCTATCCTGATGACCACGCTGGCGGCCGCGCTCGGCGCCTTGCCGCTGGCCATCGGCTTCGGCGAGGGCGCCGAGCTGCGCCGGCCGCTCGGCGTCGCGATCGTCGGCGGCCTGATCGCCAGCCAGCTGTTGACGCTCTTCACCACGCCGGTGGTCTATCTGCTGCTCGACAAGCTGCGCCGGCGCAGCCCGAGCGAGCGCATGCTGAGCAGGATCGACGACTCGCCTTCCAACCCGAATCCCCCGGCAGGCCCGGCCATGCTGCCCGCTCCCGAACCGCAATGAACACCTTGGCCGCCCAGTCCCTCAAACCCGTCGCCCTGATCCTGGCCGCCGTGTCGCTGCTCGGCGGCTGCGCGGTCGGTCCCGACTACCAGCGGCCGAGCGCGGTCGACACGCCCGCCTTCAAGGAGGCGCCGCAGTCGGGCGCCCAGTGGTTCCCGGCCGCGCCGGCCGATGCGCTCGATCGCGGACCTTGGTGGGAGCTGTTCGGCGACCCGGTGCTGAACGACCTGGTCTCGCAGGTCGAGGTCTCCAACCAGAACGTGGCGGCGGCGCTGGCCGCCTACGACCAGGCCCGCTCGGCGGTCGACCTGCAGCGATCGACGCTGTTCCCGACCCTGGGCCTCACCGCCAGCGAACGGCGGATCGGCGGCAAGGGCAACGGGAACACCGCCAACGCGGCCGCGCTCGGCTTGCAGGCGAGCTGGGAGCCCGACGTCTGGGGTCAACTGCGGCGCGGGCTCGAAGGCGCGCGCGCCTCGGCCCAGGCGAGCGATGCCAGCCTGGCGGCGGCGCGGCTCTCGGCGCAAGGCTCGGTCGCGACCAACTACTTCCTGCTGCGCGATGCCGACAACCAGATCCGGCTGCTGCAGTCGGCGGTCGAGGCCTACACGCGCGCTCTCAAGATCACGCAGAACAGCTACGACGCCGGCATCTCGGCCAAGACCGACCTCTTGCAGGCGCAGACCCAGCTGGCGACGACGCAGGCGAACCTGGTGACCGAACAGGGCCAGCGGCCGCAGTTCGAGCACGCGATCGCGGTGCTGATCGGCAAGGCGCCGGCGCAGTTCAGCCTGCCCGCGGTGACCGACTGGAAGGGCAGCGTGCCGGCGGTCCCGCTGGGCGTGCCGTCGACCCTGCTGCAGCGGCGGCCCGACATCGCCTCGGCCGAGCGCTCGGTGGCCGCGGCCAACGCGCAGATCGGCGTGCAGGTGGCCGGCTACTACCCGAGCTTCACCCTGAGCGGGGCCTACGGCTCCGGCAGCGCGCGCGCCGCCGACCTGTTCGACGCGTCGGCGATCATCTGGTCGCTGGGCCTGTCGGCGACGCAGACGCTCTTCGATGCCGGCGCCACCAAGGCACGGGTCAAGGAAGCGGAAGCGGCGCACAACATCTCGGTCGCGCAGTACCGCCAGACCGTGCTGAGCGCCTTCCAGTCGGTGGAGGACCTGCTGTCGCAGACGCGCTCGCTGGCCGAGCAGGCCGACTACCGGCTGCAGGCCTCGCAGGCGGCCGACCAGACCGAGGTGCAGCTGCTCAACCAGTACAAGGAAGGCCAGGTGGCCTACACCGACGTGATCGTGGCGCAGGCGGCGGCGCTGAACGCGCGGCAGACGCTGTCGACCTTGTCGGCGAGCCGGTTGACCAATGCGGTGGCGCTGATCCAGGCGATGGGCGGCGGCTGGCAGGCGCAGTCGCTCGACCAGGATGCCGATGCGCCGGCGCCGGTCGCGACTTCGCAGTGAGCGTTTGACGCCACGCTGGAGCGGCTCCGGCCGGTTCGGGGGCGATCCGGGCGTGCGCGTCACATCGGCTTTCAAGGCTTTGCCGCGCCTTCACATTCTTTTACGCCGTCGCCGGAAACGCTTCGCGTGAGGCTCGCACGATCGGGGCATGCAAAACCTGACGCGTGACATCGGCATCCTCTTCATCGTCCTGTTCTTGCTCACGATGCTCTGGCGGCGAATGAGCGCGCATCTCGAGGCACCGGTCGCCCACCGCGCCGCCGTTTCCCGCGCCAGCCGCTTTCCGGCCGGCATCGACCGCCAGCTCGAAGCGCCGCGGCCGATCGACCTGCGCCAGCTGCTGCTGGAGATGCCGCAGGACTGCCTGTCGCTGCTGCAGCCCGGTCATGTCAGCCTGAGGCAGAGCGCACCGCGCGGACCGCTCTGCGTCGACGCCCGGCGCGAGGAATTGCGCCATCTGCTGGCGCACGTCGCGTCGATCGCCTGCCTGGCGATGCCGCGCGGCGGCGTGCTGAACGTGCTGGCGATGGCCGACGGCCCGCAGGTGCTGGTCGAGTTCATGGACGTCGGCATCGGCGGCCAGGAGCCGCTATTGGCCGCGCTGTTCCTGCATGGCTCGCAGGCGCCGCGCCTGCCGCACGGCGGCCTCGGCGCCGACGTCGCCTGCTGCCGCCGCATCGTCGAGGCGCACGGCGGGCACATCGAGGCGGCGCCGTCGGTGTGGGGCGGGCTGGGGCTGGCGATCCGGCTGCCGCTGCTGGCGAACGCGGCGCTCGCGGACTGAGGCGAGGGCGCTGCGGGGGGCGATCGATCCGCTCGCGATAATCGGCGCTCTTTTCAAGGAGCGTGCGTGGATATCGTCTTGCTGGCCAAGGCCGCCCTCATGGGCATCGTCGAGGGACTGACCGAGTTCCTGCCGATCTCGTCGACCGGACACCTGATCCTGGCCGGATCGCTGCTGGGCTTCGACGACGACAAGGCCAAGGTGTTCGACATCTCGATCCAGACCGGCGCGATCTTCGCCGTGATCCTGGTGTACTGGCACCGCATCCGCGCCACCGTCGTCGCGCTGCCGCGCCAGCCTCGGGCGCGGCGCTTCGCGCTCAACGTGCTGATCGCCTTCCTGCCGGCGGTGGTGCTCGGGCTGCTGTTCGGCGCGGCGATCAAGGCGCATCTCTTCACGCCGGAAGTGGTGGCCAGCACCTTCATCCTCGGTGGCTTCGTGATCCTCTGGGCCGAGAAGCGGCCGCCGGGCCGGGTGCGCATCGAGCATGTCGACGACATGACGCCCTGGGACGCGCTGAAGGTCGGCCTGGTGCAGTGTTTCGCGATGATCCCGGGCACCAGCCGCAGCGGCTCGACCATCATCGGCGGCATGCTGCTCGGGCTGTCGCGCCAGGCGGCGACCGACTTCTCCTTCTTCCTGGCGATCCCGACCCTGATCGGTGCCGGCGCCTACAGCCTCTACAAGGACCGCGCGCTGCTGTCGGCGGCCGACATCCCGCTGTTCGCGGTCGGGCTGGTGTTCTCGTTCGTGAGCGCCTGGCTCTGCGTGCGCTGGCTGCTGCGCTACATCGCCAGCCACGACTTCGTGCCCTTCGCCTGGTACCGCATCGCCTTCGGCATCGTGGTGCTGGCGACCGCGTGGAGCGGGGCGGTGGTGTGGGCGGAGTGAAGCGGCCTCAGCGGTAGTCGTCCTCTCGCTGATGGCGCACGGCGGCGATCGTGACGGTCTGGGCGCCGTCGATCTCGAACAGCGCGACGTAGCCGCTGTGACCGAAGGGAATCACCAGTTCGCGGATGAACGGACTGTCGCCGGCCTTGCGGCATGTGAAGGGCGAAAAGCGCAGGGTGGCGATGCCGCGTTCGATGGCCTCGATGGCGCGGCCGGCGGCTTCGGAGCCGCCGCCGCGTTCGCGTTCCCGTTCGAGCACGAAGTCCTGCAACCGCTCCAGGTCGGCCATCGCCTCCTGGGTGAATCGAACCTGCCAGCTCAACGTGCGGCCAGCCGCTTCTTCAGCCGGGCCACGGCCTCGTCGGCCTGGATGTAGTCGCCCGTCTTGCCGGCCTTGGCCAGCGAACGCAATCCGCGGCGGAGGAACTCGGCCTGGGCCTGGCGCTGCCGCAGCGATTCCCGCACCGCGGCTTCGACGAACTGGGACAGGGTTTCGTCCTCGCCCAGCACCTGCTCCAGCTGGTCGCGGAATTCGGGCTCGACCCGCACGGACGGGATAGTGGCGGTCTTCATGCCTCCAATGTAGCGCATTTGCGCTGCATTAGAGGCGTGTTCAGCCCAGCATGTTCCGCAGAGCAGCCTCGACCGCCGCGGCGGTGGCGAGCGGCTTTTCCATCGGGAACAGGTGGGTGCCGTCGAGCATCATCACGCGGCCGCGGGTGACCTGCTCGGTCATCGTCATGCCGACCCGGCGCATCTCCTCGGACTGGCGACCGCCGATGAAGGACACCGGGCATTTCAGCGGATGGCCGCGCAGCAGGGGGCTCAGGTTGTGCGGGATGGTGTCGTAGATCGCGGTCTCGACGTCGCGGTCGAAGCTGAGGGCGCGGGCGTCGTCGACGTCGAAGGTGCCGTGCTCGATGTAGTCGCGGAGCACCCGCTCGTCCCAGCGCGCGAAGGCCTTCTTGCTGCGGAAGTGCGCGAACACCGCCTCGCGGTCTTCCCAGCTGTTGCGGCGCTTGCGGCTGATCACGCCCGGCGAGACGCTCTTCATGAGCGCGGTCCGCTTCATCAGCTCGACCGTGTTGGCACGCCAGCCGCCGATCAGCGGCGAGTCGAGCAGCACCACCGCGCGGACGATCTCCGGATGCCGGGCGGCGCACATGAGGCTCAGGAAGCCGCCCAGCGAATGGCCGACCAGCAGCACCTGGCCGCCGGCGGCGGCGGCACGCGGCGCGGCGAAGTCGGCCAGCTGCTGCACCAGGTTCGGCCAGTTGTCGGTGACCGGGTACTTCGGGTCGTGGCCGTACTTCTCGATCGAATCGATCTCGAAGCCGCGGTTGCGCAGGCTGTCGAGCATGACGCGGTAGGTGCTGGCCGGGAAGCTGTTGCCGTGCGAGAAGATGACTGGCGGGAGCATGCGATCGGGAACGGCCGGCGGGCCAAGGCCCGCCGCGCCGGGGTTCAGATGAGTTTTTCTTCGGGGGTCGAGATCTTGCGCAGCGCGCCGTGGCGGGCGGCCGGCATCTTCAGCGGATGCTCGGTCACCGCGTCGTCCCAGACCGGGTCCTCGATGCTGTCGAACACCTCGCGCAGCTTCTGGCCCCAGCTGTTGTGGACCATGCGGTAGTAGGGGTTGTCGGCGTCGATGCAGATCACCTTGTCGGTGCGCAGCGCGTTGGCCTCGTAGACCACCAGGTCGAGCGGCAGGCCGACCGAGAGGTTCGACTTCATGGTCGAGTCCATCGACACCAGCGCGCACTTGGCGGCCTCGTCGAGCGGCGTCTCGGGCGTCAGCACGCGGTCGAGCACCGGCTTGCCGTACTTCGATTCGCCGACCTGGAAGTACGGCGTCTCGGTGGTGGCCTCGATGAAGTTGCCGGCCGCGTAGACCAGGAAGAGCCGCATGCCTTCGCCCTTGACCTGGCCGCCGAAGATGAAGGAGACGTTGAAGTCGAGCCCCGCGTGCTTGAGCGCCTCGGCGTCGCGGTCGTAGACGTGGCGCACCGCCGAGCCGAGCACCCGCGCGGCGTCGAACATGCTCTTGGCGTTCCAGATGGTGATCGGCGGGCCTTCCTCGCCGTTTTCCTTGACCTCGCGCAGCTCCTCGATCTGCAGGATCTCGCGCACCGACTGCGAGATGCTCAGGTTGCCGGCCGACAGCAGCACCATGACGCGGTCGTCGGGCTGCTCGTAGACGATCATCTTGCGGAAGGTGCTGATGTGATCGACCCCCGCGTTGGTGCGCGAGTCGGACAGGAACACCAGTCCGGCGTTGAGTTTGATGCCTACGCAATAAGTCATGAGCTTGTCTCGCACGAATCGGACCACGAAGGGTCAGCGTTGTTCGCGCGCCTGGATTTTCTTGAGTGAGTAGAGCGCCTCGAGCGCCTCGCGGGGGCTCATGGCGTCGGGATCGAGCGCGGTCAGCGCGGATTCTACGGCGCTGCTCTCGGCCGTCTCGGCCGCCGGCGGCGGCGCGAACAGGTCGACCTGGGCGCGGGTGCGGGTCTGCTGCGACTCCAGCGCTTCCAGCGCCTGCCGGGCGTGGTTGACCACCGCGGCCGGCATGCCGGCCAGCCGCGCCACCTGGATGCCGTAGCTCTTGCTGGCCGGCCCGGGCTGCATCTCGTGCAGGAAGACGATGTCGCGGCCGGCCTCGGTGGCGCTCACGTGCATGTTGACCGCGGCATGGTGGTTGGCCGGGAACTCGGTGAGCTCGAAGTAGTGGGTGGCGAAGAGCGTGAAGGCGCGGGTGCGGTCGTGCAGCTGGGCGGCGATGCCGGCGGCCAGCGCCAGGCCGTCGAAGGTGCTGGTGCCGCGGCCGATCTCGTCCATCAGCACCAGCGAGTGGGCGCTGGCGGCGTGCAGGATCTGCGCCGCCTCGGTCATCTCGAGCATGAAGGTCGACTGCGCGTTGGCCAGGTCGTCGGCCGCGCCGATGCGGGTGTGGATCGCGTCGATCGGCCCCAGCCGGCAGCCGGCCGCCGGGACGTGCGAGCCGATGGAGGCCAGCAGCACGATGATCGCCACCTGCCGCATGTAGGTCGACTTGCCGCCCATGTTGGGGCCGGTGATGACCTGCATGCGCTGCTGCGGGCCGAGCCGGGTGTCGTTTGCAATGAACGCGCCCGATGATTTTTCGGCGAGCCGGGCCTCGACCACCGGATGCCGGCCCTGCTCGATCTCGATGCACGGATGGCTCACGAAGCTCGGCGCGTTCCAGCGCAGGGTGTGCGAGCGCTCGGCCAAGGCCGACAGCGCATCGAGCGAGGCGATCGCGCCGGCCAGCCGACCGAGCGCGGCGACCGAGGGCTGCAGCGCGTCGAGCAGCTGCTCGTAGAGCCACTTCTCGCGCGCCAGGGCGCGGTCCTGCGCCGACAGTGCCTTGTCCTCGAAGGCCTTCAGCTCGGGCGTGATGAAGCGCTCGGCGTTCTTCAGCGTCTGGCGGCGGCGGTAGTTGTCGGGCACCTTGCCGAGCGCGCTCTGCGTCACCTCGATGTAGAAGCCGTGTACCCGGTTGAACTGCACCCGCAGGTTGGCGATGCCGGTGCGCTCGCGCTCGCTGGATTCCAGCTGCAGCAGGTAGGCGTCGCTGTTCTCGCTGATCGCGCGCAGCTCGTCGAGCTCGGCATCGTGGCCGGTGGCGATCACGCCGCCGTCACGCACCAGCGCGGCCGGCTCGGGCTGGATCGCGGCCTCCAGCAGTTCGACGCAGCCGGCCGGCGGCGAAAGGCCATCGGCAGTGCGGCCGAGCAGTGCCGAGGCCGAGGTGGGCAGGGCGGGCGCCAGCCGTTCGGCCTTGGCCAGCGCGAGGCGCAGCGCCACCAGCTCGCGCGGGCGCACCTGGCGCAGGGCGATGCGCGCGGCGATGCGCTCGACGTCGCTGGTGTTCCTGAGCTGCTCGCGCAAGGTGCGCCAGGGCGCGGCGGTGCCGCCGAGCAGCGTGCCTTGCAGCGCGTCGATGGCCTCGAGCCGGCCGAGCGCGTCGCTGCGATCGCGCTTCGGTGCCAGCAGCCAGCGCTTGAGCAGCCGGCTGCCCATGCCGGTCATGCAGGTGTCGAGCAGCGAGAAGAGGGTCGGCGAGTCTTCGCCGCGCAGGGTCTGCACCAGCTCCAGGTTGCGGCGGGTGGTCGGCGGCAGGTCGATGCTCTCGCCGTCGCGCTCGACGGCCAGGGTCTGCACGTGCGAGAGCGCGCGGCCCTGCGTGTGCTCGGCATAGCCCAGGAGCGCCGCCGCCGCCGCATGCGCGTGGACCAGCGACTCGGCATTCCAGGCCGCGAGGTTGGCGCTGCCCATCTGCGTGCACAGCTTGCGCTCGCCCAGGCCGGCGTCGAACTGCCAGGCCGGGCGCACCGACAGCGTGAAGGGCGTCGCGCCGAGCGCCGCCTGCAGGCGCTGCTCGAAGGCGCTCGTGACCTCGGCGCTGTAGATCACTTCGCTCGGTGCGATGCGGGCGATCCAGGCCTCCAGCGCATCGGCCGGGCATTCGGCCAGCCGCAGCTCGGCGCCGGTGATGCTGAGCCAGGCGAGGCCACAGACGTTGCGGCCGCCGGCGTGCACCGCCAGCAGCAGCGATTCGCTCTTGTCGCTCAGCAGTTCGGCATCGGTCAGCGTGCCGGGCGTGACCACCCGTATCACCTTGCGCTCGACCGGCCCCTTGGTGGCGCCGACCTCGCCGACCTGCTCGCAGATCGCGACCGACTCGCCCAGCTTGATCAGCCGCGCCAGGTAGACGTCGACCGCATGGAAGGGCACGCCGCACATGACCACCGGCTGGCCCGCGGACTGGCCGCGCTGGGTGAGCGTGATGTCGAGGATGCGGGCGGCCTTCTCGGCGTCGCCGTAGAACATCTCGTAGAAGTCACCCATCCGGTAGAAGAGGAGGGTGTCGGGGTGGTCGGCTTTGAGCCGGAGGTATTGGGCCATCATCGGCGTGTGAGCCGAGAGGTCCGGTTTTCCAAGGCCTTGACCCATCTCGCTATTCGCGTCCAACCCATTGATTCCGCCAGGGATTTTCTTGTCTGCGGTCAGATCTTTCAACTTGGTGACACCTATCAACTTGACTCGTTGGCGCGACTTTTGAGGGAGGCGCAGGAAAGCTGCGCCGATGGAAAACAGGCCCGGAAAAGTGACGCCTGGGAGATCGAAATGCAATTCGACGCTCGTGCAGCGAAGCTGCTGCCGCCGGCGAACACATTATGGTTGAGGGCCATCCGGGGTTTGGGCTCGCCGCGGCGGTCTCTGCGCGTCGTTGGGTCGACCGCTCCAGTCGCCGGTCGTGGCGGGCCGGTCGATGCTCGACGTGCCGACGGCAATCGACTAGAAACCGGACTTCCAGACAAGCAAACGGAAGCGAGGATGAAATTGTTTGCACGAAGACTCAGGAAATTCGAATCCGTCGCGCTGCTCGGCGTCGCGGCTTTGGCGAGCCTTGGCGTTGCCGCTCAAGACAGGGTTTGCACGCCGGATCGACAAGGGCGAATGGTGTGCCCGCCGCCGAACGCTTCATGCCTTCAGGACCGCGACGGTCGAGTGGCGTGCTCCAGTCCCGGTGGGGGGATCGCCCTGGACCGGTACGGCAAAGCTGTCTGCGGGCCCGGGTCGTGCGTCGTGGACATCCACGGCGATGTCTATTGCTCGAACGCTCCGATGGGTGCGGCTTCCCTTGATCGCTATGGGAAAGCGACCTGCACCGGATCTTGCTCGCCGGCCGGCCCGGGACTGTGCGTCTTTCCTTCGGCGTCCAGGTGACCTGGGGAGGTTCAGGCGTTGAGGTCGCTGGCGAAGGTCTCGAGGATCATTGCCGCGCATCCGGCTCGCAACGCGTCGGCGTACGTGGCGAAGGCCACGGCGGATTCGACCAGCGTCGCGAAGCGCTCCTCCTCGGAATCAAGCTCGACGAGCGCCCACCAATACTGGTCGTCATGGTGTTCGACCGTGAGTGCGAGCGGATGGAGTTGATCAGCCATCCGGCGATTGTCGAAGCGGGATGTGACAACGCGGTGAGTCTTTCGGTGAGGGTGTCAGAAGTCCTGTGGCGTCCCGGGGCCGCGCTGCGCGATTTGCCAAGGAACGCCAGCGATGGCCGCCGGAACGAGCGAAGGCCTCCCAGCCGCGCGGCCGTTCGCGCGAAGGCGCCGCGATGCTGGCGCTCGCGAGCGCTCCGAGGGCTGCCGGATGAAAAGCGTCGGCGAGGTGCGCGGGCCGACCACAGGAGAAGGCGATGAAACGCTTCGAGGCGAGGTGGTTCAGGCATCCCTCCGCCAGGACGCTGCGCAACGAGCCGCGTCGCGATACGAAGAGCACTGCGACTTGTCTGGACATCGACGATGGGTCGGGATGCGCCCAGCCGGACGTCGCGGTCGCGTTCCTGCGCATCGGAAAAAGGAACGATTCGAGACATCGAGGTGACCGACCCAAGGGCCAGCGCCAAAGCAACCTCTACCAGCGCCCGCGAACCGTCAGCCGACGGTGCCGCGGCTCCCGGACGGTCACGGCGTGACCATGCCGCCGTTCACGTTCAACGTCTCGCCCGAGACGTAGCTCGATTCCGCGGAAGCGAGGAACACGTACGCGGGCGCCAGTTCCGCGGGCTGACCGGCTCGCTTGTAGGTGCTCTCGTCGTCGAAGGCCTTCATCTGCGCGTCGGACACACCGCCCGACACCTGCAGCGCAGTCCACACCGGCCCGGGTGCGACCACGTTGACTCGAATGCCGCGCGAAGCGACCTGCAGCGCGAGGCCCTTCGAGAAATTGTTGATCGCGGCCTTGGTGGCCGCGTAGTCCAGGCGTTCCGGTGACGGCTTGTAGGCCTCCAGCGAGGCGGTGTTGATGATGCAGGCACCTGCCGACATGTGTGCCAGCGCCGCCTTGGTGATCCAGAAATTCGCGAACACGTTCGTGCGGAAGGTCAGCTCGAACTGTTCGTCGGACAGATCCGCGATGCGCGCGACAGCCACCTGCTTGCCCGCGTTGTTGACGAGGATGTCGAGCCCACCGAGCACGCCGACGGCTTCCGCGACGAGCGCGCGGCAGCGACCGGCGTCCGTGATGTCGGCGACGATCGCGTGCCCCTTCCTGCCAGCCTTCTCGATGTGGCCGAGGATGTGCCCGGCATCCTCCTGCTCCGCTGGCAAATGCACGATCACGACATCGGCGCCCTCGCGCGCGAACGCGATGGCGACCGCACCGCCGATGCCGGAGTCGCCGCCCGTGATCAACGCCCTGCGCCCCGCGAGGCGTCCGCTGCCGCGATACGTCGTCTCGCCCAGATCGGGCACTGGCGTCATCCGCGCCTGAACGCCGGGAGCGGGCTGATGTTGCACTGGCGGTTCCACGCGAGCGTACTGCTCGACCGGATTCGTGAAGCTGTGTGGGTCACGGGACATGGCGTTCCTCACTGATCGAAGAAAAAGGCCGGACACATCGACGAACACATCGCGAATGCGATCGCAGATACGACTCAACAAAAGGCCCTCCGCCGGTTTCCCGGTTCGGAGGGCCTTCGCCGTCTCAGAGTTCCTTGGAGAGGTTTTGCTGCTTCGGTGAACTCAATGTGCGCTGTCGCGCGATGCGGCCGGATCAGCGATGGCCACCAGCGCGTGCAGGGAAGCACCTACGCCGCATCTACGCCGCATCCAACGGTCGCGTACGAGAGCATCGCTCGCTGCATATTTCGTCCCGGCCCGAAGCATGCGCTTGCCTGGGTCCCTAGATTGGGGTCGAGGCAACAACGTCGAGCCTTTCCGTGGCGCAGAGGATCGAGGGCCGGTCCTGGCGCGATGCGCTGTGCGAGGCCGGCTTCGATGTCTGGGCATTCGACTTCTACGGCTTCGGTCGTTCCGATCGCTACGCGGAGATGGATGCGCCGGCGGATCGAACAGGACCGCTCTGCCTGGCCGCCGACGGTGTGCAGCAGCTCGATAAGGTGGTGAGCTTCATCCTCGCGCACGAGCGACGGGCCTCGCTGTCGTTCATCTCCCATTCGTGGGGTTCGATGCCCGTCGGCCTCTTCGCCGCGAAGCAGGCGGCCCCGATCGACCGCTGGGTCATGTTCGCGCCGTTGGCCCGGCGCGCGCCGATCCGCTACGAGACGCTGCCGACGGGTCCGGCATGGCGGCTCATCTCGGCCGAAGCGCAATGGGACCGCTTCGTCGAGGACGTGCCGCCGGATCAACGCCCGGTACTGTCACGGGAGATGTTCGACGACTGGGCCCGGGCCTACCTGGCGACCGACCCCGACGCTTCGACCCACCAGCCACCGGCTGTCAGGGTGCCGAGCGGTCCGTTCGTCGAGATCCTGCGCGCCTGGCACGGCAGCCTGGCCTACGACCCGTCGCAGGTGCGCGCGCCGATCGCCATCGTTCGCGGCGCCTGGGACGGTCTGGTGACCGACGCGGATGCGCGCTGGCTGTTCGACGCCTTCACGCACTGCACCAACAAGCGCGACATCAAGATCGGCCGAGGCACGCACCTCATGCTGTTCGAGCAGATGCGGCATGCGCTCTGGAAGGCCAGCATCGAATTCCTGAAGGGCGACGAACCCGGCGTTTCGCCTGGCCTTTAGCGCATCAGCCCTTCATGGCCTTCATGTCGGCCTTGGCGCGATCGTGGTCGGCCTTGGCCTGGTTGACGCAAGCGCTCTTGGCGTCACCGGACTGGTCGTCGCACTTTTCCTTCGCGACGTTGTAGTTCATGTCGGCCTTGGCCTCGGCCACGCTCTTCGCATTGCTGGTCGACGGCTTGTACTGCTGTTCCAGTTCGGCGCGCGAGACCTTCTCGGTGCCCTTGGCCTGCTCCATGCAGACATCCTTGGCGTTGTCCTTCAACGTGTCGCACTGCGCCTTCGCGACCTTGTAGTTGGCCTCGATCTTTTCCTTGGCGACGTTGTATTCGTCCTTGGTCATGGCGTTGGCGCTCGACATGGCAACGAAGCCGCTGGCGATCGCGAGTACAAGCAGATGTCTCTTCATGATGGTTCCCTCATCGAGTTGGATTTCAAAGCACCAGGCGAGAGGCGTGCCCCGCTGCCTGGTAGGCGAACCATAGAAACCAAATGTCACAGGGCTGGTAGGACGCTGCCGTATGAAGAAGGAGGCCGGCGCCGGTTGAATTCCTCCCGCCGGCTTTGCGCTCAACGCCAGGTCTGGAACATGGTCACCGCGAAGGCAGCCAAAGCCACGAGTCCAACGACGAAGAGGAGCACAAGCACGGCATCCAGTCGGTCCAGGGCCATGTCTTCCTTCTCTTCCAGAATCCGCAAGTGCGAAGTCGACTCCCATTGTCTAAGCTGGTCCTGGTAGACCTGCGGGAGGTCGGCGAACGTCTGGACAGCCTTGGGCATGGTGTTGCACCTGGACAAAATGGTGGCTGCACTTTGCGCAGCCCGCGCTGCGTCCGGAGTCGGCGGACGCCGCGTTCGGATGAGGGCGTGGCCATCGGGACGGGAGATCAACCATTGGGACGGGAGGCGCACTGCCGGCGGCCCCCGATTCCTACGATCGAGTCATCGCATCCAGGAGCAGGTGGAGGGCCGCATTCATGCATCTCGTGGAAATGATTCTTCCGATCCTCGCGATCGTCGCGGCCGGCTGGCTCGCGCGCACCACCGGCTACCTCCCGCGCGAGCTGGCGCCCTTGCTGACGCGCTTCGCCTACTGCATCGCCATGCCCGCGCTGGTGTTCCTGACGATCGGGGACGAGTCGCTGCGCTCGTTGCTCGACGTGCGCTTCATCGTGGCCTTCGGAGGCGGCTCGATGGTCTCTTTCGCTGCGGCGATGGCGATCGCGCGTCTGTGGCGCGGCGCGAGCCTCGGCAGCAGCGCGATGATCGGCGCCACCGTCGCGATGACCAACACGGCCTTCATCGCACTGCCGATCCTGAAGACGCTCTACGGCCGCCCCGGCGTGCTCGCCGCGGCAATCGCGACCATCTTCATCGGCGTCGTCATGGTGCCGATGATGGTCGTGCTGCTGGAGATCGGCCGTTCCGCCGGGTCGCGGGCGATCCGGCTCGGGCCGCTGCTCCGGCCGATCGTCACCAATCCGCTCGTGCTCTCGACCATCCTCGGGCTGGCCTGGTCGGTCAGCGGCCTGGGCATGCCGCAGCCGCTCGACACCTTCCTCGGCGTGCTCGGTGACGCATTGACGCCTTGCGCGCTCTTCGCGATCGGTCTCGAACTGACGCTCGGCGACCTTCGCGAACGGCTGTCGTTGTACACGCTGCTGACGCTGGCCAAGCTGCTGCTGGTGCCGCTCGTGGTGTACCTGCTCTGCCTGGCCATCGGGCTCGATCGGAACGCGATGGTGGCCGCGGTCGTCTGCGCGGCCGTGCCGACCGGCAAGAGCGTCTACATCCTCGCCGTCGAATACGACACGGAGAAGACGATGGTGGGCGCGGTCATTTCGCTGTCGACGCTGCTCTCGATCGTCACGATGATCGGCTGGCTTGCCGTGGCGCGCGCCTAGATGGGCCGGTGCACCAGCATCTCGAGGTTCTCGCGGAAGCTCCTCGGATGGGACGCCTCGGCCAGGCGCTCGGGAATCCGCGTGGACAGGGCCTGGCCGACCGCTTCTCGCGGCGCATAGCCGAACTGCTCCCGAAAGGCCCGGCTGAACTGCGAGGCCGAGTTGAAGCCATGGTCGCTCGCGATCCGTTCGATGTAGCGACGTTCGCCCGGCTTGGACAGGGCCGCGTGGGCCCGCGCCAGGCGCCGCTCGCGAATGTAGTTCGAGACGCCTCCGAGCGGCTCGAAGAGCCTGTAGAGCGCCGACCGCGAGACTCGGAACTCACGGCACAACACGTCGGCCGAGAGCCCGGCGTCGAGCAGATGCTCTTCGATGTACTTGCGGGCCAGCCGTGTGAGGTTCATGTCGATCACCGGCCGTGCCAGGCCGAGGGAATCGATCGACGGCGCCAGGCTCGCCATCAGCAAGTGCAGGGTGGCCGACAGGACGCCGGGCGCCGATTCGAGCGAGATGTCCGACAGATGCTGGTCGAGGAGGATCAGATGCTCCGCCAGCAGGTTCGAGGCGATGCCGCGCGGAATGGCGCCGTGCAGGTCGAGCGGGCGAGGCAGCAGCGCGTCGACGGCGTCCCGCGGAACCGCGAGGGCGAGGCCTTCTCCGGCGGCGATGTCCAGGGTGTTCGGTCGCGTCATGTCGACCAGCACGGGCTGCATGGCATTCGCCTGGACCCACGTGGACCCGCCGCCGATCCGCATCGATCCGGAACGACGTATCCACACCATGTAGTGATCGAGCTGGTCCCGGCGCACATGCTGGCGTCCGCGAACCATCTGCACTGCCGGAAAGTGGCCGGAGAGCAGCGCCATGCCGGAGGTGACCCAGGTCCGCCCCTCGACCACGTAGTCGTTCCCGACCGGGCGCGTGGGCACGGGAATGTCGACGGTCTCGACCAGTTGGCTGTGCCACTGCGCATGTCGCTCGCGCACCGGAACTTCGCGGTTCGAGAAATGCGTGACGATGGCCGCCCTGGGCTGCGCGGCGGGCGGCGCCTGCCCGCTGGATCGAGGGGGATTCGGTTCCATGGTGCTCCGCGCGAAGGGCTCGGGAGGAAGATCGGCGCTGCTATTTTGCCGGTTGAAGCCGGCGTCGACAATTCGACGCGGCTGTGGCAAAAGCTGACGTCCGATTGATCCAACCAAGGTGAAACGAGCATGTGTGATTCGAACGACCAGGCAGAACTCAGGAAATACACCCGCCGCGACTTCGCGACATGGGCCGCATCCGCCGGCCTGTTGACCGCGCTGCCTGCCGTGGCCAATGCGGCGGCGGTGGCCGAGCGCGAGGTGAGCATCGTCACGCCGGACGGCAACTGCGACGCGTACTTCGTCGCACCCACGTCGGGCGCCGCTCCCGGTGTGGTGGTGTGGCCCGACGTGTTCGGACTGCGCCCGGCCTTCAGGCAGATGGGCAAGCGGCTGGCCGAATCGGGCTACAGCGTGCTGGTCGTGAACCCCTTCTATCGGCAGAAGAAGGCGCCGACCGCGGCGCAGGGCGGCCAGACGCCGATCGCCGAAGTGATGCCGCTGATGCAGGCGCTGACACCGGCCACGAACCTGACCGATGCGAAGGCCTTCGTGGCCTGGCTCGACGCCCAACCCGAAGTGGACAAGGCGCGCAAGCTGGGCACCACCGGCTACTGCATGGGCGGTCCGATCGCGGTGCGCACCGCCACGGTCGCGCCCGGCCGCGTCGGTGCGGTCGGCACCTTCCACGGCGCCGCGATGGTGACCGCGGCGCCCGACAGCCCGCATCGCCTGGTCGGCCAGACGAAGGCGCGCTACCTGGTGGCCGTGGCCGAAAGCGACGACAAGAAGGATCCCGAAGCCAAGGTCGCCCTGCGCACCGCTTTCGACAGCGCGAAGCTGCCTGCCGAGGTCGAGGTCTACCCCGCGGCTCACGGCTGGTGTCCGCCCGACACGCAGGTCTACGACGCCGTGCAGGCCGAGCGCGCGTGGACGCGTCTGCTGGCGACCTTCGGCACGGCGCTCGCCTGAGCGCCGAAGTTCAGCTCATTTCCTCCGAGCCGATCCAGCGGCAACCGGCCTGGCCGGCCATCGCTGCCTCGAGCAAGGCCGCTGCGATGGCACCGGCGGGATTGACCTGGAACCTCTTCGGAAGGACGGGGCCCAGCGTTCGGGCCAGCGTCAGCGCCATGCCTTCCGCCCGCCGCGCCTCATCGCGTTCGCCACCGATCAGGCTCGGCCGGCAGATCGTCAACGACCGGAATCCGATCTGCCGGATGTCCCTTTCGACTTCACCCTTGGTGCGGGTGTAGAAGAAGCGGGAATTCGCCGAAGCTCCCAGGGCCGTCACGATCGCGAAGCTCCGGACGCCCGCGTCGTGCGCCGCCCGGGCGAACGCGACCGGCAGTTCGTGGTCGACGTGGCGAAACGCCGCCTTCGAGCCGGCGATGGCCTGGGTCGTCCCCAAGGCGCAGATGGCCGCGTCGGGCTTCCATTGCGCGACAAGCGGCACCAGCGTCTCGAGCCGCTGCGCGACGGGGTTGGTCAGTCCGGTGGCGGGCGGCAAGGGCTTGCGCGTGGGCGCGATCACCTCGGAAATGGCCGGGCTCGCCAGTGCGAGCTTCAACGTGCGACTTCCCACCAGCCCGGTCGCGCCCAACAGCAGCAGCTTCATCTTCGCAGTCTCCAGTCACTCGGACGGCCGTCCCTGGGCCGCGTTCAAAACGGCTTCCCAACGGCTCCAGTTGTCCATGCGCGATGCATGCACGGCACGCAGCTTGTCGATCATCCTCGAACCGAGCACCAGCCGGAGCGGCGGTTGCTCGGCGTCCACGGCCGCGAAGATGGCCGCGGTCGTGGCGGCCGGATCGCCGACATGCTCGGGCTTGAACGAAGCACGGACCGTGCGGCGGATCGGGTCGTAGGCCTCGAGCGTCGGCGGCATCCGCACCGACGAACCGAAGCCGGTGGCGAAATGATCCGGCTCGATGATCGTGACCTTGATCCCGAAGGCCGCCACCTCGCCGGCGAGCGCCTCCGACATGGCTTCGATCACGAACTTGCTGGCCGTATAGCTCCCGCCGGTCGGAAAGCCGATCAGGCCGCCGATGCTCGACACCGTCAGGATGTGGCCGCTGCCCTGCGCCCGCAGGAGCGGCAGCGCGGCCTGGACGACGGACAGCGTCCCGAAGACGTTGGTGTCGAAGTTGGCCCGGACCTGCGCCGGTTCCAGTTCCTCGATGGCGCCCATGTAGCCGTAGCCGGCGTTGCACAGGACGACGTCGAGGCGCCCGAAATGGCGGTGCCCCTGCTGCACGGCCTCGAAGACCGCTTCCCGGTCGGCGACATCGAGCGGCAGCGTCAGCACGGCATCGCCATGCGCCTGGCCCAGGGCGTCGGGCAGTGAAACATCCAGAGCCACCACCCAGCGACCTGCGCGAACTCAAGCGCCAGATGACCCTCGACCGGATCGCCGAGGAAGGGCTGAGGCTCTTCGTCGAGAACGGCTACGACGCGACGACGCTCGATGCGATCGCGGCGGCGGCGGGCATCTCGCGCCGCACGTTTTTCTACTACCTGACGTCCAAGGAAGACGTGCTGCTCGCGCACGAGAGCGGCAAGTTCCCGCGGGCGCTCCGATCGACCTTTCTCCAGCAATCGCCCCGCCAGTCCCCGATGGCCGCGGCACGGAAGACCTTGCTGGCGCTGGCCTCCCTCTACGAGAACAAGGAGTCGATCCTCGCCGACCGCATCCTGCGTTCGATCGAGGCGCTGCGGCTGCGCAAGGAGGCGCAGCTCGTGCAGATGGAAGAGGTGCTGGCCGAGGCGATGTACGAGATGTGGCCCGACCCGGCCCGGCGCGCCGTGCTTCGACTCGAGGCCATGGTCGCCATGGGCACGCTGCGGGTCGCCAAGGAGCAATGGCGGCAGGAGGAAGCCGCGCAGCCGCTGGCGCACTACGTCGACCGGGCCTTCGATCTGCTCGACCGTCCGTCGAAGCGATAGCGACTTCGAACGGCGTACGCCCGAAGCAATGAATCGGATCGCAATTGGCCGATTCATGACTCCGATTTGCAATGTCGAGAAGCCAATTCTTGCAGCCCGCTGACAGCAATGTCAGCGGGATTCTTCACTCGCGTCGAGAGTTGTACGCAAATCGCTTAATTGTCCTAATATAGAAACGAAAGTACACACGGTGATTGTTTGGACCTCGACGACTTCCCCCCGATGCTGTTCATCGAAGGCCCCCTCGGCTTCGATGTGCCGGGCTGGATCTACGAGATCAAGCACGACGGCTACCGGGTCACCGCGATGTTCGGCGACGGCAAGTGCAGGCTGAGGACGCGCGCCGGCGCGGACTGCACGGTCTGGTTCCCGGAAGTGGCGCGCAGCCTGGCGACGATCAAGGGCGGCCCGCACATCACGGACGGCGAGGTGTGCGTCTTCGACGAACAGGGACGCTCGAGCTTCGACCGGCTGCAGACGCGTGCGCGCCGGCGCCGCTGGTTCGAAGGTGCGGAGCCGGTGGGGTATGCCGTGTTCGACCTGCTGGTGGACAACGGCGTCGACATCACGCGGCAGCCGCTCGGCGCGCGCAAGGTGCTGCTGGCCGACCTGTTCCGCGTGGTGCCCGAGGGCATCGTCCTGGTCGGTCATCTGGTCACGGGCGCATCGCGGCTCTACAGCGAGGCGGTGCTCGGCCTCGGGCTCGAAGGGCTGGTCGCCAAGGGCATCGACAGCATCTATCGACCCGGCGTGCGCTCGCGCGAGTGGGTCAAGATCAAGCGTCCCGGCGCCGTGACCGGCGAGCGCTGACGCCGCGCGCTCAAGCGTTGGCGGCGGCCCGCCGGAGACAGGTTCCCCGCGCGATGAGCGCGTCCATGGTCTCCAGCACCGGCGACTCGAAGGCACGAAGCTGTGCGCCGTCGAGCCGGCGGGCCTCGAAGTCGTAGACGCACAGGGTTCCCAGCGTGTGGCCGCGGTCGGCCAGGCGCATCGCGGCGAAGAAGCGGACGAAGGGCATGCCGCGCACCTGCGGGTGTTCCGAGAAGCGGCGGTCGTCCAGCGTGTCATGCACCACCACGCGGTCTTCCTTCTGGTCGAACATCACTTCGCAGAACGACGTGTCGGCGGGCGATTCGCTGGCGGCGTAGCCGATGCAGGACTTGAACCAGTCCCGGTCTTCGTCCAGGAAGCTGATCATGGCGACGGGCGCGGCGAGCAATCGGCTGGCGCGGGCCGCGATGTCGTCGAAGATGTCCTCCGGCGGCGAATCCAGGATGTCGAATCGACGCAAGGCCGCGAGGCGATGCCTGTCGCGGCGCGGACTCGCGGGATTCGCGGGATCCGCGGGACCCGGGGGAGGACGGTCGACCTCGATCGCCTCGAAGGCCGGCCGCAGCCGGTCGTATTCGAACTTGATCACCGCATAGCACTCGCACACGCGCGCTTCCAGGGCGTGGCGATCGACGACGGTCATGCTGCCGCGGCCGTGCGTGACGAGGCCATCCTTCTGCAACTGGATCGCCGCCATGTTGACGCTGGCGCGGCCCACGCCCAGGGTCTCGGCAATCATCTCCTGGGTGGTCTCGATCGAGTCGCCGGGATGCCGGTCGAGCATCAGGAGGATCCAGCGGCAGAGTTGCTCGTCGATCGTGTGATGCCGGTAGCACACGGCACTCTGTGCCATCTGCACGATCAACACCTGC
The DNA here is from genome assembly GCF_009765735.1 of Xenophilus sp. L33. Taxonomy (GTDB): domain Bacteria; phylum Pseudomonadota; class Gammaproteobacteria; order Burkholderiales; family Burkholderiaceae_C; genus Variovorax. The sequence goes on from NZ_LMUW01000207.1 coordinate 26,008, forward strand.
GTGTATCGCAGCAGCAATTCGGCGACGGCGGCCTTGTGCGCGAATTCATTCCGCAGTCGCCCGGCGCTGAGCCGGAACGCGGTGCCGCCGCTCTGGACCCTGGCGTAGCTCGGCGTGGTGCCGTTGCTCATCAGGCTCGACATGCCCACGATGCCTTCGCTGCCGACCACGCACAGTTCCGTCATGTCGCCGTCCGACAGCACGTAGAGCAGGGAAATCACGGCCATGACCGGGAAATAGACGTAGCGGCGGGTCGCGTGGGGTTCGTGCAGGACCTTCCCGATCGGCAGGTCCACCAGGCGCAGATCGTCTTGCCAGGGGCCCGGCGCGATGCGCACCAGGGCATCCAACAGGAGATTGATTCCGAGCGCGGACCCAGAGGCCATGCAGCACTCCACGTGTGGTAGATCGGGATGACAGCCTGCGATGGTCATCCATCCCGAGATGCTTGGGGCATGGCCGATTCAATTCGCGCGCTTCGCCTACAAGGGTATCTACCCGGTCGCTTCGTGTGCACGAGCCGCGCCGTCAAGACTTGGGACGGCAGCCACACTTACGGGACGCCTCGAATCCTACGATGGCCTCTTTCGTCATTCCCCCAGGATTCATCACCATGAATGTCGGTTCTCACGCCGCCGCGCGGATCTGCCGGACGCCGCTCGGTCCGGTCGAGGTCGCCGTCGTCGGCGAGGGCATTCCGGTCCTCGTGATCCATGGCAGCCCGGGCGGCATCGACGCGGCCGAACTGATGGCCCGCTTCCTTCCGAAGACGCGGTTCAAGACGATCCTGCTCTCGCGGCCCGGCTACCTCGGCACCGAACTGGCCGACCGGCACTCGATCGATCGGCAGGCCGACCTGCTCGCCGCGCTGCTCGATGAACTGGGCATCGCGCGCGCCGCGGTCTGCACCTGGTCGGGCGGCGGCCCCGCCGGCTATCGGCTGGCCGTCAGGCATCCGGACAAGGTGGTGTCGCTGGTGACCTTCGCGGCGGTGAGCCAGGCCTACGACGACGCGAAGCTCGCCGGTGCGACCCGGCTGCTGTTCACGACCTCGGCCGGCCGCTGGCTGATGCGGGTGCTCGCGGCACACCAGCCGAGGCACTACATCGCCGGCGCGCTTTCGAGCGAAGGCCACCTGACCCGCCAGCAGCTGGACGCGCAGGTGGCGGCGGTGTTCGCCGACGACGCCAAGCGCCGGTTCATCCTCGACCTCGCGCCGACCCTCGAATTGGGCCGGGAAAGGCGGGAAGGCCATGACAACGACATCGCGCAATTCCGAAGGATCGAGTCGCTGGAGCTCGAATGCATCGAGGCACCTTCGCTCATCGTGCAAGGCATGCTCGATGCCGATCTGCCGCCGATGCACAGCGAGTTCGCGGCAGCGACGATCCCGCAGGCCGAATTGCTGAAACTGGAAGAGGGCACGCACCTGGCGCTGTACACCCATGTCGACGCCGACCAGGCCCAACGACGAGTCATCGATTCCTGATGGCGCACGCGCCTTAGCGCAGACATTCATTGGCTTCGAGAGGCCAGCTTCCTGTCCGTCTCGAACGAGCCTCGAACAAGGGCGCTGGCGTCGATCCGGCCGGCTGGTCGTGGGTCGGCCTCTATGCGATCGCGGGCGCGGCGCTCGGCGTGATCGGCGTGGTGCCGTCGGCGATGGTGATGCTCTTTCCGCCGGCGACTGGTGGGCGCGGTGACCGCGGCTTTTCTGGCGCGTGAAGGGTTCGAGAAGACTTGACGGACCTCGCGCCTCGTCAGGCGTCGATCGCCGGCGGCGACGGGCCGAGCGACTCCTGCGTGAGCGGAGGCCCGAGAAACTCGACGCCCCAGCGCACTTCGAACTGGCGCAGGCGCTCGGCGAGAAGATCGACATCGACGTCGTCCGCCGGATCGGTCGCCCGAGCCAGTTCCCGGAAGAAGGCGGCGACGTCGATGCCGGGATGCAGCGTCACCTGCTGGCGCGCGCCGGTTCCCGTCACGTTGACGCAGGCCCGCGAGGCGCCGCCCGGCACGTGCACGAGGTCGCCCTTGCGCGCCAGGAAGCGGCGGCCGTCGACCTCGAAGACGAAGCGGCCGCTGAGGATGTGGACGATCTCGTCCTCCGCGCGGCGCATCCGGGGTGAGCCGGAGCGTGCGGCGTTCATCGTCTCGAACACGGCCGGCGAGCGGCCCTGGGGGCTGCCGGGCACGCGAACGCGCACCGACATTCCCAGTGCGCGCAGATGGATGATCGATTCGCCCGCGTCGCGACGCGCAGCGCTCATCGCGACGAATCGGGAGCCGCTCATGGCGCGTCGCCCGAGGGCCCCCGTCCGACCGCGCCTCAGGCCTTCTTGACCAGCGCGGTTGCGAACGCGCGCGTGTAGGTCAGCTTCATCTGGTCGCCGACCTTGACGCCGTCGAGTTGCGCGGGGTCCTTCAGTTGCACTTCGCTCAGGTGGCCGTAGGGGCCGAGCACGGTGACGGTGCCTTGCGCCGGGTTCGTCGCCCAGACGTTGGTGACGATGGTGGTGCGCTTCATCGCGGCGTCGCCATCGACAGCCACGGTCCTGGCCTCCATGCGGATGCCGTCGCCCTTCTGGAAGTCGAGCGCCACGGCGCGGGCATAGGTCGCGTCGACCGTGTCGCCGATGTGCAGGCCGGCCAGGTTGACGTGGTTGCCGACGTCGACCGCGAACTCGTTGCCTTGCGCGCCCTTGAGAGTGACGATGCGGTTGTTGACGTCGATCGCGGCGATGGTGGCGCTGGCGGTGACGGCCGCGATCTTGCCCGCGGCGTCGATGACCTGGGCGGGTTGCGGAGCCGGTTGCTGCGCGAAGGCCGAGCCCGCGAAGAGCATGGAGGCGCACACGGCGCTGAGGGCGATCTGGTTGAACTTCATGGTGATAACTCCTGTGTGGTTTGCGGCGAGACGACTCGCCTGGGGTGGGTTGGTCCTCGTCTTGCGGTGTGCTTGTCGAGTGCATGAATCGTAGGATTCGAGGCGCTGTCGCGGTGTGGCTCGCGTCCCAAGTCTTGACGCTGTGTCTCGGCGTGACGCGACGCGTGGGCGGCTCCTCGAACTTGGGGAGTCGGTCGCTTGTGCGCGCGATTGAATTCGCCTGGCAAAGGGAGCAGGATCGAGCGCCGCACACCAGGAGCCCCGCATGAACATCAGCCTCGGCCGTCTGAAGTGGTTCCTTGTCCTGTCGGCGAGCATCTTGTGGGGATGCCACACGGCCACGCTGGCACCGCCCGGCCAGGGCGCTGCGCGTGTCGGGCAGGCCACCGTCAACGGCACCACGCTGGTCTACCAGGAGCAGGGCAGTGGTTCGCCGGTGGTCTTCGTCCACGGCTGCTGCACCGACTACCGCGCCTGGGACGCGCAACGCCAGGCCGTCGCGGCGCATCGCCGCTTCATCGCGCTCAACATGCGCTACTTCGGGACTGCGCCGTGGCCCGATGACCTGTCGAAATACTCGCAGCAGGTGGACGCTGACGACGTCGCAGCCTTCATCCGGGAATTGAACGCGGGTCCGGTGGACCTGGTCGGCTGGTCGTACAGCGGTCCGGTGGTGATGCTGGTGGTGCTGCAGCATCCGGAGCTGGTGCGCAGCCTCGCCATTCACGAGCCCGCTTCGGTCACCTACGTGAACGACCCCGCCGTGGTGCAGGCTGCCAACGACGACCGCGCGGCGGCGCTGGGGCCGGTGATCGCGGCAGCGAAGGCCGGCGACCTGGCCGAAGCAGCGCGCCTCACGCCCATCGGGGTCAACCACCAGCCCGATTTCTGGCAGACCGCGACGCCGGAAATGCGCGCGATGTTCATCGACAACGCGCGCACCTGGAAGCTGGCGCTGACCGCACCGCCGCAGCCTCCGATCACCTGCGACATGCTGGGGCAGATCAGGATCCCGGTGCTGATCACCGTCGGCAAGGACACGCGCGCCTACTACCAGGCCGCCGCGACCGGTGCGGCCGCCTGCATCCACGGCGTGCGCTTCGTGACCGTTCCGGGGCGCCACCTGGCGATCGCCCAGGAGCCCGAGGCCTTCAATTCGGCGCTGCTGCAATTTTTGCCGGCGAACTGAAGCCGGACGAAGAAAAGGCCGGTCTGAACCGGCCTTCGTGTGCAAGCGCTGATGCGCTTTACGGCTTCTTGGTGACCGTGTCGACGGCCTGCTTCACGTCGCCGACCTTCTTCTGCACGGCACCGGCGGTCTTGTCCGCGGCGCCTTCGCCCTGCAGGCGTTCGTTGCCGACGGCCTTGCCGACCGTCTCCTTCACGCTGCCCTTGGCTTTCTGCAGCGTACCTTCGACTTGATCCTTGTTCATGGCTTTTCCCCAGGTGAGTTGATCGTCGGATGACAGCATGGATGCTGCGTGCCGCCGCGGCGAGGGGATGAGCGGCGCGACGCCGTCATCGTGTAGGTCGCATGCCGTGGCCTGCAGCGGCCTGATTTCCTACGCGGCTTGAGCAACAAGGCGTACCGATTCGTGACGAAGCGCAAGCCATCCTTGCTCGCCTGCTGCGTTGGACCCCACCCGAGAGCCGAACCGTGACACCCACCGAAGAGACCGCACTGCGAACGCCCGCTGCCCGCGACGAAACGCTCCAGGCGGAATCGCTCGCGCCCCTGCTGGCGCTGGTACCCGAGGTGAAGCTGATGGTCGGCCTCGCGACCGCGGCATTGATCGTGTGCGCGCTCTATTTCGGGCGCGAGATCCTGATGCCGCTGGCCCTGGCCTTCTTCCTCGGTTTCGTGCTGGAGCCCTTCGTCTCGCGCCTGAAGCACTGGGGGCTGCCGCGCACGGCCTCGGTGTTCGTCGTGGTGGCGGTCGCGCTGGCGCTGATCGGCGGCGCCGGCTTCTTCCTGACGAACCAGGTGAGCGCCTTGAGCGCCGAGCTGCCGACCTACCAGAACAACATCCGGAGCAAACTCGCCAACCTGCGCGCGGATGCCGGCAAGCCCGGCATGTTCGACGGCGTGCTCAAGACCTTCGACACCTTCAAGAGCGAGGTCGACAAGGCACCGCCGACCGCCGGCGAGGCCGCGCCCAAAGGCAGCGCCGCGGCACCGCCGCCGCAGCGGGTGCAACTGGAGGACCGCGCGCCGAGCCCCTTCCAGCAGGCCATCGGATGGCTCGAGGCCGGCAGCGGCCCGCTGGCGAAGGCGGGCATCGTGCTCGTCTTCGTGGTGCTGATCCTGCTCGACACGCTCGACCTGCGCGACCGCCTGCTGCGTCTCTGGGGCGGCACCCTGCATCGCTCGACCGACGCGATGGACGAGGCCGGCCGGCGCATCGGCAAGTACCTGACGATGCAGCTGGTGGTCAACCTCAGCTACGGCGTGCCGATGGCCCTGGGCCTTTGGTTCATCGGCGTGCCGGGCGCCATCCTGTGGGGCGCGGTGGCGGCGGTGATGCGCTTCGTGCCCTACGTCGGGCCGATGATCTCCGCGGTCTTCCCGGTCGCGCTGGCCTTCGCGGTCGATCCGGGCTGGAGCATGGTGCTGTGGACCGTCGGCCTGATCGTGGCGCTCGAGATGGTGGTCAACAACGTGATCGAGCCCTGGCTCTACGGCGCGAGCACCGGGCTGTCGGCGATGTCGCTGATGGTCTCGGCCACCTTCTGGACCACCTTGTGGGGACCGGTCGGGCTGATCATGTCGACACCGCTCACCGTCTGCCTGCTGGTCATCGGCCGGCACCTGCCGCGGCTGCGCTTCCTCGACGTGCTGCTGGGCAGCCAGCCGGCGCTCGACACGCCCACGCGCATCTACCAGCGCCTCCTGGCCGACAACGTCGAGGAGGCGATCGACCTGGCCTCCGAGCAGGCCGAGAGCGGCGGCGTCACCGCCTTCTACAACGAGGTCGGGCTGCCGGTGCTGCGCATGGCCAGCAGCGACCATGCGGCGGTCGCCACCGCCGAGCACCGGCATCGGGTGGTGAGCGGCATGGACGCGCTGATCGACGACCTGGTCGAACAGCATCCGGCCGGCGAGACCGGCGCGCGGGGCCTGCCCGCCAGCGTGGTCTGCATCGGCGGCAAGTGGGAGGTCGACACGCTGGCGGCCAAGATGCTGGCGCACGCGCTGTCCAGCGAAGGCCAGCAGGCCGAGTTCCGGCCGGCCAACGTGGTGAGCGCCGAATACATCGCGCGCCTGGACCTGGCCGGCGCGCAGACCGTGTGCCTGTCGTACTTCAGCGCGCAGCCGCAGGCGCAGGCCAGGCACTTCTGCCGCCGCTTGCGCCGCCGCTGGCCCGACGTGCGCATCGTGCTGGCGCTGTGGAACGCGCCGCCGGAGCTGGCCGGCGAGGACGCGTGCAAGGCCATCGGCGCCGATGCGGTCGCGACCTCGATCAGCGAGGCGGTGATCCGCGTGTCCGATCTGGCCGGCGTGAACCTCAGCGAAGGCTACCTGCCGGCCGCCGTTCCCGAGGCTGATGCCGAGCGGCTCAAGGCCCTGCAGGCCAGCGGCGCGCTCGACGCCCGGGCCCAGATGCTGTTCGATTCGGCGGCCAAGCGCGCGGCCGACGTCTTCGACGTGCCGATGGCGATGATCTCGCTGGTCGACGAGGACCGGCAGCGGGTGCGCGGCGCCTTCGGCAGCCTGAGCCAGCAGGGCGCGATGCAGCCCGACGACATGGACATGCCCCGCTCGGTCTCGCTGTGCGGCCATGTGGTGGCGAATGCGCAGACCCTGGTGATCCCGGACATCGGCCGCGACCTGCGCTTCGCGGGCAACCCGGCGCTCAAGGAAAAGGGCTTGCACTTCTATGCCGGTGCGCCGCTGCGCGATGCGGCGGGCCACCTGCTCGGCACGCTGTGCCTCTTCGACGTCGAGCCGCGCATGCTCAGCCAGCGCGAGGTGAAGCTGCTGGAAGCCATGGCGGCGGATGTGATGGAAGGGCTGCGCACCGAGGTGCTGTCATGGGGCGGCCCGGTGCCGGCGCCGCTCCACGTCGGCAGCGAGCCGTCGGCGATCGTGGGGCAGCTGGTGCCCTCGGGAGCCTGACCGGCTTTCAACCACGGCTCTGCCGCGGATCGGATCCATCGCGCGAAGCGTCGCCCAGCTCCCGGCGCGTGAGACCCAGCAGGCCCGCATGCATCGCGGCGCTGCCCGCCAGCACGCCTTCGCCTTCCCAGCCGAACGCGTCGCCCCGCAGGTCGCTCACCAGGCCGCCGGCCTCGCGGACCAGCAGCGCACCGGCCAGCCAGTCGGCGGTGTCGCGGCCGTTCTCCCAGTAGCCGTCCAGCCGGCCGGCCGCGGTGTAGGCCAGCTGCAGCGAGACCGCCGCCATCGGCCGTACCACGAAGACCTGCCTGGCGATGCTGCCCGCGAGCCGCAGCGCCTGGTCCTGTTCCTCGGCGCCGACCTGCACCAGCGGCGGGATCGCGGTGCCGACCACCGCGG
>NZ_LMUW01000207.1:33420-48662 GCF_009765735.1 Xenophilus sp. L33
CGGCACGCCGTGCCGCACCAGGGCAAGCGAGCTGGCCCACAACGGCAAGCCTTGCAGGTAGTGGTAGGCGCCGTCGATCGCGTCGTAGAGCCAATAGGCGTCGGCCTTCGGCCGGTCCTCTTCGCCGGTCCAGCCGACCTCGGGAAACAGCGGCCGCAGCGCTTCCTGCAGTTGCCGTTGCGCGGCGCCGCTCACCGCGCGGACGTGCGCGATCTGTTCGGGCAGGGACTGCGTCGATCCGCAGGTCGGGCCCTGGGCGGCGATGTCGTCCGCGAGCCGGCGGACGATGTCGCAGAGGGGGTCGACGACGGGGTCGACGACGGAATTCGCGGTCTTGGTCATCACTTCTGCACCACGCCGATCTGCTGCAGGAAGCTCAGGTTGTCTTCCAGGTGCCAGTTGTCGGTGATCCTGCCGTCGCGCACCCGCAGAATGTCGGTGGCGATGAAGTCGACCGGCTGGCCCGTGCCCTGGCGGCCCATGAAGCTGCCGGTGAAGTGGCCGGTGAAACGGATGTGGGAAACCACCCGGTCGCCGACGACCAGGCGCTGGACCACCGAGGCGTTCAGGTCCGGCACCGCGGCCAGGAAGCCCTTCGACGCGGCGGCCGGGCCGGCGATGCCTTGCGGGCGTCCGGGCGGCAGCGTGTGGTCGACGAAGGCGGGCGACAGCGCCTGCTGCAGCAGGGCCGGACTGCCGTTGTTCCAGAAGCCATAGAAGGCCTCGACCGGCGCGAGCAGCGCCTGGCGCTGGGCGGGGTCGAGCGTCTCGGCGCCGATGGTTTCGAGCGGCGCGGCCAGCGCCACGGCGGCGCGGTCGTCGACCTGTGCGGCCATGGCATTGGCGGCGGCGAGTGCTGCCAGGGCAGCGAGGGTTCGGATGCGGATGTTCATGACGATTCCAATGGATCAAGCGTTGAAAGGACCGGGAAGGCCGGTTTCGAGAGGCGACCGACGCGCTTCGATCGGCGTGCATTCGCGCGTCTTCAAGGCCCAGTCGGCGATCGCGTCCTTGCGGGCGAACCACACGCCGGGCCTGGATCGGGCGTAGGCCAGGAATCGATCGAGCACCCGCACCCGGTTGGCGTGGCCGGAGATGCGGTCGTGCAGGCTGATCACCATCATTCGGCGGCGCGTCGCGCCCTCCTCGTAGAGTTGGTCGAACTCGTCCTTCAAGGCCTGTTCGTAGGCGATCGGATCCCATCCGCCGAAGGGGTAGGAGACGATGTCGTTCATGTGGAAGGTGTAGGGCACCGTCACGAAGTCGCCGCGCGCCAGCGGCACGATGAAGGGCTCGTCGCCGCTCGGCTCGTCGATGTGATAAGTGAAGCCGAGCTGCTGGAGCAGGTCGAGGGTGCGCGACGAATTGCGCATCCAGTAGGCGTTCCAGCCGATCGGTCGCATGCCGGTGATGCGCTCGATGCTCTCGACGCTGTCGGCGATGAAGCGGCGCTCGGCGGCCTCGTCGAGAAAATAGCTGTTCTCCCAGGTGCGGCCGTGGGCCGCGGCTTCATGACCGCGCCGGACGATCTCGCGCGCCAACTCGGGCGCCTTCTCGACGGCCTGGCCGATCATGAAGGAGCTCATCTGGACGCCGTGCTTGTCGAACAGGTCGAGCAGCCGGGGAATGCCTTCGCGCACGCCGTACTGGAAGAAGGCGTTGGTCGGCAGGTCGGGAAGGCCGTTCACGATCGGATCCGGGATCACGCCGCCGGCGCCCGAGATCGGCTGGCCTCCGGCTTCGAACATGAGCGAGATGCTGACCGCCAGGCGGGCGCCGTCGGGCCAGAAGGTCGTGCCGGTTTCGGAAGAGGGGTTCATGTCGGGGTTCCTTGGTTGGGGTCGATGTGGGTAATAATATGAGCCAAGACTCATATTTCATACTCGCATTGCCCATGCCCGCCAAACCCAGACCCACGACCCGCCTCGACGCTCGGAAAATGCCCGGCCAGAAGCGATCGGTCGCCACCGTCGAGTCGATCCTCGAAGCCGCAGCTCGCATTCTGGAGACCGAGGGATTCGGTGCGTACAGCACCAATGCGGTCGCCGCGCGCGCTGGCGTCAGCATCGGATCGCTCTATCAATACTTCCCGGGCAAGGACTCGATCATCCGGGCCTTGATCAATCGCAACGCCGAGGCCTTCCTGGCCGACCTGCAGTTCGTCGAACCCGACCTGCCGCCGGTCGCCGCGCTCGAACTGATGCTGCAGGTCGCGGTGCGGCACCAGTTGCAGCGCCCCGGCCTCGCTCGCCTGCTGGACCTGGAGGAGATGCGGCTGCCGAAGGACGACGCCTACCAGGCGACGGTCGGCGAATCGATGCGCCTCTTCAGGGGCTGCCTGGCGGCCACCGGCTGGGTGCGTCCGGCGCAGATGGAGGTCGCGAGCGACGACCTCGCGGCGATCGTGAAGGGCCTGGTGGACGCCGCCGGCCAGCGCGGCGAGACCGACGAGGCCGGCCTGTTCGCGCGCGTGCGGCAGGCGGTGTTCGGCTATCTGGGGCGGGCGGGCGGAGCGCCGGCCGGCACCCCTTCCGACAAAATCAGCCGCCAGCCCCGCACAAGGCCATGATCTCGTCCAGCGAGGCCGCCTGCTCCAGCGACAGCACCTTCTCGACCAACCGGTCCGCCACGTCCGCGCTGACCGCGCGCGTCGCGTTGGTCTTGAACTTGGCCTTCAGCGCATCGAGCGACAGCGGCACGTCGAGGGTGCCGAGGCTCGCGGGCTTGCGGCAGCGCAGGGTGCGGCCGTCCTTCAGGTGCACGATCACCTCGCCCGGGAAGTGGGCCGGGAAATCGCTCTCGGGATCGTCCACGCACCAGGTCTTGGCGGCGATCGCCAGCACGTCGGGCGCATCGAGCGGCTCGTCGTGGAAGGTGGCCAGGTCGACCCGGCCGCGCGCCAGCGCGAGCGCCACCACGTACTGCACGCTGAAGAGCGCGCGGTAAGGGATCGTCGGGCGGATGCAGGCCTCGCGCGGCTCGGCGACCATCTTGTGCAGGTCGGCGGTGAGCGGGCAGTCGATGCGTTCGATGTCCGCGAGGTCGAACTGGCCGCGCAGCGCCAGCGCCGCGTCCACGAAGGCATGGATGAAGTGACAGCAGGGATAGGGCTTGAGCGCGATGCCGCGGGTCTGCCATTCCTGGCCCGGCTCGCCGAGGCCGAGGCTGGGCAGCTGGTCGCCTTCGGGCACGCGCTGGATGTGCGTCAGGTAGAAGCCGCCCTTGGTCGCCTCGAAGACGCTGCTCGGGCCGAGGAAGCCGGCCTGGCCCAGCGCCACCGCGGCCAGCGCGCTGTGCGCCGACCAGCCCGGATGCAGCCGCTTCAACCAGGAGTTGCCGCCGATCAGGATGCCCGAGGCCTGGCTGCCGCAGAGGCCCAGCGACGACACCAGCGCCTCCTGGTGGGCCTTGTAGAGCCGGCCGGCCGCGGCCGCGGCGGCGAAGGTGCCGCACAGCGCCGTCGGATGGAAGCCGCGGTTGTGGAAGTCGGGCGCCCCGACGGTCGCCAGCCGGCAGCCGATCTCCAGCGCCGCGACGAAGGCCAGCAGCACCTCTTCGCCGGTCGAGCGGTTGGCCTGGCCGGCGGCGAGCACCGCCGCCATCGCCTGCGCGCTGGCGTGGTAGATGGCGCCGATGTGGGTGTCGTCGAAGTCGAGCGCATGCGCCAGCACGCCGTTCACCAGCGCGGCCGAGGCCGCCGGCAGCGGCGTGCCGCTGCCGATGGCGTTGGCTTCGTCGCCGCGCCCGAGCGCCCGCGCGCCCTTCAGCGCCGCGCGGCCGACGTCGAACTTCGAGGACGCCAGCGCGATGCCGACGACGTCGAGGAAGTGCTCCTTGGCGAGCGCCAGGACGTCCGGCGGAACGTCTTGCAGTTTCAGCGTGAGCGCGAAGCGCGCGATCTTCTCGGACTCGGTCTGCGGTGTCTGCGGGGGCGATGGATTTGTCATGTCTGCCGTTTCAATTCGGAATGTCGATGGTCATCAAGGGCGCATGCTGCTGCGCGCCGAAGGTGTCGCGCTCGTTGATGCTGCCCTGCGCGCCGGCGCGCTTCAGGGTGAACTTGAAGGCCTGCGCCGGCTTGAAGAAGAGCAGGGCGACGATGTCCTCGCGCCGCACGCCGTAGAGCCTGCAGACCAGCTCGTGGTTCAGCACGCCGCTCTGCTCGACGCGGCGGTAGGTGTCGGCGTCCTTGAACATCACGTCGAAGGTGATCTCGAAGGGCCCCGAGTTCTTGCTGCGGATGACCTGCGCCAGGTCCTTCAATGCGGTCATGCGAGCTCCTCGATGCGGTAGGGAAACAGTTCCAGCGGCGACTCGACTTCCATCAGGTGGTAGAGCGAGAAGCGGCAGACCGGCCCGATCGGGTTCTCCATCGGGTTGAGCGGCAGCGCGAAGTTGCCGGCGGTCGCCATCTGGCCGGGGTAGGGCATGTGCAGCACGCCGATGCGGGCATTGCTGCAGATGGCGGTGGCCAGGTCCTGGGTCGGCGCGGTCACCTCGCCGAGGATGCCGACCTCGAGCGGCACGAAGTCCTTCTCGGGTTCCAGCGCGCCCATCACGCCGTTCTTGCCGTAGACATGGAAGTGGATCTGCGCCTCGCCAGAGCGCAGCTCGGGATACACGTTGTGCAGCCGCCGCTTGACGCCTTCCAGGAAGCTGTCGATCTGCCCGACCAGGATCGGGTCGCGGATGCCGCCGATGAAGACGGTGCGCTGGCCCGCGATGGCCGCGCCCTCGAGCTTCACCAGGTACTTCGGCGTCGGGCGAAACACGCTGCCGCTGACCCGCACGCTGCGCTCGGTGATCGGCACGTAGGTCGCGCCGTTGAGGTCCAGCACGCCGCCGGGACCCGACAGCAGGTCGGGACGGGTCTTCTCGTAGAGCGTGTGGGCCGCCACCGAGAGCGGCGTGCAGCGCTCGAGCGGGTTCATCGGCTCGAGGTCGAAGCTGTCCTGGCGCACGGTCGCCAGGATCACGCGGCCCTTGGGCTCGGCGCAATTGGCGCCGCATTCCATGATCTTGCCCATGTGCCAGAAGATGCCCGGATCCTCGATGCCGTGCAGCATGCAGAAGGCCGCGTACGGCGCCGGGTCGTAGGCTCTCCCGGCCACCACCACGTCGACATCCGGATGCTCGCGCAGCACCTTCAGGATCGGCTCGACGCCCATCTGCGCCACGATGTGCTCGGAGGTCTCGATGTCGTTCGCGGTCGCCTCGGGCGCGGAGGCGCAAGGCGTGACCTGGCCCGCGCCGAAGCGCTTGTGCACCAGCGCCTTGTCGACGTCGGCGTAGATCGCGGCCACCTTCAGCGGCTGGCCGGCGCGCCTGGCGATGCGGGCGATCACCGCGATCGTCTCGTCCACGTGGCGGGCGATGCCCGGGCCGCCGGCCGAGCCGATCAGCAGCGGGATGCGGTTCTTGCGGCAGCCGGCGAGGATCAGCTCGAGGTCGCGCTCCAGCGCGCTCTCGGCCACGATCATCTTGCCCAGGCCGAGCAGGTAGGGGCCCGGGTCGGTCGATCCGGCATCGACCACGACCGCGTCGGCGCCGGCATCGATGCCGCGCCAGAAGTCGGCCTCGGGAATGCCGTAGCCGAGCATGCCGACCGGCGTGAGGATCTTCAACTCGCTCTTCGGCTCCTTGGTCATGCGGCCACCTTCAGCTTCGGCGTCAGCAGCGCTTCCTGCGCCTGGCGCCACTCGCCCGGCTGCGGACGGCGCAGGCCCAGCGTGTCGCGCAGGGTGTGGCCTTCGTATTCCTTGCGGAACAGGTTGCGGCGCTGCAGCTCGGGCACCACCAGCCGCACGAAGTCCTCGTAGCTGCCGGGCACGTGCAGCGCCTGGATCACGAAGCCGTCGCATGCGCCGTTGAACCATTCCTCCATCTGGTCGGCCACCTGCGTCGGCGTGCCGACGAAGTTGGGGCCTTCGCGCACCGTGCCGCGGCCCGAGGCCTCGACGAAGTCGCGCACCGACGGGTTCTTCTTGCCGCTCGCGGCGATCACCTTGTCGCGCAGGCCGTGCCACGAGATGGAGGCCAGCTCCTCGTCGCTGAAGGGCTTCTCGTAGGGCCGCGCGGCGAAGTCGACGTTCAGCACCTCGCACAGCAGCGCCAGGCCGTCGAAGGGCCGTGCGGTCGCGCTCGCCAGGGCCAGCTTGTCGCGGGCGTGGGCTTCGGATTCGCCGACCACGAACTTCACCGCCGGTGCCACCTTGACCTGGTCGGGGTCGCGGCCGGCCTCGGCGATCGCGTTCTTGAAATAGGCGTACTGCTTCTTGCCGGCTTCCAGGTTGGCGTAGGAGGCGAAGACCAGTTCGGCCCAGCGCGCCGCGAAGGCCATGCCGCGGCCGCTGGCGCCGGCCTGCAGGATCACCGGATTGCCCTGCGGCGAACGCGGCACCGGCAGCGGCCCCTTGGACTTGAAGAACTTGCCCACGTGGTCGAGGCGGTGCACCTTGTCGGGGTCGGCGAAGCGGTCGTTGGCCTTGTCGAGGATGAGCGCATCGTCTTCCCAGCTGTCCCAGAGGCCTTGCACGACCTCCATGAATTCGTCGGCGCGGTCGTAGCGCAGGTCGTGCTCCAGGTGCTGGTCGCGGCCGAAGTTGGCGGCTTCAGAATCGTTGAGCGAGGTCACCACGTTCCAGGCCACGCGGCCCTTGGTCATCAGGTCGAGCGTGGCGAAGAGGCGCGCCACGTGGAAGGGCTCGTAGTAGGTGGTCGAGTAGGTGGCGCCGAGGCCCAGCCTCGTGGTGGCCGCGGCCATCGACATCAGGATGGTGGCCGGGTCCATCTTCACCGCGCGCACGCCGTGCGCCACCGTCTCGCGATGGTCGTCGCCGTAGATGTCGGGCATCGCCAGGCGGTCGTCGAAGAAGGCCATGTCGAACTTGCCGTCCTCCAGCGTGCGTGCGATGCGCTGGTAATACTCGGGCGTCATGAAGTCGCTCATGCTGGCCGGATGCCGCCACGAGCCGACGTAGTTGCTGCAGTTCTGCGCCTGCATGAACGCGATCAGGCTCATCTGACGCTTCTTGGATGGGTTGCTCACGATGTCTTCCTTGGATGGATGGATGAATGGTTTCAGTCGACCTGCGCGCCGGAGTCCTTGACGGCCGGGCCCCAGCGCTGGTTCTCCGCCAGCAGGAAGCTGCGCAGTTGGTCCTGGCTGCCGCCGAGCGTCACGCTGCCGGTCGAGGTGAACTGCTCGACGACCGCCGGGTCCTTGAGAGCCAGCTGGAGCGATTCGTTCAGGCGCTGCAGCACGGCGGGCGGCGTGCCCTTGGGCGCCAGGATGGCCGACCAGGCCACCGCCTCGAAGCCGGCCAGGCCCTGCTCCGCGAGGGTCGGGATCTCGGGCGCGCCGGGGAAGCGCTTCAGCGTCGCGACGCCCAGCGGCTTCAGGCGCTTGCTGCGCGCCAGCGGCAGCACCTACCCGGCGGTGTCGATGCCGACGTCGACCTGGCCGCCGATCACGTCGGTCAGCATCGCCGGCGAGCCCTTGTACGGCACGTGCATCAGCTCGACGCCGGCGGCGCGCTTGAGCATCTCCATCGCGATGTGGCCGGTGGTGCCGCTGCCGCTCGAGCCGTAGGTCAGCTTGCCCGACTTCGCCTTCGCCGCGGCGACGAAATCCTTGAACGAATTCAACGGCGAGTCGGGTGCGGTGAAGAGCACCAGCGGCGAGGCCGACACGGTGCCGATCGGCTCGAAGTCCTTGATCGGGTCGTAGGGCAGCTTGCGATAGAGGAAGGGGTTGATCGCCAGCGTGCCGCTGGAGCCGAGCAGCAGGGTGTAGCCGTCGGCCGGCGCGTTCTTCACCGTCTCGTGCGAGATGATGCCGGCGGCCCCGGGCCGGTTGTCCACGTACACCGATTGCCCGAGCGTCTGCGACATGCTGCGCGCGATGGTCCGCGCACTGACGTCGCTGCTCTGGCCCGGCGGGAAGCCGACTACCAGGCGGATCTGGTGGTCGGGCCACGCGCCCGCGAAGGCCGGCCGCCAGAGGCCGGCGAGCGGCGCGGCGGCCAGCGCGGCCTGCACGAATGTCCTTCGATCGATCATCGCGTTGTCTCCTGTCGTTCTGTCGGCGATGGCGTGATTGTTCGAGTCGCGGGGCGCGCGAACAAATCGAGAATGGCGATGTACTTATAATTTCGCTCGATAGATCAAGCCCATGTCCAAAGCCTCTCCGCTGCCCGTGCCGGCCCTTCCTTCGACCACGGGACTCGACCTGGTCGAGCTGGAGACCTTCATCGCGGTGGCCACCGCCGAGAGCTTCAGCAGCGCCGCGCAGCAGCTGCACGTGACCCAGCCGACAGTCACCGGCCGCATCCAGCGGCTCGAGGCCATGCTCGGCGCGCAGCTGCTCAAGCGGACCACCCGCAAGGTCGAGACCACGGCGCAGGGCGCGCTGCTGCTGCGCGAGGCGACGAAGACGCTGGCCGGGCTGGCCCAGCTGGTCGAGACGATGCGCCAGCAGGCCCGTGTGTCGCGCCGGCGCGTGGTGATCGCGGCCACGCCGACGATCGCGGCGCTGCGGCTGCCGCCGATCATCCAGGCCTATTCGGCGCGCTATCCGGACGTGGAGGTCGAATTGCTCGACCTGCAGTACGCGAGCGTGCTGGCCGCGATCGACGAAGGCCGCGCCGACGTCGCGCTGCTGGCCTACGAGGGCACCGACAGCGCCTACCGCTTCCAGCCGCTGTGGAGCGACGACATGCTGCTGGTCGCGCCGCGCGGCCATCCGCTGGCGAAGAAGAAGTCGATCGGCGCGGAGCAGCTCGCCTCGGTGCCGCTGATCGTGGTCGACCAATACCAGGCGGTACGCGCGCGCATCTCGGCGGCGCTGCAGCAGCGTGGACTGACACTGCCCGCGGCCAAGGTGGTCGGCAACCTCAACACCTTGCTCGGCATGCTCGAGGCGGGCATGGGCGTCACCCTGCTGCCGCGCTCGGTGTCGGGCCGCGGCGATGTCGCCAAGCACGCGCGCATCGAGATCGAGGACGTCGACCTGCGGCGCCACTTCGGCATCCTCACGCTCAAGCGCGCCAAGCCGGGCACCGCGACCCAGAGCTTCAGCCGCTTCCTGCGCCAGGAAGGGCTCTGGCAGCGCAGCTGAGCGCCGCTGCCGGTGCGGCATCTATCGCGCCAGCCTATCAATCCATCGGCAACCGTGAATTGTGGCGACGCATCGCCACTCCTAGACTCGCTCGCCATCGACAACGATGGAGACCAGCGATGCAAACGACACAACCCTTCGAAGCCCGGCACCTGCGCGACGTGCTCGGCACCTTCGTCACCGGCGTCACGGTGGTCACCACCCGCGACGCGGACGGCCTGGCGCACGGCGTCACCGCCAATTCGTTCAGCTCGGTCTCGCTCGATCCGCCGCTGGTGCTGTGGAGCCAGTCGCTGTCCTCGCGCAGCTACCCGGCCTTTCGCGACAGCGACCACTTCGCGGTCAACATCCTGGCCGACGACCAGATCGACATCTCGAACCGCTTCGCCAAATCGATCGACGACAAGTTCGTCACCGTGTCGCACCGGCCGGGCCTCGGCGAGGTGCCGGTGCTCGACGGCGCCGCGGCGCACCTGGAATGCGTCAAGGTCGCGGAATATCCCGGCGGCGACCACGTGGTCTACGTCGGCCGGGTCGAGCGCATCGCGCATTCGGGCCGGCGGCCGCTGGCCTTCGGCAGCGGCAAGTACATGGTGGCCTATGCGCACGACCTCGGGCCGACGGCCTTGCGGCTCGGCACCTCCAAGGCGGCCGACCTCGATGCGATCCGGCTCGCGACCGCGCGGCTGCCGGCTCTGGCCGAGCGGCTCGGCGACCACACGCTGTGCCTGTCGGTCTGGGGCAACCACGGGCCGACCGCGATCCACTGGGAGCCTTCGCGCCGGCCGGTCAGCGACCAGCTGCGCCCGGGCCTCGTGATGAGCATCACGCGCTCCGCCACCGGCCGCGCCTTCGCCGCCTTCCTGCCGCAAGAGATGACGCGACCCCTGGTCGACGAGGACCTGCGGCTCTCGACCGAGACGCACGAGAGTCCCGCCGCGCGGCGCGCGAGCTTCGATGCGGTGCTCGACGAGGTGCGCCGGCGCGGCATCGCGAACGTGGTCGGCTCGGCGCCGTCGCCGATCCACCAGGTGGCGGTGAGCGCGTTCAGCGTGCCGATCCGCGATGCCGAGGGCCACATGGTGATGGCGCTGTCGCTCACCAGCAGCGCCGAGCGGCTGGCGCCGGATTGCGACGGGCCGGTGGCGACGCGGCTGGCGGAAGGCGCGCTGGAGATTTCGGGGTCGATCCGCTGAGGCCTTTCTCGAAGGCCGCGACCGCCGCTCAGGACATCGTCGCGACGCCGGGCCGCCATGCGATGACGCCTTCGGTCCGTGCCCGCACCGAGGGCGCGGCGAGGCAGCTGGCCATCGCTTCGTAGCCTGGCGTGCCTGCGCAGGGAACGACCCGCATCGGCGGGCTGTGGTTGGCAGGGCAGAAGAGGATCGACTCGTCGTTGCCGCATTGCGCCGGGTCGAGCAGGGTCGAGGAACGCGTGAGCAGGAAGAGCGGGCGTTGCACGCTTGGATGCCGGCGAAGATGAATGGCCAGCGCCTGCTGCGACGGCGCGTCGAGGCCTTGCTCCACCAGGTCGACGACCAGCGCGGTGGCTTGGCCGTCCTCCAACCCGGCCAGCAGCGCGACCAGCGCCTCGGATGCGGCAGCGCCGGCATCGACCAGCGACGCCAGGCTTCGGTCGATGCGCTGCTGCAGGCTCGGATCCGAGCGCAGTCGCGAGGCCCTTTCGCCGATGCGATCCAGGCCGATGAACCTGGCACCGGGCAGCACCTCGGCGAGTCGAAGCGCCAGCCGCGTCTTGCCGCTGCCCAGCGGACCGACGATCCAGTTCAACGGCCGGATGTCGTGCAGGGCGAAGCGCTCGCCGCCCCAGGGCCAGGGCAGCTCGAATTCGAGGCCGACCGCCGCATCGACATCGCCGATGCGCTTCAACTCGTCCAGCGTCGGCCGATGCCCGCGGGCGAGATCGGCCCGCATCGCGCGCACCTTCTCGAGCGTTCCGGAAAGCTGGCGCATGCGCGCTTCGAGCGTCCGCTGGTGCGCGGCCATCGTGGGCGCGAGGTCCTCGGCCTCGCCGTTCAGGACGGCCGCCACCTGCGCCAGGCCGAGGCCGAGCGCGCGCAACGCGACGATGTCCGCCGCGCGTTGCATCTCGTCGGGGCCGTAGGAGCGCCAGCCCGCCGCGTTGCGGACCGGCATGACCAGGCCGCGCGCTTCATAGAGCCGCAGCGCCTTGGCGGAAACGCCGAGTCGCCGCGCAGCTTGCGCGGGGCCGAGGAATCGAAGGGAAGAACGCAAGAGGCACCTCGTAGCGGTTGTTCGAAGACCCGGTTGTAGAGGCGGCCGCAGGGGCCGGGTCAAGCCGCAGGCAGTCGAACGGCAGACGGCACCAGCGACTTGCGCAGCAGGGCATTCGGGATCACCACGCCGCGCCGGACGGGACTGCGCTGCTCGACGACGACGAAGCCGTGGCGCAGGAAGAAGGGCTGCGCGGTCCTGCTCACGTCCGAGCTCAGCTCGGTCAGCCCCAAGGCGGCCGCTTCCTCGTGGATGCGTTGCATCAGCAGCGACCCGACACCCTTGCCGCCGTGGTCGCCGGCGACGAAGAAGTGATCGATGTAGCCGTTCGGCTGCACGTCCGCGTAGCCGACGATCTCGCCGCCATCCACGACCACGAAGGGATCGATCTTGCGCACGCGCTCGCGCCAGAGCGCGGGATCCATGTCATGGGGCGCCCAGGCATCGACCTGCTCGCGGGTGTAGTCGCGCGACGCGACCTGGTGGATCGACGACTGGCGCACCCGGAACAGGGCGGCCTCGTCGCCTTCGATGAAACGTCGAATCTGCATGGGGCTCCTATCTATCGGCCTCGCACACCGGCGGCCATGAACAATGCGAGCGTCTTGACGATTGGCATCCGCGCATTGTGAGCAGCGCGGCCACGCGCATACTTTCGCGATGACCTCCGACGCCATCCGACCCTATCGCATCGCAGTGCCCGACGAGGTACTGCAGGACCTGCAGGCGCGCCTGCGCCGCACCCGCTGGCCCGAAGCCGAACTGGTCGACGACTGGAGCCAGGGCGCGCCGCTCGCCTGGGTGCAGGACATCTGCGGCTACTGGGCCGAGGGCTACGACTGGCGCCGACGCGAGGCCTTGCTCAACCGCTTCGCGCAGTTCGTCACCGCGCTGGACGGCATCGACATCCATTTCATCCACGTGCGCTCGCCGCATGCCGACGCGATGCCGCTCGTGCTGACGCACGGCTGGCCGGGCTCGGTGGTCGAGTTCCACAAGGTGATCGAGCCGCTGACCGACCCGACCCGCTTCGGCGGCGCCGCGGCCGACGCCTTCCACGTCGTGTGTCCGTCGCTGCCGGGCTACGGCTTCTCGGGGAAGCCGACGACGAGCGGCTGGAACGAGCAGCGCATCGCCAGGGCCTGGGTCGCGCTCATGGCGCGCCTCGGCTACACCCGCTACGGCGCCCAGGGCGGCGACTGGGGCTCGACCGTGACCGCCAGCGTCGGCGCGCTCGACCCGTCGCACTGCGCCGCGATCCACGTCACGCTGGCGATGGGCTCCAAGCCGCGGGTCGAGGGCGAGCCGACGCCCGAGGAGCAGCGGGCGCTCGACGGCATGGCGCACTACCGCCAATGGGATTCCGGCTACGCGATCCAGCAGGCGACCCGGCCGCAGACGCTCGGCTATGCGCTCACCGACTCGCCCGCCGGACAGGCGGCCTGGATCCTGGAGAAGTTCCGGGCCTGGACCGACTGCGACGGCCATCCGGAGAACATCCTCGGCCGCGACGAGCTGATCGACAACCTGATGCTCTATTGGGTGACTGCCTCGGCCGCGTCGTCGGCCCGGCTCTACTGGGAAAGCTTCGGCAAGAACGCCGAGCGGCTGCCGGTGGACGTGCCGACCGGCGTGGCGGTGTTCCCGAAGGAGATCGTGCCGCCGGTGCGCCACTGGATGGCGCCGCGCTTTCGCAACATCGTGCATTGGCGCGAAATGCCCAAGGGCGGCCACTTCGCCGCTTTCGAGCAGCCGGCGCTCTTCGTCGAGGAACTGCGCGGGTTCTTCCGGTCGTTCCGCTGATTGCGAGGGCGGCTCAGGCCTGGCCGCGCCGCCGGCGCGCGACCCGCACCGCGTCGACCCAGGTGTCGACGTTGAAGCGCTGGCCGGATTCGGCGATGCGGGCCGAGGTGATGCGGTGCAGCGGCAGCCGCCGCACGTCGCCCGGCAGCTCGCCGTGGCCGGTGATGACCTTCTTCTGCACGTCCACGTGGTCGACCTGCAGGGTGCATTCGTGCTTGCGGCCCTGGCCGTCGAGGTAGCGCAGCTTGATGCGCGGCGTTTCGTCGACCACCGCATGCTCGCCCTTGCCCTGGATGAACCACTCGGGCAGCGTGTCGGGCGCGGAATCATCGGTGGCGGCGCTGAGCGGCCCGCGCACCGTCGGGATCTCCAGCGGCACATGGCCCGAGCGCACCCGCGCGGCCGCGATCCGGCGTTCGACGTCCTTGCGCACCGACACCCGTCGCCAGGCCCACATGACCGCGACGAGCAGCAGCACGCCGGTCAACACCGCGACCAGGAATTGCCATTGCACCAGTCCGACAGGCATGTCCGAGCTTCCTCTAATACTTAAGCCGTAAGTACTCATGAGGAATTTTCTTCCGGAGGCCCTGGGGGTGTCAAACCGACACCCGGCATAGGGCGTTTGGCCGGGTTGACGGCGCCGGCGCTTCAGTCGTCGTGGGTGTCGTGCGTCGCGATCGCGCCGCGCCGCCAGTAGCCCGAGGCCCGGATCCACTTCGGATGGGCGCCGCGCTCGCCGACCAGGTGCGCCCGCAGCGCCTTGGCCGCGCTCGATTCGCAGCCGACCCAGGCATGGAAGTCGCCGTCAGGCAGCTTCAGGGCGCGCAGCGTCTCGAGCAGGGGCGACGCCGCGGCGCCCGGCGCGGCGCCGCCGCGATGCACCCAGTGCAGCTCGACGTTCGCGGCGCTGGAGAGCGAGATCTGGTCGGCCTCGCCGTCGACCTCGGCCAGCACGACGGCGCGGGCGCCGGCCGGCAGTTCGGCCAGGCGGCGCGAGATGGCGGGCAGGGCAGTGTCGTCGCCGATCAAGAGATGCCAGTCGAAGGCGGTCGGCACGATGAAGGAGCCGCGCGGGCCGCCGACGCCGAGCGCGTCGCCCGGCCGCGCCTTCTCGGCCCAGGCGGTCGCCGGGCCGGCGTCGTGCAGCGCGAAGTCGATTTCCAGCGTGCCGGCCGCGGCGTCGTGGCGGCGCGGCGTGTAGTCGCGCATCGTCGGCCGGCCGCCGGGCGGCCAGACCGGGCCCTCGGGGCCGGCCGTGGGGAGGGCGAGCACGCCGGTCGCGGCATCGGGGAAGAAGATCTTGGCGTGGTCGTCGAAGCCGGGGCTGTGGAAGCCGGCCAGGTCGTCGCCGCCCAGGGTCACCCGGATCAGGTGCGGCGTGACCCGTTCCACGGTGCGGACCTCGAGGCGCCGGAAGCGCAGTTCGTGGCGCACGCGGCGCGGCAGGCGGTCGGGGCTGGATGCAGGGGTCGTGTCGGTCATGTTCAGAGGCGTTCCAGTTGCTGGGCGGCGGCGTCGAGCACCGCGGCGAAATCGTGGGCCTGCTGCTCGGTGAGCGGCTCGCGCGACAAGCGCATGCGCATCGCGAGCTTCAGGTTCTCGATGGCGCGCATCACCTGCGGCGGACGGCCGCCGCGCACGGCGCCGGCCTCGCCGTTCATGCGGGCCATCAGCTCGTCGGTGAGCTGCCGGTTGTCGACCAGGAATTGCTGGCCGGCCTCGGTGATGCTGTAGCGCTTGCGGCCGCCGTCGTCGGCGGCGTCGACGCTGACCAGGCCGAGTTCCTCCAGCAGGGTGAGGGTCGGGTAGACGATGCCGGGGCTCGGGCTGTAGCGGCCGCCGAGCCGCTCCTCGATCGCCTTGATCAGCTCGTAGCCGTGGCTGGGCTTGTCGGCGATGAGTTGCAGCAGCACGTAGCGCAGGCCGCCGTGGCCGAAGACCCGGCCGCTGCCGCCCCGGCCACCGCCGCCACCCCCGAAACCGCGACCGCCCGGGCCGAAGCCGCGTTCGCCGCCGCGCTCGCCGAAGCCGTCGCCGCGTTCACCGCGCTCGCCTGCCGGGC
>NZ_LMUW01000207.1:48672-93577 GCF_009765735.1 Xenophilus sp. L33
AAGCCACCGGCTGGGTGCGACCGGCGCAGATGGAGGTCGCGAGCAATGACCTCGCGGCGATCGTGAAAGGACTGGTGGACGCCGCCGGACAGCGCGGCGAGACGGATGAGGCCGCGCTGTTCGCGCGGGTGCGCCGAGCCGTATTTGGCTATCTGACATTTCGATAGACACAGGCCGTGTCAGCAATTCGATGCCGAATACGATCGGCTTCCTCACCGGGCAGCGCGCGACGCGCATCCTGGTGCAGCATGCACTCGTCCTGCCGAGCACAATTCCTGGCTGAATGCCCATGACGAGTCGTTCGATGCAACGGCGGCTCGATCAGACGCGGCGGGCCTAAGCCGGCGAGTCGCCCTTGCCCTCGAAGCCTCGGGGCCTTGGGTCGAGGAGAACAACAGATAAACCCTGGATCAGAGATTCGCTGTGTTCTTGGCGGGCGGCCTGAGCTTCAGCGTTGGCTTGCTTACGGTCTTCCTCTGGTCGACGACCATTCCTACTACATGGTCCAGTCGTGGCCCGACAGCAGCTACCCACTGGTCATGCGGCAGTTGAGCCAAGAGGCCCGTCGCCAGCGTCGGGCCGCCTGACCTGCCGTCCTTTAGTGTGCCAGCGGAAAGCAATCGTCGCTTCGAACTCGTCATTGCCGAGCAGGACAGCAAGCGGCACGCGCAAAAGCCGTAGGGCGGCTGCAGTCGTCCGCATGGCGCTGGGGCTGGTTCCCCAGCCGCGCGCCGCCTTGGCGCCCCTCAGGCGGCCTGAAGTCCCTGCACGAGTGCCTTGAGCCCGGCAGGCGGCGTGCCGTAGCTCACGAGCCGTAGGTCGAGGTCGAACGCCTGGACCTTGGCGGCCGCGCGCTGGATCGCGGCATGAATCCATGCGTCATCGTTGCCGAATGCTCCGCCGCCGAGCAGGGTCAGCAACACGATGTTGGAGACGCCGCGCCGCGCGTTGAGCACGGCCGCGAGCATCGTCGCTTCATATGCCGCGTCGAGCACCAGTTGGGCGAAGGGCCTCCAGTGCTGCCTTGACGCATGGCCGTACGCCACCGGCAGCGCCGAGGCGAAGACCTGCGTGACGCGGGGCCCTGGCGTGGTCGGCGCATGGGTCACTTCGACATCTCGATGTACGCCGATCCTCAGCTTGCCGGCCAGCGCGTCGATCTGCTCGGGCCCGAGGCCCTGCAGATGCTTGGCGATTAGGTCGAGGCCCTCCTTGGTGCACATCGCGTACCCGTTGCGCATCGCCCACAAGCCGTTCACGGGCCGGCCAATCGTCGCGCCCAAGGCTTCGCCGAGGTCGCCGAGACCATCTAGTTGCCGCGTGGCCGTCTGGCCGACCTCGCCAGCGACCGGCACGAGGTAATTCCGGAAGACTGTCGCGGCGCCAGCGGCCATGGCACAGGCCGGGCCTTGAGTTCGGTCGTGCTCACAGCATGAAACTCCGTCCTCCGGCGTGACGTCGGGCCCGACCATTTCCAGCGCGTTGAACTGGCTGGCGACTTGGAACACCGCGCCGGCTAATTGGGGCGCCCGGTGCATTGCCTGTACATCGCCCTGGACGATGCTTGCGCAGAGGCGGCCGGCTGCGCCCGACCCGGCTGCCACTTGGGCGCGAAGATCGGCCAGGGACGCCATCTCGAAGGTGCCGACACCGAAGGTCCGGCCGTTCACCTTCGAGCGCAGCAGCGGGCCGTCGACTTCCAGGCACGCTTGCGTGTCGGCGTAGGTAGCTTCCTTGAAGCCGGTGAGGTGCTCGAACCAGTTCATGTTTCCCTTCGGCAATGGGCCGCGCCACCGTGATGCGTGACCGGAGCATATCGATGGCGCTTGCCTCCGGCGAGCGGAATGTTGTCGTTTCGAGAGCTGACCGAATCCGGTGGGAACACCAGGAATCAAGGTCGTGACGAAACCGTGGCGGTATGAAGAGCAAACCTTTCCACCCTTCGTTCCCTCGGCCGCCGCCGTCCCAGGGCCCAACCCGCCAAGCAGGCCCTCGAGGACGCTCTGCTCGCCGACAGCGACACGGCGTCGGCGCGAGCCGGCCTGGAAGTTGCGCGGGCGATCGTGGCCGCCGATCGCGATTCCGCAGGCCTGGCCGCTCGTTAGGCAGCCGACTGGCGATCGACACGGTCAGCCAACGGGCTCGTCGATGAACGCCCGCAAGCGCGCAGCCAGCGGCAACATGAAGCCGCGCGGCAGGTTCACCGCTGCAAAGCCTGCGAACACCTGCTGAGGGAAGGTCATGACCTTCGCACCCGTGTCCGGATGCACCCAGCCGTGCAGCTGACCCCAGAGGGGGTCGCCAACGTCTTCCTTGGGCGTGTCCCGCGGCATCATGTTCAGGTTTTCGCAGAGACCATCTGTTAGCGGCGCGCCGAGCGCCGAGCCGACGAAGGTCAGTTCGGGCGCCGGCCGGAGATGCAGCACCATGTCGAGCGTTGCGGTCGCCATGTTGAGGAGCATCTGCTGCGCAGGATTGATGTTAGCTCCCTGGAGCGTGCCGAACTTGTCGCCGCTGGAGTGAAAGGGGATCAGATCGACATTGCCGATGCCTGACGCAACGCCGTTAGTCTGCGCCCAAGCCCATCGCTGCCGCGGCACGACCGTGGGCTGTCCCGGAGCGGGGGCTCCGACTTTCACCAAATGCGCCAAAAGGAGCGCTCGCGACCACCAGCCGTTGCCCCCGACCTCACGACGGAAGACGGAAAAAAAGTCGCTGCAGAACTCGCGGTTCGCTGCGAGGCTCTGTCGGCGAAAGGCATCCTCGTACGCGTTGGCGCTCGACCTCCATCCAGGGTTTGCCGACACGAACATGAGCCCGCTAGCATCGCCGACCGAAGTGGTCATGATGTGCGGTTGAAATTGGCCAGCTCCCGCGAAGCCCGACTCCTAGTTGAGCGCGGCGACCGTCGCAGCCACGTCGTTGCGTCGGTGCCAGATCCAGTCGGCATGCGGGCCGTTCAAGTCGGCAGGGATGTGAACCGTGGCGAGCTGGGAAATGTAGTCGTCGAGCAATGGCATCACATACTTATAGTCCATGCGGGCGGAGGAAGGTGACCGAACAAGCGCGCCGACTTCGGACCAAGCTGGGCCGTGCTGCGCATGCTCGTGGTCGTCGCGTTCCTGCGAAAACCGGTCCCCGCGTGAACTTCTGCCTAGCCGGATCTGAGGGTCATCGGTCCAATCTGAGTTCAGGAGAGGCGCACCACAAGCGCACAAACGATGATGACTCGCAACCTAAATTTGGTAGTTGAAGAACGCGTCCCCGGTCAATTCCGGTGGCTGATCTATGAGATCAAGGGCCGTTGGATCTCGCGAGTCAAGCAACTTCTGGCGCAGTCGCTGGTTCCCTTCGAGTCGTACCAGCGCGCGCAGGACGAGGGCAACCTGGTCCTGGCCAGGATGCTGCCAGAGCCCGTTCCGCCGGCGCCCAGTGGTTTCGGTGCCCAGTGGGACTTGCGCACGGTGCAGGGCGACCTGCGCCAACATGCATGAGCTTGGCCGACAGCACGAGCGTCGCGCCACATGCGCCCTGATCGCGACGATCGATCCGAACCGAGCCGGCCGCTTCATCGCTACTGGTGGTTCTGGGCGTTCTTCGTCCTTGTGACAGTGGCGCTCGCCAAGCAGGTCTTCGGGCTGGACCTGTCCTCCTGTCCTGGCTCGGCGAGGAACAGGAGGAGCCCGCGATCGCGGCCCTGCTTTGCAGGGTGAACATGCCCTGCGGCCTCGTTCATGACGTCCTCGATGTGTCGCGCTCAGCCGCCCATGCGGATCCTTCCCTGGTCGGGCCGAGAGGGATCGATCGATAGCCTGCACCAGCCCTCGGCCGCGGAGCCTTTGGCCCCTCCTCAGCGCTTGGGCTGCATGACGACGACTAGGCGCGGAAAGATGCGTCCGTCGATATCTCGCGGCAGGCGTTCGGTCTTCAGGAGGCCGGCCTGTGCGGCGGCGTCCCAGTCGGGAAAGCCGCTCTGGGTTGTCAGCACCGCGTTCAGGATCGTTCCATCCGGAGCAAGGCTGACCGTGAACTCCGCTGTGGGATTCCCAGGCACCGTGCTGGCGTTCGGATAGACGACGTTCGGTCGGACGGCCGCCGCGATCCTCGCTGCATATCCTCCCGAGGGCCCGCCTCCGTTTCCTTGCGGCGGAAAGACCGTCAGGGGTGGTGGTGTGCCGGGCGCCGGGGGCGCCGAGGTCGCTGCTGCCGCCGATGACGTCGCCCCCTGGCGAGGTGGCCAGACGGCGAGTGGCGGCGGTGTGGGCGTGTAGGCGTACTGAGGAGGTGAGCCCTGCGCTGGCGGCGCCGCCGCGACACTGGCAGGAGGCGGTGGGGCGGCTGGGGCGGCCGGCGACACACCCTTCGTATGAAGCATGAGGGTCAGGCCGGTCTGCAATTTGTCGACTGAGAACTGTGTGGCGATGGACTGGTCGCGCAGCGCGTTCGGAAATCCATCGTCCAGCTGCAGCGTCTTGGCGCGCAGCAGCTTGCCGGCTTCCGCGTCAGGGATGTCCAGCGCAATGGCGTAGGAGATGGATCGCTTGTCCTCGTCGAACTTGGCCCAGGGGCCGGCCGGCGCGATTCTGAGGGGTCGCCCGTCCGCGAGCAGCCGCACCTCGGTCGTGTCTCCCAGCGGGAAACGGTCGGTGCTGCCCGCCTTGGTCAGCGGACCGAACTCGGCCACCACCACGATTCGAAGGCTCTCCTTGCGAATTATCACGGCCAATGCCGCGTCCTTGTCGGGTGCCACGCGTTGCCGCACGCTCAGGAGCGGCTCGCCCTTGGATGTGGCACTGAGCACCCATGGCGCAAGCGGCGCGGTCGTGTTGTCGATCTGGAGCTCGTGGAGCTTTGCCATCGGGATCCAGTAGATCTTGTCCGGGGTCGTGAGGCCCGCATAGTCGAGCATGCTCCGATCGGCCCCCATCTCCTCGATGTAGGCGGCCAGGTGCACCATCGTGTTTTGAGTGACGGAGTCTCCGACGTCGGTCTCGCTCGAAAATTGATGCACGCCAAAGCGGGATCCATCCTCGATCTGCCGTTGCACGCCGCCGAGGAATGCGAAGGTGCAGGCGGAGGCGCAGACGACGTTCCTGGCGATCGGTCGCATGACCGCGTTCGACTCCTCCTCGTCATAGGCGCTGGCGAGGTAGGTGTTCGCGCCCAGCTTTCGGATCATGTATCCCAGCGTGACTGCCGCGACGACGTTGCCCCCGGGGGAGTTCATCGCGATGGTCATCTGGCTGGGTGCGTAGTTGTCCTTGAAGGTCTTGCTTTTCAAGAAGGCGGCGAACTGCTTGGGGGTGTCCGCCTCGATGTCGCCCTGGGCCAGGACCTGCTCGCCGCACGCGGACGAGCTGCCCCTGCAAGGCGCGAAGATCGAAAAGTGCATCGGCTCCGCGCCGGCGACGACGTGGAGCGCCCAGAGAAGGGCGATGACGAGGAGTCTGGACGGCCTCATGCCGCCGCCCGATCAGGTCCGCTCGCGCGCTGCGGGCCAGCGCACGAAGGCGAAGATCCAGATGAGGATGACGTTCAAGAGCGGGACGATCATCAGCAGGGACCAGGCACCGTTGAAGCCAGCCTTGGAGGCGATTCGCCAGGCCGGCACGATGAAGACCACCAGATAGATCAAGACGACCAGCCAGTGCCAGATGCTCAATGAGCCCATATTCCCCTCCGGGGGTGTTGTTGTTCGAGATGCACGCTCGACGGGATTCTAGGGAGCGTGGTCCCGCCAGGAGAGTGCATTTCGCACCATGGGCCGCCCGCGGCGCGAAATCCGTTGCAGATTTGAGGGAAAGTTGCCGGATGCCGGATGCCGGATGCCGGATGGCGGATGGCGGATGCCGGATGGCGGACGGCGGCGAAGCGCCCGCTTGAGCCTGACGCACTCGAAACAATGCTCGGGAACGCCAGGTGGAAGGAGGAGTCGGCCATCGACTTCACGTTCACTTCGGCGCAGATTGAGGGCAACACGTACACGCGCGCGGACACCATCATGCTGTTGAGGTGTGCAGCGTGACCCAGACGCTGGCCGCCGAGGTGCGCGAAGCTATCAGGCTGGAGCTCGCCCAGCGCGAGGCCTACGAGCGCACGTGTTCGACTGGTTCGGCCCCGACCTGGACGAGTTGTCCGCGCGCGTGGCGCGCGATCTGAAGCCGGAGATGATGGTGGCGGTGGCCAACATGGCCTTCGCGCTGCTGCTGGCCTTCGTCGCGTTCCGGGCCTTCGCGATCCCGCAGCTGGAGCACCTGGCGCTGGCCTACTGAGGCTCCGCGGCCATTCAGCCCCGCGGTTGATGCCCCGTCGCCGCTATCCTATGTCAGTGGAGTGTGGCCAGCACGCGGACTGCTGACGCCGCTTGAAGACGAGAAAGGCCATGAACGAGGAAAACACGCTGATCCGTACGGCGCGCCTGCGGATGTCATCTCCCGAGACTGTTTACCGGCAGCTTGAGCACCTGGCCACCGAGCACGCGGGCTCCTGGACATCCGTGGCCTGGGAGAAGGACCTGTTGGCGCGCAACGACCCGCTGATCGATCTCGGACTTGCCCGCTTCGGCTTCGATGCGGACATTGTGGCGACGCTATACCAGCGCGCACGGGCGGGAACGGTGAACTCCAACGATGACTTTGCAGTGCGGATCGCCTGTCTTTCGAACAGGACCTGCCCGTTCTACAACGAACTGGCCGGCATCGACGGCCAGGAGCTCGCTCGCTTGGCGCGCGACGGCTCCCCGCCTGAACTCGAGGCTCTTCTTTCCAATCCCGCGCGCCGCTGGCTGGTTAGTGAGCTCTACAACCGTGCGGACCGCATGGCGGACCTGCCGCTCGACCGATGGCTAGCGATGGTCCAGGCCTCCGTCGCCAACGACGCAATCGAGGAAAACCGTGACAGCGACGAGGGGCCTGACGCCATCCATCGACGCATCCAGCAGGGCGTGCTCTTCATGCTGCGCACGGCACCGGTCGAAGCGCCGTGGCTCGATGCGCTCTACCAACTCATGCTCAAGGTCGACCCCGAAGACTGCATTGCGCCGGACTCTCTGGAGCAGGTCCACGGGATTCTTGATCGGTGGAAGGATCTGAAGCTCACGAATCGCTTCAGCAAGGACCAAGAGGAGCAGCGCGGCAGCTTCTCGGGCCTGTCGCGGGTGGATGAGTTCCGAAGCGTGATCGCGGCGCTCTACGGCCGTCTTTACGCCGGCGGAAAGGCCACCTGGCTCGCGGGAGCCGATCACCCGAACCCGGTCTATCGCTGCGCCTTCTACGGCCGATCGCAGTTGACCGTGGAATCGATCAAGGCCGTGCCGTTGTTGACGGACCGGGCTTGGGGCGCCTGGCTGCTGGCGATGTTGCTCAACCCGTCGCTGTATGGGAATAGCGCTTTGCGCGCGGAAGTCGAGCCATTGCTCCCGCGAGCGCATGCCCGCGAGTACCTTCGCCGCTGTGGGCAGATTCGGCACAGCAATGAATGGTTCGATCCCCGGCCGGTGAGTCCGAAGCGCGTTTGGGACCAGGATGAAGTGGTAGCAGCGACCGGCGACGTTCCGCGGGTGGCAGATGCTCGTGACGTCAAGCAACTGATGGGCGAGGTCGCTGCACTGCGAGCGAATCTCGCCGCAGTGGCAAGGACTGTGGGATGGCTGACGGCCGGGCTTGCCGTCACGATCGTGCTGCTGCTGTGGCGACGTTGAAAGACCTACGCCCGCGACAGGTGGGCCATGCTCCTACATTCGCCCTCGGGTCGGGGAACCCGGAGGTGCTACCAATCCGGACTTCGATCGACAGCGGATGGTGCCGATCGTCAAGCTCATCAATACCGAGTTGCGATCTGGGCCTACAAGCGCATGACTCTCGGCCCGAGCCCGGACATCCTGGCGGGCAATGTCAAGATCCTGAAGCAGAAGTGCTTGGACCACGCGGATTGGTTGGATAGCACGATGGACGCAACATGGTAGACCACGGGATCAGAAAAACGCCATTTTTCGCGCAGTCTTTCGTCCCCAGGCATTCGGGCGAGCATCCCAACGCGGCAGAGCACGAAGCAGGCGACATGGGTTGGGAAGTCGAACAAGCCAGGAGAAGTCCGGGCTTGAGTTGAACAACCGACCAGGAGTGCCCTGGTTGCCGGCGCGGGAGCGTCGTCTCGCGCCGGCGCGCGAGCGCAGGGAATCTCACTGAGGGAACCCGCGATTCAAGCGGGCACAGCGAGAACTTTGGCGCAGTTTTGCTTGCCGATCGGCCCTTGCCTCGGTCGTATGCGCGTCTGCCGCGGCCGTACACTTTCCCAAGCGGCACATTCCACGCGCGCAACACCCAGGCCGCTCAATCGCCACGCGCGCCAGAGGAGATGAACTTGAAGACCAGCGAGATCTACGGATGGGCCTGCATTCTCACGGTAGTGTTCACGGGCGCCTGGAAGCTCATCGTCTGGCTGGCGCGGTAACCCGGCCAGCGAGCAACACGCCGAAACGATCAATGCCATGACGAAGCTCAAGCGACTCCCGACGATGGACTGGCCGCCGAACTCGACCATTCGCGTGGCCGATGCCGCCTACCGCATCTTCGTCGACACCACGGACCGCCGCTTCAGCATCCCCGAAGACGTGCTCGCCAAGGAGGCTGGCGAGAAGTGCGTCTTCTACATCGGCCTTCGCACCGACAGCGTCCTTGCGGTCTGGACCCGTTGGGATGAGGAGACGCTGCAAGGCGTCGAGCACGCGCTGCGCCGCGACATACAGGACGAGTGGGATGTCTGGCTGAGCCGCCTGACGATCCCTGCAACCCGTGCTCCTCGCTGCAGCACGGAATTCGTCTGGCAGATGCGACTGAGGCGCCGGGGCTGATGTCGCAAGCCGAGCTCGAACAGGTCCGCCTGCGGTTTCCCTACATGTTCTGCGGCGACCAGTCCCGGGTGGACGTAGCGCCGGGCTGGGTCAGGGTGTTCAAGCAGGCCTGCGTCGAGATCGATGCGATCCTTGGCGACGACAAGCGCGGCTTCCATTGGACAGAGGCGAAGGAGAAGGCCGGCTTCGCGCGCTTTCGGGGCAAGCTCGTGTTCGACGGCCGCACGATGCCTGGTGTCGGCCGCGACCTGACGCCGGCTGAGGCCGACCTCGTCGAGCTGGTGACAGCGGCGCGGCACAAGGCCGAGGACGCGACAAAGACAGTGTGCAACGTGTGCGGTGACCATTTACCGCAGCGAGAGACTGACGGCGGCTATGAACGGCTGTGCGCCTTGCACGCCGTGACGCGAACGAAGAAAGACGAATCGAATCGCCCCTGAACCGGCGGCGCCAGATTGGTCCGGGGTTCCTTCGTGGACTGGAGGGGCCGGCCCGTGGCAGGTGGACCACCTCGACGGGGCGGCCCGAGGTGGAA
Source organism: Xenophilus sp. L33 (assembly GCF_009765735.1). GTDB lineage: Bacteria > Pseudomonadota > Gammaproteobacteria > Burkholderiales > Burkholderiaceae_C > Variovorax. The sequence continues at coordinate 58,059 of NZ_LMUW01000207.1, forward strand.
CGGGCGAAGCCGATCCAGGGTTTGCGTCCGGTAGGGACCTTTGCTACCATCCGCCCCCGCTCTTCACGGGGCGCTTCGCCTTTCATTGGCAGACCAGTTTTCAACCCGCCGGAAGCATGCGGGACTGGCGCTGCGGTGCTCGTCTCCTTGCTCTGGTCCATCTAGCAAGGACAAAACATGAGCGATCAATACGACTTTCCATCCGCTGCCTATGCCGACGGCCAGGAGGCCGTCGAACTCCCGGATGACTTGTTCAACTACAGCCAACCTCAGCGGGTTGAATTCGTGCTCGGACATTGCCATGCGATCGCGGCCGGGGCTGAACCGCGGACTTGGACACCGATGGCGGTCGAGTTGGCCAGGCGTTACGGGCTCGGCCGCTCTGACTTCGAGGCGCACTTCCGGCGTCACCACAACGAGGAATTCGAGGCTGGCGAACTCTACGACGAGGAGAGCAAGTTAGGTGCGCTTCGTGCGGCGTTCGATCGCGGCTGACTGCGTAGTCTCGCGGGCTGCCCGCCGGCAACCTTAGTTCCCGAGGAGGAAGTCGGGGATGACGAAGCCCTCGGGTGCCAGCACGGGCTCGCCAGGACTTCGTTGGAGCGGCGGAGCGGGGCCGGGGTCGTAGGCTGATCCGTTCGCGCGGACTCGCCGCGACATCACGCGGCCTGCGGCCACCTCGATCAGCAGATCCCGCTCGTAGACGTTCGCGAACGGCATGTGCACGTACTGGATGAGCTTGCCTTCCGGCGCGCGCAGCTCCCCCGAGAACCAGGTCGCCGGCGCGCCGCCTGGCGGGGCGTCCGGGAAGAGATGAGGCAGCCTGCACCTGCGATCCTCGTCGAGGCAGCCCTCGAAGTCCACCAGGTAGAGCATGCCTTCGCGGATCTCCCAGACGCCGATGTAGCCCCGCATGTGGGCGGTGCTCGGGCCACGGAAAGTCATGCCCGTGGCCGCGAGATGGCTCTTCAGCGGAAGCGTGTGCAGGGACCTGTCGAGGCCATCAATGCGGAGAACTTCGGGAATCTGGGCGGTCATTCTTCGAATTTTGTCTTACCGGTCAACGGCAGGCTCTCGATTATCAGGGCCAGCGGTTAAGGATCTGCCCTGAACCACCGCCGATCCGGCGTCCGATTCGCACCGTGTCACTTTCGAGCAACCTAGCGGGTTGTCGTTGATAGTCGCACGCTTGGAGCGAGAGGCCCCAGCCGTGAGTGCGGCCCGTGTCTAATAGAGTATCTGGTATAGCGCCGCGCGTCGAGTCGATCGGACGCTCGACCCTTGAACGAGACTTCATCCCAAAGAGACTTGAATCGGAAACCATGGGCATTCGATTTCGCCAGCGGATCAAAGTATTTCCAGGGATCCATTTCAACCTTTCGACACGAGGCGCGAGCGTTTCGATCGGTGGACCCGGGGCAACGCTCAATGTGAACAAGGACCTCCGAGTTGCTGCAACTGTGGGTCTGCCGGGCACGGGCCTTTCTTATCGACATACTTTTCGCAGTGGCCCGACGAACCATAAAGCACCGCCGGTGCGTTTCTCGGCACTCGATGAGCCCGCACGCGATCTTGACGTATCAGCCGGCTCCAAGCCGGAGTTGGTCGGGGCGGCGTGGACCGAGGGGCCGCTTCGAGAAGTTCAGCAATTGATTGTTGAAGCGCGAGCTGAGCGTGCGAGCCTGGAAAGCGAGCTCAAGGCGTTGATCAGATCGCACCAAGTCGCCAAAGAACGTCACGAGCGGCTGAGTAGGTGGTTCATCCGACCGTTTCGACGCGAAGGCTATAGGAAATCCAAGGCTGAATTGCACAGCACAGCAGAGCTTGTGAACGAAGTCCGAGAAGATCTCAAAGAGCAGGGCCTTAAGGTCGATTGGCACATCGAAGGCGATATCAAAGACAGGTACACCAAATTCGTGGACGCAATGAGGATCGTCGCCAGAGCGGGCGCGGTATGGCATTTAAAGGGAAAAAGCAAGGTTGATCGTGTTCGCGAGAGGACCCTATTCGATACGGCGCTCATCCGGTTGGGAGCGACGCTCTCCCTCCTTCGTCCAGACTTCCTTTCGCAGGCCACGGGCGAGTGGATCAACGAAGTACCTTGCCTGGCATCAGAGACGGGGGTATCGCTCTATTTTTTCCCGACTTTTATTTTGACTGTCTGCGGCAATGAAATTGGTCTTATACGTCCAGACGGACTTAAACTCGATATCGGCGAGCTTTGCGTTGTCGAATACGACGCCGAGGCGCCAGTGCCTGCGGACGCTGACATTGCAGGACACTCTTGGCGGTATGTGAATCATGATGGGTCGCGCGACCTCCGCTTCAAAGACAACTTGGAAGTCCCCATCGTTGCTTACCAAACTCTAAATGTCACAGCCGCCAGTGGCCTGGACGAGACCTTTTTGTTTTCGTCGGGCGTGACAAATTTCGCCAGCTGGGTGTCAGTGGTCGACGGGCTCGAAGCCGCGGATTACTGGCAGGCGATCGCAATCGGATCAAGTCTCCCGGCTTCATGGCGAGCGCGCAGGGAGGGGCACGTTCAGGTGATTGCTCAGAAACTCGGGGGTAGCGAGCTTGTGGCGATTGCATTCAGCGCAACGTCGAAAATAGCCCACCTGTTCCTTGCGACCGAACAACTTGGCCTATCGATGGATGCTGAGACGCAGTTTCATGTATGGCTGGATGACAGGCTCATCATCAACAGGAATCCGTTCGTCGGCCAGTTGGATGAGGGCAGTGAATACCAAGTCCGCTTTCTGCTCGAGGCGGACCCAGAAGCCTTCGACATCCTTTTTCAAGAACTGATTGCGAGCAAGGAACTACTTTTTCGAATCGCCAATTCGGAGAAAGAGCCTTTCTCGTCGAAGATCTCCATGGAGTCGTTTCGACCCCTCATCGATACCCCGACGCACGAGATTTAGGCGAAGACCTGCAGGCTCCAAGCGTAGGTCCGGGTCTTGGCAAGACGCAGAGCGACCCCGTACCAAGGACACGTCGGGGCTGCCCGAGTCTTCAGATGCTCGATGCCAGCCATCGCTTGAGCATTCGCACCTGGGCGGCTGCCAAGCCGGTGTTGGGATCGCATCGGATCAGCTCCGGACAACCAGGCGGAAATTCGTTGAACGAATCGTCTAGTGCCCGCCATTGCGCGAGCGGCGCCGCATCGCGAAGGAAGGCGCGAATCTCCTCGTACCGTGCCCATCGTCCAATGACGGGGAGGCCCGTGGCGCCGATGATGCGTTGCCGCAGAGCAGGCGGAAAGTGGGCGAGGAGGGCGGGCATCTCATAGTCATGGCGCCAGCTCGACGTGATCACGATTTGACAGTCCCGCGCCCCAGCGCTCGCGTCTGCCGCATCCGCTTCGCCGAAGGCTTCGGCCAGGTCGGCCACGCGCGAGAAACACAGATCCGGGTTCGCCCCGGGTGCCGAAGTTGGATGCAGTACGCCGTCGAAGTCGAGGAACAGCAACCGTCGTGGCCTGCTCATCCGCCGACTTCGTGGGCCTGCATGAGCTTGGTCTCGCCCATGTCGAAGTCGCAGACCCAGATGTGCTCTCCGGTGTAAGCGCCGAAGCTGTTCCGCGCATTCACCTGAACATGGTACGAGATGAGCGCCATCACCTTGGTATTCCCGAAGATGAAGACGTTGCTTGCGCCCAGGCGTTCGATCTCTGAGAGTTTCGCGCCGTCTGGGTCTTTCAGGCGTGCAAGGACCCCCATCTTGCACAGCAGCTTGTTGGACGCGATTTGCTCGGCGCTCGCCGCGTGCGGGTCGTTGACGGGCTCGTGCAGCTTCCGGAAATTTGCCTCGGCCTGACGCACCTCGTCTTCGGCGTCGCTGACGATTGAGGAGGTGTAGATTGGGCCGGACGAAATCAATGGCTGCACGGCCGGGGCCTGCACTGACGGCGGCGCTGGTGGCGCGATCGGTCCGGTGGAACGAGGGGCGGGCATCTGCTGCGCCTGCTGAGCCGATGCTCCGGACCCGCCCGGAGCGCATGGCGTCTGGCTGAACGAACTGCCACACCGATAGACGCTTTGGGCTTGCGCGCCCGTGCAGGCGGCCAGCAGAACGAGGGCAATTGACGGAACGAGGAGGGTGATCTTCATGTGCGAACGAAGATCACCCAGCATGTCGGAGCGTGGATTTTCATCGGCCAGTAGGCAGGGGCTCAGTTGCAGTAGATCTGCTGGCCGATCCGCTGGCAGGTCGCTCCGTTGGAGCCGTAGGTCGTGTTCCCGATCTGTTGATAGGTGGTCCCATTGCTGTCGTAGGCCGTGTTGCCAACGCGCTGGACGGTGCTCCCGTCGGACCGGTACATGGTGTCCCCGATCTGCTGGGTCGTATTGCCGTTGGAATCGTAGGTGATGTTGCCGATGCGCTGGGACGTCGATCCGTCCGAGCCATAGGTGATGTTGCCGATCTGCTGATAGGTGGTCTGTCCGAACGCGAGCCCGCAGGCGGCCAGCAGTGCAAGGGCGAGGATTTTTTTCATGCCGGCCAGCGTATTCCGCGGCGGCGAGGTTCGCTGTGAATTGCATCACCGTTCGGCGCTGAATTGCGCTGCCGGGCCTTCCCACGGGAGGCTTGATGCCGGAGGCCAGTCAGGTCGGATCGCCAGCCCGGGATGCCGGAGCGACCACAGGCGTCAACACCTTCGCCCGCTCAGCGGCGGCGGCAAGGTATTGATTGGTCTTGCGCTGTTCCGCGAGCAATTCGCGCAGCAGCGGCTTGGTCCCGAAGATGGCGAAGGGCATGCAGATCCAGAGGATCGCGACAACCAATCCCAGGAGAAATAACGCGACCGACAAGACCATTCCTATGCCAGCTGCTCCGCTCATAGCCGTCTCCTCGTTGTTGATCTGTGAATCGTACGCGACCGAGTGGCGGCGAGCGGCACAACGCGCTGCGCGCCGCCTCAGGTGAGGCTCAGCCCTTCTTCGGGCTGCGGCTGCCGGGACCGGCCGCCGCTTTCCTTGCCGGCGCCTTGACCGGCGCCTTGGCCGCCGTCACGGCCTTTGCGGGCCCTTTCGAGACCGCGTCCAAAGCTTGGCGGAGGAGGGCCTTCGTCTCCTGGTGCGCCTCCGCCTCCAGCTTGTGCGCTGTTGTCGCATCGCCGGCACGTGCCTGCGCGGCCTCGAGCGCGGCGCGCAGCTGGGCCGCCTCGCGCTGCAGCTCGGCCTGGGCGCCCGCGGCGGCAGTGGCAGCTTCCAGGGCGCGGGCCTCCATTTCTGCATTCTTGGCCACTTCCTTGGCCGTCGCGGCCGTGGCCGCGCGCGCTTCCTCGCGGGCGCGGTCGACCTCGAGCAGGTGGCGCTTCTCCTGCGCGTCATGGCGGGCCTGCTGCTCGCGCAAGGCCGCGGCGTGCTTGACGCCGGCGGCATCGAACTCGCCGCGCATCGTCTCGACGCGTCGGGTCGCTTGCAGGAGGTTGGTGTGGGCCTCCTCGAGCTGGGCCGCGAGGGCGGTTCGCTGCGCCTCGACGTCGGCTGCCTGGCGTTGGGAGGAGGCAAGCGCCTCGCGCGTGGTGGCCAAGGCCTCCTCCAGGCCCTTGCTGGCCGCCTCGAAGGCGATCTGTCTGTCGGCCAGGTCCGCCTCTGCCTCTCGCAGAGTCGCACGGTCGGCTTCCACCTCCGCCCGGCTGGCGTCGACCTCGGCGCGCCAAGCCTGGCCCGAACGCCGCAGAGCCAGCTTCCAGAGCGAGTGGAAGGACTCGATGACGGCGTCATCCAGGCCGGTCGACTCCATCAGCGCTTTCACCGACTCGGCGCTGTCGTCGGTCACCCCGACCGGACGCAGTCGGCCGGGCAGCGTTTCGAACCAGGCGTTCACGTGGGGCGTGATCGTGTTCGGCGAGCCGCTGCCGATGTGCATGCGAACCCGCTCGACGCTCGGGCGCTCACCAGCCCGAAGCAGTTCCTCGCAAGCGGCGAACACGTCATCGCGCTTCACGCCGGGGCGATTGACGCCGTTATAGGCACGGCGCGCGGGGGTCCCGGGCGCGGGTGCTTCCGGGGTGTCGTTGTCCATGCGAGGTTCTTGGTCCACAGGGCGGATGGGGTTCATGTGGGTGCATTGTCCGGGTGGAACGGCAGCCAGCCGACGATCACGTTCTGGGTTTCATCGTCCCGGAAGAAGTAGAGCCGAAAGCAGTGCGTGCGATCTCGCGCATCGCTGCTGCGAGGCCAGGCGACGCACCGTCTCGAACGCCGGCAGTACTTCTTCGCAGTTGGCGGCGTGGGCCGTCACGGAGAGGGCCTCTCCGACCAGCCAGTCGACATAGGCGGCGGCGCCCTCGCCATCCCAGGCGGCGATACGGTCGGGCAGGGTGAGCGTGTGGTTGTACGGGGGGCGCACCATCCGGCACAAGCCGGTGACCGGCAACACGATGCTCTGAAAACTTCACGAAATACCTTTCTACGGGCTCAATTCTTGCCCCAAACGCTCCCGCGGACTCAAGTTTCGAGGCCAGGACGCATTTCTGGCCACCCTCGCCTCGTTTCGGCTATTCTACTCGCGATTAGTCCTGGTTATCGCGAACAAAGGATAATTGGCGTAGTGAAGTCTACAGGTGTATGAAAGAAACACGCAAGTTTGAACGTGAACTGAAGCCGTCGCGGGACGCGGGAAGAAAAGTTATGTTAAATGCCGCGGGCAGCCGAGCCTCCGAGCCGCTGTGCGGGGCCGCGAATGTGGAAATTTCCAGACGAGGGTCTTCATGAGAAAAAAGGACGATCTCCAAGCCGCTGGGCCGCCGGCCGCTACGCCGAGCGGCGCGGCGCTCATCCCATCGGGCCAGGCCAGTGGCCACGAATGGAGCCTGGTGGAACCTGCCGGGCACGACGCCTCCGAACTGAACGAGTCCACCACGCAGGCGGCGCGGGACCTGCTCGACGAGGGTTCCTCGGACAACACCCAGGCCTCCTATGCGAGCGCCATGCGCTACTGGCAAGCCTGGTACGCCCTGCGGCGCCCGAGCGCCCTTGCGGAGGCCGCCGGGCGCGGCGGCAAGGCCTGGGAGGCCGAGAAGCTGGCGCTTCCGGTCCCCTATGCGGTGGTTGTCACTTTCATTGCGGACCATGCGCAGCGAACCAGAAAGCGCGGCAGCGGCCGCGCGGGGGACGCCGATGGGCTCACCTGCGAGATGCCCGCGGAGGTCGAGCGCGCGCTCCTGGCCAGCGGCGCGAAGGGCAAGCCGGGCCCGATGAAGCTCGGGACGCTCCTGCACCGCGTGACGGTACTCTCCAAGGCCCACCGGATCACCGGGCAACTCAATCCCTGCAAGGATCAGCGCGTGGTCCAGCTCCTGACCAAGACGCGCACGGCCTACGCCAAGCGCGGCCAGGCCGCCCCGAAGAAGCAGCAGGCCCTGACCGCGGACAAGCTCGCGCAGCTCCTGGACACCTGCGACGACAGCCTGCAGGGGGTGCGCGATCGCGCCCTCCTCGCCTTCGCCTGGGCCACGGGCGGGCGCCGGCGCTCGGAGGTGAGCTCGGCCCTCGTCGAGAACCTGCAGGCCGAGCCCGGCGGCAACTACTCCTACCTGCTCGGCTTTTCCAAGTCGAACCAGACGGGCGAGGAGCGTGTGGACAACCGCAAGCCCCTGGTCGGTCCCGCGGCCGCGGCGCTGCGCGCCTGGCTGGCCGTCTCGAAGGTGACGTCAGGGCCGATCTTTCGGCGCGTTCGCGGGGAGAAGGTCGGACCGCCTCTCACGGGCGAGACCGTGCGCAACATCGTCAAGGAGCGCTGCAAGCTGGTACCGGGCCTGGACCCGGCCGAGTTCTCGGCGCACTCGCTGCGCTCGGGGTTTGTCACGGAGGCCGGGCGCCAGAAGGTGCCGGTACCGGAGGCCATGGCCATGACGGGCCACAGCTCGATGGACACCTTCATGGGCTACTACCGCGCGGCGGAGCTGCAGCAGAGCGCCGCGGCGAACATGCTTGGGAATGCCCTTGCCGCGGCGGACAAGCCGAAGGATGGGGCTGCCTAGCGAATGCAAGATCACTGCGCCCCTGGGCGTGCAGGCAGTGCACAACGTCGTGACGGAGCTGCGCACGCGCCCTGCGCTCGGGCTAGCGCCGCCGCGGCGCGTGGGCGCCCATCCCGCGGATCGACCGAAAAGCTTAGAACCGCAAGTGCAGACTACAGATGGCGCAGCAGCGCGATCGCCAGAACCCCGAGGCTCAGACCGATTGCCCAGTTGACCTTCGTGCTGACGGTCGCGATGGTTTTTCTGACCTGATCGGCCACCGCGTTTTCGCGCGAAATCTGAGCGTCCTGAAATGCCTTGAGGTCTGACAGGAATGATTTCTGGGACGCTTCGTAGTTCTGCACGATGGCAAGCACGTAAGCCTTGGTGGCGACCTGTTCGAAGTCGACGTTCTGGCTAAGCCGCTCGAGAAAACCCGCCACCATCTCGTCATCATTGACAACGCGTGCCGGCGGTGCCGTCCGCTTTTCTTCGTCCCGAAACCATTGGGGCCGTGTCTTCTGGTAGTAGGCCCGCCACGATTTGAACCGATTGACGGCTGCCAGATCGTCGTTCTTCTGTGCCCACGCCAAGGTTTTGAGCACATCCCTTCCCGCCTCCGAGCGCCAGATTAAGGGGTTCTCCAAGGCCTCGTTGACGACCAAGGCGCCATCGCGCTCAACCGCGTCCGACAGCTGCGAAAGCTCATCCATCCTGCCATAGCGATACGCGGCCGCCCGGACCGCCCTATCGTCGCTATTAAGCATTGTGTGCAGATAGGCGCCCCGGAACCGACCGAGCTGCGTCCGAGCGAGGCCGCGGCGGACGCCTTCGAACGGAGTAAGCCACCCACTCTCGACCGCGGATGCTTGTTCTTCGCTCGATGTTGATTCGTCTTCGGCGTGTCCCGAATCCCAGCGGGCTGCGATTTCCAGAGGCTCCTGAACGTCGACGTCGGGATACAGGTTTTCATACAACGCATCCAAGGCGCGAGCCCACCGTTCGGTAATCGGAACTGACGCCGCGAGTCGCCACGCTGCGTCAAAAACGAGGTGGTATTCGGCGTCGGACACGGCGTCGAAGGGACCGTCGTAGGCCGCATTCATGCGCTCGTTCTTCGCCAGGTAGTGCACGATCGTGATGAGTCGCTTGTCGCTCAAGTTGGCGTATTCCTTCCTCCTTCCCAGGAGCGATCGAAGGAACGTGTCACTAAGGCGGGTGTTGCCGAGAAGTGCCTCCAACTCGACCTCGGGAGTGCTCTCGAGCCAGTCGGCCGTCTTTGCGTCGTTCCCGAAAAGGTTGACCGGGAATCCCGGAAAGAGCGGCTGCTCAAACCGCGTGTTCGACAACACCGCAAGGCGAAGTGCGCGAGACGGCTCGGGGGACTTAAAAATGGCAAGCAGTGTCTGAGACGACCTCCCGTATCTTGCTAGCGTCAGATCGATTAGTGGATCACCCCTGCCGAGGAGCGCATGCTCCGCAAATTCATCGACTACGAATGTGTCTCTCGCATCCCAGAGCCTTGAGGCCTGAGCCTTGAACAGCGCCGCGATGGCCTCTGGGCTCATGGTCATCAGTTCGTCATGGGTGATGATGGCGGTCGGCTTGCGATAGGGCTCTTTGGTCGGCTCCATGAGGTCTCCTGGTCGTTGTTTTGGCGCGCATGGTAGCGCCCCAAAAGGTCCGCACCAAGCCCTTGCCGGGGCTCAGATCCGGAGGCGGTCCTTCGTAAGCAAGCGAGCTTCTCGAACCGGCAGGAGCAGCGCGTGCCGGCCGGTGGCTGTGTTGCTAGACCTCTAGCGAATCACCGAGAGGACTTCGCGCTCGAGCACCCCAGTCGGAACGCAAGTGATGCCCTCCTTGGCGCCAGGCGGCGTGGGGTACTGGCCTGAGGAATTGGAGTTGAAGCTCACGGAGTCGGCGATCCGGTCCTGGCGGCCGTTGACGTCAACCACAGCGAGGACGCGCTTCACCACATACCGCGTATTCGCCGAAACCCGTGTCTGGTTCGGGCCGACCTCTTCGAACACGAGGTTCATCCGGCCCTCGAGCTCCATGGTTCTGTCGACCTTCAACCAGATCCCATCCGTGATGAGCTCGTGCGTGACGTTGGCACGCGCGACTGGGAAGTCATAGTTGCGCTCGCCACGGGCGTTCTTCACGAATGCGGACATCTCGCCGCAGTCGACATATTTTTCAGGATCTCCGGCGTAGCTGACGTTCACCAGCCCCGAGTTCTTGTCGATGGTGTTGATCACGAAGAACTGTCGGCCTAGCTCCGGCACCGCGGCATTCCAGACGGCCTCCCGAGACTTGTCGATCACCTTGACGTTGGTGACGACAGGGGCCGCGGCTTAGGGCTTGGTGTAATTCACGGTTCCCGTTGCGCAACCGCTGAGCGCCACCACGCCGCAAACCGCCATCCATGTGCGAAGGTTCATTTTCATTTGTTCTTTCGAGTTGGACTGATGCTACCCGTGGCGCGGCGGCGGACCACTCCGCGCCTGGCGGCTTGCGTGACTTTTGTCACATCAAAGCGATGGATCGTTGCGGTTCTGTTTCAGATCGTTGCAGAACGAGGCATACTGTTGTCCATGAACTCAAGCACCTCCGAAACCGCGACCCCCGATGCCGATTCGATCCTTCAGGCGGCGCTCGCCGCGGATGCCCCAAAGGAGGACATGACGGCGTTCAAGCCGGCCATCGCCGCCTTGCGCTTGAAGGGCTACACCTGGCGCGAGGTCGCCGAGTTCCTCAACGCGAAGGGGCTCAAGGTCGACCATGTGAAGGTCTACCGCCTGATGCAGGCCGACGATGTCTTCGTGGTGCCCGAGGCACGCGAGTATGTCGACGCGCTCCAAGCCCTGAAGAAGGGCAAGGAACTGCCGGCCGAGGTCCTCGCCATGCTCAAGTTTCACTGGGCAGCCAACAACCGCACCGCGACCTTCACGCAGCTGGCTCAAGCCGGCGTCGACGCCGGTCCGCGTCGGGGCCAGGTCGCCAAGCACATCGAAGCCAACCGCATCTACGGCAACTTCGCCGCCCGCCTGGCCAAGCAACTCGGCATGACGCTCGCCAAGGGCCCGCGTGGCGATTTCGCCAGCAGCGCGATCGGTTTCGAGAACCCTTACAAGACCAAGACGATGCAGGTCCAGCTGGTCATGCACCACGAGCTGGCCAAGGCGCTCGAGCTGCTTGGCTGGGTCAATTGATCAACAACAGGAGAAGAGCAGTGGGAAAACCATACGGAAAGACGATCGGCCCGTTCTCTGTAGCGGCGCGAGAGCAAGGCGAAACGTACGCGGGCGCCATCTTCCACGATGGAAAGCGCATCGAGATGCAGGCCGGGATGGCTTCGCAGAAGGAAGCTGAAGACTGGACACTGCGCCGCGTGAACGAATTGGTGCGCGAGCAGATCGATCTTCAGGAGGTGCCCAGCCACGCTCAGGTGGTGGAGGCTTTTGCCACCCTGCCTCCACTGAGCGCCGGCTATCGTCAGATGCTCAAGGCGCACCTGCATGCGCCAGACCGAAGGATCACGGCGACCGAGCTGACCAAGGCAGCGGACTACGCTGGCGTGCAGAGCGCGGCCAACCTTCACTACGGCACCCTCGCCCATGAGGTGTGGTGCAAGTTGCCGCGTCACCTCCCCATCGATGAACGAACCGATGTACCGATCTGGACATTCATGCTCGCCGACGGCAAGCGGGCCCAGCCGAGCGATGAGTGGGTTTGGACCATGCGCCCGCACATCGCCGATGCGCTGCTGGAACTCGGCTACTGACCAGACGAGAACACCGTTGGCAGAACCACCTCGACTGGAATCCGGCGCATCGTGCGGCAGCGGCACGCCGGTGCGGACCGAGACGCTTGCCGATGGGACGCGTCGACACACGCTGGCCGATGGGCAGATATTCGAGGAGGACGGGCCACTCTTCCGCCTCGAATACCTGTCAGCCTTCCCTGGAGAGACCTACAGCCGGGATATCGCGATCTTCGGGCTGGATGAGCGCAGGCATCTCTTCAGGGCCTGGTGCTACGTCTACAAGGCGCTGCACCTACGCCTTTTCCAAGGTGGTCAGCCTGGAAGAGATCGCGACTGGGAAGACCATCTCCGGCAACGAATTGCGCGTCCTCATGGGCGGCGCGCCGCCGCCGGACAACCGTTGAGTGGACCTGCCAGGCCCACCCCGCGCGTCTCGGGAAAATCTTCACGAACAAGATCCGTCATCGCTGCGCAGCAGTTCCTGGAGGTCGCATCCGTACAAGCCGCTGGCATGATCACCAATCCCGAGAGACAACAAAAATGCCCCCATTGACAATCGCGAAGCCGGGCGGCCCCATCGCACGGGTCTACGCCGCCATCGACGGCTTCCACCGTTCGTTCGGCTGCTGGCCAGACATCATCGAAGCGCACCCAGAAACGATCGCCGGCGTCGAAGACGTCCTCACACCGCTCGGCCTCGAGCGACTTCGAAGCAAGATCGGTTGGAGCCCATGCCGCGAACTGCACGTTGTCGCCTTGGGAAACGACAACACCCTGCGGTTCGACTACGACCAGGTCGATCGGACCCACTCGACATCTACAGATCAGGCTCGCGAATGGCTGGGGCTTGGCCAGTGGGAGGATCAGTTCGCCGAACAGCCGCTGCCTGAGCTCGACGATGACCAAGGCGGAAGCGCCGGCGTCGATCCGCGGGGCCCGGCGGTTCAGAACGACGGCGGCATTCTCGTACGCGTGCTCCACGCGATCGATGCCTTTCGCGCACGGTACGGACGCTGGCCGGATGCCTTCGCCTCGAACCAGGAGACCTTCGACGCTCTCTTGAAGCACCACCTCACCAAGGTGGGCGCGAAGCGCTTTCGCCAGAAGCTCAAGCTCATCGAGTCGGCCACCTACAAGCTCGAAGCCAGGGGGCTTGACGGCCTCGTGTTCGACTATGTGACCGACGCATGGACCGAGGAGCCCCCCGCAGTCGCCCGGCAGTGGCTTGGACTTCAGGAGGCAAATCCGGAGTCTGTGGTGCCTACCGAGCCTGAGCCGGCCGATGCGAAGCATGTGCAGTCTTCATCGCAAAAACAAGCCGCAGCGCAATCCATCCCGCAACCTGTCCAGCCAACCGCTCTTGGCAAGAAGATGAGCTCTACCGCACCCGAGGTTTCCTCACAGATCGTCTACGTGCTCACGAATCCATCCATGCCCGGCCTCGTGAAAATCGGCAAGACCACCCAGATGGAAGTCGAGATGCGCATGAAGCAGCTCTACGGTACCGGCGTGCCCGTCCCGTTCGACTGCGCCTTTGCCTGCCAGGTGAAGGACGCCGCCGAGGTGGAGAAGGTGCTGCACTTCGCGTTCGACAACGACCGCATCAACCCCAACCGCGAGTTCTTCCAGATCGAGCCCGAGCGCGTAGTGGCCATCTTGAAGCTCCTGGAGGTCAAGGACATCACCGGCCAGTTCGAGCAGCAGATCGAAGCCGATGTGACCACCGCCGATCGCCAGTCCGCTCAGAAGATGAAGGATCGCCGCCCGCGTATGAACTTCATCGACCTCGGCATTCCAGTGGGCTCGATCCTGGTCTCCAAGGACGGACAGGCGCAAGCCACGGTCATGAGCGATCGAACGGTGTCGTTCCAGGGCACTGAGCAATCTCTCACCGCGGTCACGCGCAAGGTGCTGGGGCTCGATCCGAATGCTCCGATCCAGCCGTCTCCGTATTGGACGTTCAACGGCAAGAGTGTGAAGAAGATCTACGACGAGTACCACGCAGGTGACGCGGACTAAGCCAGACTTGGATTGGAGGTGTTCGTCCGCGTCACTCCACGCAGCCGCTGGTCCATGGAATGCCAGTCGGCGTGGTCTCTCGTGCTTTTGGTCACGTCCCGGCTTTCTAAATCGAGCCTCACTCTCGCGCTATCGAGATCGCGCAGGTTACGTTCCCTCAGGTGTCTGGGCGCGTGCCCCTTCACGTCACTATGGGCCGACGAAATGAATGAGCTGGCAAAGATGAAATGCCCGACTGAAGGCCGCGGACGCTTCACTACATCGCGGGTTGCGTTGCTTGTGATCGCGGCGGCGAGTTGCTTCGCAGCGCGTGCCCAGGACGTCCCTGAGGGGGCCTACCCCGGAACGATGTCGTGCGGCCCCTCGGCACTGGGCGGGCAGGATCCCTCTTTCGTCAGTCCCGTCACGATGACGGTTTCTGGGAGGAAGGTCAGGTGGGAGCGGCCGGCAGCGGGAACCAAGGAAGTTATGGAAGGCGCGCTTGGCGAGAGCGGTATCGAAATTGAAGGTTTCGGTGGCTTCGTCAATCCGAACTCGCACCAGGCGTCCTTCGACTGGAAGACGTCGGTGTCGCTGACGCGCACTGAATTTGGCTTCTCCGGCCCGGCGCAGATCAGGTCGAAGGACGGCGCGATGTTGGTGCGGGAATGCACCGTTACGCTGAGCCAACCGGGCGGACAGCGAAACATCCAGCTCGCAGCGACGCCATTCCCGTCAACCGCATCGGCGCCAACGCCGCCGGCCGTCGACCCAGCGCCGCCCAGCGTGACCGTCGCAGCGGCAAGTGCGCCGACGGCGGTGCTCGGACTGTTCGGCGAACAAGGCGCCCAAGGTGCGCAGGGTGCGGGTTCGATTCCCCCGGCAGGGCCTTTGCCTGAGCAGCCTTCGAAGCCGAAAACACAATCGGCGGAGGCGGCGGCGCAGCAAGCCCCTGAGCCCGCGTCGCGTCCGCAGTTGCCGTCGGGCAGGCCCGGAGCCGCGGCTCTACCAATGGCGAGCGTTCCTACTCCCGCCTCGCAAACGGCGAGCGCGTCCGTGTCCCTTGGCGTGCCAAGCGCAACGCCATCTCAGCCGCGTACCGTTGCGGCGAGCCTCGAGGGCTATTCGGGACCAGCTGCCTCAACGCAGGCGCCTCCCGCTGAGCCGCCCCGCGCCGCGGCGATGAAATTCCAACGACCCGAAGATGCCCGGCCATGGCCAGAAAACCCTTCACATTTGGCCAACTGCAATACGGGGCTTTTATCCAAAGCGCAATTCCAGGTGTGCGAGGATCCTCAGACCTCGTCCGCCTTCTTGGCGCTTAACAACGCGTTGGTCCCATTGCTGAATCGTCTGTACGACGTGGATCAGGAGGCCAAGAAAGAGATAAGAGTGAAGGCGTTGGCTGCGTACGCGGACCTGTGGCGCAACCTTGATCTCAGATGTCCAGGACTCGAATATTCGTGCATTGAACAAGCAACGAAGTTGGCAGCATCGAAAGCTGATGAAGTGACCTCAACCGCGGTAGCTGAGGCCGCTGACGCGCGTAAAGCAGCTCAGGACCGGTACTACGAGCAAAGCGATCGCGCACCCCTGGTAGTGACCAATGGCGGAGGAGGCATCAAAGAGGCGGGGAACAATCGCTTTCTGTCATCAATCTTCGTTGAAAATCATTCCGAGAACGCCTATAGTCAAATCGAAGTCTCATGCGGCCTGTTCGTCAACTGGGGCGACGAGAAGTCAATCGAGCCAGAGTTCTCCTACTCGATTCATGCAGGGATTGCCCCGAAGTCCCACACGGTCTCCTTACCGAGGATGGAGGTGCCGTGGAACCCGGACTCGCACGCCGACGCAAGGATCGTCAAGTGCCGCGTACTGAACACTATCGCCGCGTCGGCGTCTGAAGCGGCTGCGGCAGTGCAAAAGAACCAGGCAGAAACCGCGCTCATTCAGCAGCGAACGCAGATGTTCTTGGCCCAACGGGACGCTGATCGCGCGGAGCAAGCTGGCGATCAAGTGGCCCGACTGGATCGGGCGATGGCGTCTATCAGGCCGGCTCCGGAATGTCGTATTTCGTTGGAGTCGATGCAGGCGTACCGCGAGTCGGTGGTCGCGATGCAGAGGTCCGGTCAAGTGAGGTCGGCGGCGTCGATCGTCGACGCTGCGATCGTCGACGCCAGGCAGAGAGGATGTACCAACTAGGTTGCAGGAACAGCCGGCACCACCTCCACGACCTGAGCCCGCGGTTCCTCCGGGCCTAGTGCCGCTGCAGCCTCCGGTACTCCCCGAGGTGCCGGATCTCCAACTGCGCCCTTCCCAACCGGCCGTGCAGCCGACCGATGTTGTAGTGCGCATCGGCCATCTCCGGATCCTCGCGCAACGCCATCTCGTAGCTGTGCAAGGCATCAGGCAGCCGGTCCAGGTCTTCGAACGCCAGCGCCTGGTTGTAGAAGCAGTTCGCGCTCGGCCCGCACTTCGCCAGCGCCTGGGTGAAGAGCGCGAGCGCGGCCGCGGCGTCGCCCCGCTCCAGCAACATGGCGCCGAGGTTCAGGTAAGCGTCCGCGCAGTCGGACCCCTCTCCGATCGCCAAGCGGTAGGCGGTCATCGCGCCGGCGTCGTCGGTACCCTCGAGGTCCTGCCCGCGCTGGAAGTGAGCGCGCCAGTCAAGGGGTGCTCGAGCCAACGCTGCGGCTCCATCAGGCCAGCCAGACGCTGCGGAAGCTCAGCGAGAGCGCGAGTGCCGACAGCGCGCTCACGCGGCGGCCCGATTCCGCCTCGACGCGAGCGATGGAGGAAGCCATGGCCGCCCATGCTGGTGCCACCATCACGCTGCGCCAGCGTACCCGGGTCGCACTGAGGCGCTGCGCGCGGCAGATCTCATCGGACGCGACTGCGATGTTGAAGGCGGCCGACCAGAGCCAGGGCGCTGGCTGGTCGACCTGGCACCGCCTGGAGGAGCTTGGCCGCGTGGTGCTCGGGCGCAAGTTCGGCGCGCTCGCCATCGAGATCCGCCAGGTGGCGCAGATCATGGAGGAGGCTCATGCGCATGAGGCCCGCTTCATGAGCAAGGCCGAACGCGACGACTTCCTGGCCACGTCGGCCCAGATCCTCCAGACGAAGCACATGATCGAGAGCACCCAGGCGCAGGCCTGGGAAAACGATCAGGCCCGGCGCGCCGCGGCCTCCCGCTCGTCGCCGCGAGATTCCGCGGGCAGTTCTAGCCCGCCGCCATAGCCAGCAGCGCGCCCTGAACTGCCAGGGGATCCCTGCGAAAGAGCTTCAAGACCGACCGCAGCAGCTGCGCCTCATCTGGTGAGAGCGAATCCAGGGAGTCGTCTCCACGACCGCCCGCCGCCGGGGCTGTTTGGTGGACCTGGTCCATCCAGCCGAAAGCGAGTCCCAGTTTCGTCTCGAGGTCGCGAGCTGTCATATCCCCGATGTTCTTGCGCCGCGCTAGCAGGTGGCCCAGGTACCGCGGGTTGGCTGCGGCGGAAGTCGCGAAGCGGGTCAGTTGGCCGTGCCTGGGCAGGCGGGCCTGCTCGGGTCGCTGCCGGTGGCGCTCGATGAGGGTCTTGAGGTTGTGCAGGCGGATGGTGGCGATGTCCATGCCGCCGATCATGGGGCTGGCCACGGTCGCACGGCAACTGTTGGATGCGACTCGCCGACTGTTGAATGAACAGTCGCGACTGTTCGTCGACTGTTCGGCGACTCTCCCACGCCTCTTCAAAGCCTGGACTTGCGCGCTGAGTCGACGCATCTCGACCGGTCTTCGTGCAGTCTTCTGCCCCCAATGTGAACTACTGCCGTGGAGGAGCGCGTGCGCCCGGTAAGAATGCCAGGGCACCAGGAAGGTGCGGGCTGACCATGAGCGTGCAGCTTCAAAACGACCAGCAGGAGAAGAGATGGCTTTGGTTCATTGCCGCAGTTGCGGCGAAGGGGTGGACGAGACCGCAACCGCATGTCCGAAGTGCGGCGCGCAGCAGGAGTTGCCGCCGGGAGTCGCCGGTTTCAGCTTCGGAGCGTTCTGGTTCAATTGGCTGTGGGGCTGCTTCAACGGAACCTGGATCGCCCTCTTGGCCCTTCTTCCCGTGGTCGGCTTCGCCATGCCCTTCGTGCTCGGCGTGAAGGGCCGGGAGTGGGCCTGGCGAAACAAGAGGTGGGATAGCGTCGAGCACTTCCAGCGCGTGCAGCGCGGGTGGTCCATCGCGGCCTGGTGCATCCTCGGCGTAGGCGTGGCGGTGATCGGCGGCGTGATGATTGCCGACCAGCACGCCGGCAGCAAGCAAGTCGCCTCGAGCCCGGCGGTAGACACGCCAGCGGCCGTTGCTGCCTCGCCGCTGCAGTCGGCGCCCCCGGCCCCCAAGGCCGTTCAGCCCGCCGCCGCTCCGACGCAGTCACCCGACCAGGTGGCCGCCGAGCTGTTGGCCGGGACGCCTTCAAGGACCCCTCGTGCGCCCGCGCCGGCGTCCGCGCTGCCCGATGCGGCGACAAGGGCAGCCGCACTCATGCAGCGGGCCAGCACCTGCTCCAGCCCGAGCCCGTGCATCGGGGCGATGCTCTTTGGCGCCGACCAGCCCGATGTCGTAGCGGCCGCGGCCGACCGCCTGAAGGGCATGGACCTTCCGCCGGCCGGCGATCGCAAGGCCTCACGCGCCCAGAATGCCGATGGCCTCACCGCCTACCGCGCGGGCGACTACGCCACGGCAGCGACCCTCTTTGCACGAGCGGCAGCGCTCAATCCCCGAGACGCGGAGGCCCAGGGCAATCTTGGCCTGGCACTTCTGCGCGAAGGCAAGACCGTCGAGGCGCTGGATGCGCTCAATCTGGCGCTGCAAAACGACCCCCATCGTGCGACGGCCTGGATGTCGATGTCCGAGGCGATGGCCTCCAATCCGACGTTGTCCTTCGCCGCGCTGCTGCTGGCGCACCAGTTCTCCGGCAACCAGCAAAAGACCGTCGACTACCTCACGACCCGGCGCGATGACGAAAGCGCGACCCCTGAGACGCGACGGACCTTCGCTGATGCGTTGAAGGTGATCAACGGCGAAAGCACTTTCACTGCCATCACGGCGTCCTATGCTGCGGAGGCTGCACCGCCTTCGAGCGCTTCGAGTGCGCCGAGCGCTGCGATTGCCTCCCCCAGTCCGGCCCAGCAAGTGGTCGCGGCGGCTCCGGCACTTCTCCCGGCGCCGGCAGCGCCTTCGGTACCACAGCAGTCAATTCAGGAGCAATTCGTGGCTGCCATTGGCGCCGTTCAGCGCGATGCGCGCACCGTTGCGAACGATATGCAGATGGGCGGCCTGAAGGCACGCTTGGACAAGCAACTGTGCAGCATCCTGGCCAATTCCGGTGGCCAGGTGAGGAACTGGTCTGGCACCGTGAGCACGGTGGATGCCAACTCGGACGGCAAGGGCGTGCTGGCTGTCGAGGTGGCTCACAACGTCACGGTGAAGACCTGGAACAATTCTCTCTCGGACGTCAGCGATCACACGCTGATCGAGCCTGATGACGCGCTCTTCGCGCAAGCCTCGAACTTGAAGGTCGGGCAACGTGTGACGTTCTCGGGGAAGTTCTACAAGGCCGATCCGGGTTGCATCGAGGAGTCCAGTCTGACCTTGAAGGGCAAGGTGACGGACCCCGAGTTCATCTTCAAGTTCTCTGCGATCGCGCCATCCTGAACGCCCCGAGACGTCACTGAGGTTGCCCTGCGCTCGCGGCCTTCGGTGCCGGATCCGATGGGCCGATCAATGACTGGTCCGCGGTCTTTCGGGATAGCCGTCCTCCTCAGATCCGACGCTCGGGTACACGAACGAAAGCTCTGCGGCGGCAGCAGGGTGCGATCTTCCTTGTTCATACGGCAAGGCACGTTCGTGGCACCTCGCGTGGTGATCAAGGCGAGGTTGACGACGTCGAAGCGCTCTGGATGCTGGCTGGGCGCGACCTTCGAATCCGGCGGGGCGCCCCAGGCCTCCGTTGCATGCACCACGACCGGATAGCAAGTGAGCATGTCCTCGATGATTGCCCGAGCCCGCGCGTGCTCGGATCGCGACACGGGCATGCCGTTGCAGCGAATCGGTCGCCCGTCTTCGAAGGTGAGGCAGAACAGGTGCTCGGCAAAGTCCCCGTTCGTCTTCTCGTAGGTGCCCTGGACGACCTGGAAGACAGCTCTGAGGGCGCGGCCGAGGCCTTCCTCATCGGGCCCGAGTGCGGCGTCGCGCTCCTCGTCTGTCAGGGTCGGCGGCGTCTGATTTGGCATGCTCGAAAGCGTACCAGCTGCAGCGTGCGATGGTTGGCAGGCGCGCAACGGCGCAGTTCCGTGGATTGCCGTCATCCTGGCGTTGCGTGGTCCGGTGCAGCTATAGTCCGGCATCCGAAAACCTCTATCTTTCCGAGTAGAAGAAATGTCCCGCCTCATCCGTTCCTGCGGAACGACCCGTCAGACGAAGCCCACGGCCTCAAGCCCTGGGTTATGCCACTCGTCTGGATCCATGAGGCACCAGGGTGCCCGCGCCGCTAGGAGCGGTTCTGCGAGCATCCTCCTGCATCGAGTCAGCCACGATCACCCCGCGTGATCCGTTGCGTCGTCGTCGGCCCCAAGCACCAGCCACCAAGCAAGGACCTGGTCACCTGCAATCGACGAAAGAGCATCATGGCCAATGACCTGCTGCAGAGCCTGCAGAGCCGCCAACTCGCAAAGTACCACCGAACCCCGCACTTGCAGGGATCCCGCTACCAGCCCGGTGACAAGGGCACGCCGGTTCGCTACAACGAACTCGCCGGCCGCTTCGTCGTGATCGAAGAAAAGCTCGACGGCTCCAACACCGGCCTGAGCTTCGATGCGGGCGCGACGCTGCTTGTGCAGTCGCGTGGCCACTACCTGGACATCGATCGGGCGGGCGGCCGCGAGCGGCAGTTCAACATGCTCAAGCGCTGGGGGCGCGCTCAGGAAGGGCGACTGCTCGGCGTGCTCGAGGATCGCTTCATCATGTACGGCGAGTACATGTACGCGAAGCACTCCCTTTTCTTCGATGCTCTCCCGCACCTGTTTTGCGAGTTCGACATCTGGGATCGCTCGACGGAAACCTTTCTTGGCACCGTCGAGCGGCACGCGCTCTTGGCGGACGTGCCGGTGGTCTCGGTGCCGGTGCTCTACGCCGGCGTGGCGCCGCGGCGCATCGATGAAATCCTCGATCTGGTCGGACCCTCCGTTGCGCGGACCGCCCACTGGCGGGCGTCGTTTGAGGACGCCGTGGCGCGCGAGCGCCTGGACCTGGCGCAGTGCTGGCAGCAGACCGACAAGTCGGACTTCGCCGAGGGGCTCTACATCAAGGTGGAGGAGGACGGCCGGACGATCGGGCGCTACAAGTTCGTGCGCCCGGACTTCACCCAGACGATCCTGGACTCGGGCTCGCACGACAGCGAGCGGCCCATCATTCGCAACCGCCTGCGCGTCGGCGTCGACCTGATGGCCGCCGAGGTCGACAAGGCCTGGCCGTGCGGTGGCCAAGGGAGATTGAAGTGACCAACTGGAAAGACATCCTCGCACTGGTTCCAGGAAGCGGCCAGGCGCCGGACTTCGAGGCGTGCCTTGCGGCCTTCCCGAGGCTCGAGCTGGCCAAGACCACCCTGCAGGATCCGACCTATCACCAGGAGGGCGACGTCTGGACGCACACGAAGCTCGTCGTCCACGCGCTCGTCATGTCCGAGGACTATCGGCGCGCCAGCGCCGAGGAGCAGGCGTGCGTGTTCCTCGCCGCGCTGCTGCACGACATCGCCAAGTTCTCGACCACGGTCATCGACGAGGTGACGGGCCGGATCTCTCAGCCTGGACACTCCAAGAAGGGCGCGATCGACGCACGCATCGCGCTCTGGGAGGCCGGGGCGCCTTTCGCTGTGCGCGAGACCATCTGCCGGCTGATCAGTGTTCACCAGACGCCTTTCTTCGCGCTCGAAAGCTCGCGCCGCGGGGTGACGCCCGAGTTCACCGTGCGGGAGCTGTCCTGGCAGATGGACCTGCACCTGCTCGCGATGCTGGCCGAGGCCGACATGCGCGGGCGGATCTGCCCGGACCAGCACAAGGTGCTCGACGCCATCGAGCTCTTCCGAGAGCTGGCGCGCGAGGACGGCTGCTACGGGCAGCCGCGGGCCTTCGCCGATGCTCACACCGCGGTGAGCTACTTCCGGGGCGCTGATGTTCACCCGGACTATCCGCTCTTCCAGGAGCCTGGGTCCAAGGTGATCGTCATGGCGGGGCTGCCCGCCACCGGAAAGAACACCTGGGTCCAGAGGCACTGCGTGAGCCTGCCCGTGGTCTCCTTCGACGACGCACGCGAAGAGCTGGGGCTTCGCCATGGCAAGAACCACGGCGCAGTCGCTCACCTGGCGATCGACCGCGCCAAGGAGCTGTTGCGCAAGAAGTCGCCCTTCGTCTGGAACGCCACGAACACCAGCGACCTCATGCGCCGCAAGACGCTGGACCTGTGCTTCGCCTACGGCGCCGAGGTCGAGCTGGTGTACCTCGAATCGCCGCGCGACGAGGTGCTGCGGCGCAACCATCGTCGGGACACTTCCCTGTCGAACAAGGCGTTGCTGGGCATGCTGACGCGCTGGGAGCCACCGTTGCCCACGGAGGCGCACCGCGTGCGCTATTTGGTCGACCAGCCACCACTGCGCGACACGCTGGCGCCGTCGCGCGAGCAGGCCAAGCAGGCCGAGCACTTCGAGCAGGTCGAGCAGCAGGTGGTCGCGAGTCCGCAACGACAAATGTGACGCAGTTCACATCGCATTGAGCGCCGTCGGCAGGATGTCAAACCCACGCCCCGGGGCCTGTGCATGATCCCATGGTTCCCGAGGACAGAAACCATGACCGACTCCGCCCATGCCCCCCTCTCCGCCCGGCCCGGGCGGCCGCGCCCCCCTGCCAACCAGGGCTGGGGACCGGTGCTGCGCAAGGGGGGCGCGTGGCTGTGCTCGGTTTGGCTCATCGTCGCCGCGGTGGGCAAGATGGTCATGGAGCGCCAATACGTCGGTGGCGCCATCGTCGTGATCGCCGGCGTGCTGTGCCTGCCGCCGCTCTACGGCGCCCTGAAGGCCAGGCTGGGCGAGCGCCTCCCGTTGAAGGTCTACTTCCCGATCGTGTTGGCGGTCATGGTCCTCGGCACCCAGGTGGCTGATCGCGAAGACCAGGCGAACCGTGGCGCGGCGCAAAAGCTCGAGCAGGAGCAGCGCATGCAGGCCGCCGCGGCGGCGCGGGAAGCCGCCGAGCGAGAGTTTGCTGCCAACAAGGCGGAGATCGTCGCGAACGCACGTCGGACTTTGGAAAGCGGTGACGCCGCTGGTGCGCTCGCCTCGATCGCGAAGTTCGCGGCGCTCAAGGACCCGGACCTGGCGCGGGTGCGGGACGCGGCCAAGCTCGAGGTTGCGATGACGAGTCCGCTCACCGTCAAGGACTTCGAAGGGTCCGAGTTCTTCGCCAAGCACAGAGTTGGGAACGCGAAGAATTGGTCGCTGAAAACTGGCGGCTCCGACTTTTCGTACTCCGCGCCGGATCCCGATGGCCCCGCTTTCCTGTCGTCGACGGGCATTGAGTTGTATTCCGACCCTGCGGCCGTCACGCACGTCAGCATCGAGTTCCATGGCAATTCGATAAACGCGCCAGCGACCTTCACGGCGGCAAAGGAGGCGTTCGTGCGGGACTTTGTTGCCGCCACGTTCCCAGAGATGAAGGCTGACCAGATCGTCCAGATCGTCAACGAGCAGCAGTCGATCGACTACGACAGCGGCAGCGTGATGCCGCGGGTGCCGCTCGGGAAGGGCCACGTGGCCGCGGGCCGATCGGGCGAGGGGCTCTACATCTTGCTGGAGCGCTGAGCGCAGCGAGCTATCACTGCTGCAGCAGGCGCGACACCAATGCCGCGGCCATCCGCAGCCGCTTCAGCTCCAACTCACCCAACGCACCGTCTGGCTTGAGCGTCAGGCAGCACAGCGCCCCGTAGAGACTGCCGTCCTCGTGGTTGACGGGCACGGCCAGGTAGGAGCCGATCGGCAGGTCCGCGACCGGAAGATCGTGCCCGCTCGCACGCATGGCGGGCAGGTCCCGGATGAGATTCGGCAGCCGGCCGTCCATCATGCGCTGGCAAAGGGTGTGCTCCAAAGGGGTGGAGAAGCCGCCGCGCTTGGACAGTGCGGCCGCCAACGGCGGCGGGACATCGCCCTCGGCGTGGTGGCGCACCACGCGCATGCCTTCGACGAATTCCGAGACGAAGACCACGTCCATGCCCAGGTGGTCGCGCACCAGGGCCAGCACCTGCTGGACGTCGGAGCGGTCCATTCCGTGTGACTCCCGGGCATCGGCCGTCGCGACAGCCAGACTTCCCGAACTGGCCAGACCCTCCAAGCCGCCGAGCTCGTCGTCGAACGAGGCCGCAGGACTGATCGGTTCCATGGCGCTCAATGTCTGCACTCCGCGGGCAGCAGGCTCGGCTTCACGTCGCCGGCCTGGCAGTTCCACAGGACCTGGCCATCGGCTCCCTGGCTGGGCACCAGGCGGAAGGTCTTCCCCTTCACCGGATCGTTGGCCAGGGTGATCTCGATGACGCCGTTGGAGGGATCGATCCGAGCGGACTGCACCACCGGCGGCAGCGCGGCAATCTGCAGGTCGCTGAGGCTGGCGGGGATCTGGTGGTTCTGGCGGAAGTAGTCTCCGACCACCGACGCGGCACTCCTGCCCCAGCTGTAGGCATTCACCGTTCGCGCCCGGGTGGTGTAGTCCTGGTAGGCCGGGATGGACACGGCCGCAAGGATGCCGACCGTGGCGACGAGCCAGAGTCCGAGCACGATGTAGAGAGCGACGCTGCTCGTGCCGCCCTTCTGGGCCACGATCGCGGCCTGGACGCGAGGGTTGCCGCTGGTCTTTCGGGCCCGCTCGATCACCTTGCGGCAGTGTCGGTGGTAGAGCGGGTTCGAGATCAGGGGCGGAACGAGAAAGAGCGCCAGCAGGTAGATGATCGAGGCGATGCCGGCCCCGGTCTTTCCCATGACCGCGGCGGAGACGCCCAGGGCGGCTGCCAGGATGTACGGGCCCGCGAAGTACAGCAGGGCTGTCGACCAGATGCGGCGATAGAGCGCCCACCAGAAGCCGACGAAGAGCGAGGGCCAGTGCCAGCCCAGCTTGAACCCGCCTTCCCTGTCGTAGCGCTCGAACCGAGGCAGGTAGTAGTCTCGATTCCGATCCCCGATGGCCAGCTCGTAGAACTCTCGCATCTGGTCAGGCGACCCCAATGGGGGATGTGCCGGAAAGGATTGCATGTCCGAGTGCAGCGTCGGATCCATTCGATCGTTGGTTCGCGGGTCCATCTTCTTGTTTTGTCTTTGTCGTTTTTGGTCGTTTCAGCGCCCGGTCGGCGCACGGCACGGATTCAGCCGCGGCATTCCCGCATGGCTTGGATGTGGTCGAGCTTTGCCTTGCGCTGGTCGTCAGTCAAGGTGATCGAGTTGGCCGAGACCTCTTCGTTCTTGATCTCGAGGGCCGCCGGGCAGTAGTGGGAGGCCACCTGGGGCGTGGTGTCCACGATCTGCGAGGACTGGATCGAGCGCACCTTCACGCCGTCCGTGTAGACGTAGTAGCGCATCGGCGGCTTGGTGTAGATGCGCTGCTCGCTGTAGCCGCCCTGGTAGTCGCCCGAGTTGATGCGATCGGGAGTTCCCATGGCGCTCTGCAGTTGGGTGATGGTCATGCCCCGAAGCGGGTAGGAGCCGACGATGGCGCGATTGATCTCCTGCGGGTCGACTACCGCCTCGGCGGCGGGTGCCGCTTCCGTGGCGCTCGCCGGCGGCGCCGCGGACGTTGCCGACGTGCCGTCGGCCTTGCCCTTCGGAACGCCGCTGGGCTGATAGGTCTCGGCAGCGTCCTTGGCGTTTTCGCAGGGCGTCTGTTGGAACGTTGTGCCACCGGTGGTATGGCACTTGAACATGCCTGCCGTCGCAGGGAGCGACAGGCCTGCGAGGGAGGCGGTCAGAGCGAGGGCGCATGCGCGCGCCGTGAAAATCGGTCGTTCGTTCATTCGAGGGATCTGTCCTTCATGGGGCGCCGTGGAAGTGTAGGGATTGCCCTGACTGGAAAGCCTATGTCCCTCCGAGAAAACCGATCCCTTCGTGACCGAGTACCTCGTGGAGATAAGGAAAAGGTCGAACCTTGATCTCTTCAAAACAGCATTGGTAGCATGGAGCAATGCCTCGCACTCACATCGACGCGCAGCCACTTCCTTCCTCGGTCGATCGGCTGACGATCTTCGTATTTGGCAGCAACCTGGCCGGCCGGCACGGCAAGGGTGCGGCGCTCTACCCAAGAACCACGCTCGGTGGCCCGGGAGGCGTCGGCGCGGGCCCGACCGGTCGCTGCTATGCGATCCCCACCAAGGGGCCGGAGAAGACCGGAACGCTCTCCACCCTTACCCTCGAGCAGATCGGCCCGCACGTGAGCGACTTCCTTCGCTACGCGGCCGAGCACTCCGAACTGGACTTCAGACCCGTACAGCAAGCAGCGCACACTGCCGGTGGTCTTCGTGGGCACCCCACCCTTCTCGCTGAACATCTGCTCGATCGAGGCGACGGACGTCGTGCGGAGCGTCCACTATCAGCACGATGATTGAAGAAATGCCACCTGGCCACTCATCACGATCCAAAATGGAAAGAACAGGCTTCGCTATTTTCGCCTTGGTGACCGCCCTCCTCGCTGGAGCCGCCCGAGCGGATGTCGGCGTCGACTATCTCCCGGCAGGCCAGCGTCCAAAGGACGTGAAGGGCACCCTCACGCTGAGGTTCACGGGCACGCTCACCGCGGCTGACTATGCAACCGTCCTGAGAGCCGATCGAGAGGCGCGGGCGCAAGTCCTGGCACAGAAGGGGCCTGCCGGCGCGCTCATCGTGTTCGCCACCCTCAACTCGTCGGGTGGCAACGTGGAGACGGCTCTGGACCTTGGACGTTACCTGCGCTCGCGCAGCGCGATTGCCACCATGCACCAGGGCGAGCGCTGTGTCAGCGCCTGCGTCTACCTCCTCGCCGGGGCGTCCTTCCGTTAAGTGGACGGCGGCCAGATAGGGATCCACCGGCCTTACAACGCCGATGACACCTTCGCGTCACCGGTGCTCCAAGAACAGAAGTACGAGCGGATCGGCGCGGACGCGTCGGCGTTCCTCAAGGAGATGAACGTGCCGGTCAGGCTCTACGAGGATTCGCTGTTCATCAGTCCCGAGCACATGAAGATCCTCACGACCGCTGAAATGCAGGGCTACGGCCTGAGCGTGAACGATCCCTACGCCGAAGAGGCCAACGCCGTCGAGCGCGCGAAGATCCTGGGGATCTCCCGCCAGGCTCTCGCCCAGCGGGAAGCACGCTCGTCTCAGCTGTGCCCAGAGCAGGCGAACCCGACGCCGGCGTCGACCCTGGCGTGGAGCCAGTGCCGCAACGAGGTGCTGCGCGGGCAGCGATAGCTCGGCGCCTTTCCGGCGGCCGGCTTCGGCGCGAAGCGCATCGCAAGGCTGCGTGCAAGCTGGCGTCGGCCAGTAGGCGCTGTGGCTACCCCTCATTGCCCACTTGCCGCCCCTGACGGCCGAGCAGGCGCTCGCCCTGGCCAAGCCGATGCTGCTGGCCGCCCGCGGGTATGACCTCGATGCGCCCGGATGGATCTACGAGATCAAGCTGGACGGCTACCGCCTCATGGCGCTGGTCGACCGGGGCCAGGTTAGCCTGCGTTCCAAGTCCGGCGCCGATGCGACGGCCTGGTTCCCGGAGATCGCCCGCGGCGTGGCCACGATCGCCGGCGGCCCGCACCTCCTGGACGGCGAGGCCGTGGTGCTGGATCACCTGGGGCGAAGCGTCTTGGACAGGTTGCATGCCCGCGCACGCCGTCGGCGCACCCCCAGAGGCCGATTCGTGATCTTTGCCGCGAGGCGAGCACCCGTTGTCGTGAGCCGGCCTCGGTGTCGCGTCGGGCCGCCAGATAATCCGCCGAAACGAAGCTTCTGGAGTTGGAGATGCGAATCCACTTGGCCACGGCGATCGCGAGCGCGTGCCTCATTGCATGCGCGGCGGCTTCGGCCCAGTCCGCTGCCCCTCTGCTGGTCAAAATCGGCGTCGCCGGCCCGAAGAGCGGCCCGATCGGGCATCTCGGCCAGGATGACGAATACGGCGCGCGCATGGCCATCGACGATCTCAATGCCAAGCATGTCCGCATCGGCGGCCAGCCGGCAAGCTTCGAACTTTTGAGCGGTGACGACGCTGCCAACCCCAAGCAGGCCGTGGCGGTTGCTCAGCAGTTGATCGACGCGGGAGTGAGCGGTGTTGTCGGTCACCTGAACTCCGGGTCCACCATCCCGGCCTCCAAGCTCTACAGCGATGCGGGAATCGTGCAGATCTCGCCCTCGGCGACCAATCCGAAGTACACGCGCCAAGGCTATGCCACGGCCTTTCGAATCATCGGCGACGACACGCAGCTGGCCGCGAGCTTGGCGCACGTGGCGACGGTCTCATTCCCCGGCAAGCGGATCGCGATCCTGGACGATCGCACCGCCTACGGCGCCGGCATTGCCGATGTCTTCGAGCGGGAGGTGAAGGCTGCCGGCGGCAATATCGTTTCACACACCTTTGCCACGGGCGGCAATACCGACCTGGCACTGGCCGTCGCGCAGATCCGGCGCGTCTCGGCCGATGTCGTCTTCTACGGCGGCATGGACACCGATGCCGGTCCGCTCTTTCGGGAGATCTCAAAGGACGGGGCAAACATCGCCTTCATGGGTGGGGACGGGATCTGCACCGCCGAGCTGGCAAAGCTGGCCGGACCCGGCCTTGCCGATGGCGCGGTCATCTGCGCCGAAGCCGGCGGAGTCGGCCAGGAAGGCCAGGCCAAGATGGAAACTTTCCGCTCGAGATTCCTGGCCAAGAACGGTGTGGAGGTACAGATCTACGCCCCCTACACCTACGATGCAGTGATGGTGCTAGCGCAGGCCATGACGGCTGCTGGATCGTCCGATCCGCAGCGCTACCTGCCGGAGGTCAAAAAGATCCGCCACAGCGGCGTGACCGGTCAGATCGCCTTCGACGAGAAGGGCGACATCGTGAACGGAGCCTTCACGCTCTACACGTTCAATCGCGGCCAGCGCGAGCAAATGATGGTGTACCGGCCGGGCGACTAGACCCGGCGGCGGGCTGTCGGTCTTCGAAGGTTTACCGCGTCCTATTCGAGCGCGCCATAGGTTCTTAGCGAACGCAGCATGCGCGAGTTCAGCGGCAGAAAGTCGGCGCTCGCGCCCGGGCTGGCCAGATAGGCGGTCAACGCGCCGGTCAGCACCTTGCGTGAAGTCGACTCCATCTTCTCGATTGGCGGCACCGCAGGCGCCGAGGACGTCGATCACGTTGGCCAGGGGGTCATGCCTCACTGGTCGGTCGAGCCACCCGTTGGGTTTGTCGAATGCGCCTCCAGCCGATCGGGCAGCATGTCGCCGACGTCGCGGCGGCCTGAGGTCATCGCGCTGATGTGGCTCGCCGGCGTGCCGTCCGCGGCAGCCACTCAGGCAGCGCCGCCCTGCTGGTCTACCAATACCCTGAGCCAATGCTGGCGCCTGACCAGGCGCCACTCGGCATACGCAGGAGATCCCGGCACCGGCGGCAGTTCGAGGCCGCCTGTTCCGTCGAGCAGTCACGTGAACGAGCAGCCGAAGGTGGGCTCGACTTACGCTCTCATCTTGCGAGCACCAAGCGCACGAGCGCCAGTGCGAGTGCGAGTGCGAAGACGTAGCCGTAGGAAAACTGGTCGAGGCGGAACAGGGCTTGGCCGCGTCGCGCGCGCCAGGCCCCCTATCACGGACATGAGCCCATGTTACCGGCCTGTATCGAGTCCCTAAGGATCACGACGTTCTGTCGTCCATTCGGGACTATCGACCCATAGGAGAATCTGCTGCGGTCGCATCAAAACCGACCAAAAAGAAAAAGCATGACAGAAGAAAAAGCGCGGCAGTTTTCATCGGGCGAATTGTCGTGCCTGCAAGCCAAAGATTGTGCTCATGTTTTGAATCAGCGACTCAACCATGGCGCTGCGGATTGTGCAACGCCGGACATACCTGAAGTAGTGGAAACCACGATCGATGGCATCAATATCGAAAGACTGGCTCGCCAGATCGCTGTCCGCATAGGTCCCGACTCGCTCCTCGATGCAGAGGACGTGGGCAGTTAAGGGCCGGCGATGTAGGCGGAAAGATCCAGCACCCGGATGCCCGCAAGAGGCCCCGGGCCGCCCGCGGCGTACTCCGGATGGGACATCTCGCTCATGCGGCTTCCGTTCGATTGCCTTCCGCCGCGGCGAGTCCCAGCGCCATCGCGTCGGCGATGATGGCCTCGGCCCGACGCACGAAGTTGCCGTCGACTATGTGGCCGTCGACCATGCAGGCGCCCACGCCCCTTCTTTCGGTGGCGCGTGCTGCCTCGACGACCCGGCGCGCGTGAGCGAGGTCGGTATCGGAGGGCCGGAACACCTGGTGCGCGAGCGGCACCTGGCTCGGATGGATGCAGTTCTTGCCCACATAGCCCAGGCGGCGCGCGATCTCGGCCTCGGTCTTGTAGCCCTGTGCATCCGAACCATCCGCGGAAGCGGCGTCGTAGACGAAGACGCCGGCCTCGCTTCGTTCGGGCCTACGGCCGATGATTTCGAGCCGGCGGTCGCCATTGCCGAGGCGGAGGAATCTGGCCTCCCTTGCGGGTGGACACCTGCGGGATTTTGCTGCCGCAGGAGTACCCGCCTCTCTGAAGTCGCGTTGTGGCATCCCCCGTCAGGCGAGTCCGCTCCTAGTGATAGTCGTCTTCGCGCTGGTGACGAATGGCGGCGATCACAACCTCCTGGTCGTTGATGATTCGAAACAGCGCCACGTACCCCGACGCCCCGAATGGAATGATCAATTCGCGCTCGAGCCGATCTGCGTCGGCGATTCGACAGGTGAATGGGTTCGTTTCGAGGACACCGAACTCGTGACGGATTGCTGCCACCGCCCGGCGCGGAAGATCGAAGTCCCCGTGCTCGAGCGCCGATTCGACGAGAAAGTCCTCCAGACGCAGCAGATCTTCGATCGCCTCGTGCGTTAGGCTGACTGTGAACCTCACGTGCGAGGCGTCTTCACACCGACGTCCCGGCCAAGCCCCGACATGCGCTCGTCAAGCCTCCTCTGCATGGCATCGAGGGCGTCGGCAGCGGCATAGTATTTGCCAGATCGCTTGGCGCGCTTCAATGATTCGCGCCCGCGCGCAAGGAACTCCTGTTGTGACTTGCGACGCTGAGCGGTCTGCACGGCTGCGCTTTCCACGAACTGCGACAAGGTTTCCCCAGGGCGAAGGACGCTTTCGATCTCTTGTCGCACGCTCGGTTCGACACGCACGGGGGGCAGCTGGGCAGATTTCATGCACCAAACTGTAGCGCAATTGCTATGCACGGGCAAGTCAACCTCACGCAGACATGGACGCCCGACCGTGATGAGCGCTGTGAGGCACGCACGAAAGATCCCGCTCGCGAAAGCTAGTGCGCCGCTCCGGCGCCAGGCGTGCGTTCTCAGAGAGCTGCAAGTTCGATCTGCGTAGCCTGGTGTATCCGAGCACATGCCGAAGCGTCTTCGCGGTGCGATCCCTACTCTTTTCCGTGCCGCTGCCTGTGCACTGCGCGCCGTCTCTGCCTCCTCGCAGGGCGCTGCCCGGCTGCAAGTTCGGTCGACCTTTTATCGGGCAGCGTCGGGAGCGTATCCGCAGCTGCCGCCGATGCGGCTCGCAATCGCCGCATCTCCAGATCCGAATTCCCAACACCTAACTCGTGGCAAGTACCGCAGATCAAGCCGGAAGGCTCGGAGGTGGTGGACCCAGTTGAAGCCCTCTCGTCATGAAATACAGCAGTTCCCTGTCTGCATCCAGGACGCCTGAAGTCAGCTTCTTGCCAAGCGATCCGGCGAGCTGATCCATATACTTCTTCTCCAGATCGAACTTCTCTCTGATGCGCCAGATGAGAGAACTGTGACGGAAGAGCCTCAACATGTTGTCATAGTCCTCCTCAGCCTGAAAAGCCCGCCACAGGATCTCGTGGCAGCTATCGAAAAGTGCGTCGATTCTTTGGTTGTAAAGATAACTGTACGCATGCGTACAGTCAATCGTCAACTCGCGATCCAGTGCGCCTGACTCGTCGAGGGCCAGCGTCGCGAACCGCAGCGAGCTTCTTACCAGGTTGTAGGGATCGTCTTGCGTTCGTGCAGTGTGCATGGCCTCTCGCAGAAGATCCTTCCGCCTGTCGGAGTTCGCTGCAGCCGAAGCACGCTCGAGAGCGAAGTTATTTGCCAGAATGAATGCCTTGCGCTTCACCGCCTGAACCTGAAGTTCCCGAAGTTTAGTCTCACGCTGTTCGTTGTTTTCAGAGCCGTTTGAGGCAATGATCCCTCTTGCCTGCAGCGCAAATACCGTCTTCTTGTCGAGTCGCTCAGCCTGCGACGCCGTCTCAATGATTTTCTTCTGGGGTTGCTTCAGCGATTCGTAACAAAGCGCCAAATTGAGAAGCACCTGTTGTCGAAGACCTTTCGCTAGCGCCGGTGCGTCGCATGCAATCAGCATCTCGCTTGCACGCTGGCGCTCTCCAATCATGCGAACGGCGATCGCGTGCTGAACTCTGGCTAGTGAGAGATCAATATTGTTAGGGTATCGCTCAAAAATGGGGAACAGATCATCGTACAGGCTGGTGACGCTTCGATAGTGGGTTCCGCTTTTGAGCGAAGCGGCATAGGAGGTCGCTAGCGCAACCGCTTCGCTCATTCTCTGAGGCGTGCCTGATTCACCTGCCGCCTTGGCTGCTCTGAGGACCAGCGTGCTCGCATTTGTAATTTCTCGGATCTCACATTGCGAGTTTTTGAATCGTCGCGCCGTCGGCGAACGAATACCTTGCAACTGCCATTTTTCCCCAAAATAGAGCGCGAGCGCCTTGGCGCTGAGATTTCGATGTTCAGTCGGGCCCAACGATTGCATCAGGTGTTCACGCACAGGCCGCTTCACGAGCAGCGCGTTTCCATCGTCCTGCGTCAGCAGGCTCTGCTCCAGCGAAGACACTTGAACCAGGTCAACCAGGCCGCGGTCCAAGAGGATTGATGCGTGATTCGCGTAGAAGGCCTTCGCGCCGAAGAATCGGCGAACGCGTGACAATTGCTCGCCCTGCGGAAACAAGGAAAGCACCTTGAGGAGGTCGTGGGCCCGAACACACGCCTCATCGGGCGAGGCAGACAGGTCCTTGATGGCTCTCGCCAGTGTGGGGTCCACTACCTGTGTTGCGGCCAACCTGCCACTGACATCGGAGTTCAGCTCGTGCAGACCGTTGAGTCCAACGATGCGAAGGTCCCTGAGAGCGAGGTCGATGCGCGACGGAATTCCGTCGGTATGCCTATATAGACGCCCCACGACATCGAGGCGAGCAAGCTGTTCGCCGCCCAGTGGATGAGACGCAACATACTGCGCGACATCGGGCTCTTCCAAAGCGCCGACCTCAACGCATTTAAGCTCGAGGCCCGCCGGCTTCGCCCGTGACCGAATGACCACCGACAGTTGAGGACAGTAGTCGAGGACCAGTTTGGCCAAGTCACAAACCTGGCGCACGAAATCTCCCTCGTGACCAGACCCTGCTCCAACCTCAACGTCATCAAGCACGAGCATCGACGGGCCGGCCGCGGCCAGTGCTGCACACAGACTGGCGAAGCTGCAGCCGTACATTTCCTGGACGCCGCCGAGTACATCATCGCGAGAGCGGTAAGAGTGGACGTCGAGGTAGTAGACGTCATCGCGCCGTCCTCCCAACTGACCTTGAACGCATTGGAGAAACTCTTCGCCTCCGGTGCCCCAGCTCGCGACCTGCCATGCGATTCGAGAGTCCTTCAGGGCGGCAAGGAAAAAAGCTTGCTCTGCCTTGCGTACTGCCGCGTGCGCATCCACAAACGCTGCGGGACGAAGCAGTCGCTGGAGCACCAGCCGACTTTGAGCAACAGGCACGAGATCTTCAATCGCATTTGCTACGGGTGTCGTTTTCGCAGGCCCAATTGCTTGAGGACCTATATCGCAGTAACTGTCGTCGACGAGGTCCCAATCTTGGTTGGAGGCGAGTTTTCGCGATCCGTCGGAGCGCTGCACAAGCTTTCGAGGCCAGAGGCGAATGACCCCGCGGCTCCCGGGAGAAGGAATCTGGATGGCTGAATAGCCATGGTCGCGACGAAGTTCTGAAGCGCCTACATGCTCGAGTCCAAATAGCGATGCTGCCTGGATGGAAGTGCGATTTGGGCCTCCGGAGATGGACACGGTAGTGGATCTCCCCTCGTGCATGTGGCCGAATAGATGCGCGTCGAAGCGAGTTGGCAGATAGATTTCAGAAGACCAATCTGCTATGGCGCGAGGCTCAAGCCAATCTACCGGATGATGGGTAACGACCAAGTTGAAATCGTGGCCGCCGCACCAAGCGTCGGGATCGTTGGACGTCACCGCATGCAGCTGGCGCGCATGGAGGCATAGCCGACCCTTGAGATCGCCCGCGGATACCTGCAGCCATGCCGAATTCAGCCCTACCAGGCCCACGCGCATGTTTGCCTTCTGCAGAGTCGCGGATACATCCCCTGGCAGGATGCCGTGTGTCAGGTCAAGAAAAGGAATGTGCGTTGCCAGTTGGTCGCGCCATGCCGTGAATGTCGCGAACCAGGTCGACAACGCGGTCCGATAGCTGGACATCGCGGATGTCCAGAAATCGCGCTGAACTTCGGGTTCGTTCCACCAGCGTCGCATGACCAAACCCGTCGGATCCAACTCACTCGGGCGAACCAAGTCGTGGTTGCCCGGAACAACGAACAGGCTCGGCTCGGATCCAAATGACTTGAGATGTGCCCACAGCTCCTTGAGAACGTGAGTTAGACCGTCGAACTCCTCCTTGCTTGCGCGCTGAGTGAGATCGCCCGAGAAAACAACGAGGTCCCATGGCCCCGCACGTTCGTGAAGGCCGCGAAGATCATCGAAGAACTGCTTTTTGAATGTGGGCCACATCCAGTCCTGTTCGCCAAGGCCAAAGTGAATATCGCTGAGGTGAAGTAGCCTGATCGACTCCGAGTTGTCCACTGGCACGCTGTCTTTCCTGTTTTTTGGGGTAGCGAAATATAAGCGGCGTTGAATCAGAGCGCCACTTGGCACCATCGCCTTTTCGGCTGGGCGAGCGCCTCAAGCTCTTTGCCCAAAGGGGGTTAGGCAGTGCATATTATGTTCAATATGATCTGCATAGACGATAGTCGTGCGGATCGGTCTGCGCCGCTGATCAGTTGACGCGGGGTATCTGGTCGATTTGGACCTCCGACCGGTGTAGCGCGACGGCATGAGCCGATGGAACGCGTTGGTTGCGGTGCCACACATGAGCCGGCGGTCAACTTGCGCCGGGCTACAAGTCGCCTTCGATATCCTCTCCGTTTACTTCGCAAACGCGATCGAATATGGCGAGCCTCCGGTCGGCACGGGCGATCCAGCCATCGGACCCAACTATTCGCCGCCTGCTGCCCCTGCGCCTTCTCGTACACACGGATGACCCCTCGCAGCCGCTCGCATTCGCGTTCCAGGGAAGCGACCCAGGGCGCGGGCGTGCTGCGTTTCGTTAAACGCTTGCGTGTGCAAGGCGGCCATGCCCCAGCGGCTCTCGAACCAGAGGGCCAGGTACACGGCGCGCGGCGCGTTGCCGCTGGCCTGGTAACGCTGAA
>NZ_LMUW01000207.1:93820-123201 GCF_009765735.1 Xenophilus sp. L33
CGTCGGGGTGGTCTACCCGGCCTAATAGGATGCTGAAATACCTCTGCATCCGGTCGACCCGTGAGAGCCCTCGAACGTTAGAGTTGATTCCCCGACAGTTGCAACCCAAGACCCAGACGATGCGCGGTAGACACGGTACACGACAGACCTTGATGCTCAGGAATAGTTTCGCTCAGCGTCCGTCAAAACCACTGTCGCTTTGGGTCTTCCGCTCATTGCCGCCTCGTCGAGAATGAACTTCCTCACGACACTAGTGTAGTGCGCCACGTAAATATGTACTTATCGTTTGATCAGCGCCAGCGCCGCCTTGGCGCGGGTGACCTTGGCCAGGATGTCCGTCGCGCTCTTGGTCCAGATGAACGGCTTTGGGTTGGCGTTGTGGTAGGCCACGTACAGATCGATGGCGAACTCCAGTTCGGCCACGCTGGTGAAGCTGTCGCGTCGGATGCGGTTCTCCGAGATGTCACGGAAGAAGCGCTCGACCATGTTCAGCCACGACGCGCTCGTGGGCGTGAAGTGCATGACGAAGCGCGGGTGCTTGGCCAGCCAGGCCTGCACGTCGGGATGCGTGTGCGTGCCGTAGTTGTCCACAATCAGATGCAGTTGGAGGTGCTTGGACGTCTTGCGCTGGATCAGACGCAGGAACAGCAACCACTCCGCGTGACGGTGTTGCTGCTGACACATCGAGATCACGGTGCCGTCCAGGGTGTTCAAGGCGGCGAACAGCGTGGTCGTGCCGTGGCGCTTGTAGTCGTGCGTGACGGTGCCGGCTCGGCCTTTCTTCATCGGCAGGCCCGGCTGGGTGCGGTTGAGCGCCTGAATCTGGCTTTTCTCGTCGCAGCTGAGCACCAAGGCGCGCTCGGGCGGGTTCAAGTACAGCCCCACGACATCCAGCAGCTTGTCCTCGAAGCGCGGGTCGCGCGAGAGCTTGAAGGTGCTTTGCCGGTGCGGCTTCAGGCCGTTGCGCTTCCAAACGCGGCGAATCGTTGTCGGCCCTACACCGAGTTGCGCGGCCAGGGTGCGCGTGCTCCAGTGCGTGGCCGCGATGGGCCTTTCGTGAAGCGTTTTGTCCACGATGCTCGATTCAAACTCGGCAGTGGTCACGCTAGTGCAGTGCGCTTGAAATAGCGGAACTTAATAGATGCAGCACACTCCGATCTCGATGGAGGTCGCAGCCATGCGCATTGCCCCGAAGATTGAACTGGATGCTGCTGTTCAACGAGAGTTGACCGCATTGACGCGGCGAGGCCGCGTGGAGGCGCGTGTGCAGCAACGCGCCAAGATCGTGTTGCTGGCCGCCGAGGGCTGGCAGAACAAGGAGATCGCCACAGAGGTCGATCTGGATCGGCGCCAGGTGGCCTTGTGGCGCCAGCGCTTCCTGGAAGGCGGGGTGCAGGCCCTGATGCATCCAGCCTCGTGGCAGGAGCATAGTTGCGGTGAATAGAGTTCGATGTGCGACTCACCGGCCATGCCCTGTAGCAGTTAAGCTCGGGTCGCAGCGTAGCGACCGAAATGCGCCGTTTGGCGTCGCTCACTGTGATGTCGAGCCCGTACCACCAGTTTTCGAGCTTGTGACTGTCTGAGCAGTCGTTCAGAGTTCAACCTGCCAGGGAAGACCTCGCATGCGTTCGCGCTTTTCTTCCTCATCGAAATGCGCCAACGAAGGCTTGATGAGGTCGCTGCGGGCCACAATGCCCACCAGTTCCCAGGACTGCGAGTTGCGTACCACTGGCAGGCGTTCCACCTGCAGGCGAGCCATCCGGGTAGCGACGCTGCGGCAGTTTTCGCCTAGGCTGACAGACGGCGTCGCCCGCTCGCAGACTTCGCCCACGCAGACGCTCAGATTCGCAGCACCGAAAGCGGCTAGGACGGCACGGTCGACCATGCCGATCAACACGCCCTCGCGAATCACCGGAAAGGCGCGGTGCACCTGTCCCGGACCGAAGTAGGAAGCGAGCGCCTCGTCCAGTGGCATCATCGCGTCGATCGTCTTGACGTCGCGGGTCATGACCTCCTCGACGGAATGACGCTCCAGCGGATCGACGCCGTATTCGCGGTAGATGTGGTAGCCGCGACGCGCGATCTTCTCCGTCAGTATCGAGCGCCGCATCGTCAACACTGTGAAGCCATAGGCGACGGCTGAGGTCGTCAAAAGCGGCAACAAGGCGTTGCTGTCATGCGTAAGACCAAACGCGAAGACGGTCGCCATCAGCGGTGCGCGCATGACGCCGCCGAGTGTAGCCGCCATGCATACCAGAGGCCAGAGCAACGGGTCGCCGACGGGAAGCAAATGGCCGAGCGCGACGCCAAGGCCCGCGCCCATCATCAGCAGCGGCGCCAGCACGCCGCCCGAGGTTCCGGAGCCGAGCGCGATCACCCAGATCACGGCCTTCACCCCGAGCAGCGCCAGTACGACGCCGAGCGCCAGCCGGTTGTTCAGGAGATCTCCGATGACGTCGTAGCCCACGCCCAGCGCGCGCGGCTCGACAAACCCGCCAAGCCCCACGACGAGACCGCCGATCGCCGGCCACCACATCCAGTGCAACGGCAGCTTGCCGAAAAGGTCCTCGACCTTGTAGAGCGAGGTCGAAAGGATCATCGACAGCACCCCACATGCCAAGCCTGCCGCCACGCAGAAAACCAAAACGATCGGACCCGGCACGGCCGTCTGCAAAGGGAACAACGGACCCGATCCCATCAGCAAGGGTCGCGCGAAGCCCGCCACCGCGCAGGACACGGCCACCGGCAGCAGGCTGCGCGGACGCAGTTCGAACAGCAGCAGCTCAACCGCCAGCAAGACGGCAGCGACCGGAGTTCCGAATACCGCGGTCATGCCCGCGGTCGCACCCGCGACGAGCAATGCCTTTCGCTCGCCCGCCGTGAGGTGGAAATACTGCGCCAACAGTGAACCGATTGCGCCGCCGGTCATGATGATCGGGCCCTCGGCGCCGAACGGCCCGCCGCTGCCGATCACGATGCCGGACGAGATCGGCTTGAGCAATGCGACCTTGGGTGACATCTTGCTCTTGCCGAAAAGGATCGCCTCGATCGCCTCCGGGATGCCATGCCCCCGGATCTTGTCCGAGCCGTAGCGTGCCATCACGCCGACGATCAAGCCGCCGATGACGGGCACCACGATGACCCAGGGCCCCAGCGTGTTCGTCGCCGGCGAACGATCGGCCACCGACAAGGTCTGAAAGAAAAAGAGGTTGGTGAACAAGCGTATGAGGTCGAGCAGCACATAGGCGGCCACGGTGCTCAAACCACCAATCACCGCCGCCATGGCGGTGATGCGAAGAAGGCGCGTATTGAGGGCGAAGTCGCCGCGGGTCGTGTGGCTCATGGCGTCACCGGGAAGTCGATCGCGGGAACCTGGAATGCGGGGCCGAGCGATGTCAGCTCTGCACGGTGCAAGGCCGCAAGGCGCTGCAGCAGTTGCTCTCCCTTTTCGAGCAGATGAACCTCGACTTGGCGTCCGTCACAGGGGCTTGGCCGGCGCTCGACCAGCTCCAGCGCTTCGCACCGCGAAACCAAGGCGACGGCACCGTGCGGCTGCATCTGCAAGCGTTCGGCCAGTTCGCCGACAAGCGCCCAAGCCCGCCCTGGGAAGCCCTTCACATGCAGGAGCAGCAAGTATTGTTGAGGCGTGACGCCCTCGCCCAGCGCCGCCCGTTCGGAAAAGCGCTCGAAGCGGCGCATCTGGTAGCGGAATTCGGACAAGGTCTCGAAGTGCGCCTTGGTCAGGGCGCGCGGATAAGGCGGCATTGCGATGAAGATGTTGGAAGGGCCACATTTATATCATGTCATGATCAATGTGGATGCGGTTGCCGTGACTTCCTGCCGCTCCGGTCCGGTCTCGATCGAGCCTCGTGATCGCCGTCGATCCTGGCCAGGCCGGTTTCGTAGAGTGCGGCGACGAGGTCTGTCTGGGTGACCATGCCGACCAGCCGAGACTGGGCATCGATCACAGGGAGACGATGAAACCCCGCATCGGACATCAAGTGCACCAGTTCGGCGATCGGGGTCGAATCCGCGGCAGTCCTGACCTGGGTACTCATGATCTGACCGACAACCTCGTGCTTGTCCGAATGGGTGTGGTCCGTGCGTCGAAGGAAAGCGCGCAAGCGCCCCCGCATCCCCGCATAGTCGGGCAGGTCCGCGTGGTAGATGAAGTCGGAACGGGTCACGATGCCGATCACGTGCCGGGCCCGGTTCAGCACCGGCAGTGCCTCGATGCTGTATTCGCGCATGAGGGTCCACGCCTCGGCCAGCTCGGTCCCGAATTCCACTGACACGATGTCCTTGGACATGATGTCGCGGCAAAAGGTGTCACCAAAGCGCCGACGGAAAGCATGCATCTCTGTGCGTCGAAACAAATTCTCCAAATCGTCCGCGCTGACGTCGAGCACCTGGTCATAGTCCTTCACCACCGCCTCAATGTCTTGCGCCGAGAAGCCAAGCCGGGCCATGGGAGCCGGATCGTTGGTCTGATGCGGGCGTCGTGCGTCCGGCTGCTGGGTATGAGGGTAGCGGCGCCCCGCTGCCTTGTTGTAGATGACCGCAACCACCAGCAAAAGGATTGAATTCAACGCGACCGGCACCAGGACGAACCCGTAGCCGGCCGCATGGATCTCCGGCCCTCCCAGCACCGCCGTCAGAGCAACGGCCCCACTCGGCGGATGGACGCAATGCAAGGCAAACATCGCGCCGACCGCAAAGAAGATCGCGACAGCTGCCGCCGGCACGGGCGCATGGATGAGCTTCGCGCAGGTGACGCCAATCAGCGCCGCGACGAGATTGCCGCCGAGGATCGACCACGGCTGCGCCAGCGGACTCGCCGGAACCCCGAACAGCAGGACAGCCGATGCGCCCATCGGGGCGATGAGCCAGGCCGCTGCCACCGGAGATTTGAGCAGTGCGGCGCTGAGCAACCCTGTCAACAAGATGCCGAGCAAGGCGCCCAGGCCCGAGCGGAATCGTTCCGTCTGGCTGACTGTTGCGCGAGCAGGAAGTAGCGCTGCGACCCAGCGCGGAAGCGTGAGGTTCATGGATGACGGGGACAAAATCCCGCATTACATCACGCCGTGATACATGAACCCCCGGCAACTATCCTCGGCGGAGGCCTCCTAGAAACGCGTTCACCATCTCGATGTTTTCGGCGTGGGCCGCCAACATCTGCGCCAACTCATCCTGCGTGCGGCCTTCAACCAATCGCGGAATGAGTGCCTGCAATCTCCTGACAACCCATCCCTGCCCCCGGTTGAGGTACCGCATGCGCTGCTGAACGTCCTCGATCGCTGCAGCCTTCGCATAGAAGTCACCCGTGCGGCTACTCGGCACGCCATCGATGACAAGGATGGCGCGCATCAGCACGCCGCACCATCTGACCTCGTCGCGCCGGATGGCCTCGGCCAGCAACTTCAACGCGGGATCCGCCACATCCTTCGCCAATCCCATGGCGACCCTCGCGCCGGCGCGCTCGGCCTCGAGCAACTCATTGAGCGCGGCAACGACTTCACCGTCGGAGGCGAGATCAAGATAGCTCGCGGCGAACTCCTGGATGTAACAAACCGGCGATGACAGTTCAACCCGCTCGACGGGAGCGGCCAGGGTCACTGAAAGCAACTTCGCCGCATCAGAGGCGATCATCGTCAGGCGGTCTGCCGCAGGCTGTACTTCTTGGATTCTTGATGCACCCTCTCCGGCGTAGAGGGCCATGGCCTCGAAATCACCTGTCATTGAGCGAAGGGGTGAATCGGTACTGAACAGGTAGATCGGTCGGTCGCCGTCGTGCCCGATGACCACCCTGTCGGAATGGAACAGATTGCCGCGCTCGCGCCGGATCACACTGTTCTCGAGCGCCCGAGTCGGCGCTCCCGGGGGCCAATTGATGTGAAAGGCATCCGTCAGGCGGGCCTCACCCTCGTGCGCAGCGACAATCCGGTCCTTGTGATAGCGGTGAGCGAAGGATTCGGGGGTCGCGATCATGGCGGTTCCCAGCATCGCCCCCTGGGCGCCGAGCGCCATGACACGCGCCACGTCAGCACCGTCGACAATGCCCCCGGCCGCCAGCACGGGCACGCCGACCGCGCAAAGGACTTCCACGAGCAACTCGTCACGAGGGCGATGGCCGCGCACATGGCCGCCCGCTTCCCTCCCCTGCGCGACGACGATTTGCGCGCCGGCGCCTTGGGCCGCCTTTGCCTCGTCAACGCTCCCGACCTGGCACGCGACCACGATGTTGGCAGCGCGCAGCGCCTGGACGGCGTCTAGCGCAAGATCCCAGAACAGGCAGACTACGGAAACCTCCAGATCAATACAAGTCCGGATCTGCTCGTGAAGAAGCTCGGGATTGGTGGCCGCCGGTATGAGGTTCACTCCGAACCTTCGCTGTGTTCGCGCGCGAACGGCAAGACACTCGGCACGGATCAACTCAGGCGGCTCGCGCACCATGCCGAGGAAGCCGAATCCCCCAGCCTCGGTAACCGCGACCACCAGTTCCGACCGAGCCACTCCTCCCATGCCTGCCAACACCAAAGGCAGTCGGCAGTCCAGCAGATCGCACACCGGCCGGTGCAAGACACTTTGCGGCAAGCCAGCGTCGCGAGGAATGGTCCCAGATCGTGGTGCCATGAGAAGAGCGGTCAGCGAACAACAAGCACGGGAACCTTCGAATGGGAAAGAACCTGGTCGGTCTCGCTGCCTACGAAGAGACGGGTGAAGCCGGATCTACCATGCGAGGCCATGACGATCAGATCACTGCCGCGGTTGGCCGCCACCGCCACGATCGTCTCCGCGATGGCGTCGGAAACGGCGATCTCCGTCGTCATGCGGACGCCCCTGGCCTTCGCCCGATCAACGAGGCTGATCATCGTCTCCTGAGCAATTTGGACCAACTGCGCTTCGGCATCGGCGATTTCCTCGGGAACGAATGTCGATATCCCATCGAAATAGTGCGCCGCATAGCGCGGCACCACCCGCAAAGCGAGGAGTTCCGAATGGCGTTCAGCCGCGAGGTCGATCGCGCTATCGACCGCTCGGTACGAGAAATCGGTGCCGTCGGTGGGCACAAGAATATGCTGAAACATCATGGCAACTCCTTCACGGTAATCGGGATTCGTTGGTCGATGCGACCGTCTCGAAGCGCCTTTCAAGAAGGACCTCGCGCAGCAGAGTCGCGT
This sequence comes from Xenophilus sp. L33, assembly GCF_009765735.1. Lineage (GTDB taxonomy): Bacteria > Pseudomonadota > Gammaproteobacteria > Burkholderiales > Burkholderiaceae_C > Variovorax. The sequence goes on from NZ_LMUW01000207.1 coordinate 101,002, forward strand.
GACTGAGGGAAAGATCGGTGGCATCGCTAAGCAGGGTCAACCGACCGCGTTGTCGCAGGTCATCCAGAAGCTGCAGCAAATCCGCGCGGCGGCTCACCTCGGCGCGATAGCTGCGCGAGAACGTGGCCCACCGGTCGGAGTCGCGCCCGTGGCGGCTTAGCAGTCCGACGCTTGGCGCGGCCTCCTTGAGCCAAAGATCAATGATCAGATCCTCGCGCCGAACACCTCGAGGCCAGGACCGATCGACCAGGATGCGCATGCCGTCATCAGACGATCCTTGCTCCCGCGCTCGTTTGACATCGACACGCAGTGGCGCTTCTGACCCTTCCCCAAGGGCCGGGCCCGTCAATCGCGTCAGGAGGGTAGTAGCCAGCATCACGCGATCTTCCGCGTCGGCAGACTGAAAGTAAAACGATTTTTATCGCCAGATTGGCGCAATAATCTTGCATTCAAAGGACAACGCTGATGGATCTGACGCTGGCACTGACGTTTCTCGAAATCACCCGGACGCGAAGCTTCCTACGCGCCGCAGAGCAGTTAAACATTTCCCCGACTTCAGTGAGCGCACGAATGCGAACGCTGGAAGAGCTATTAGGCCGGACACTTTTCGTTCGCAACAAAGCCGGCGCCGCGCTGACCCCTGCGGGCATACAATTTCTTCCTCACGCCACGAACCTGCTCCAGGTGTGGGAGCGCGCCCGTCATCAGGTCGCCGTGCCTGCAGGTCGGCGTGCGGTGCTATCGGTGGGTTGCGAGGCGAGCTTGTGGGACCCGCTCCTATTGCAATGGCTGCTATGGATGCGCTCGGCGGCGCCCCAACTGGCGATCCGTACGGAAATCGGCGCCTCCGCCGAGTTGCTCGACAAGACTGCAGATGGCGCATTGGACCTTTCCGTCGTCTATGCCCCGCCGCAACGGCCGGGGCTTCGCATCGAGCTGCTGATCGAGGAAAAGCTCGTGATGGTCACGACCTCCAAGCGTCCGAAGCGCCCCAAGCCAGAAGGCTACGTGTACGTCGATTGGGGCCCCGACTTCGCGGCACAGCACGGCCTGGCTTTTCCCGAACTGTCTAACGCGGCGATTCAGGTCGGGTTGGGGCCGCTCGGAAGAGAGTACCTTCTAGCCGCGGGCGGCACAGGGTATTTTCGACTTGATGTCGTGCGCAGTCATCTCGAAACGGGAGACCTCAGACGGGTACCCGGCATGCCGGAATTTCTTTACCCGGCCTATGTTGCCTATGCCTCCGACGCCGACGTCAAGCTCGTCCATCCTGCCTTGGCGGGACTGCGACAAGTGGCGACGCGAAAATCGCCGGGCGAGCCGGTAGGAAGCCATGAGCGAGCGATAAAAAAACTTGTCTAAGGCTGCGTTGTGATTCGACCAGCGCTTCGAACCAGCCAACGACCGCTTCAGATTTTCGTGAACGCCTCTTGCGGGCCCAACCCGGTCTGTCGCGACAAGCGGCTGCACGGCAGGCGCGCAGCGGTTTGCGGTCGTCCCGAGCGGGCGGCAAATTTACGCTGTGATCTCGATTGCGGACATTCGGTACGACGAAGTACTCAGGAACGGACGACTGGTTCTAAGGTACGGGAGACACAGGTTGACAAAGTCCGCGCCATTGGCGCGGGGACGCCGTGCGCTGCCGCGGCGCGCACCGCATCAAGATCTTTCAAACTCATCTGTTGGACCATCTCGATGCGGCGATCGAAGGGAAGGGAGGCATGCCTATGGGTGTTCATCCGGTTGGGCGTCCTGAGTCGAATTGGGTGATTGGTGACTTCCAGTCTCTCAAACCGATTCGGATGAACACCAGATTCAACCTATTGAAGCTTCACAGCTAGACCACCACGAAGCCCATCGAAATTTCTCGTGCAGCCGCGGTGAGCTGCGGAAGATGCGCCTTCACCATCTGGGGCACAGTCGCTACCTTGTGCATCCAGGTGAGATTGAGACAGGCGACGACCTCGTCGTTGACCCATACCGGCACAGCGATCGAATCCCTGCTGTCGTTCCACTCCCGGCGACTTTGATCAAAATGCCCTCCAAAGTCGGGAGTCCGATGGCCGTATCCCAACCTGCGAGTCTCTTCGAGGAGTCTCTCGACCATCATCGGCTTCTGCGCCATGAAGTTGCCTGGCTCAGCGCTTGCCGCCAACCGATGGAGCAGCGCTTGACGCTCGCTCTCGCCGCAAAATGCTATGTAGGCGCGACCGGTGGCGGATCGGAGCATGTTGATGCGAAAGCCGATCGGTCCGACGGGAACGTTCGAAAAGTAGGACTTTGGACGATTGGTCTCGATCACCTCCATGCAGTCGAGGCGTGGAACGGCAAGCACTGACGGCCAGTTGACCTTGCGGCAAAGCCGCTCCATCACTGGAGAAGCCACCTCGACCAAGTAGTTCTCGTCCGTGAGTTGGGGCGCCCGTGGCTGCAGCACGTGGCTTGCCATGTATGCACCGTCCGCCAGGCGCTGCCAGACCATCCCACGTTTCTCCAACGTCACTATCACCCGCGTCAAGGTGGCTTTCGGCAGCCCGGTAGCTAGGAAAAGGTCGTGGAGGCTCGCCGCACGTGCTTTATGGAGGTGCGCGAGCACCTCGAGGCCGCGATCCAGAGCTCGAATCGTTTTGACTTTGTACTCGCGCATAGCACTTTTCGGGTAACAGGTTAGTTTTCACCAGGAGAAAACACCTCGCATGATGCTACGTGCGAGTCCGCCGGGTGGCCAATACTTTCCCCAAGCCCGAAACAAGCCGGGGATAACAAATCGATAGGAGACAAGAACTTGCAGCCGCCGCATCGGCTGCTCGATGGCTCCTATTGCTCGTGCGGCGAACGCCGCGCACAAAGGAGTCATGCTCATGAGTTTTTCCCACGAAGACGTTCAACGCTTGCTGCAACTGCTGGACAGTTCGCAGTTCGACGAGATGCACCTAGAGGCTGAGGGCGTGAAGCTGTCGCTGCGCCGCAACGGCGCATCCCCGAGTTCTTTGCCCGCGGCCCTTGCAGGCGCGCCCGTCCCAGTCGCTGCGGCGCCGGCGCAACGAGCGCCCGCCCAACCGGCCGCACCTGTGCCTTCTTCGGCTGAGGAAAATCTCCTTGAGGTTCGCGCGCCGATGCTCGGCACGTTCTATGGTGCGCCCAAGCCAGGCGCCGCCCCGTATGTGGCGATCGGCGACCGGGTCAAACCCGACAGCGCAATCGCCATCATCGAGGTGATGAAGCTGATGAACTCCATCTCCGCAGGAATCGAGGGCATCCTGGTCGAAGTGCTGGTGCGAGATGGGGATTTGGTCGAGTTCGACCAGGTGCTGATGCGCGTTCGCCCCGACTGAGCATGGTGGCGGCGACGATTATGAAAACAGCAGACCAACTTGCGGTCGACGGGCCCATCCGCCGGGTGCTTGTAGCTAACCGCGGCGAAATCGCAGTTCGCGTCATCCGGACGCTCAAACGGCTTGGCATCGAATCGGTACTCGCGGTTTCAGCCGCCGACCGCGACAGCGTAGGCGCCCGCCTGGCCGACAGAGCGATCTGCATCGGACCCGCGCGTGCCACGGACAGCTACCTCCGCATCGGCACCCTGATCGAAGCGGCTCGCGGCGTCGGTGCCCAGGCGATTCATCCAGGCTACGGATTTCTCTCGGAACGCGCCGAATTTGCTGCCGCCTGCGAGGCGAACAATCTGATCTTCATCGGCCCGACAGCCGAACAGATCGAGCGCGTGGGCGACAAACTCGAAGCCAGGCGCTGTGCAGAAGAGGCTGAGGTCCCCATCGCACCAGGTGGCCAGGTCGACAATTTGCCCGCCGCGCTGCAGATGGCGGAAACGATCGGCTACCCCGTCCTGATCAAGGCAGTCGGCGGCGGCGGCGGGCGAGGTCTGAAACGCGCCAATACGCCGGACGAACTGAAGTCATTGTTCGATCTTGCGAGTTCCGAGGCGCTGGCCGCATTTGGTGACGGCCGCGTATTCGTCGAATGCTTCGTGACTCAAGGTCGCCACGTTGAAGTGCAGGTTCTGGGGGACGGCGAGAGCGTGATCCACATCGGGGATCGAGATTGTTCCACACAACGACGCTATCAAAAGTTGATCGAAGAGGCTCCGGCGCCCCACTTGACTGACGCCATGCGCCGTGACCTGCACGCGTCGGCCGTGCGGTTCTCCAAACACATCAACTACCGTAGCCTGGGCACCATCGAGTTTTTGGTCGACGTGGCTCGTCAGCGCTTCTACTTCCTGGAGATGAATGCGCGGATCCAGGTCGAACACCCGGTGACCGAGCAGATCAGCGGGCTCGACCTCGTGGCGGAGCAGCTCGCCGTCGCGCAGGGTCACAGGCTGCGCCTCACGCAAGCCGACATCCAACTTGAAGGCCATGCGATCGAATGCCGCATCAACGCCGAGGATCCGACGCAGGACTTTCGCCCCGCACCGGGTCGACTCAAGGCGGCGCAGTTTCCGACCCGGCCTGGCATTCGTGTCGACACTCACATGGAAGCCGGCGCGATGATCCCGCCTTACTACGACTCGATGATCGCCAAGGTCATCGCTACCGGAAGCGACCGCGAACAGGCTCGACGCCTGCTCGAAAGCGCTCTCGGCGAAGTGCGCATCGACGGCGTGCTGACAAACATTGCGCTGCATCGTGCGGTGCTCGCCACGCCCGAGTTCGTGGAGGGCGGGTTCGACACCGGCTTTCTCGGCCGGTTCCTGGCTGGCGCCGGCGCTGCGGCCTTCGGCCAACCTGCCCTCAAGCCCTGACTGGAAGGACTGTCCAAATGACCTCCATAAAACTCGATTTCATTGACACGACGATGAGAGATGGCAACCAGAGCCTCTGGGGAGCCACGGGCCTGCGGACCGGCATGATGCTGGAGATAGCACCTGATCTGGATCGTGCGGGCTATCGCGCGATCGACTTCGCGACCAGCACGCACATGGCTGTCACGGTACGTTTCCACAAGGAGAACCCGTGGGAGCGCATCCGGCTCATGAAGGCGCGCATGCCGCGGACGCCGCTGAGCTTCCTGTCGACGGGCATGCGCTTTATCTCTTGGGAGACGGCGCATCCGGAGCTGATGGATCTCTCGTACCGTCTTCTGGTGCAAAACGGTATTGAACGGTTCATGGTGATGGACCCCATGAACAATATGCAAGCCGTGACCGACAGCTCGAATGCGATTGCAAAAGCTGGCGCTCGCGAAATTGTCGGTGCCATTGTCTACACAGTCAGCCCGATTCACGACGATGCTCACTTCGCCCAAGCCGCGCGAGAACTTGCGCAAGTACCGGCCATCTCTCGCGTCTACCTGAAAGACCCGGGCGGTCTGCTTACCCCGGAGCGAGCCCGCACGCTTTTGCCCGCCCTGAAAGAAGCGTTGGCCGGAAAGCCGCTGGAACTGCATTCGCATTGCACGATCGGCCTCGCCCCATTCACCTATGCGGAAGCGCCGGACCTGGGCGTCGAGACGTTGCACTGCGCTGTGAGACCTCTTGGCAACGGCAGCAGCCAGCCAGCCATCGAGAACGTGGTGGCCAACCTGCGCAGCAGAGGCGTCTCGGTAGATCTGGACATGGAGGCCGTCGGCCGCGTCAGCAGTCATTTCGCCGCACTCGCCGCTGCGGAGGGCCTCGCGCCCGGCGTGCCCCAGGAGTACGACGAGCGCTACTTCCAGCATCAGCTCCCTGGCGGAATGATCGGCACGATGAAGCGACAGCTGCGCGAAATGCGCCAGGAACACCGTCTCCCTGAGGTTTACGACGAGGTCGAACGTGTTCGACGCGAGCTCGGCTATCCGATCATGGTGACGCCCTTCTCGCAGGTGGTCGGCACCCAGGCAGTGATGAACGTGCTGGCGCCCGAACGCTACGCGAACGTACCCGATGAGGTGATCCGCTACGTGATCGGCCGATTCGGTACTCCGCCTGCGCCCATGGATTCGAACGTGAGAGACCGCATCGAGCAATTGCCACGGGCGCGCGAACTCGCCAAGCAAAGCCCGATGCCCGAGCTGGCTGAACTGCGTCGCCGCTTCGATTCAAGATTGTCGGATGAGGAATTCCTGCTGCGAGCGACGATGCCCGCCGAACAGGTCGACGCCATGGTTGCTGCGGGTCCTAGCCGTCAGCACTACAGCCCGATGGTCAGCCCGGTCGAGCGCCTCGTCAGCGAATTGACGCGTCGGCCGGACGTCAGCCACGCCCGCTTCGAGCGGGACGGATTCTTGTTGGACCTGCGCTCCAACAAGCCGAACACTGTGGCGGGACCTGCTTCATGAGCACCGTTGCGAAACAAGCGGTGGACAAGGTTGCTTCGGTCCCGACGCTGGCAGACGTGCGCGGCTACGTCTTCGACATCGACGGCACGCTGGCGTTGGCCGACAAGCGCCTGAGCGGGTATCAAGCGCTCCCCGGTGCACGCGAGCTCCTGTCATGCCTGCGCGAACGAAAGTTGCCGTACGTCGGCTTCACAAACGGCAGCACTAAGACGCCCCGACAGCTATCGCAGGCGTTGACTCAAATCGGCATCGAGATCGACGAGCGGCATACGCTGACGCCGGTCAGCGTGGCAATCGATCTTTTTCAACGACGTGGTTACAAGCGGCTCTTGGTGCTCGGCGGTGAGGGCGTCTGGAAGCCCCTTGTCGAAGCGGGCTTCGAAGTCGTGCGTTCTCCGGAGCGGGCGGACGACGCGGAGGCGGTCTTGATCGGCTGGCATCCGGAATTCGTGCTGGGCGACCTCGACGCGGCCTGCCGCGCGGTCTGGGCCGGGGCAGCGTTCTACACGGTGTCGAAGGCTGCCGTCGTCGCCAGCCGTGAAGGCCGCACGCTGGGTATTTCCGGTGCCCTCTCTGCAGCCGTTGCCAGCGTCACCGGGAAGAAAGCTGTGGTGGTAGGCAAGCCTTCGGCGCAAGCATTGATCTGCGCGAGCGGGCGCCTGGGTGGGGTGAAGGCTGCCCACATGGCCATCGTCGGCGACGACATCAGCCTGGAAAACGCAATGGCGCTGCGCGGCGGCGCGATGTCCATCGGCGTTCATACCGGTCTGAGCAGCGCGGCTGACTTCGAGCGTCTGCCCGTGGGAAATCGTCCGCACCTGTCACTCAGCGGAGTGGACCGCCTCTTGGAGATGCTTGCATGACTTCCTCTCCGGATCTCGCAGCGCCGCCGGTCGAGGTGCTGTGGACCCCACGACCCGACCAGATCGAAGCGACCCGACTCGCGGCCTACATGCGCTGGCTCGACCAAACTCACGGGCTCAAATTCGATTCCTACGAAGCTCTGTGGCAGTGGTCCATCGACGAAACGGAGGCCTTCTGGCGGACGATCTGGGACTTCTTCGATGTGCAGGCCGACGGAGATCCGGAGCCGGTATTGGGCGCGGCAACCATGCCCGGCGCGCAATGGTTCCCGCGTGCGCAGCTGAACTATGCGGAGCATGTCTTCCGTTGCGCAACTGACCAATGTCCTGCGCTGATCGCGCGCAGCGAGGATACCGGCACGTATGAGGTCTCGTGGGCTGATCTCGAAAGCGACACCGCAGCGCTCGCGCAGCACCTTCGCGCCCTAGGCATCGTGCAGGGAGATCGGGTCGCTTCGTACATGCCCAACCGGGCCGAGACCGTGGTCGCCTTCCTGGCTTGTGCCAGCTTGGGCGCGATCTGGTCCAGTTGTGCGCCGGACATGGGCGCCACGGTCGTCCTCGATCGGTTTCGTCAGATCGAGCCCAAGGTGCTGCTCGCAGTCGACAGCTATAGCTACAACGGGAAAGTCCACGATCGACGCGAGCTAGTCGACGAGTTGCTGCTCGAGTTGCCCACCGTTAGACACGTGATTCATGTGGCGGGGCCGATCTGCCGGGCAGCATCCCACAAGCCCCCGTCGTGGCGCGATCGCACGAGCTGGCAGGACGCGACCGCCGCCGACGCGAAGCTGCAATGCGAGCGCGTGCCCTTCGGCCATCCGCTCTGGATCGTCTATTCGTCCGGCACGACCGGCCTGCCGAAGGCCATCGTCCATAGCCAGGGCGGCATCATCCTGACGCACTTGAAAACCATGGCGCTGCAGCATGATCTGCGTCCCGGCGACCGCCTGCTCTTTCTGGGCGGCACAGGCTGGATCGTCTGGAACCTGCAGCTCGGAGCCCTGTTGACCGGCGCCAGCATCGTGCTCTACGACGGCAATCCGGCATGGCCCGAGACGAGCACCCTGTGGCGGTTCATCGATGAGCACAAAGTCACCCTGCTGGGATGTGGTGCCGCCTACCTCATCAACTGCATGAAGGATGGCCTGCGCCCTCGCGACCTGGCGCCTATGACGAACCTCCGCTCGATCAACGCCACGGGGTCGCCGTTGCCTATTGACGCCTATCACTGGGTCTATGAAGCCGTGAAATCCGATGTCTGGCTGGCCTCCATCAGCGGCGGAACCGACATTGCCTCCGGTTTTGTCGCATGCGCGCCGATTTTGCCAGTCACCGCCGGAGAGATTCAGTGCCGCGAGCTGGGCGTCGCTGCATACGCCTTCAACGACAGCGGTCAGCCGGTGATCGACGAGGTCGGAGAGCTCGTCGTCACCAGGCCGATGCCTTCGATGCCGATCTATTTCTGGGGCGACCCGGACCAGCGCCGGTACCGCGAGAGCTATTTCGAGATGTACCCGGGTATCTGGCGCCACGGGGACTGGATTCGCTTCACGAACCGAGGCACATCGGTGATCTATGGACGTTCCGACTCCACCATCAATCGCTACGGCATTCGGATGGGGACAGCAGAGATCTACCGCGTCGTTGAAGAGCTGCCGGAGATCCGCGACAGCCTGGTGGTCGATCTGGAGTATCTCGGCCGGCCATCTTTCATGCCGCTCTTCGTCGTACTGGAACCAGGCCAGGTTCTCGACGACAGCCTGAAGTCGCGCGTCGTCCATCAAATCCGCACCAAGGCGTCGGCGCGGCACGTCCCCAATGAGATCTATCAGGTCGATGAGATTCCGCGGACGCTGACCGGCAAGAAGATGGAAGTACCGGTGCGCAAGCTGCTGCTTGGCGTTGCACCCGACAAGGTCGCCAGTGCCGATGCCATGGCCAATCCCAAAAGTATCGGCTTCTTTGTTCGTCTGGCCGAGGAGATGAAACCCTCGGGGCCGGACTGACTCCCGGCAAATCGCATTTCAACCCACGCGGAAGACTGCATGCCGACGGCCTCCGCTTATCAACAGTGTCATAACACACAAGGAGACAGGCAATGAGCAACAAACCCAAAGTGCTGATGATCATCACGCTCGACACCAAGGCAGTGGAGGCCAAGTACATTCGGGAGGTGCTGGAATCCCAGGGCGTCGACGTCGTGCACCTCGACCCCAGCATCCGCCAATCGACGGACTCGAGCGTGGAAATCACGCCGGAAGCCATTGCCGCTGCAGCCGGCAAGACGATCCAGGAAGTGCGCGACCTCAAACACGAGGGAAAGTGTCAGGCTGTGATGATCGAAGGTTCCGTCGCTTGTGCACTCAAGTATCACGCTGAGCATGGCCTGAGCGGGATCATCGGCGTAGGCGGCTCCATGGGCACGGCGCTCGGCACGGTGGTCATGGGGTCCTTCCCTTACGGCCTTCCCAAGGTGATGGTGTCCACGATGGCCTCAGGCTTCACGAAGCCGTTCATCGGTGCCAAGGACATCAACATGTTCAACCCGGTCTGCGACATCGCAGGCCTGAACAGCATCACGCGGGACGTGTTCCGCAACGCAGCACTTGCCACGGCCGCCATGGCGAAGAACTATTCTCCGGTCCGCGTTGAGCCGAAGCCCCTGATCGCGATGACGACCCTCAGCACGATCGACCGCTGCACGGTCAACGTGAGAAAGCAATTGGAAGCCAAGGGTTTCGAAGTCATGGTGTTCCACACCCTGGGCACCGGAGGCATGGCCATGGACCAGATCGTCGGCGAACGCGACGTGGCGGCGGTTGTCGACACCTCCCTCGTGGAGGTCAATGACTTCCTGAACAACGGGCTCTGCAGCGCGGGGCCGGACCGAGCCAAGTGGTCCATTCGCAAGGGCGTGCCAGTGATCTTCGCGCCGGGCAATGCCGATTTCATGGTCGCCGGGCCGATCGACCAGGCCAAGGCCCAGTTTCCCGGCAAGCGCTATCACATGCACAACCATGCGTTGACGGCGGTGCGCACGGAAGCGCCGGAACTTCAGGCGCTCGCCAAGCACATGGGGGGCCTGATCAAGGATGCGGAAAAGACGCGCGGCCCGGTGTCCTTCTTCGTGCCACTGAAGGGCTTTTCGAACCACGACAGTCCGGACGGGTACCTGCACGATCCGTCGCTGTGCCCCGTGTTCTTCTCAGCGCTGCAAGAAGCGCTTCCGGAGGGCGTGGTGCCCCGCGCCTTCGATTGCCATATCAATGACGCAGAATTTGCCGACGCGATCGTGGAGCAAGTGCTGGCCTATACCAAGGACAAGCAACCGTTCGCGTCCTAGATTCAGCAGCCACGGAGGCGCCCGCCACCGCTAGAACCAACACAGAGGGGTCTCGGCCACGGCCCTGCGACCCTATCTGTATCGCAAGGCAAGCAGAGCATGAACACCCAGGATCTCATCGCGATAGATACGCATACGCACCTCGAGGTGTCGTGCCGCAATCCGTTCGACAACTACGGTGAAGAGTTCGACCGGGCGGCCGACAAGTACTTTCGCTCAAGCCGACGTCCGACGATGGACGAAACGCTGGCGTACTACCGAGAGCGCAAGATCGGTTTCGTGAATTTCACTGTCGACGCCGAGGCCCAGCTCGGCAGGCAGCGAATTTCCAACGAAGAGATCGCCGAGGCGGCGCTTGCCAACAGCGACATCATGATTGCCTTCGCGAGCATCGATCCGCACAAGGGCAAGATGGGCGCTCGCGAGGCCCGCAGATTGATTGAAGAGTTCGGCGTCAAGGGCTTCAAGTTTCATCCGACCGTTCAAGGCTTCGAGCCACAGGATCGGATAGCGTGGCCGATCTACGAAGTCATCGATGAGTTTCACCTCCCGGCAATCTTTCACAGCGGTCACTCAGGCATCGGATCCGGCATGCGGTGTGGCGGCGGCTTGCGCCTGCAGAGCTCGAATCCGATGCTGCTCGAGGACGTCGCGATCGCCTTCCCCGACATGCAGATCGTGATCGCTCACCCTAGTTGGCCGTGGCAGGACGAGGCGATCTCGCTCGCGATGCACAAGCCGAACATCTGGATCGACCTTTCCGGCTGGAGCCCGAAGTATTTCCCACCGCAGCTGATCCAGTATGCAAACACACTGCTCAAGGATCGGATCCTGTTCGGTAGCGACTTCCCACTCATCACGCCCGATCGATGGATGAAGGACTTTGCTGAGGCAGGTTTCAAACCCGACGTGCATCCGCTTATCTTGAAGCAAAACGCCATGCGCTTGTTAAAGCTCGGGCCAGCGTCGAGTTGATCCAACGCCCCCAAGAGATTCGCCGTCTAACCTGGGGCGCGGGCCCAATGGAGGTCCGGTTCGCGCAAATGCCAGGCGGTCTCTTGCTGGAACGCTCTGCCCAACGCAAGCAAGATGCCTTCGGTGCCGGCGCGACCGACCAGCTGGATCGCAAGCGGCAAGCCTCGATGGTCAAAGCCCGACGGAAGACTGAGCGCACAGCCGCCGACATGGTTGACCCAACGTGTGAACTGGCCTAGCGGCACACTTTGCTCGTCGATTGCATCGAGCGCTGGGGCGCTGCAATGCACCGTGGGAAGCAAAAGTACTTCGTCCGGCGCCAGCCATTGCTGGAAGCGGTGGCGGGCCTCGTTGCGGGCGGTTCGCGCGGAGGCGACCTGATGGGGATCGGCCTTGCGCGCCTGATCGAGCCGCTGCCGAATCTCGAGGCCAAAGACGTTCGGATCCCTTTCGAACGCGGTGCGATGGACCAGCCATGCCTCGGACGCGATCAGCGTGCCGGCGTTGCGCGTGAGATCGGCCACTGAGAAAGGCGGCGTGCTGTCGCGAATCGACACCTCAAGGTGCTCGAACACGGCAGCGGCTCGATCCAATGCCTGCTGCACATCAGGCTCAACCGGTACGGGATAGGCAGCGCGATCAAGCCGGAGCATCCGCGCTCGCGCCACAGACTTCGTTGAGGGTAGTCGGGTCTGCGCAAGCACTTCGAAAAGGCACGCACAATCCTCGGCGCTGAGGGCCATCGGGCCGACCGTGTCATACGAAGGCGCGAGCGGAAACGCGCCGTCCTCCGGGATCACTCCAAAGCTCGTCTTCAACCCGGTGATCCCGCACAGCGCCGCCGGCATCCGGACCGAGCCTGCCGTGTCGCCGCCGAGTGCGACCCTGGTCATGCGCGCTGCAACGGCTACGGCCGAGCCGCTGCTCGAACCGCCCGCGACGCGAAAAGCGCGCGAGTCCCATGGGTTGCGTGGCGTGCCCAACGCGGGATTGATGCCCCAGCCGCCGAAAGCGAACTCGACCATCTGCGCGCGGCCGGAAATGAGCGCGCCGGCGTCCAGCAGCCGCTGCACAGCCGTCGCGGTGGCTGCTGCGCGGCGTTTGGCAAACATCGTTGCGCCGACGCCAACCTGCTCTCCGGCCACGTCGAAGTTGTCCTTCAGCGCGACGGTCCACCCTTGGAGCGGGCCCGCTCGCGCCGGGGCCTGCGCTGGTGCCACGCTCACGAAGGCATTAAGCGCGCCGTTAAGGGCGAAGATGTCGTCAGGAAGCATGTCTGTTGCAGGCTTTGCCAATCGCCGCTCGACAGAATCTATTCGAGCTTGACCACCGGAGTCGACGCGGCATTGGGAGAAGCGTCCTCGACTCCACTCCTGCCGACCCGACCCATGCGGCTTGCAATGACCAGCCGATACCCGACCGGCAGGAGCTGCAGGTCAAACCGGCGTTCGATCTCGCCCCAGATCCCACGCGGCAGCAGCAGAGCGAACAGGAGCGCCGTCGCACCCAGGCCGATCAGGTAGATCACCCCCGTCCCGCCAAACAGCGACTCGATGGTGAAGAAAAGCACGGCGCCCAGAATTGGTCCCTCGTACGTGCCGATGCCGCCCACCAGCACCATGAAGATCATGTAGGCAGTCCACTGCACGCTGAAATAGGTCTTCGGTTGGAAAGTGATCGAGCTTGCCACCCACAGCGCGCCTGCAGCCGCGCAACCGAAGGCCGAGAGCACGAAGATCAGGCGCTTGGACAACACCACCCGCACACCGACGGAGCCCGCCGCCTCCTCGTTGTCTCGGATCGCCTGGGCCGCGGTACCCATCTTGCCGCGCAACAACACGAACACCAGCCAACCCAGCGCCGCCATCGTGCCGAGCGCCGCCCAGTAGGTGTAGGCGCGGCGGTCGTCGGCCGCATAGCGCTGCAGGGCGATCAGCGAGGTGCCGGTCTCGCCCTGAATCAGCGAGTCGAGATTGACCAGGAGATGAGCCAATTCCGCCACGACCCACATACCGATGGCGAACTCGCCGCCTTTGAGCTTGAGAAGAAAGCTCGACATGGGAAGCGAGACGATGCCAACCAGGATCGCAGCGACGAGCAAGGCGAAATAGGGACTCACGCCGAAGTCGGCCAACCTGACCACGGCGTAGGCGCCCAGTCCGAAAAAGGCCTGCTGCCCGACCGAAAGCAAGCCGGCGTAGCCTGCGAGCGCGTTCCACATCAGTGCCAGGATGCCGTAGATGAACAGCGTAGTCAGCCGATCGACGACCTCGGCCGACATGAACAGAGGGCCGACAGCCAGGAGCAGCTGAACGACGACCATAAGGGTCACAGCAACGATCGATGGCCTGGTCCAGCGCGTGACGCGCGCAGCATTCGGTGGCAGTGTCTTGCTCATGGTGTGGAGGCGCGCGGGCGCATGGACCGGAACCACTGGCGGACGCCGCCGAGCGCATACATGCGCGCAAGGAGCACAACCAGGAAGACGACGTGACCCGCAATAAGGAAGCCCTGCGGATGGATCTGCGCGCCGATGCTCTGGGCTACACCCAGCACGATTCCACCGATCAGCGTGCCCCAAAGCGAACCGGCGCCACCGATCACCACCGCTTCGAAGGCGAAGATCAGTTGCGAGGGACCTGTGTAGGGATCGAAAGTGGCACGCATCGCCATGAAGGCCCCTGCGACAGCCACCGTGGCCAATGCAATCGCCGTCGAGGCCGCATAAACTGAGCGAGCATTGACACCGACCAGTTGAGCCGTATCCGCGTCTGCTGAAGCAGCGCGGATGCGGCGGCCCAGCGCTGTGTGAGTCAGCATCAGGTGCAGGCCGCACAACAAGCCGACCGCGACCGCCAGCGTCAGGAACGACAGCTGGCCGATGATGACACCACCAGGCAGCGTCCAGCCGTCATAGCTGAGCGTGTCGATGTAGGGCGCCAGCGAGCGCGTGTCCGCGCCGAAGACCTGGAACATCGAATTGTCGAGAACGGTGGCCAGGCCGAAGGTGCTGAGCAGGGGCAGCAACGCACCGGATCGCGCGCTGCGCTCGAGCACGAGTTTGTGCAGCACCCAACCCACCGCGGCCATCACGGGAACGACCACGACCAGTCCGAGCAGCGGGTGGATGTCATAGCGGTCTGCCAACAAGAACAGCAGGTAGGCCGACAGCACCGCCAGGCTGCCGTGCGCCAGGTTGATGATCCGCATGACGCCGTACATGAAGGACAGCCCGCACGCCAACAGCGCGTAGTAGCCTCCGAGCAGAATGCCCTGAACAAGTTGATTGATCCAGATCATGAAGTGACGGCCTGTGGAGTGTCGGTGCCGCGATGACCAAAATACGACGCCATCACCTGTTCACGCGTCATTTCGCTGGAGCGCCCGCTGGCGACCACGCGGCCCTCCAACATGCAGACGATGCGATCGGCCACCTCGAAGGTACGCTGCAGATCCTGCTCGACCAAAACCACGGTGGTGCCATGCGCGGTGCCCTTGCCCATCAGCGTGCGAAGCGAGTCATACACACCCTGCACGGCCAATGGGGATAGGCCGAGCGAAATCTCGTCCAGCAGAAGAACGCGAGGATTGGTCATCAACGCACGTCCGATGGCCGTGGCTTGCTGCTGGCCGCCAGAGAGCGTTCCGGCCGCGGCCTTCAACTTCGGCTTGAGTTGCGGAAAGGCCTCCAGCACCGTGGACAGATTCCACGGGCCGTTGCGCGTGGCGGACCGGGCGACCAGCAGGTTCTCCTCTACGGTCATCGTCGCGAACAACCGCCGGCCCTCGGGGACCAGCGCCAGTCCGGCGGCGGCTCGCAAGTGAGCGGGCACGGTGCTGACATCCTGCCCGTCGAACATGATGCGGCCGGCCGCCACCGGATGCACGCCCGCCAGCGTGCGCAGCAAGGTCGTCTTGCCGGCGCCGTTGGCGCCGACCAGCGCAAGAGTCTCGCCTTCCTCGAGGTCCAGACTGATGCCTCGAACCGCCGACAGCAAACCGTGCCGGGCCTCGAGGTTCTCGATCCTGAGAATACTCATCGACCGGCTCCGAGGTAGGCGTCGACGACAGTCGCGTTCGCAAGAACCTCGTGCGGATCGCCCTCCGCGATCACTCGACCTGCATCCATGCAAACCAGGCGTTTCGCCACTTGCAGCAGAACGTGGACGATGTGCTCGATCCAGACGATGGCGATGTCGCGCTCATGGAGCACTCGGATGGTCTGCACCAGCTCGGCCGCCTCTCCGTCGGTCAATCCGCCTCCGATCTCGTCGAGCAGCAGCACCTGAGGGCTGGTAGCGAGTGCGCGGGTCAACTCGAGGCGTTTGCGGTCCAGCAGGCCGAGCGTCTCGGCGCGCCGGTTCGCGACTCCGTTCATGCCACAGAGCTCGATCGCATCGATGGCTCGGTCGTACGCCTCATCTCGCCGGAAGCCGCCGCCGTGCGTCGCGGCGGTGAAGACATTCTCGAAGACCGTCATTCCGCTGAAAGGTTGCGGGACCTGATGCGTACGCGCGATACCCAGCCGGCAGCGCCGCGCCGCGTCGATGCCCAAGACATCCGAACCGCGAAACGCGATCGTTCCAGCACTGGCACCTTGCGAACCGGAGAGCACACTCAGCAACGTGGTCTTGCCTGCGCCGTTCGGGCCGACGATGCCGATCGCGTCGCCCCGGCGAACCTCGAAATCGACGCCGTCAAGCACCACCAACGCACCGTAATTCTTGCGAAGTCCACGCGCGGACAGTAGCGTGTCCGTAGAAGCCATGGTGCGTCGATGTCCCGATGTCAGCTGTTGAATGGCAGAAGCTTGGCACCGACCGGCACGTTCGGATCCGTGGCGTTCTCCGTGATCACATAGTCGAACTTGAACTTCGACCCAGCAGGTGCCTTCACCCACTGAGTGCCGATGATCGGCATCGCCGATACATTCGGGACCGGCCCCTTGCCAAAGTCGACCTTGCCCATCATCGTCGTTGTCTGCAGCGAGCTGAGCGCCTTGGCCACGCTGGCCTTGTCTTTCGGATTTGCGCTGGCCTTGATCGCCTCGAAGCCGGCATCGAAAAGAGACATCGACGCACCCAGTTGCTGGCTCCATTGCTTGCCCGACGACTTTTCGTAGCCGTCTGCGAGCTGCACCCCGGTCACGCCGGTCAGTGCCGACTTGTAGGGAAAATTCTTGTGCCAGTAGCAGGCACTCGACAGATTGGCGCCAAGCGTGCCGAGCGCTTCGACGGTGGACGGAAAGAGACCCGTCTTGGCCACTTGTGAGATCTTGACGATCTTGGTGTAGCCCTGTTGTGCCGCTTGCCGCCAGAACGCAGCAAAGTCCGGAGGAATCGGGAACGTGTTGAAGATCTCGCAGTTCTCGGCCTTGAACTTGGCGATCTGCGCCGAATAGTCGGTCGTGCCGTCCTCGTACGGGCCGGCGTCCACGATAGTGAAGCCTGCCTTTTGCAGGACGGGCGCCAAATTGGCCCGGATGGCGTTGCCGTCCGCGTCATTGGGATAGAGCACGCCCACCTTTTTGTTGGTCGGCAGCTGACCCCATTGGGAGATGTAGCACTTCGCAAACTCTTCAACCCCGAAGGCAAAGTGGTAGGTCCACTTGAACGGCGACGGCTGGCCCGGCTTGGCGCCGCGACCGAAGTACCAGGCCTCCCAGGGAACGATCGTCGACAGACAGGGAACGCCGGCGCCTTCGCAGGCGTCGGCCACTGGATTCACGGTTTCGGGTGCCGACGTAACAAGGATCATGTCGACCTTGTCCGAGTTGATGAGCGTCTTGGCGAGTTGGCTGGCACGTGCGGGGTCGGATTGGGTGTCGCGGTCGAGGATCTCGACTGCGTACTTCTTGCCGCCTACGGTCACCCCGCTGGCCAGCGTCTTGCGCGCAAGGTCCAGCACATAGGCATCCGACTCGCCAAAGCTTGCCAGTGCGCCGGTCCGTGGACTGATGAACCCGACGCGTATCGTGTCCGCGCCTTGGGCAAAGGCCGTGATCGGACCGAGCAAGGTCAAGCCGGCCGCAGCGCCGCCAGCCTCAAGCACCGCGCGCCGGGTGGGCATGCGTTCCTTGGCGTTGTTCTTGACAGGGGTTGTTTTGATTTTCATGTTGTCTCCTAAAGGCTTTGATGTAGAACGAGAACCTATCCGGTGTGCTGCAATCACTTCGCCATGCAGCCTCCGTCCGTCACCAGCATCAGACCAGTGGTGAAGCTGGAGGCGTGCGAGGCCAAGTACAACGCTGTACCTTTAATCTCGCTGGCATCCGCGACGCGATCCATCGGGGTAAACGCCGTGACGGCTGCGACGAATTCGGGATCGTCATACGAGCCGTTGGCCAACCTGGTCCGAAAGAAGCCTGGGCAGATGGCGTTGACCTGGATGTTCTGGGTGGCGTACTCGAGTGCCAGTTCGCGCGTCAGGTTCACTACCGCGCCCTTCGCGGCGTTGTAGGCAGGAATCGGCGCGACGCTGGAGGCACCGGCCAGCCCCCACATTGAGGCGACGTTTATCAACTTGCCGCGCCTTTGCCGCACCATGATCTTCAAGGCTTCGCGATCGGTGTAGAACACTCCCTGGAGGTTCACGGCCAGTACGGCGTTCCAGTTGTCGGTTGGATAGTCGTGCAATGGCTGCGGCGTCTGGTCTGCAATGCCTGCATTCGCAAAGGCAATATCGACTCGCCCGAATTCCTTGTCTGCAGCTTGGAAAAGCGCGAACACTTCGGCCTCTCGGGTGACGTCGCAGCGGATCGTGAGCGCTTTCCTCCCAAGCTCCCGCACGCGTTCCGCAGTGGCCTCATTGTTCTGCATGTCGATGTCTGCGCACACGACATCCGCTCCCGCTTCAGCCATCGCTTCGGCAAACTGGTAACCCAGGCCGTTTCCAGCGCCGGTGATCACTGCGACTTGGCCGGCAAGGTCGAACATCTTCATCACGTTCATATTGGCTTCCTTTGCTTAGCTGACCGTCATCGCGCCATCGACCACGACTTCGGCGCCTGACATCCACCGTGAAAGATCTGAGGCGAGAAAGAGCGCCACATTGGCGATGTCGCTCGGCATGCCCGTAATGCCCAGCGGATGAGCCGCCTTCATCTGCACGTAGGCATCCTCGCGATCCTTGAACATGCCCAGACTGACGAAGTCGTTCAGCAACTTCTCGCCCATCTCGGTTTCCACCAGGCCAGGGTGAATCGAGTTCACGCGAATGCCATAGCCCAGCCGGCCGAATTCGACAGCGGCCGCCTTGGTGAGCAATCGAACGGCACCTTTGGACGCAGAGTACACGCCGAGTCCCGGCGTGCCGATGAGTCCCGCGACAGAAGAGAGATTGATGATGCTCCCGCCCTTGCCGGCGCTTCCACCCGGTTTCATCGCACGAACGGCATGCTTGTGGCCAATCAAAACGCCAGCCACATTGATTGAGAGCAATGCCTGGATGTCAGCGACGGTGATGTTTTCCAGGAAGCAGGTTTGCTCGATTCCGGCGTTGTTGACCAGCACATCCAGGCCGCCAAACTCGTTGATCGCTGCTTCGAGGAAGCCAATCCACTGAGGTTCGCTGGAAGTGTCGTGAGGGACGAAGCGCGCCTGCCCGCCGGCTTCGCGAATCTCTCTGGCCGTCTGTTCACCGCGATCGACCTGGACGTCCCCAAGCAGGACCTTAGCCCCGGAGCGCGCGAGCGTCCGTGCGATCTCTGCGCCGATGCCGCCGGCGGCTCCAGTGACCGCGGCAACCTTGCCACTCAAATCGATCATATTTGTCTCCTTGGCGCGTTCGCGAGTTCGTTTCCGGCGCCTTTGCTTTCGTCGCTTTTTCGTTCGACCGGCTTAGGTCGGACGACGATGCGGATCATGTAGGGAATGACCTACCGCCCGAAGTGGTGTCGGGATACATTTCACTCAGTGAAAACGCCACCTCGCTTCGGGCAAACCCCAATGACCGGAGGCGAACGCAAGAATCAGATGGCGGCAATCTCCACCTAAGTCCAAAGAAAAACCTGATGCTCAAGAACAAAATCGTGATCGTGACAGGTGCTTCGTCCGGCATCGGCGCAGCGACTGCGTCTTTGGCCGCCGCTCAGGGTGCCGAGGTGATTTCAGTAGACATCAACGAGCCGCCTCGAGCAGTCGGGCGCTTCATGCAAGCTGATCTTTCGGACCGAGGGTCGATCGACGCGTTGGTGGCGGCCCTTCCGTCCGGCATCCATGGCCTCGCCAACATTGCAGGGTTGCCACCGACCCGGCCTGCGAATGCAGTTGTGAAGGTGAATCTTGTCGGCCTTAAGCATTTGACCCACAGCCTGATACCCAAACTCGCCGACGGCGCGGCCATCGTCAACCTCGCTTCACTTGCCGGCTTGGGCTGGGCCGATGCCAAGGATGCTGTGGTGGCAAGTGCCGACCTTGATTTCGACGACGTGGAGGAGTTCTGCGGCGAGCACGGGATCGTGGGCGCGCGAAGCTACTTCTTCTCGAAGGAAGCGCTTATTGTCTGGACGATGCAGAACCGGTGGACTTGGCGAGCGCGAGGCATTCGTATGAATTCGGTGAGCCCCGGCCCGGTGGATACGCCAATCCTCAAGGACTTCATCGAGACGCTCGGAGCGCGCGCCGAGGAGGACATGAAGACGATGGATCGCCCTGGGAGGCCTGCAGACATTGCGCCGGTCGTCGCGTTCCTGCTTTCGGATGAGGCTGCCTGGATTAGAGGAACTAATGTACCAGTCGATGGCGGCATGTACTCCAATGTGCTCTGCGGCGTTCACGGATTGTGAGTCACTGAATGCTCATTGAGGATGGCTCGGATGGTGGACTTTCTGTTTGAGCGAGTTTGAGCATCAACAATCGCAATCAAAATCTTCTTCGTCGCTTTCGGGGAAACGATGAGCGAGCGCTCTCGCTGGCCGGGCGGTTTAGCTTTCAGAGGTTTTCTCAGACTACGGCGTGGCACCACCGTTTGCACATTCGAAAGCTGCCCGTTCATGCGTAAATTAGGCTTTGTCTCCAAATCGCGTTCTGCGTAGGTCAGGTATCGGAGCACACCTGCCGCTCGTCTGGAAAATCGGCAAGGTCCGTTCTCGGAAGACGCTGTCGTTCGACCAAGGAAATCGAAGTGCTGCAACCCGGTCTTGACCAGAAGTTCGATGCTTCTAATCGAACTTCCGCTGATGGCCGACCACGGCGGTAGCCGCGCGCGACCTGAAGTCCCGCTTCAGAGACTGGTTGCTGCCAGTCGACTGCTGTCGGCGAACGGCGGAGGCCGCGGATACCTGACATTCGCGCGTTTGAACGCGACCGGCCGGTCTACTTTGCAACTTGACCTTCGCCGTCCAATGCTGCCAACGACCAGGGCCACGGCGCCTTTTGAATGGCTGCATTCGCACGTCGCGAAATGGTGTTCAGGGCCCGCTGCTGCCCTACGAGCCGCAAAGGGCGGCGGCGGCTTCGCGCTCAATGCGGACTTCGAGCATTCCGGAAAGCGAATCGCCTGAAAGCGAAGGTCTGGGGCCCTAGCGAGACTTCGCCAGATAGGTTAATGCTGCAGGAATGAATACACGGCTTCTTTAAATGCGGGCGGATTCATGCGCGCGCTCGCGTGCCCCGCTTTTGGAATAGTGACGACAGTCGCCTGCGGCAGGCATTTCGCTTGCGCGAGAACAATGTCCCGCAACGACGGCGCCGTGATCTCTCCTTTGACCAGGAGCACCGGCATCTTCAAGGCGCCAAACTGTGCGCACGTACCCGTATAAGGCTCACCACGACCGATACCGACTATCGTCCAGGCGTTTTCGCGCATTATCTGGCGAGACTCCTCGGGGACGCTAGCCCAGAACCCTGGTCTTCCGTTGATTTCGTCTACCCCGTATGCGAGACCACCATCCACATCGCCTGTGTCAAAGAACTTCTCGACCTTTGCAGCTCTTCCGGTCGGGTCTGCCTTGGGCACGAAATCTGCCGGCTTGGGCCGCAAATCGGGCCCTCCCTCTACCAG
Organism: Xenophilus sp. L33; assembly: GCF_009765735.1. GTDB lineage: Bacteria > Pseudomonadota > Gammaproteobacteria > Burkholderiales > Burkholderiaceae_C > Variovorax. The sequence goes on from NZ_LMUW01000207.1 coordinate 122,470, forward strand.
TACCAACTTCTTGACGAGATCGGGGCGCGTCCGAGCAACCTCGTAGGCGGCAGCGCCACCGTATGACCAGCCGACGAGGTAGACAGGTCCGCCTATCGATTCGATGAAAGCGGCGAGATCCTTTGTGTGTTGGCTGATGGTGAAATCATCCCCTTTGCCGTCCCAATGCTCTGGGTAAAAGTGCCGCATGCTGATGGCGACGACTCGGTAATCGCCCGTCCAGGTTTCCAACGGTTGCTGCCAGTAACGGTAGTCCAATAGAACGCCGTGGAGGAACACGATAGTCGGCCCTGATCCTCTGGAGCTGTAAGCCATGGGATAGCCGTTCACAGTCTGCGTTGCCACTCCGGAAGGAATGGTCCACGCAGGCGCAACTGGTTTCGGCGCCATCGCCGACTGGCAGCCACTCAGCCCTAGGCAGATCGCACCTGCAACCGCGAGCACATTCGCCAGCCCCAACCTTGAAAGGCGGGAAATGCGTGCTGCATCATTCATGGTGTTGCTCCTCCACCCGCTGTTTGCGGGCCCGACGGCCTTAGGCTCTAAGCAATATGGATCCGAGTCGTGGCGGATCTTCCGCCGCTTTCGGCAACAAATCAACAGGATCGGGAGGTCAATGAGAATGGCGGCTACTGGGCTGCAAAGTGGTCCTCGGTCTGCGCGAAGTGAACGGCCGTTCGTGGCCGTGAGAACCAGTTCGCGGCCGCGCCCGGTAGCTGACGTTCGTTGCTA